>NZ_CP019388.1:2622500-3349669 GCF_001971725.1 Winogradskyella sp. J14-2 | reverse complement strand
GACAATGGTTGTTTCGCCTATTTCTTTTGCAACAGTAAACTATTTTATAGCAAAATTTGAGAACGAGAAAATTGCAAGAGAAAAACTTCGAAAATTTAAGATAATCTGTGAAATATGCTCTCTCGACGAACAAACGATTGAAAAGGGACTTAATTCTTCGATAAAAGACTTTGAAGATGCATTGCAATATTTCAGTGCGACCGAATCAGAATGTGAAATTATAATAACAAGAAACGGAAAGGACTTTAAAAAATCATTATTACCTGTAATGACAGCAGATGAGTTTTTAAAATCTCTGAATAAATAATAACTACACCCAACAATGGCTATAAGTAATTGCTTGTTCTCGCCTACTTTGGAAATTCCGAAGGAATTTCCAACTTGGTGTGTACTTGCAAAGTTACTTGCTAACCCACGCAACTACTCATAGCCGAGACCGTTAGCTACAATAGCCACAAAAATTTCGGAATGAACAAAAATTGGAATCGATAATTTGAAGTTCAAACCAAAATTCAACTCAATTTCATGCTCAGAATACAAATCAACATTATGGATTTGATTCTCAACGCTTGAATAAAAACTGATTTGATAAAACTACTTTCAAAACAAATTGAAAAGGTTAATTTCAAACTGTTCATTTGATATGCGAAACCTGAAAAATAAACTGGCGAATAAATAGCTGTACAGAAATACTAACTCAAGAATAAAAATTGGAGTATAACAAGAATAATGGGATTAAAATGCTAAGCCAAAAAAAAAGGAATAAATAACTGTTGGAAAAATTAGAAAAATAATTAAAAATTGAACTAAAATTTTAGGCTGATAAAATAGCATCCGAAATATAGCTTAAAAACATAAATTAAAAATATAATTGACAAGACTGACTAAAAAGCTAAAGCTACAGTAGCTAACATCGGCTATATTTCATTACGGCGGAATTTTCTATTCGAAAATTCCTGCCTTTTTGCTATATTTGATGCAACGAGCGAAAATACTCGCGTATTTTCACCGTAACGAAAGCATAGCCTAATCCGTTCTACGCAATTTTGAAAAAAACATCGTTATACATATTAATATTATTAATTTTCACGAATTTTTTTGCATTCGGGCAAAATGAATTGATGCGAAAAGATTTGAACGATGAGATTGGTTTACGATATTTATCGGATAACAGACAAGCGGAATATTATTTTGACCTTCTACCTGTAGAACAATCAGAAAACAGTTATCATTTTAGATATATAAAGTCAGGACAGGTAATCGAATTATACAGCGATGATGCAAAAAATTTCAAAGGTCAAATAGTTAACTTCATACAAGAAACCAAAGAAGTCAAAACTGATTACGGCAGAGACAACAAACCGAAAAATTATGTGTTTGAGAAAATTATGATTCCAGAAGTTGATGCTTCCAAAATCGGACAATTTATGTTGGCTTTTAAATCCCATAAAATACCAACCGATAGTTTAATAACTGATTGGAATTTTAATTGGTTGGATTGCGGAATTATAAAATTTAAGCACAAGGTTGGCGACGATATTTCCGATGCAACCTTCACTTGTGCCCATAACCAAAATGATAGTGTGCCATATGTCTCAAAAATAAAAAAACTTAAAGACACGATTGCCAATACTTTTCAGTTAAAAGTGGTATTTGATGAATTTACAGACAAACTTCCCAAAGGAGAATCTTATATTATCGACGGCTGGATTAATATGTACAAACTATCCCAAAAACAACTCGAATGGTGGGAAAAAAGCAAACCAATTCGCGAATACCAAAAAACCATAAAAGACACGATAGATTATTATTTGGAATCCGAATTGAATAGATTAATTCCTAATTCGACCGAATTAGATTGTTTTGATGAATATCGGCTGACTTTTAATAAGAACGGTCGATTAAGGAGTATGAAAGTCGATATGGGATTTTGGGAACGTATGTTTGACAAGGATTACCAAAAATGCAGACGGATTTTAAAGAAAGCCTTTAGAGAAATAAAGATTGATTTTATCGACCCAAAATATATGTTTTACAGAGATTTAAGTTTTGGCGGAAAAGAAATTTATATAACTGACCCAACATTATATTGAGCAAAAAAACTGCGTAGAACACCGTGTATAGCTCATTGCGGCTGAATTCCTAATCGGAATTCATTGCAATTTGCTATCTTTAGGTTACGGCGGAAAATCATAGCTGATTTTCCGCAACGAGCCATACACAAAACCGTTGGCAAGCATTTAAGGAAATCCGAAATTCAATTAGAATTGAGACAAATAAAAACATTTAGTGATAGTAGATTGGACACTCAATGTGCATATTGTGGAAAATATCCAGACACGAGAGACCACGTTCCATCAAAAATTCTTCTCGAAAAACCATATCCTGAAAATCTTCCAGTCGTACCCAGTTGTTTGGATTGCAACAATGGATTTTCACTAGACGAAGAATACTTTGCGTGTTTGATTGAATGCCTGATTTCTGGCACAACAGATTTGGACAAGCTTTCTCGAGAAAGTATCGTAAAAACTCTAAAACGGAAAACAAAACTAAAAGCTAGATTAGACGATGCTTTTGTAAATGAAAATGGAAAATCACATTTTAAAATCGAACCTGAAAGAATTGAAAATGTGATATTAAAATTAGCTTATGGACACGTAAAATTTGAGAATAGCGACCGACAATGGGAAAAACCTGAACACATAGCTTTTGTTCCTATCGACACATTATCAGAGGATGAATTAAATTCATTCTTTGCAGTAACGGAATTACAAAAAGCACCAGAAATTGGAAGTCGAGCAATGCAAAATATGTATCTAACTCAAGACGGAATTCCAATTGACAATTGGAATATAGTTCAAGACGGAATTTATCAATATTCTGTAACACCAACAATCGGAAGTGTAAAAGTAAGAATACTGATTTGGAATTATTTAGTGTGCGAAGTAATATGGTAAAAAACGACTTGCCAACAATGTATAACCGCAATTACGGCGGATTCGACTACGTCCGAATCCACTCGGAATTGCTAACATCTGTGCTAAACCGAAAATAATCGCTAATTTAACCCGTAACTGACGGTTATACGAGACCGTTGGCATTAATTTGAAAAAAGCAATCTACATATCGATTTTGGTCATTCTCATTTCTTGTAAGAACGAGAAAAATAAGCCGAATCCATTGGTTATCGAATACCAAGAAAAGGGAATTGAATTTCAAATGCAGAATAAAACGGACAGCGCAATTGTTTACTTTAAGAAAGCTCTTGAAATTGACCCAACTGATATTCCGACTTATGAAAGTCTGGTAAAAACATATTGGTGGAATAAACAGCCCGAATTAGCTTTAGGTATTTTAGAATCTGTACCAACAGAAATGCAAAAAACTAACTCTATTTTGACTTTGAAAGGAATGACGCTGGAAAAAATGGACAAACTAAATCATGCAATGGATTTATATAAAACAGCATTTGAACAAAGTCCAAAAATCCGTTATGAAAACGAAAAAAATTTAATGGAATATATTGGTTATTTGACTTTACAAACTATTATTGGAGAAAAACAAAAAGCAATAGCGGAATTGGACAGACTTAAGTCAAAAAAATTGACCGAATCTGAAAAACAATACGTGAATTCGATTGAACCTTATATTCGGAATTATAAAGGTGGTGGATATAACGCAATATTTGTAAATGAATAATAAAAACTAATGCCAACAATGTATAACCGCAATTACGGCGGATTCGACTACGTCCGAATCCACCCGGAATTGCTAATGTCTGTGCCAAACCGAAAATTAACGCTTATTAACCCGTAACTGACGGTTATACGAGACCGTTACAAACAATTAAAACCAAAAAATAACGTATGAACTTAAGGACTACTATTCTAACAGTAGGAACAATAATTTTAACTTTTAACTTATTTAGTCAAAATCATCACTTTGGAATTAAAGCCGGCTATACTAAATCTATGCCAGCTGCACCAGACAATCAAGTAAACTTTAGCGGAAACGAAATTACCGTTTCTCAAGGTGTGAAAAGATTTAAAGGCTTAGACGGATTTCAAATTGGAATTTATTCACATATTGATATAGGTTATGATTTTTTGCATTTAGATTTTTCACCTCAATATAGTCGATATGGATTTCAGGATAACCAAGATTTCGTTTTCGATTATTTAGATTTTGACATTGGTGTTTCTAATTTTAATGCAGAAATGCCTTCAAAATTTGTTTTCGGAATAGGAATAACGCCTTCATTTATATTAACGTCAGAACAAATAGAGGATATTAATAGTTTTGACTTAAAAGTTTATTTAGCATTTGGTTACAGAATCTATAAAGATTTTGTTTTGTCAACTCAGTTAAGATATGGGGTAATTGAAATTATTCCAGACACTGGAATAACAAACCTACAATTAAGTTTAAATTTAAATATACCCATTTTAAAAATTAAAAAATGAGACAAATAGCATTATTAATTATCTTCATATTTTCAACTTTTATTTCATTTTCACAAAAACAAAATATAACTGTTACTAAAAAGGACGGAACTGTATTAAGTGTAAAAAGGTACTCGAGTAAAGTAAAGTATTTAAAATTAGTTTTCGAAAACGAAACAACACAAGAACTATCTTATAATCAATTGGATAAAATAGAATATGAGTATAAAGACAGAAAGAAAGTGGAAAAAATTACCGAACAATTTGTGCGAATGAGTGAACGGAATGGTTCTATGATGAAAAGAGTTGTAAGTGGAGAATGCAACTTATATGAAAATTTAGGCTATCAATCTGTTACCTATTATTATGCTAAAAAAGACACAGATAAAGTAGCAACTAAATTAGGAAGTAATAGTTTTATGGATGTCGCGAATTATAAAAAAGCAGCGTTAGAATATTTTAAGGATTGTCCATCTATAATTAAGAAAATCAAAAAGAAATTTAAACGAAAAAAAATAAAGGAACTAGTTGAGTTTTACAATAATAACTGTTTGTAACAATGTGTATAATTCATTGCTAGTAAAGGCTTACTTACGAAAGTCCTCGCGGACTTTCTATCTGTGATTTATTTGCTACTTTAGTGCTTAAACCACGCAACGAAATCATACACGAGACCGTTGTACAGCATTAAAAAAACTCACGTCAGAATGATTAACTTTTTTAAAAAATCAACAAAGTACCCTTTTGACATTAATGGGCTTTTGACAGAAAAAAGTGATTTTGATCACGTTGTTTGCGATATTAAAATTGAGCAAATTCCTGAGATAGAAACTCTGAATTTGCTTTTTGAAAATTTGCCTGAACACTTAGAAATATTCTTTTTTGACCATTTTCATCCGACCATATCTGACCCAGGTGCGTATGTTTCAGTCCGACAATTAAATGGGCAATTTTATTATTGGTTAGGTAATCACGGTTGGACTTCAAGAAAATATTGGACGACAACAAATTATTGTGCGAAGTATCTATTAAAAAATTGGAATTTTAATAACAACACGTTAAGGGTTTCTGTTGCTTATGGAAATAACAAACCTAAAGACATTGAAAAAGAAAAACTTTGGGACTACCAACTAACTGAATTAGAAAAAAGTGATTGGAATTATGTACTTTATGAAGTAAACGGAAATTTACTTTTATCTGTGCTATCTGGCGGAGTTGGACTTTTCGAATTGAATATTTTGTTAAATGACCAACAGCAAAAAGAATATGAAAAAAAAGGTTCTTCTATAATTGAGAAGATTACAAAAGAAATTAGAGAAAATCAAAATAAATACTCTGAAAAGAATATTGAAATTAGAATTAGAAAAAAATAACGCTGTACAACAATGGCTATAAGCAATTGCTTGTTCTCGCCTACTTCTGAAAATCCTCGCGGATTTTCAGTTTGGTGTGTACTTGCAAAGTTAATCGCTAACCCACGCAACTACTCATAGCCGAGACCGTTGGCAAACATTTAAGAGCAACTTAACGGAAAAGAAAAATAAACTGAATTGGATAATAGCATAATTGGAATTGGAATTGCACTAGGAGTTAGTTTCTTTATACTTTACACAAGAAAAAAGAAATGGATGAACGAAAAAAAAGTGTGGCTGATTTGTGTCGGACTTTTAGCATTCAGGATATTTGGATTTTTATACTCAAAATCTGAATTTAGAAATGATAAGGTTATGTACTTCGGATTTTGTGTTCCAATAGTTTATTGGATTTTTGACCGACTTTTTAAAAAGATTAGTGAAAACATCCATAAAAGAGACTTTATTCTCTTTTTGAGATATTCGGACGAAATAAATGATGGACTTGGAGCAAAAAATCCTCACGTAAAAGATTCTGACAAATTATTTTCGTTTGGACTTTTGATTATAATTGTTGCTACTCTATTTATCGGAATTAAAATATTATGAAAATAAAAAACGATTTGCCAACAATGTATAACCGCAATTACGGCGGATTCGACTACGTCCGAATCCACTCGGAATTGCTAAAGCCTGTGCTAAACCGAAAATAATCGCTAATTTAACCCGTAACTGACGGTTATACAAGACCGTTGTAAAACATTTTGACCAAATCAAGTGAACAGAGAATATCATCTTACATTTTGTAAAGTTTGCAATAATCGAAAAAAAGATTTTCATAAGGGATTGATATGCTCTCTTACCAATGATATAGCTGATTTTAATGAACACTGTCCAACATTCGATTTAGACTCATCTGAATTGGAACAAATTAGAGTCAAGGTAAAGAACCAAATTGACGATAAATATATGGCAAATGGTGTTGAAAAAGTTTTAGGCTTAAATGATGGAATATTCACAAGACCATCAAAAAGCAGAAATCCAAAATATAAATCAGTCGAAAAAACTCATAATCTGACTTTTAAAAATAATGTTGCATATGATAAGGCTGTTTTGGTTTTAATGTTATTCGCAGTTGTATATATTTTCTTTGTAAACTATAATGATATTGTAAACTCAACTTTAGATGATGGTGTTTTAATGGGTTTTGGTGTTTTCCTAATAATCATTCCTATTTTCATATATCGAGCCTTTTTTATGGAACATAAAATCAAAATGAGAATAACTAAAACGGCAATTGAATATGACGGAAAGAAGTTGAACTGGCATGAAATAATTGACCTCGGAATTTTAAAAGCTAAAAGTTCAAGAGTAAATGAGCATAAAATTATTGTCGGAACAATTAATAAAGGTATTCAGGAAATTGATTTAACAAGTCTCAATGTGAGCCCTGAAAGATTAGCTGATATCATAATTTTAAACGCAAAAAACGTTTTACAACAACGTGTATAGCTCATTGCGGCTGAATTCCTAATCGGAATTCATTGCAATTTGCTATCTTTCGGTTACGGCGGAAAATCATAGCTGATTTTCCGCAACGAGCCATACACAAAACCGTTGGCAACAAGCTAAAAAAAACCATCGACATTACCAATTTGGTAATTTTTTGCTATATTTGTGGCAAAAGAATACTTTGAGAGTAATAGCGAAAAGAACGTTACGGGAATTTTGGGAACTGAATCCAGACAGTGAGCAACAATTAATGGTTTGGTATCGAGAAGCCACCAAAGCTGACTGGAATAGTCCGAATGAAATAAAATCGCAGTACGCATCAGCAAGCATTCTAAAAAATAGTCGTGTCGTATTCAACATTTGTGGAAATAAATATCGACTGATTGTGGAAATCAACTTTCCAAGAAAATGGGTCTTTATCCGATTCATCGGAACCCACAAAGAATATGACAAAATTGACGCAAACAACATTTAGTATGGAAATTAAAGCTATTAAAACAGAAAAGGATTATAACGAAGCCTTAAAAAGATTGGAGGAAATATTTCACGCAGAAATAGATACACCAGAAGGAGACGAAGCGGAAGTGCTTTCAATATTAATCGAAAAGTACGAAGACGAACATTACCCAATCGGAATGCCAGACCCAATTGAGGCGATAAAATTCCGTATGGAACAAATGGGTATGAAACAAAAGGACTTGGCAGAAGTCGTTGGATTTACCAGTCGAGTAAGTGAAATTCTTAATCGAAAACGAAAATTGACTTTAGGAATGATTAGAAAATTGAGCGAAAAGCTTCACATTCCGACTGAAGTTTTAGTCCAAGAATATTAACGGAAAAAGCCAGTTGCCAACAACGTGTATAGCTCATTGCTAATCAGTCGCTTAATCAAAGTTAAGGCATATTTGCAAGTCTGCCAAATTTTTTAATTTGGCTTCTTGAAAAGAAAAGGTAATAAGAAAATTAAAAAATTCGGCTTGTGCTTAATCCGAAAATAATCGCTAATTTACACGCTACGAGCCATATACAAGACCGTTGGCAATAATTTAAACCAAACATTGAACAGACTACTAATCATCTTATTTTTATTGTCAATACTTTCTTGCAATTCGGAAAAGAGTATTGAAAAAATTGAATATGAATTTTATCCTGCATTTCTTTCGCCAGTTACTTATTCAATCGATTTAAATAAAAAGGAACTTCATCAAAATAGTAAACTCTTCAAAACAGACGGATTTATTCAAGGTTCAAAGAATTTAATCAATAAAGAGTATAAAATAGAAAATGAGGATTTAACAATATTTCTTGACGAAATTAATGCAATTGGACTTGATAGTTCCGTTGTACATCAGAGAGACGTATTAGACGGAATTGGTTTCAGGTTTAATCTAATTGACAAACGGAATGACACTATTTCATTAACTTCAGTAAGTCCTATCAGAAATGCAGAATCAACAATTGATTATAAAGTTTTAGATGCGTTTTTTCGACTTACTAGTAAGACAATAAGCAATTATAAAGGCTTATACATTACAGAAAGAATTCAAGATTATTTTAGTTACGGATTGCAAATAAAACTTACGAATACAGAACCACTTGAATATAGAGTTTGGGGAAGAATTTCTGGTTGCGAATCAGACAATCTCGAATTAATAAAGTTTTTAGATTCTTTGCCTGATGATGAGCCTGTAATTTTCGATTTACGAAATGGAAGTTTTGCGCCTTGCCTTTCAAGTTTACTTAATGAATACAATAAGAGCAAAAAGCTGTTTTATTATGGGAATTATTATCTTTCAGATGCTGATTTAGACTTAGAAACTTTAAATGACCAACTAAAAGAGGCTGAAAAAGATATCAATAGTTCAATGGTTGGTTCTTTGAGAGCCAGTATTCGAGGAACCGAAAAGTTTAGAGAAGAAATTGAAAACGAAATAATTGAAAGACAAAATACATTTAAAACTAAAGAAGAAATAATAAAAACTATTGCCAACAATGGCTATAAGTAATTGCTGGTTCTCGCCTACTTCTGAAAATCCTCGCGGATTTTCAGTTTGGTGTGTACTTGCAAAGTTAATCGCTAACCCACGCAACTACTCATAGCCGAGACCGTTGTGCTTCATTATCAGAAACCACTAACCAATGATAAAATTCTTTAGAAAGATTAGACAAAAACTACTCTCTGAAAATAAGTTCAGTAAGTATTTGATTTATGCCATTGGCGAAATTGTTCTTGTTGTAATTGGAATTTTAATTGCGCTTGCTATAAATGACTGGAATGAACAACGAAAAATAGGAAACCTTCAAAAAGAATACCTGACAAATCTGAAGAAAGAGGCTACTAATAATCTGAATTCGGTAATGATTATGAAAGATTACGTCACCAAATTGAATTCAAAACAGATTGAATTAATTAAATTAATCAGTTCTGATAAAGACAGTGTGACTGAAAAGCATTTATCCAAATTACTTGTGGATGTCATCATTTTTTCATTTGCGATTAAGTATGATGATAGTTTCCTTTCTGAGCTTAAGAACTCTGGCAATTTGAAAAATATACTTAATGATAGCATACGTCAGAATCTAATTGATATCAGCCCAATTATCGATGATTTACGATATCAAGAGGAGGCAGTCGATGTCTTATTAAAACAAAGCTTGAACTTTATTACGAAAGACGGCTCATTCGCGGTTTTATTTCAAAACATCGGAGAAATGGAGGCCTTGGGGCTTAACAATTTACCTCAATCTGACAGAAGCAACTTAAGTCTATTATACGATAACGAATTTGAGAATACTATTATGTTATACACTATTGTAACGCAAACTCTAAATGAACATCATTACATATATCTAGAAAACCATCTTAAAAAATTGATTGATAACATCAATAAAGAATTAGAATAACGAAAGCACAACATTGGCTATAAACAATTGCTATTACAGGCTTATCCTGAAAATTCCTGCGGAATTTCCAGCTTTTAGTGTACTTGCAAAAGTCCGTGCTAACCCACGCAACTGTTCATAGCCGAGACCGTTACCACACATTTGAAAAAATACTTGGACATAATACTGATTAACCTAATCGCAATGCTACTTGGCATTGGACTTTTCTATTTGACTAAAGAAAAAGTCGAGGTATTAGGTGCTGTAATCGCCACAGGAATATCACTATCCTTAGGTATAAGACAGTATAAAACTGAAAACGATAAGCTATTCAAGGAATTATTTACAGAATTTAACGCTAAATATGACCTAAAATTCAATGATATGCTTGAAGAAATTGTTGATAAATCTGAATTAGACAAAAATTTTAAGCTTTCATCTAACGAAGAAAAACTCATTATCGATTATCTAAATTTCTGTGCGGAAGAATATTTATGGAAGACAAAAGAGAGAATTCCTAAGTCTGTTTGGAAATCTTGGGAAAATGGGATGCTTTACTATTTAAATAATCCCATAATTAATAACATTGTTAGTGAGCAAAAATTGCAAAAGGATTCGTATTATGGCTTATTTGAAAAATTAGGGAATCGTTTAAAAAATAACGTCTAAGAAAAGAATGAAAAATTTCAAAATAATATTGGGTATTGTTTTAATCGTTTTTGGTACGATTACCATTATACAAATGGCATCAGAAGAAAGAGGTGCAGGTTTAGGTGGTGCTCTTAGTGGTTACGTGATAATCTTGGGTATTTCAATTTGGTTAATCTACAGTGCTAATAAAGTAAAAAGCAATAGTGAAAATTCGCTTAATTTAAATTTTAAGGAACAGAAAACTAATCATTATAAACAGAACAAACCAATTAAGTCATCTATTAATGAACAAAAGGAAAACTTGAAAATTCTAAAGAATGAAGGCGTTTTATCCGATACTGAGTATGAAGAAAAAATTGACATAATCAATAACCAAATCATCCTTGAAAAAGTAAATAAATTAATTGAGTATAAAAGTTTAAAAAAGGTTCTTGATAGTGACCTACTATCCAAAGAACAATTTGAGGAAAAAACAGATAAATTAATCGCAGATTACAAAGAGTATTATTCCATATTTGGCGAAAATAGTTATCCTGAATTCACTTGGGATTTATACAAGACAATGAAGATTAATCAAAAATATGACACTGCTGACTATACAAAGAATCATCTTTATGGTAATTGGGAATTCAAAGATGGACAAATTAACTTTTATCAAGAGAAAGAAAATAATGCTGACAAATTAAAAATCCGCTGGAATAATGGCACATATATAAACTGCGAATGGGAATTAAATGATTCTATCATTCATCTCAAACGGACTGGAAAAGTAAAATCTAAAGTGGAAAAATTAAGAATAGATGAATTAGGTACCAATATTTTGGTCTTTTATGCTAATGAAAATAAGTACAGTTCGATTAAATATGAAACGGAATAAAAACGTGTGGTAACAACGTATATAGCTCATAGCTGGGCAGTTGCTTAACCAAAGTTTTGGGTGTATTTGGAAAATCGCCAAATTTTTTAATTTGACGATTTCCAATAAAAAAGATAAATAGTAAAATTTAAAAATCTGGCTTGTGCTTAATCCGAAAATAATCGCTAATTTACACGCTACGAGCCATATACAAGACCGTTGGCAATAATTTAAACCAAACATTGAACAGACTACTAATCATCTTATTTTTATTGTCAATACTTTCTTGCAATTCGGAAAAGAGTATTGAAAAAATTGAATATGAATTTTATCCTGCATTTCTTTCGCCAGTTACTTATTCAATCGATTTAAATAAAAAGGAACTTCATCAAAATAGTAAACTCTTCAAAACAGACGGATTTATTCAAGGTTCAAAGAATTTAATCAATAAAGAGTATAAAATAGAAAATGAGGATTTAACAATATTTCTTGACGAAATTAATGCAATTGGACTTGATAGTTCCGTTGTACATCAGAGAGACGTATTAGACGGAATTGGTTTCAGGTTTAATCTAATTGACAAACGGAATGACACTATTTCATTAACTTCAGTAAGTCCTATCAGAAATGCAGAATCAACAATTGATTATAAAGTTTTAGATGCGTTTTTTCGACTTACTAGTAAGACAATAAGCAATTATAAAGGCTTATACATTACAGAAAGAATTCAAGATTATTTTAGTTACGGATTGCAAATAAAACTTACGAATACAGAACCACTTGAATATAGAGTTTGGGGAAGAATTTCTGGTTGCGAATCAGACAATCTCGAATTAATAAAGTTTTTAGATTCTTTGCCTGATGATGAGCCTGTAATTTTCGATTTACGAAATGGAAGTTTTGCGCCTTGCCTTTCAAGTTTACTTAATGAATACAATAAGAGCAAAAAGCTGTTTTATTATGGGAATTATTATCTTTCAGATGCTGATTTAGACTTAGAAACTTTAAATGACCAACTAAAAGAGGCTGAAAAAGATATCAATAGTTCAATGGTTGGTTCTTTGAGAGCCAGTATTCGAGGAACCGAAAAGTTTAGAGAAGAAATTGAAAACGAAATAATTGAAAGACAAAATACATTTAAAACTAAAGAAGAAATAATAAAAACTATTGCCAACAATGGCTATAAGTAATTGCTGGTTCTCGCCTACTTCTGAAAATCCTCGCGGATTTTCAGTTTGGTGTGTACTTGCAAAGTTAATCGCTAACCCACGCAACTACTCATAGCCGAGACCGTTAGCTACAATTTGAGAAATGACGAAATACATCCAAATTTTCATACTTTTTTTAACCTTATCTGCTTGCGGACAAAAAGCAACTGAAATGAAAACACCTGAAAATGCTAATAAGCAGTTTGCGGAATTCATTGCAAAGAAAAAATTTATTGCTCAATCCTATCCAAATTATTATCCAGGAATCGCAGATGAAAAAATGCAACCAATTTTCACAGAGAAAATAAACCAAATTGCATCTGACTTTAAAAACGTTGCGGAATCTGAAAATCCAACTGACAAAGATTATCAAGAACAAATTGGAATTGGACTTTCAAGATTTAGAAAAAACTATTTGGAATTAGATACGGAAGACCGAGAAATGGTTTGTGTTTATATTGAACAATTAATGGACATAGTTGGACTGGAAAGCTCGAATGGACAGTTGAATAAATTTATGTACGGCTTTGATCCAATGGAAATGGAAAAAGAAGAAAGATGGACAGATGAACATGGTAACGTCTTTATCCAAAAAGGAAATGAAGTTTCCATAATTCCAGCTAAATTCGAGAAAACTGGAAAAACATACAAAGTGTTTATTTTCAACGAGACTACGAACGAAATTCAAGTTTCGGAAAGACTTAAAATACAACCGAACGAATTCAAAGTTTTCAATATGGCAGACACAGACACGCTTGAATTAAACAATGGTGTAAAATTTATGTTTGGCGAAACTTATGGACTTGAAATCGAGGACAAAAAATCACAAGTCAGCGGACTTGGAGGCGAATTTCTGGTAAAATATGGAGTTCCTGACGAAGCGGAATGGGCTTTTGTGATTGTTCCAGAAGGCGAAGGAGATTAAAAAATAAAAACTGTAGCTAACAATGTATAACCGCAATTGCTAGTTGATTTTTCCTTCGGAAAAATCTCGCCAACGCAAAAGTTCGGTTATTTTTAACTAACTTAGTAACTTAAACACGCAACTGGCGGCTATACCGAGCCGTTGTGGCACATTTTGACCCGTCCTGAATAAAGGCTACATAATTTTAAACATTATGTACAAAAATGACAAAGTAATCAGACGGTATTCAGAACCTTTCAAACTGAAAATTTTAGACGAACTTACAACTGGAAAATTAAACAAGTATCAATTAGGTAAGGCTTATGGAATTGCACCTACCACCATTAATGAATGGATAAAGAAATACAACCGTAAAGACCTAATGAACACCAGAGTAACCGTGAAAACCAAAGACGAGATAACGCGTATCAAAGCACTGCAAAAAGAAATCGAACAGCTTAAAAAACTACTCTTAAAAAAGGATCTGGATGCCTTGGTGCTAGACTCTTACTTAGAAGTTGCAGCTGAAGATCTTGGCTATAAATCCGTGGCCGAACTAAAAAAAAAGTTAAGAACAAAGCCCTGATCAAAGCAAAAGAAAAATCTAAGGGATTTGCTTCTTTAACTACTATAACCCATTGTTTTGGGCTAAAACGTGATGCGTACTATAAATACAAATCTAGAGCTGATAAACGTTTAAGAACAGAGCAGCAGATTATTGAAATAGTACAGAAAAGACGCAGATCCCTTCCTAGAGAAGGTGTACGTAAGCTTGTGAAATCATTAGATGATGAGTTTACAAAAGCCAACATTAAAGTTGGTAGAGATACGCTATTTAATGTTCTTAGAAAACATAATATGCTAACACTTAGAAAGAAATACAGCTCAAGAACAACCAATTCATTGCACAGGTTCTACAAGTACAAAAACATCATTAAAGATGTAGAGGTAACCAGGCCTAACCAAGTTTGGGTATCAGACATTACTTATATAAGAACAGTAAAAGGTTTTTGTTACCTAGCACTCATTACAGATATGTACAGCCGTAAAATAGTTGGCTACGACCTTAGTGATAGCCTTGAACTAAAAGGTTGCGAGAGAGCTTTGAACAAAGCTTTATATCAAGCCAAAGACACTACTGGACTTATACACCATTCCGATAGAGGCATACAGTATTGTAGCAATGTTTACACGCAAATACTTAAAAGAAATAAGATAGATATTAGTATGACAGAAAAAAATCATTGTTATGAAAATGCTATCGCAGAACGTGTAAACGGTATATTAAAAGACGAGTTTTATCTCGACCAATCCTTTGATAACGTGGCTCACGCAAAAAGAGCTGCAAAAAATACAATTAATCTATACAACGAAATAAGATTACATTTATCTTTAGACTATAAAACACCGAATATGGCATATAAATTATCAGCTTAATTCAATTTTAACCTGTAGCCATATTTCAGGACAAGACAGCCAAAACAAACATTCTACAATGAAACGAACATTGATATTCACACTCTTATTTCTCGGAATAAATGCATATTCACAAAAATTGGAACAGCCAATAATTGATAAGCTCGACAGCCAAATTGAGAAATATATCGATGGGATTTCACCCGGAATGGCAGTCGGAATTGTCAAGGATGGAGTTACTGTATTTGAAAAATATATTGGTTATTCAAACCTCGAACACGACATAAAAATAGACGAAAATACAAGGTTCAATATAGCCTCAAATGCCAAACAATTTACCGCTTTGTGCATATTGAGATTAATTGAGCAGGACAAAATAGCCTTAGATGACGATGTAAGAAAATATTTACCCGAATTATATAAAGAAATCGGACACAAAATTACCGTATCAAATCTGTTGACACATACAAGTGGGATTAGAGACGTTTACGGTTTATGGGCATTGAAAGGTAAAGATTGGTATGAGCTTTTTATAGATAACGATGATGCCATCGAACTTTTAAAATCCCAAACAGACTTGAATTTTGAGCCTGGCAAAGAGTATTTATATAGCAACTCTAACTACATTCTTCTTACAGAAATAATTGAAAAAGTTACCGACACTAAATTCAAAGATTTTTCCAATTCATTATTTACCGAAATAGGAATGGGAAATTCATCATTTCTCACCAATTATATGGCAATAATTCCAAATAAGGCCAGGCCATACGGTAATTGGAATGGTTGGAAAGAATATCCAGTAGTAACAGAATTGATTGGAGATGGTGGTTTATTCACAACTTTGGAAGACCAATTAAAATGGGAACAGGTTATTCAACAAAATAATGGTAAAAACCTATCAACTTCAATAATCAGCGAAAGTCAATCGACCATAGATGACGTAGATTTTGACAATTACGGATACGGATTAATGTTTGGAAAATATAAAGGCTTAAACTACACATATCACGATGGTAGTACTGGAGCATATAATGCAACATTTTTTAGGCTTGTGGATAAAAATCTAGCCATAGTCATAATGTCAAATAATGGTAACGTACCTACAAATTATTTAGCAAAGCAATTGACAGATATTGTTTTAGAACTGGACATAAAAAATGAAATATATCCATCAAATCCCGAAAAAACGGAAAGGCTAAAAGATTTCAAAAATGTGGTAGGTAATTATCAAAACGATGAGGGAACAATCATAAAGATTAGCGAAAAAGAAGGAGAACTATTTAGAGAGATTTATCAAAGAGACCCAGTAAAAATGATAAGCGAAAAACAAAGCTTGTTTCATTATGAAACTAATTATAGACTTAAAATGAATTTTTCAGAAATTGGTACAGAGCAACAAAAGTTGACTTTGTATTTATCCACTCAAAAACCAAGCATTTACTATAAGTTACCAAAAGAAAATTTAGAAAGTGGTTATGGTCCAAGTTTAAACGGAACCTATTTCAATAATGAAACCGACACAGAAATCATCATTGAACACGTCAGAGATGATAACTACAATATTATAAAAAACGGTAGACGAAGAGACGGAAAACTAATAACAAAAGATTATCTAAGAATGATGAGCTCTTACAAAATAAGAGTCATCAGAGATAGAAATGGAAATATACAAGGTTTAAATTTAGAGAATGGACGAATAAAAAATGTCATTTTTAAAAAAGAATCTCTTTAAAGCCTCTGGTATCACTAAGCTTAAATAACTCATGAAAAACACCAATGCAATAATCTTAATTTTTTCACTCGTATTTATTTGTGGGTGTAAAGAAATACAAGAAAACACAGAAGTAGAAAAGGAGAATTGGTGGCTTTGGACTGCGAATTGGAACCCGAACAATAATCTCATTTCCTTTGGCGGTACTCAAGATACTTTAAGGCTGTTTTCGTCAGAGACATATCAATTGATAGATAATATTCCATTACGAGGTACGATAACCAAAACGAAATGGCACCCAATTAAAAGTAAGTTAGCCATTTCAATGCAAGGTGAAAAATCGAAATCATTGATATTAGACCCTATATCAAAGGAACAAATAGTACTTGATAGTCTTGACGAAACTGGAGCAAGAGCAATTGGCTGGAACAATAAAGGAGAACTACTTGCGGTTGGTGATTATAGTGGCTTTCTCAATATCTACAATGAAAGTGGAGCAATCATTAAACGGATTAATACAAAACAGAAAGGTTTAATTGGCTTGGATTGGCATCCACGAAAAAACATAGTTACAGTTGTTGGAGAGAGAATATCCATTTATGATTTTGAAAACGATTTTATTTATGATATTAAGCCAAGAAAAGAAGATGTGCTTATGCTTTGTGTAGCGTGGAATCCAAATGGCAAGTTCTTCGTTACAGGAGACTACGGTGATTTTGAAAAAGATTATCCACCATTATTACAATTTTGGTCAGAAAATGGAGAAAATTTAAAAAATATCGATAAAAGCAAAGCTGAATATAGAAACTTAAAATGGACAAAAGATGGAAAGCTTTTGGCAACTGCAAGTGAATCGTTGCGACTTTGGAATGAAAATGGCGATTTACTCAAAAAATCAGAACAGGGCAATCTTCTTTGGGGAATTGATTGGAATAAATCAGATAGCAAAATAGTGACAACAGATGAAAAAGGAAAAATTATAATTTGGAATAAAGAACTAAACCGTATTAAACAATTAAAATACTAGAAAGGCCAGCGTACAACATTCTATAAAAATAATAGCGGTTTAATCGTTATGACCAAAATAAGTAAGCATAAAAAAGGTCAACCTACATCAGTATAATACACAAATATTATAGAGGCTCTGAAAATTTTTATAAAGTGACTTCTATACTACATGATTAAAAATCATGAAGAAGTGACAAATAGCGCCACTCAATACAAACAAATGCCAGATTACGTGATTATATGGAATTCTTTGTACAGCATAAAATATAATACCAACCGTATAAGACAAACCTCCGGCAAAAAGCCACAAAATGCCTGTTGGACCTATAGCGTTAGAAAGGTTAGAAAAATCGAAAATTATCAGCCATCCCATTACCAAATACAGCAACGTGGAAAAAAGCTCAAATCTACCCGTAAAGAAGAGTTTTAGTATTAATCCAAAAGCAGCAATGCCCCAAACTACCCAAAATAGTGTCCATCCATAACTCTCTTTTAGTGCTATTAAAAGCACGGGAGTGTAAGTACCTGCAATAAGTAGATAAATACTTATATGATCGATAATTCTAAAATTATGCTTAAGCCTCTCCCCTTTTACAGCATGATATAGTGTTGAAGACAAAAACAGAATAATTATTGATACACCATAAACGATGACACTAAAAAGACTCCAAGGTTTGGATTGGTTGTCTGAAAAAATTATAAGCAACACCAAGGCAACAATCCCTAAAACTGCACCAATACCATGAGACCACGCATTTAATTGTTCTTCTAATTTTGTTTGTGCGCGCATTACTGTTCTTCTTTATTAGATGCCTTTTTAGGTTTAGACCACTTGTTAACGCAAGCATAATAATCTATTTTAAATGCTGGTTCTTGTTTTTCTAATTGGCCATTTTGAAAGGCCCTCTGCAAAATGTCTTCTATTAAATAGTCTTCTTCTTCAGTAAGTGGGTCAAATTCTTTCTTTAGGGAAATATCAAATAAACTTGCTGTATTGTTAAACCAGAAGGCACGCCATCCATTTCGCAGCTCCTTAATAAGCTCAAACGTGGTTTTACCAGTTTGTCTATGTATAAGCTTTACTAAAATTTGCCCTTCCGTTTTCGTTAATTTTTTTAACTCAGCTGAAAACTCGTCTTCAATATAGCGCTGTATTACCTTGGCATATTTCTTTTTGTCACGTTTTCTCTCTAGTTGATCCAGTCTATTTTGTAAGGCCTCTAAACGTTCTGCAGCTAATTTTGCATAAGGAAATACCTTGTGTGTCTTTCGTCTAAGAACTATATATCTAATCCTTGCTTTTCTATCTTTAAAACTAAGGTTTGGAAGCATTAAAACTTCGTCTAACTCAACCTCAGTGACAGGAATGGAATCTCCTTCAATAATCATGTAATGCACCAAGGTAGAATCTTGCTCCACGGGATCTTCCTGAGCAAAAATTAACGTTGAAAACAATAATGATATATAGGCAATATACTTCATGCTGAAATTGATATCTAAAACCGTTCCAAAGAACGCATTTCAGGGAATTCAAAATTAACAATTATTACTTCCTCTAACAGTAAATTCATATTAATATTATTATTTTTAGTAAAAATTTTTACCAATGGCAAAAAAACAATTACTCAGTAAAAAGTCGATGGACTTTTTAGAAAAATACTTAAATAACGCTTCACCAACAGGTTATGAATGGGATGGACAAAACATTTGGATGAACTACCTAAAACCTTACGTAGATGAATTTATAACAGATACTTACGGAACTGCCGTTGCAGTTATAAACCCAAAAGCAAAATACAAAGTAGTTATAGAAGGACATGCTGATGAAATCTCTTGGTATGTTAATTACATTTCTGATGACGGTCTATTATACGTTATAAGAAATGGTGGCAGCGATCATCAGATTGCGCCTAGCAAAATAGTAAATATCCATACCAAAAAAGGAATTGTAAAAGGTGTTTTTGGTTGGCCTGCTATACACACACGCAATAAATCTAAAGAAGAACCACCAAAACCAGACAATATTTGCATAGATATTGGTGCAAAAGACAAAGATGAAGTTGAAAAAATGGGTGTGCATGTAGGGTGTGTTATAACCTATCCTGATGAGTTTCATATTCTTAATAAGGACAAATTTGTATGTAGAGCACTAGATAATAGAATGGGTGGTTTTATGATTGCTGAAGTAGCACGCTTACTACACGAAAACAAAAAGAAATTACCTTTTGGACTCTACATTACCAATTCTGTACAGGAAGAAATTGGTTTGCGTGGTGCAGAAATGATTACCGAAACCATAAAACCAAATGTTGCTATCGTTACTGACGTTACACACGATACCACAACACCTATGATAGACCCTAAAAAGCAAGGTTTAGCAAAAATTGGTGATGGCCCTGTTATTGCATACGCTCCTGCTGTACAACAGAAATTAAGAGACTTAATTACAGATACAGCCGAAGAAAAGAAAATACCTTTTCAGCGTGCTGCGTTATCAAGAGCTACTGGCACAGACACTGATGCCTTTGCATACAGTAATGGTGGTGTGGCTTCTGCCCTAATCTCTTTACCATTGCGTTATATGCATACGACTGTTGAAATGGTTCATAAAGATGATGTTGAAAACGTTATAAAACTCATTTATGAGACGCTTCTAAAAATTAAAGACGGAGAAACGTTTAGCTATTTTAAATAATTAAAATTCCCACGAAAGTGGGAATCTTTTTTATATGGACGAATACATAGACATAGTAACTGCTCGTGGTGAGCCAACAGGTAAAACTGCTCTTAAATCTGAAGCGCACAAAAACGGTTGGTACCATAATACCATTCATCTTTGGCTATACACAAAGAATGGTGAAATTTTATTACAGCAGCGTTCTCGCAAAAAAGCAATTCACCCATTACTTTGGGATGTTTCCGCAGCAGGCCATATAGATGCAGGAGAATCCTTTGTAGAAGCAGCGCTTAGAGAAACCAAGGAAGAACTCGGTCTTACATTACAGGCTTATGAACTAACTAAAATCGGCACTAAACTTCATGAGAGTTCTTATGCTAACGGTACTATTCAAGATAATGAATTTCATCAGGTTTATATTGCGGAATTAAAAGTAAATCTATCAGATTTAAAGCCACAAGAAGATGAAGTTGAAGCTTTAAAACTGGTAACTTTAAGCGAGTTTAAACATCTATTAAATAATAGTGAAACAAACCACCACTTTATACCAACCAACAAATCGTATTATAATTTTATCTTAGATGCAATAAAAGCCCATCTGTGACTATGAATTTAATGCTTTGTGCTGTTGCACCAATATTTACTATAATAATTTACATCTATTTTCATGATAAATATGAAAAAGAACCTGTTGGTCTTTTAATTGCCAATTTTCTTTTTGGTGCTGTAGTTAGTATCATTATTGTAACCATCCTATATCTTATTACAGGACGCTTTATTCCGATTACGGATGAATATAGTGTTTGGCAACAGTTTATTCAGGCATTTGTGGTTGTTGCACTTTCTGAGGAATTTAGTAAATATGTTATTGTAAAGTATTTTGCCCAACCAAAAAAAGCTTTCAATGAGCCATACGATGGTATTATATATGCGGTAATGGTATCCATGGGCTTTGCTTGCACGGAAAACATAATGTATGTATTACAAGGTGGCTACGAAACCGCAATTCTTAGAGCATTCACAGCGGTACCAGCACATGCAACTTTTGGTATTTTAATGGGTTATTTTATGGGACTGGCTAAATTTTCAAACAATAGAGTAAAACTCAATATGGCTGGTTTATTTTTAGCTGTATTGTTTCATGGCGCTTATGACTTCTTCCTGTTTATACGGTTTATTCCTGGCATCTCAATTGGTGCTTTTGTGTCCTTAATTATTGGTGTTATTTTATCAAGAAAAGCGATTCGTAGACATCAAGATAACTCAACATTTAAAACCGATTAATAAACATAATTTATTCTGTCAATAAATTGTTATAATCTTCTAAAGTCTTTCTGTAAACATGATTTATTTCATATTTTAGAACTCTATTAAAATATAACTTAGCCAAAGTTTAATAAACCGCTACATATGTATAAAGCAAAAGTTAACGCTTCTTATGAGTTTGATGTAACCGAAGAAGCAGTAGACCAACTTGATGCTGTTGAAACCTCAACAAATAAGTATCATATCCTTCAAAACAACAGTTCAATTAAAGCTAATATTGTTAGCTCAGATTTCAACAAAAAAACATACAGCGTTAAAGTGAATAACAACACTTATGATGTTGAACTCAACGATGCCTTAGATCAGCAAATAGTTGCTCTAGGTTTTGAAATTGGTGCTTCTAAAAAAGTAAACGACATTAAGGCACCTATGCCTGGTTTAATCTTAGAGATTAATGTAACAGAAGCTCAAGAAGTTAAAGAAGATGATCCTCTATTAATTCTTGAAGCCATGAAAATGGAGAATGTTATTAACTCACCTCGCGATGGTGTCATAAAATCCATTAAAGTGAGCCAAGGAAATACCGTTGAAAAAAATGCACTTTTAATCGAATTCGAATAAAATGATGAGTCAGTTCGAATGTTTTGTGAAGTATGAACAAAATGTATCGAGAACTTCTCGATAAAATTTTATATCAAAAATTACTCGAATTGACGCCAAAAGAAACTCATATGAAAAAAATATTAGTTGCCAATCGTGGCGAAATCGCAATTCGTGTCATGCGAACTGCAAAAAAAATGGGAATAAAAACTGTCGCTGTATTTTCTGAAGCTGATAGAAACGCACCTCACGTAAAATTTGCAGACGAAGCCGTTTGCATTGGTCCCGCACCATCAAATCAATCATATCTAAAAGGTGATAAAATTATTGAAGTAGCAAAATCCTTAAATGTTGATGGCATCCATCCTGGCTATGGTTTCTTAAGTGAAAATGCAGATTTTGCAGAGTTATGCGAAAAAAATGATGTCATTTTTATTGGTCCACGTTCTAAAGCCATAAAAATGATGGGAGATAAATTAGCAGCTAAAGATGCTGTTAAAGATTACGATATCCCAATGGTACCTGGTGTAGATCATGCAGTTACAGATCCAAAAGAAGCGATTGAAATCGCCAAACGAATTGGCTTACCAATCCTTATAAAAGCAGCTGCAGGTGGTGGTGGAAAAGGAATGCGTATTGTTGAAAACGAAAAAGATGTTGAAAGCCAGATGAAGCGTGCCATTAGTGAGGCTACTTCTGCATTTGGTGATGGTTCTGTATTTGTAGAAAAGTATGTTACCTCACCTAGACACATCGAAATTCAGGTTATGGCAGATACGCATGGTAACATTGTTCATTTCTTTGAACGCGAATGTTCAGTGCAACGTCGTCATCAAAAGGTAGTTGAAGAAGCACCTTCTGCAATATTAACTCCAGAACTTAGAGAAAGGATGGGACAAGCTGCTATAAACGTAGCACGTTCTTGTGATTATGTTGGTGCTGGTACTGTTGAGTTCTTAATGGATGCCGACCATAATTTTTATTTCTTAGAAATGAACACAAGATTACAAGTAGAGCATCCTGTATCAGAGTGGATTGCTGGTGTTGATTTGGTCGAGCTTCAGATTAAAGTGGCTCGTGGTGAAGTTTTAGACATTAAACAAGAAGATTTAAAAATTAATGGTCATGCCTTAGAGCTTCGTGTGTATGCCGAAGATCCTATGAATGATTTCTTACCAAGTGTTGGTAATTTAGAAGTTTATCAATTACCTGTTGGTGAAAATATTCGAGTAGATAATGGTTTTGAAGAAGGTATGGACGTACCAATCTATTACGATCCCATGCTATCGAAACTTATCACTTATGGTAAAACACGTGCTGAAGCCATTGAGCTGATGATAAAAGCTATTGACAACTATCACGTTAAAGGTGTGCAAACTACGCTTCCTTTTGGTCGTTTTGTTTGTGAGCACGATGCGTTTAGAAGCGGAAACTTCGATACCCATTTTGTTAAAAAGTACTACTCACCTAGCCTTTTAGAAGCGCAACATAAAGCTGAAGCAGAAATTGCTGCAAAACTAGCCTTAAAGCAATATCTAGCAGATCAAAAATTATTAAGACTACCTAATTAAGATACTATGAGTTCTAAAATAAAAACACTTAATGAAAAAATGGCCTTATCTAAATTGGGTGGAGGTCAAAAGCGAATAGATAAACAGCATGAAAAGAAAAAACTAACAGCCAGAGAACGAATTCTTTACCTACTAGATGAAGGTTCTTTTGAAGAAATTGGAGCTTTAGTAACACACAGAACCAAAGACTTTGGTATGGAAAATCAAAAGTTTTATGGAGATGGTGTCGTTACAGGTTATGGTACAGTTGATGGCCGTTTAGTTTATGTTTTTGCACAAGATTTCACGGTATTTGGCGGTTCACTATCTGAAACACATGCCGAAAAAATCTGCAAAATCATGGACATGGCTGTTAACGTTGGTGCGCCAATTATAGGTCTTAACGATTCTGGTGGAGCACGTATTCAAGAAGGTGTGCGCTCACTAGGTGGCTATGCCGATATTTTTTACAGAAATGTACAAGCATCGGGTGTTATTCCTCAAATTTCTGCTATAATGGGACCTTGTGCTGGTGGTGCTGTATACTCACCTGCAATGACAGACTTCACCATCATGGTTCAAGATACCAGTTACATGTTTGTAACTGGCCCGAATGTTGTAAAAACTGTAACCAATGAAGAAGTAACAAGTGAAGAACTTGGTGGTGCTAGTGTCCACTCTACCAAATCTGGTGTGGCACATAAAACTTCAGCCAACGATGTAGAATGTCTTGAAGACGTTAAAAAACTTTTAAGTTATCTACCACAAAGTAACAGAGAAAAGCCTGAAGATATCGTCTTTGAACTTAAAGACGAAATAAGAGAAAGTCTTTCTGAAATCGTTCCAGATAATCCTAACAAACCTTACGATATGCACAGTGTTATAGAGGGTGTTATTGATACTGATTCGTTTTATGAAATTCATAAAGACCATGCTGAAAATATTATTGTAGGTTTTGCTAGACTTGGCGGAAAATCGATAGGAATAGTCGCCAACCAACCCATGTTTTTAGCTGGAGTATTAGATGTAAATAGCTCTAAAAAAGCGGCACGATTTGTACGTTTTTGTGATGCTTTTAATATTCCGCTATTAGTATTTGAAGATGTACCTGGTTTCTTACCAGGAACAGATCAAGAATGGAATGGTATTATAGTACATGGTGCCAAGTTATTATATGCGTTTAGTGAAGCTACTGTACCAAGAGTTACTGTTATTACGCGTAAGGCTTATGGAGGCGCTTATGATGTGATGAACTCGAAGCACATTGGTTCTGACATGAATTTTGCATGGCCAAATGCTGAAATTGCTGTAATGGGTGCAAAAGGTGCTGCTGAAATTATTTTTAAACGTGAAATTACTACTGCAGAAGATCCTGAAGCAAAATGGAAGGAAAAAGAAGCTGAATATGCAGAACTATTTGCTAATCCTTATAGTGCTGCAGAGCGTGGTTATATTGACGAAGTAATCTTACCAAAAAACACAAGAAGAAAGCTAATTAAAGCATTTAGTATGCTTGAAAATAAAGAAGTTAACATGCCTAAACGTAAGCATGGGAATATTCCTTTATAATTAGAACGCTTATTTTTTAACACAATCGGCACATTGACCTTGAAGCATAATATTCGCTGAATCAATGTGTCGATTATTCATTTGAGGGATTTCTATATCTAATTCTAAACACTCTACCTTTCCACAATCTTTACATTCAAAATGTGGATGCACATCATGGTGATGATGTGTTGTACAAGTTTGGCATTTTGCATACCACATCAAACCTTTACTACCAGTAAAAGAATGTATTACGCCTTCATTCTCTAAACGTTCAAGAATACGATAAACCGTAGTTTTATTCATGTCATCCTTAAACTCATTAACCAAATCTACGACAGATAAAGCTTCTTCTCGCTGTTCAAAAACAGATAGAATTGCATTTAAAGATTTTGTTTTTCGTCTTACACCCATACTACAAATTTAATGCAACATTGTTGCATTTTCAAATTATATATTATTTTTGCAACTTAGTTGCGTTAATTTACACGCTATAACGAAATGGCTGGCACTTTAAAATAGTATTGTTAACATTTTTGCCCGTCGTTCTTTAATTATAAAATCTGAAGCGTAAACTCAATGGTATTATCAAAGACATCGTTCAAAAAAAATAATTCTGATTTCATAGGTGCATTTGCAAGTGGTTTATGTCTAATTCATTGTATTGCCACACCCTTTATTTTTATAGCTCAGACTTGCTCAGCAACATGTTGTGAAACAGCACCTTTTTGGTGGACTGCTGTTGACTTTTTATTTATTGGTATCTCTTTTTTTGCTGTGTATTGGTCTGTTAAAAACAGTTCTAAATCATGGATGAAATATTCTTTATGGATAAGTTGGTTTCTGTTGTGTTTAGTGATTCTTAATGAAAGAATTGAGCTCTTAAGACTCCCAGAACTAAGTATTTATTTCCCTGCTTTAGCTTTAGTCATATTACATATGTATAATCGTAAATATTGTAAATGTAAAGACGATACTTGTTGTACCTCTACAAATTGATTTTTAAAATGACAGAAAAAGAAATTGACGCTTTAGGCGACGGCCATATTGGAACAAGTATAGATACACCATTACGAGTTGATGCTTTTTTAAAATCTGATAATGAAAAAATAGCAGCTATTCAATATCATTTTAAGGCTATTATGCATGAGCTTGGATTAGATCTTAGTGATGATAGTCTATCTGGTACACCTTATCGCTTTGCTAAAATGTACGTTAAGGAATTATTTTATGGTCTCAATCCAAAAAACCGTCCCAAGCTATCTACCTTCAACAATAAATATGGTTATAACAAACTTATTGTAGAGCAAGATAAAACTATAGACTCATCTTGTGAGCATCACTTTCTACCAATAATAGGCAAAGCTCATATTGGTTACATTCCAAAAGACAAGGTTATTGGGCTTTCAAAAATAAATCGTTTAGTCGATTATTATGCGCACAGACCTCAAGTACAAGAACGTCTCTGCATACAGATTCTTAAGGATTTACAAAATGCCCTACAAACAGAAGATGTTATTGTAGTTATTAATGCCAAACATTTGTGTGTTTCTTCTAGAGGCATAAAAGACAAGAGTAGTTTTACTACCACCATGGAGTATGGAGGTTGCTTTGATAATGCAGAAGAGCGCAATACCTTTCTGAGACAAATTGATTAATGAATCAATTTATTATGTTTAATTAAATTAAACGATTTGTTTAAAATAAAAGCTCACCTCTATGGGTGAGCTTTTATTATTGAGATTTTATTCTAATTCTAATTAAGCCTCACAACTTGAGCATTCTTTCTTTTGCTTAAACTTCTGGGCTGCATTCATACTGTGCTGATAGTACAGAGACTTTAAGCCTAATTTCCATGCTGTTACGTGGATTTTATTGATCTCTTTCACAGACATATCTGGATGTACTATGATATTAACTGATTGGCCTTGATCGATATGGTTTTGTCTATTAGCTGCCTGATAGATAATATCCATTTGATCGATTTCAGAATAGGTTTTAAAGACATCCTTTTCTTCATCAGTCATAAAATCTAAATGCTGTACAGACCCATCGTAGTCTCTAATACTTCTCCATACTTCTGTAGTGTTTTGACCCTTAGACTCTAAAAATGCTTCTAAATATGGGTTCTTAATTGTTGTCTTGATCTTCGCAATATCTTTTACATAAATGTTAGACCAAATCGGCTCAATGCCTTGAGATACTTGCCCTAAGATAAATGCAGAAGACGTTGTTGGAGCAACAGCGTTTAAGGTCGTGTTTCTTCTACCATAGCCTTTTAATACCTTTGGCTCACCGAAATGTTCAGCTAATTCCTCAGATGCCTTGTAAGATTTCTCTTTTATAAGTTTGAAGATCTTACTATTTAAGTTAAATGCTTCTTGACTGTTGAATGCCAACATTTTAGACTGCAATAAAGAATGCCATCCTAAAACACCTAAGCCTAACGCTCTATTGTCTTTTGCAAAGTTATAAGCACGCTCCATAAATAAGAATGTTTGTTGATCATCTCTGTTTGGAGAATCCTTGTAGCGTTCTAATTTTTCAGTAAACTCAGTAATTATAGCATCTAAGAAATAGATCATAGTCTCAACTGCATCTGTATCTTTCCAATCTTCGTAGTGCAATACGTTTAGTGATGACAGGCAACATACAAAAGACCAATCATCGTTAGATGGTAACATAATCTCTGTACAAAGGTTACTTGCATAGATTGGCATTTTTTTGTCTTGATACACATCTGCAGCACCATTATTAGCATTATCGGTAAAGAAAATGTAAGGATAACCCATCTCGCCTCTTCGCTGTAATACTTTTGCCCATACTGTACGCTTATCCACATCACCATCAATCATTTCTTCCATCCATTTGTTGGTAACAGTAACACCATGCGTTAACTCTTGTATTGGATTTCCTTCCGTTCCTATTTCTAAGAACTCCATGATGTCTGGATGGTCTATTGGTAAGTATGGTGAGAAACGTCCACGGCGCACAGATCCTTGACTTACAACGTCTACCATAGACTCAAATAACTGCATAATGTGCACCGCACCTGAGGCTTGACCATTGTTCTTTACAGCTGCACCTCGATGTCTTATCTTTCCAAAATATCCTGACGTTCCACCACCTAATTTGGACATCATACCTACTTCTGATTGGGTATAAAGTATGTTACCCATATCATCATCAACATGAGATCCAAAACAAGATATTGGTAATCCTCTTTCTTTTCCGAAATTAGACCAAACTGGTGAAGATAACGAGAAGTAGCCCAAAGACATGTAATTGTAAAACTTATCTGCATAGCCTGGAATTCCCAAGATTTGTTCGGCTCTGTCTGCAATTTCTTTGATGCGCTCTTCTGCAGATACACCTTCCGTTAGGTAACCCGATGCTAAGAACTTACGGCTATGATCTGTTAACCAACCAAAGTCACCATCGGTTTTGGTGCTTAATTGTTGTAACGACTTTTTTCTCGCGTTAATTAATTCGTTTTCTGTTTTATTTTCTGTTTTGTTCGCGCTATTAATCTGGTTTTGTTCTATCATTTTTAAAAAAGGTCATCACTGGTTATACTTTGAGTTCTTTTGCTATAGTTGATTGATCGCTTCACGAAGAAGTCACCATGTTTGGTACCTATAATTTCGTCGTCAAACCATTCTGTTTCTGCTAATAATTTTTCGTCTGTATCAAAAATTGTTTCAATTCCAATACTTTTTAAAGATCTGTTGAATCGGTCTTTAAGGAATTCATTTACAACCGCTTTTGGTAGGAAATCTATTTCTCCTTTTTCAAAAATCCAATCTACGATCTTGCTTTCGGCATCGAAGGCTTCTCTACACATGTCTTGTACCGTTGCGTTGTATTCTTCGTTAAACCACTCTGGGTTTTCATTTTTTATAATTTTAATAATGTCTATTCCAAAATCGCCGTGTATTTGTTCTTCCTTGGAGGTAGCTTCTACTACATTAGAAACACCTTTTAACACATTCTTGTGTTTATTAAATGCCATTATGATAAGAAACTGAGAAAACAGAGACACATGCTCAATAAATAATGAAAATAGTAGTACTGCGTCTGCATAAGCTCTATTATCGTCGCTCTTAGAGTTCTTTAAAGCACTTTCTAAATATTGAACACGACGCATAATTACTGGTTTTTTCTTCAGGTCATTAAACTCTTTGTTTAGTCCCAAAATCTCTAACAAATGCGAATAAGCGTCGTGATGTCTTACTTCACTTTCGGCAAAGGTTGCTCCTACAGATCCAATTTCTGGTTTTGGCATTTTGTGATAAATATCTCCCCAAAATGATTTTACCGCGACTTCGATTTGCGAAATGGCTAACATGGTGTTTTTAATAGCGCTTCGCTCAACATCAGACAAACCTGCTTTAAAATCTTGAATATCGCTTGTAAAATTAAATTCGGTATGAATCCAATACGAATGCCTTATTGCAGGTACATATTCGTACAAATCTGGATATTCATATGGTTTAAGATTAATTCGTTTTTCAAAGATGTTTGTTTTACGCTTTCTGGCTTGTTCGTCTCTATATAGGATGTAAGCTTTAGCTACATCAAAGAATGAATTCTCCATCAATGCATTTTCAACAGCATCTTGTATTTCTTCTACGGTTGGTACGTATTTAGGCTCTTGCTGTTTTTGTTTTAATAACACGTCTAAAACGCTTTGAGATATGCGCTCTGCGTCTTCTAAATTACCATGCTCTAGAGCGGTCATGGCTTTCAGCACTGCATTGGTTATTTTGCTTAGTTGAAATGGTTTTGTTGAAAAATCCCGTTTTTGAATATGTGTTATTTGCATGAGGAAAAGTATTTAGATTAATAATAAGACGAGATCAAATATCCAATTTATATCCGCTCTTATCTAGATACAAAATTCATTTTTTTTAACACTTTTATTAACATTGAGATAACGTTAAATAAACATCAAAGAAAACGGTATTTTAGACAATTATTTTCAATAAAAAAGTTAATTTTTAGGTTTAGACTGAAAATTCAATAATGAAAAAAACACAGAAATATTTATAAACAAATTCTCAACAATTTACCACCAAAAGATTAAAATTTCTTATACGTCAAGTAGTCGTCTGTGATAATTAATTTGCCCTAAATGATACGCCAAATGTGTAGCCAAATGAACAAGAAAAAACTCTGTAGACACTTTACTTTTAAAGGGGTTTTGCTTGTACTCCAAAAGTAAGTCTTCTTCTGTTAAGCTGTTCAAGCTTGTTTCTATTACAGCAATTGTACTGTCTATTTGCTTTACCATTTCTTCTGCAGAAACATTTTTAAGAGAAAACTCTAAATCACGCTGCCTAACGTAACCTGTTTTGCCTAAAACTGCCCCAATAAAATAATTTAGATTACCAATTATATGTAAGCACAAATTACCTGCTGAATTTGATATTTGGTTAGATACCATCCAAAGCTGTTTTTCTGTTTTATAAGCTGTTATTTCTTGCTTTAGTTGTTCGAGATCTCTCTTATATAACTGTACAAGTGTTTTAGTTAGCATATTAACAAAGGTTTAATATTTACTTGGTAGGTCCTACCCAAAAATAGGTAATAAATAGTTTACTTTTGCGCCATGAGAAAACAAAAGCGTTCACAATTTGAATTTGTTGTATTAATGGCTGCACTAATGTCTATTGTTGCGCTTTCTATAGATGCAGTCTTACCTGCCCTACCACAAATTGGAGATCAACTCAATATTAGTGAACCTTTGAAATTACCAAAACTTATTACTTCTATTTTTCTTGGTTTGGGTATAGGTCAGTTAATTTTTGGTCCGTTATCGGATAGTTTTGGAAGAAAACCTGTAATCTACGTAGGTTTTGCACTTTTTATATTAGCATCTTTAATATGCGTAACTACCAAAAATTTTGAAATGATGCTTTTTGGTAGAGTGTTACAAGGCGTTGCGCTTGCTTCTCCGAGAACTATGTCTATTGCCATGGTTAGGGATTCTTACGAAGGAGACTATATGGCTAAGATTTTATCTATTGTTGTTATGGTCTTTATTCTTGTACCTGTTGTGGCACCAACATTGGGTCAGTTTTTAATGAATCATTATCATTGGGAATCTATCTTTACTTTTAATCTTATTTTCGGAATTATTGTTGTCTTTTGGTTTTGGAGAAGGCAACCTGAAACGCTAAAGGATAAATATAAGATACCATATAGACTTTCTATTTTTAAAACAGGTACTTTACAGTTTTTTAAAATTAGATCAGCTGTTATATACACTCTATTATCAGGATTTATAACAGGGTCTTTTATGGTGTACCTTAGTACATCTCAACGTATTTTTGAAAAACAGTACAATCTTGCTGATGAGTTTCCTCTCATATTTGCCAGTCTCGCTATTTCTGTTGGTTTAGCTACATTCTTCAACAGCCAACTGGTTGTTCGGTTTGGGATGAAAAACATTGTACACACTGCCATGATAAGTTTTATAGCAATATCATTTATTTTCATTATTATCTTTAATTCTGGCAAGAATCCTAGCATAGAAATTCTTATCACCTTTTTTGCCCTTCAATTTTTTACCATAGGTTTTTTGTTTGGAAATCTTAGGGCACTAGCGATGGAGCCTATGGGCCATATTGCTGGTATTGGGTCTGCATTAAATGGTTTTATTTCTACAGTTATGGCTGTTCCTATTGCAGATTATATTGGCACTTTTGTTGTTGATTCTGTAACGCCATTATTTGCTGGGTTTTTAGTTTGCGGGCTAATGTCTTTAGCTCTTTTTTATCTTAACAGTAGAAAAGGTGCCAAGATCTTAAACCGAATTTAAAATATCTCTAAACTGCCTTTGCCTTCTCTTACAATTTTTGGAGTATCTTCTGAAAGGTCTATTATAGTAGATGCTTCATTGCCGCCATAGCCACCATCAATAACTATATCGACAAGGTTATCCCATTTTTCTAAAATCAATTCTGGGTCTGTTGTATATTCTATGATATCGTCTTCATCTCTTATAGAGGTTGATACTATGGGATTAGCTAAAGTACTTACCAAAGCTAAAGCGATAGAATTGTCTGGCACTCTAATCCCTACTGTTTTTCGCTTTTTAAACGGATTAGGTAAGCTTTTAGAACCTGGTAAAATAAACGTATAAGGACCTGGCAAAGCACGTTTCAGAATTTTAAAAGTAGCGGTGTCTATTTGCTTTACATAATCACTAAGGTTACTTAAATCCTCGCATACAAATGAGAAGTTAGACTTTTCTAATTTTACACCTTTTATCTGCGCTATTCGCTCAAGCGCCTTAATATTAGTGATATCACAACCTAAACCATATACAGTATCTGTTGGGTAAATTACCAATCCACCTCGTTTTAAGACCTCAACAACTTTTTGGATAGCCCTTGGGTTTGGATTTTCAGGATATATTTTAATAAACTCCGCCATACCATAAAGATAATATTATAAATAAATAGTATTACCGAATTTAACAATTATACTTTTGTTTTATCCTATAATATTATTTTATCAACCATATCTGCATTACCAAAATTAAATTTTATGCCAAAGTTTAATGCATTGTAAGTACCAGTTCTAAAAAAAGGTGATAGTTCTTCTGGTACTCGTATATTAGTTTTAATTTTTCGCCAATTATACTCTATATAAATATTGAGATTTTTGATAAATTCATATTCTAAATTTATGCCTAGGTTACTAAGTTTCCCAGAATCATGGTTTCCATTACCAGAAGGTATAGAATTAGAGAGTGTTGCTCTTCCTAAAATTGAAGTAAAAATACCAAGTCTCACCTTAGAAATCGGTACAAACTCATAGCCAAGAGTACCAAAAATCTCTTCTGTTTGGGTACTACCATAATTACCTAATAGCTCTGGGCTATTATTATTAAAAGAACTAAACCCATAACTAAATCCGGCATAAAGATTTTTAAAAATATAAAAATGAAATTTAAAGTTATAGCCATCTCTGCCTTTAAAACCTTTACCAATAAAGTTATTTCCGTAAGGTATTGGCAATTGGTAGGCTAAACTTACTGACCCAAGATATTGTCTGCTATCATCAAATAAAATAGGTATTTTAGAATTTTCGATATCGTTTACTTTTGGGCCCTGTGCCCTTAACTGAAGGCCAAAAGTTATTACAATTAGTGTTTTAATAATTAAATGTAAACTCATAATTGTCTTCATTTACAGTTATAATTTCTGAAATTGTATCTCCACCATTGAGGCTGTAAGTAAACTCAATTTGAGATTGCAATGGCACCTTAAAACTAGCATTTTCTGCATTTGGAGATAAATTGTTTAATGTAGCCCCTCTATTTCTTATAACATTACAATTGCTAAGTTGTGTATTTAATACACCTTCTTCATAAAACTCTGTACAGTTAGGATCTAAATACATAAAATTGTATTGCAATGTATTACTAGCTTCATTAACTTTAACAATATTGTATGTAAACGTTGTTAAGGCATTTAATTGCAATGTTTCTAAATCAAAAATGAGGTTTTGCGGTGTAAATTCTTCGGTATTTGTTAAGTAACGATACTCAGAAAATTGCGAATTTAAAGATACATCTATGTAAAATAATTCATTAGGTCCAAATAGCGATGTAATTTTAAAGTTACCAAATGCATCACTTTCTCCTAAACCCACCAGCACACGGTCTGCACTAAAAACATTAGCATCTGTATAAACTTCTATATTAGCATTAGGCAGTGGTACACCATTTTGGTCTAATACTTTACCCTTAACGAGAACTCTAATATTGTTTAATATTTCCGTTTCTTCGCAACTTACACAAATAAGTGTGAGTATTAATGCGAGAAAGCATCCGTTTTTAAGCATGGTGTTTTTTTGTAGATGCAAAAAATGATAAAGGGTTGCGTAAATAATTAAGAAATAACCTCTAATTTGGCAAAACGCAAAAGCAGCTTTTTGGTAGTTCCTCCTTCAAACTTAATTTCAGCTTTAAGATCACCACCTGCACCTTCAATTTTAAGTACCTCGCCTCTGCCAAAACGTTGGTGGTTAACGATGTTCCCAACCGTCAACTTGGTATCAAATAAATTAGATCCAGTATTGGTCTCACTTACAGGCTTTAACTTCTTTGGCGTACTAATTTGAAACTTCTCAGGTTTCTTGGTCTCTTTCTTTTTAAACTTTGGAGATTTTGGTTTTGCAAAACGTACATTATTAGGCTCAATATCACCAAAGATTGAAGCATCTAGCATTGGGTTGAAACGCTGTTCTTTTAACGGAGTTGTAATGTTTATAAATTCGTCATCTATTTCTTCAATAAATCTACTTGGTTCTGCATCAATTAGTTTTCCCCATCTGTAGCGCGAAACTGTATAAGTAAGATACGCTTGCTCTTCTGCTCTTGTTAATGCCACATAGAACAAACGACGTTCTTCTTCAAGCTCACTTCTGGTGTTCATACTCATGGCACTTGGAAATAAATCTTCTTCCATACCAACAATAAACACATGAGGAAACTCTAAACCTTTTGCTAAGTGAATAGTCATCAAAGCCACATGGTTTGGATCGCCTTTATCACCGTCTAAATCTGTTGCCAAGGCGATATCTTCTAAAAACTCGGCCAGAGATCCTGTGCTGTCTGCAACTTCTACCTGACCTTCGACAAAATCCCTAACACCATTCAATAATTCCTGTACGTTATCGAGTTTTGTAACACCTTCAGGTGTGCCATCTTTGCCTAACTCTCGGATAAGGCCACTGGTTTTAGCAACATGCTCTGCTAATTCAAATGCATTAGCATTTTGGTTCATAACCTTGTAACTTTCTATCAACGTTACAAAATCCTTTAACTTATTCTTCGTCCCATTATTAATATTGATAGATACACTATCAATATCTTTCATAATCTCATAAATGGTCTTTCCTGTTGCATTGGCTGCCACAACCAAACGATCTACCGTAGTCTGACCAATGCCTCGCGCAGGATAATTAATAACGCGCTTTAAAGCTTCTTCATCTGAAGTGTTTAGAATTAAACGCAAATAAGCTGTTACATCTTTAATCTCTTTACGTTGATAAAAAGATAATCCACCATAAATTCTATAGGGAATATCACGCTTTCTTAAAGCATCTTCTATAGCACGAGACTGCGCATTTGTTCGGTAAAGCACTGCAAAATCGCTATTTTGTAATTGCTTGTTCATTTTGGTTTCCCAAATAGTACTAGCCACATAGCGGCCTTCGTCTGCATCTGTCATAGTCCTATGCACAATGACTTGTTCTCCAATATCATTAGCTGTCCAGACAATTTTATCGAGCTTGGTTTTATTGTGTTCTATAACAGAATTGGCAGCTCCAACAATCATCTTTGTAGAACGGTAGTTTTGCTCTAATCTATAGACTTTTACATCGTCATAATCCTTCTGGAAATTGAGGATGTTATTAATATTTGCGCCACGAAAGGCATAGATACTTTGTGCATCGTCACCTACCACACAGATATTCTGAAACCGGTCGGACAAAGCTCTTACGATAAGATACTGCGAATGGTTTGTATCCTGATACTCATCTACCAAAATGTATCTAAAACGATCTTGATACTGCGCCAGTACCGCAGGAAAACGCGTCAATAACTCGTTAGTTCTTAATAACAAATCATCAAAATCCATAGCACCAGCTTTAAAACAACGGTCTACATATGCTGCGTATATTTCTCCCATTTTTGGCCTGCGTGACATGGCATCTGCTTCCATGAGCTCTGGATTCCTAAAATAAGCCTTAACTGTAATGAGGCTATTTTTATAGGAAGATATACGACCATAAACCTGTTTGGTTTTGTAGATATCCTTATCGAGTCCCATTTCTTTTATAATGGAACCAATAAGCTTTTGTGCATCTTGAGTATCGTAAATGGTAAAGTTACTTGGAAAACCTAAATGATGACCTTCAAACCTAAGAATTTTAGCAAACACAGAGTGAAACGTACCCATCCAAAGATTTTTAGCTTCGCTATCACCAACAATATCTGCAATTCTACCTTTCATCTCGCGAGCTGCCTTATTTGTAAAGGTTAGCGCCAAAATATTAAAGGCATCTACTCCTTGACTCATTAAATAAGCGATACGATATGTGAGTACGCGTGTTTTACCAGAACCTGCACCAGCGATAACAATCATTGGTCCGTCTTTCTGTAATGTTGGTGCTAATTGTGCGTCGTTAAGTTGACTGAGATACTTTTCCAAGACTTCATTTTTTCAAACCGTGAAAATACACATTGTCTCAGGCTTTTCCATGTTTCTAATTCAATAATTATAAACAAAATATCAAGAATTTCATATCATCATTTTTCAATATATTAGTCCAAATTTTTATTTCACATTATGGATTCAGTCTTAGAATTCTTAGGCAATATACCTTGGTGGCTTTGGCTTATCATTTTTTTAGTACTCGTTGCGATTAGAGACATATTCTTTCAGCGTAAACATACCATCAGCCACAACTTTCCTATAGTTGGCCATTTACGCTATTTATTAGAAAGCATCGGACCTGAAATGCGTCAATATTTTGTCGCAAACAATCGTGAAGAACTACCATTTAACCGCATAGAACGTGGATGGATTTATGCATCTGCAAAACAAGAAAACAACTACGAAGGTTTTGGTACAGATAGAGATATATACGCACATCAGCATATTTTTATAAACAATGCGATGATGCCTTATAAGGTTGAAAAACATCACCCAAGCGCACTCGACAAAACCTTTATACCTTGTGCAAAAGTAATGGGCGCCTATAACAAGCGTAAACGACCTTACAGACCAGCATCTATTATCAATGTATCTGCAATGAGTTTTGGTTCTTTGTCCGCAAAAGCCATAGAGTCTTTAAATAAAGGTGTAAAACTTGCTAATGCTTACCACAATACAGGAGAAGGTGGTTTATCTCCTTACCATAGCAATGGTGGTGACGTCGTATTCCATTTTGGTACTGGTTATTTCGGTGTACGTGCTGAAGATGGAGGCTTTTCAATGGAAAAAATGGTGAAACTGGTTGAGGACAATCCTTTTATCAGAGCCATTGAAATAAAATTATCTCAAGGAGCAAAACCAGGAAAAGGCGGAGTACTTCCTGGAAAGAAAATTACTAAAGAAATAGCAGAAATCAGAGGCGTTGAAGTTGGTAAAACTGTATTATCACCACCAAATCACAAAGCCTTTTCTACCGTACCAGAACTAGTGGATTTTATTGAAAGTATTGCTGAAGCCACAGGATTACCTGTTGGCATAAAAGCTGCTATTGGCAAGCTAGAACAATGGGAAGAATTAGCACAAATTATGGAACGCGACAACCGTGGACCAGACTTCATTACTATTGATGGTGGCGAAGGTGGTACAGGCGCAGCACCTCCAAGCTTTGCTGACCACGTTTCTTTACCGTGGGTTTATGGATTTAGTGATGTATACAAACTTTTTCAAAAACATAATCTTACTGAACGTATTGTTTTTATTGGCAGTGGAAAACTTGGATTTCCCGCAAAAGCAGCTATGGCATTTGCGATGGGAGTAGATTGTATTAATGTAGCGCGTGAAGCCATGATGAGTATTGGATGTATACAAGCACAAATTTGCCATACCAACCGCTGTCCTGCAGGTGTGGCTACTCAAAAAAAATGGTTGCAAACTGGTATTAATGTACCTCTAAAATCTGAGCGTTTAGCACAGTATTTTAAAACGTTTAGAAAAGAACTTATGGAAATTACGCATGCCGCAGGTTACGAGCACCCTTGTCAATTTAACATGCGTGATATTGAGATGAATGTAGATGACCACAACCTCAATAAAGAATTTAAATATACTTTTAAATACCAAAAGACAGCAGTAAATTTTAAAAGTATGCAAGAATTAAAAGATTGTGTTTATCTTGGCGGCAAAAAGGAGAATTAATTTTTATGGAACAACAACTTCTTAACCTTTTAATGTACACTATACCTGCCCTTGTTACAGGAGCCATTGCCTTCTTATTCTTTAGAGAGCATGTAGATAATGACAACAATAGGCGTAATTTTTTAATGAAGAAAGACATACAAAAAGAGTCATTTCCTCTTAGGTTGCAAGCCTACGAACGCATGGCCCTTTTTCTAGAACGCATAAAACCTCAAAAATTATTACCAAGGGTAAGTCCAACATCTTCAAATAAAGAAGATTACGAAAACTTACTTGTAGCAACCATTGAGCAGGAATTTGAACATAACCTAACCCAACAAATCTATGTTAGCGACCAATGTTGGAGCATCATTTTGGCAGCAAAAAACGCAACCATTCAATTGATTAGAAAAGCCAACATGAATGAAAAAACGGATAGTGCCGATAAACTGCGTGAAGTAATTTTAACAGAACTTATGGACAAATCTGCACCAAGCAATGCTGCGCTTTCTTTTATAAAAGAAGAGGTTGGTGAGATGTGGTAGATATCTCGTATCTAATATCTAGTGTCTAGTGTCTGGTGCAATTTATTTTTCTTTTTTACAGCAACACTTCATACTCAGTACTAGCTACTAGTTAAATGCTTTTTCTCAGCATATTCATAACCTTGCTGCCACCATTTTTCCATTAAACGCTTACTAAAAATCAAAGAATTTTCTGTTAAGCTTGTTGGCGTGTAATACAAATTGAGTTTTACATCTCTATTTTTTGCTGCAAGTTTCCCTATAACAATATCGCTTCGTTCTACTTGATCGAGCAAATGACCGAATAAATTCATCATTAAAGAAAATGGGTTTTTACCTAACACGCGCTGTTTACCAAGATTTTCTGCTTCAAGAACAACGGCGTCCACCTCTGTAGCGCCTCTCAAAATAGCCTCTCTTATGGGAATTACACAGCCCAAACCACCATCTGCATACTCATAACCATCTACTTTTGCTAAGGACATAAATGGAATGTAATTACATGAAATCCATATCCAATTACAAAATTCTTCATAAGAACAGTCATTAATAGATTTATACTCCACGCGATTCATTGATAAATTAGAAACCGTAACAACGACATCATGTTTTTCGCGTTTTATTTGCTGGTATTCTTCAATGGTAAAGTGCTTCTTTATATGTTTTCTAAGTGCTTTACTCTCGCCAAAAGTGCGTTTCATACGTATAAATTGCCATAACGAATTCACAAAATCAATGGATACATATTCTCTTTCCCCTTTTTTGCGCTGTACAAAAGGACTAACGCTAAAGATATCTTGTTGTTGAACATTAGTAAAAATATCATAAAGTTTAGAAATATCGCCTACGGCCAGATGCGGCACCAGCAAACTACCTGTAGATGTTCCTAAAAACATATCATACTTACGATTTTCGCGCTCCATAAGATATTGCGCTACTCCACCTGCAAAAGCACCTTTACTTCCACCACCAGAAATCACTAATGCTCGCATTATTTTTTCTCTAATTTTTCAGACATATCTTTTGCAAACTTAACCATTCTCCAGTTATGATGCGACTTTGCTTTTTCAAGATTAGATTTACAGGTATCGTTACATGCATTCATAAGATTAAGATAGTTAAAGGCATTTATACGCAAGTCCGCATTGTAACGCTCATCTGTATAGCTTACCAATTCTTCAAACAAACTCTGTTTATTATCTGCCTGATAAAAAGGTGTGTTAAGATTTAAAGCAATCCACAATAAGCGCACATTCTTGTCATTGAAGCCTTCCACATTTCTGGTTTTAGATAGGTATTTTGCGCGTTCTTCCGGAAATGATGTCCAAAGATTATATAAGGCATTTTCTATAGTTACGTAAGACTTATCATCTAACAAGGTTTCATAATTGTCCTTTAGCGCTTTGGGAATTTGCCTTACGTATTGCGAAATCGCTTGCCTAACCTTAAAACCATGCTTAAAGGTATCGTTCGTTACCAATTCTGGCATTTGAGAAATCACTTTTACCTTTGCTTCATCTGAAACATAATATCTTATATACTCTTTGCATTTAGAGGTTTTTGCCTGACAATCTACCATAAGATATTCGTTGATAAAAGTAGATTCATTTTGAAGCAATCCAAAAGCGGCATCAACAGGAAAATCCTTTTGTTTAATCCACACATCAACAAATGTATTTAGTGATTTACCATAGAAACGTTCTACTTCATTTATAAAATCTGAAGTTTCAACGTTTTTAAACTGATGTTTTTCCAAATAAGCTTTCACCGCCTTTTTAAACACATCATCACCAACTAAACTTCTCAACGCATGAAGCACCCAAGCACCACGTTGATAAAAGGTTAAACTACTTGATTTTGCATTTAAAAGCGATGTACCATCACCAGCTAAATCTTGTCGTCCTAGATCTACAGCAGATTCATAGAGTTTGAAATAATAATGGTTATCACCAAAAATATCACGCTCTGCTAACAAAGCATAATAGGTTGCAAAACCTTCTTGCAACCAATGATGCTCACCAGACGTTGCCGTAACCAAATTACCAAACCATTGATGGGCCAATTCGTGCGCATTAACATTAACATAGCTTTTATCATTAAAACCTATATCATCTACCATAAAAGCATCCGAAAAAATAGTGCAGCTTGTGTTTTCCATACCAGCATACAAAAAATCGTGTACTGGCACTTGTTTGTAGTTTTGCCAAGGATAGGCAAATCCAATTTCTTCTTCTAAAAAATCGAACATCTGCTTGGAGTAACGGTAAGTAGGCTCAACCTTTAAAGAATCTTCAGGATAGTAGTAATACTCTAAAGGAACGCCACTTTTTGAAGTCTCTGTTTTTTTGTTGTACTTACCAATTGCTAGAGCAACTAAGTAGCTGGACATGGGTTCTTGCATATTGTAATACCAAGTAGCTGTTGAGTCGTTGGTTTGTTTATTTATTAGTTTACCATTTGAAACAATTTCATAATCCTTATCGAAGGTTACAGATAAATCAAACTCTATCTTATCATTAACATCATCAATACTAGGCAACCAATTACTGGTATATTTTCCCTGACCTTGCGTCCAGATTTGTGGCTCACCATTTTTATTCACAAAGTATAAAGCTTTTTTGGGTTTAACTTTATACTTAAAAGATAGTTTATGTTTTTCACCTGCTTCAAAACGACTCAAAAACCACAATTTTTCACCATCATATTCATAATAAATACTGTCATGATTATGCAATTCAAAATGAAAGTTCATTTTTTTTGCATCCATAAAAATTGAATCTACAGATTTTAAAATTTTGAATTCAACTGTACTATTTCCCCATATTTTTAAAGAATCAGTATTTAAAATTATATCTGAATTAATTTTCATAAAATCCACATAGTCCGTTTGCTGAGCGTAGGAAAACACAGAAACAATCAGAAAGCATGCAATTAATACTCTTTTCATAAAATCAATTAAAACAAGGATTAGACCAAAATACAATTTTCTGTTATTTCGAAAGAAGAACGATTAAGAAATCTCTACATTTACAAATCCTTCACCATACTCAGAACTATAAACAAAGAGATTCCTTTTTTCAAAGGAATTAGTAAATTCGCAACTATGAGTGTGAACTTACAAACACCTATAGATTACCTTAAAGGCGTTGGACCAAACCGAGCTGATTTATTGCGCTCAGAATTGGGTATTCACACCTATCAGGATTTGATTAACCTCTTTCCAAACCGTTACATCGATCGCACCAAATATTACAAAATCAACCAACTACAACGTAATAATGCTGAAGTACAAGTTATTGGACAAATAACCAGTTTTAGAGAAGTAGCGCAAAAACGTGGAAAACGTTTGGTCGCTGAATTTAGAGACGATACTGGTGTTATGGAACTCGTATGGTTTAGAGGGCAAAAATGGATAAGAGAAAGCCTAAAAACAGGACAACCTTACGTCATTTTTGGTAAAACCAACTGGTTTAATGGTAAGTTTAGCATGCCACATCCTGAAATAGAATTACTATCGGAACACGAAAAAAATCTGCGCTCTGCCATGCAAGCCATTTACCCATCTACCGAAAAACTTTCAAACAAAGGGATAACAAATCGTGTTGTAACCAAAATAATGCAGCAATTATTTTTGGAAACCAAAGGACGTTATGCGGAAACTATACCAAATACCATTAGAGGAGAATTAAAATTATTATCGAAATCTGAAGCGCTCTTTAATATACATTTTCCAAAGTCTCCAGAGCTACTTTCGAGAGCTCAATTTCGACTAAAATTTGAAGAATTATTCTACATTCAATTGCAATTAATTCTGAAAAATTTAATCCACAAATCAAAAATAAAAGGCTTCACTTTTGAAAAAGTAGGAGACTATTTCAACACCTTTTTTAAAAACCATTTACCCTTCGATTTAACCAATGCACAGAAACGCGTTCTTAAAGACATTAGGGCAGATTTAGGAAGCAATGCACAAATGAACCGTCTTTTACAAGGTGATGTAGGTTCTGGTAAAACCATAGTTGGCTTTATGTCAATGCTCATGGGACTTGACAACGGTTTTCAATGCTGTCTAATGGCACCAACTGAAATTTTGTCAGTTCAGCACTACAATGGATTATTAGAATGGTGTAATAAATTGAATATCAGTATTTCATTATTAACTGGGTCAACTAAAACTTCAGATAGACGAATTATTCATGAAAATCTCGAAAACGGCAATTTACAGATCTTAATTGGCACTCACGCACTGCTCGAAGATAAGGTGAGATTTAAAAATTTAGGACTTGCTATTATCGACGAGCAACATCGTTTTGGCGTAAAACAAAGATCAAAATTGTGGGAAAAAGGCCCATCTCAATCTTCCCAGAGGGAAGACGCAAAAGCGGTTCTAAACAGATACCAAACTGCTCGACCTTCGACCTACAAATTGATGAAAGAATTACAGCAAGAAAACAAAAAAAACAGCACCGAAGCTGAGCGGATTTTATGGGAAAGTTTACGAGGCAAAAACATAGGATTCAAATTCAGACGTCAACATATCATAGACGAATTTATTGTCGACTTTGTAAATCTAGAGAAGAATTTAGTTATTGAAGTTGATGGTGGTTATCATAATAAAATTGAGCAACAGGAAATAGACGAAATACGAACTTTAATTTTAAATGATCTCGGATTTAAAGTTGTTCGATTTTCAAATGAGCAAATCATTGGAGATATCGACTCCGTAATCAAAACTATTGAGCAACACTTAAAAAGCCTCCCTTCTGGGGAGGTTGGTGGGGCAGTTATTCCACCACATATTTTAGTGATGACCGCTACTCCAATTCCGAGAACTTTAGCAATGTCTGTTTATGGCGACTTGGATATTTCAATTATTGACGAATTACCAGCTGGCAGAAAACCGATAAAAACAGTGCATCGATACGATAATAATCGACTGAAAGTTTTTCGATTTATGAAAGACGAAATTGCCAAAGGCAGACAAATCTATGTTGTGTATCCTCTCATTCAAGAAAGTGAAAAAATGGATTATAAAGACTTGATGGACGGCTACGAAAGCATCTCAAGAGAGTTTCCAACACCAGACTATCAAATTTCTATTGTTCATGGAAAAATGAAAGCCGAAGACAAAGATTACGAGATGCAACGCTTCGCTGAAGGCAAAACCAACATTATGGTTGCCACCACTGTTATTGAAGTTGGTGTTAACGTACCAAATGCTTCGGTTATGATTATTGAAAGTGCTGAACGTTTTGGTTTATCGCAATTACACCAGCTTCGTGGACGTGTTGGTCGTGGTGCCGAACAGAGTTATTGTATTTTAATGACTGGGCATAAACTGAGTAATGACAGTAAAACGCGCTTAGAAACTATGGTACGCTCCACAGATGGCTTTGAAATTGCTGAAGTAGATCTGAAACTTAGAGGTCCTGGCGATATTATGGGTACACAACAAAGTGGTGTTTTAAATCTTAGAATTGCAGATATTGTAAAGGACAAAGACATCCTAGAGCGCGCGAGATATCATGCGAAGTCGGTTTTAAAGCTTGATCCTAGCTTAGCTTTACCTGAACATAAAATGATTTTGAATACTTACAGACAAATGAGTAAGTACCGTAATATCTGGAATTATATTAGTTAAGATTTTGAAATTGCTCACAGCAAAAAATTCTCGATACGATTTCGCGTAACTCAAAATCACTCGAACTGACGACTTACTCATTAATAAGGGACTCAGAAATACTGAAATAAATTCAGCACAAGCAAGTTTAGGATGACCATATGTGGTTTATATAGATATAAAACCTATTGTAATGAGATTCCTGCTTTTGCAGGAATAAAAAAAAAGGCCTGGCACCAACAACAACCAGACCTTCAAAACATAACCAAACGTGTTTTGCTGATGAATATGTTTTCAATGTAGACCGATTTTGAAAGCAAGGCTGTTAGCGACTTGTTAAAGAACAGTAACCAATTGTTAATTAACGTATTATTAAGACAAAAGAAAAGAGGCATGACCAAATGACACCTCTTAAAAATTTAAACTTTAATGTTAAGTCTTAAACTTTTTTATTAATTCATAGCAACTTCAAAGGCTTCACCTATCAAGGTTTCACCTTCTAATATTTCAAAAGTTTTGTTTTTAGGAGCATCATCATGTAAAGCTCGTACCAACGTTTGTGCAACATCTGCCCTACTGATTTCTCCTTGTTTGTTTAATTCGTTTTCGGCAATTTCAATTTTACCTTTTCCTTCTTCATTTTTTAATGTTCCAGGCCTTATAATTGCATATTTCAAGTTACTTTCTCTTAAGTGTTCATCTGCATTTTGCTTAGCCTGTAAATAATCTTTAAGATCTGGCATCATTTCAGGATTATTAGCACCCATTGAACTTAACATTACAAATTTATTGACATTAGCCATCTTGGACACATCTATTAGGCGTTTTGCACCTTCCTGATCGACCTCTACAACATTCTTCCCACCAGATCCTGCCGCAAACACCACTTTATCCACGTCTTTTACAACGTGCGCTAAATCTTTGGTTAAATCACCTAAAACGGTATCTATATTTTCATTTTTAAATGGCTCTAACTGTGATTCTTTTCGCACCATAGCAATCGGATTAAAATATTGCGAATTCTTTAAAAGGTTAACAACTTGTTTTCCTGTGGTACCATTAGCACCAGCTACTAATACATTTTCCATAAATTATTTTGTTCTTTTATCATGTTTCTTAAAGCTCCATTTTTCAGCTTTAAGTATAACTACGATTTGTACGTAGTTACTATTCAGTTTCATTTAATTAAAATAACATATCTAATTACAAATTGTGTTAAGGTTGCCCTAATTAATATCTAGAAAACGCTAAAACAGTCTTAAATCAGAGTATAAATCACAGAAAACTTTGTTCTGTAGGTTTTTAAAATTCAATGTAAATCCCGATTTTTAGCAAAACATCACCAACCATGATTACCAAACTCGGTCAGAAATTTACAGATGGTTTTACCAAATACATGCCAAGTGCTTATGTGTTTGCGCTGTTGCTTACACTACTCACTTTTGTTTTGGCCTTGGTATTTACAGACCACCAACCCATTAATATTTTACAAGGCTGGTATAATGGCTTTTGGAGTCTTTTATCATTTGGTATGCAGATTGTGCTTATTATCATCACAGCTTACTGTATTGCGCAATCCTCACCTGTAAAAAAAGGGATTGATTATATTACCAAATATATTAAAACACCAACACAGGTTTATCTGGTTATTATTGCGCTTGGTGCTTTATTATCCTTAATAAGTTTTGGAATGGTTGTGGTTACAGCCATTTTAGGACGCGAATTGGCGCTACGCATTAAAGGCATTCACTATCCTTTTTTGGTAGCTTGCGTGTATTTTTCTTTTAATGGCTGGGTTTGCGGTTTATCGAGCTCCATTGCATTGTTGCTTAATACCGAAAATAACTTTTTGATACAAGAAGGTATTTTAAACAATACTATTTCTACAAGTTATAGTTTAGGCGCGACGCTAAATATTGCGATGATTGTTTTGTTTGTGGTCGTTTCTCCATTATTGATTTGGTTACTTATTCCTAAATCTCACGAAGGCAAAGAACTCAAGGATTTACAAACGTCGTTAGATGATGAAACTAATTCGGTTAAAGACGAAGCCCTCTCTTACAAACTACCATATAAAGCATTATCTGATGCGTTAAACAATGCTGGTTGGTTGCAGCTTACTGTTGCTGTACTTGGATTAGCCTATATTATTTACCACTTTGCAACCAAAAGCTTTGATCTCAACTTTAACATTATGATTTTCATTTTTCTTATTGTTGGGATGCTCTTACACATTACACCAATGCGTTTTAGCATTGCGATGAAACGTGCCAGCAGTAATATTTCTGGCATATTGTTTCAATATCCGTTTTATGCAGGTATTATGGGTATAATGATGGCTTCTGGTTTGGGTGAAAAAATCACAAACACTCTAATAACCATTGCCACTACCGAAAATTATGCTTTTATAGCCTATTTATCAGGTGGTATTATCAATTTTGCAATACCATCTGCAGGTGGTGAGTTTGCGGTTATTGGCCCAAGTATTTTAAATATGGTGCAAGAACTTGGCACCAACCTCTCACCGACTGAAGTTACAGCTATGACAGCCAGGGCTTCTATGTCTGTAGCTTATGGAGAAAGCTTAAGCAATTTACTACAACCCTTCTTTTTGCTCGTCGTTTTCCCTGTAATGGGTAAAGGCATTAAAATACAAGCGAGAGATGTGGTTGGGTATTTATTTATTCCTTTTGTGGTGTTATTTGTGATACAGGCGCTTTTGGTAACTTATATGCCTTATTAAACTATTTTACACACCATAATTACTTGTAACCATATACACTTGTTTTGTATGACATTACTTAAAAGCATAAAAAGGTCTATGAAAAAAGACTAATAATACTAGCATATGCAAGCCTTTTGTAATTATTTTTATATTAGTAGAGGATAAGCTTAAGATGGCTTTAGTTACAGGTTTGTAGTAAATTAAAATGAACAGACGAAAATTTATAAAACGAACATTTTTGGGAACAATTGGAGTTGGTTTTTTAACTGGACTTTACACTTGGCAAATTGAGCCTTTTTGGTTAGAATTTGTGAAACGTAAAATGCCAATTTCTAATCTTCCTGATAAGCTCGTTGGAAAAACTTTAATGCAAATTAGTGATATTCATATAGGAGATAGATTTGACTATAGTTATATAATTGACTCGTTTAAAAAAGCACAAAATTTTAATCCTGATTTTGTTGTTTACACAGGTGACTATGTAAGTTACGAGAACGAAAAGCAATTTGAACAATTAGATGAAGTATTAAAACATACTGTTAAGGGAAAAATAGGAACCGTTGGAATACTAGGAAATCACGATTATGGGAAAAACTGGGCTGAACAAAATGTAGCCGATAAAATTTCAGAACAATTGACAAATGCAGGAATCCAAATGCTAAAAAACGACCAAGCAGATATTTCGGGTTTGAATATAATCGGGTTTGATGATTTTTGGGCTTTAAATTTTGAACCTGAAAAAGTGATGAATAACTACGACCAAAATAAAGCCAATTTGTTGTTATGCCATAACCCAGACGTATGCGATTTAGATGTTTGGAACGGATATAAAGGTTGGATTTTATCTGGTCATACACATGGTGGACAATGCAAGCCACCTTTTTTAAATGCACCTATGTTACCGGTCAAAAACAAAAAGTATTCACAAGGCGAAATTGACTTGAATGACGGTAGAACTTTATATATTAATCGAGCCATTGGTCATTTATGGCAAATGAGATTTAACGTAAGACCCGAAATAACCATTTTTGAACTCGAACAATCATAAAATAGCTGGCTACAACATTTTATAAACGTAATAGGAGGTGAAATAGCTCAAATTAAACAAAATTAATATTTTTAGAGACATTGGTAAATCGAAAGTGAAGTGACTCTCATCTCCCACTACGCTTACACGTAACCGTTCTACACAAATTAACAAACGAGAAATTGAAATTGAAATTGAAAGCTATAGCTAATTTAAATATGGTGCACGGCAACATCTATAACTCATTGCTATTAAATTCCTAATCGAATTTATCGCAATTTACTAACTTTAGTGCTTAAACAGAAAATGAAACCATGGCCAAAACTCTTGTATCTAATTTAACCAAGTGAGTACTGAAAATAAAAATAAATTAAAGAAGCAAGAAAAAACAATCCTAAAAAGTCTTGCATTCGTATTTATTCCAATTTTTATTGTAATAATATCTATCTCATTAATTCAAAACAATTCAGAAAGCTATATTGAAAGAAAATATAAAAACATCCGAAACAACTCTTACTCTGGAAAAATTACAAGCTTATTATCTGAAAAAGATAACGGACGAACAAGATCGATTTTAATTGACAATAAATGGGAAAAAGAAATTCCTTTTTTCATACATGAAAAACTGAATGTTGGTGACTCTTTATTTAAGAAAACTGACTCTGACTTTGAATATTATATTCAAAAATTAAAAATGGACACTATAATAAGAGATGTAAATAAATTTTACAGAGAAAAATATTTCGACAAACTGAATGAAAAATAAAGGACTACTTATAACAATACATAAACGCAATTAAGGCATCTCTGGTTAAGAAAACGGAAAACCCTACAAAGCAAGTCCACTATTTACAACGAAAAAGGAGAATATACCTATTGGAAAGAATTGTTGAATGCAATAAAAACTTTTACTAACACTGGCTATAAGTTACTGCTCGTTCTCTCCTACTTCTAAAATTTCTATTCTCAATAACTTTTCAACGTAAACCCAAAGGTTAAAAACTTGTCTTCGCGTTTTTGGCCTTCTATAACAATACTTTCAAAGGTGCGTAAGTAGTTAATCTTAAAGCTGAGGAATTTCCATATTGGGAATTCCAGCCCAAAATCGGCTTGCCAACGGTAATTATCACTTTCCTCTAAAGAAGGTTGTATATAGCTTTCATGGCTTACAATTATTTTGCCTTTAAAAAGGTAGTACTTGCCATTAACCCAAATTGTTCCGCGCCATGTGTCAATGTCATCACTACCATCGTACGCATTAAGATTAAAATTGGTGTTGTTAAAATTGGTTTGCTCATACTCGCTTGTTACTGAAAACTTCAACCAATTCTTATCCTTTTTATACACCTGAAAGGTTACACCACCTCCCAATAAGGAACGCGAACTTATTTCGCGTCTGTAATTGGTGCTCAAAAAGCCTAATAACTGAGGATAAATCTTTTTTTCTGGATTAAAGTAAAGGAAGTTAAGACTTAAAAAATCGGCATCTGCTTTTTCTTTTCCGAATTCTTGATATACATAAGAATTCTGGGTTTTAACCACCCATTTTTTCCATGGTTTGTAAGTAATACCAGATTTTGCTCTAAAGATTAGTGTTTCTACATTACCACCTTGCCAGAAGCCTGTGAGCGATAGGTTAGCTTTAATTTTTAACGAATCGCTCTCGTTAATTTGCCCAAAAAGCAGTATTGGAAACAGAAATAAAAGGTATAATGTCTTATTAAATAGTAGCTGCATAAGTTTATACGCTTATTTAAGTTTACATGTCAATCTCAATTTGATTTGCTCGTCAGTTCGAGTGGTTTTTGGTGCGTACTCAGTTTGGTGAGGCAAAACCAAAAATTGTATCGAGAACAGATTCATTTTCAAAGACCAACTTCTCGATACAAATTTTTCTCATTTCAGTCGAAAAAGCCACTCGAAGTGACGAATTCAATCACATTGCGAAGATATTTATTTATCAACTTTTAAGTGCAGAGCGCTTTAAAAATCTACGATAACGTTTTCTTACTTACTCTTCTAGTAATGTTGTTATAAACGCTTCAAATTCAGCTTTAAACTCAGTATACTTCTCACCGGTTGCAGGTCCATTAAAACCTGTATGTATCTTTCTAACTTTTCCTTTTTTATCAATAAAAATAGAGGTTGGATAGGATAATACATGGTTTAGCATTGGTAATTTTTCTTGCGCTTTAGCTTTGTCTGCACCATCATATTGTGCTAAAAGAACAGGATAGTCTACACCTATTTTACTTTGCAATCTATCAATACGACTAAAGGCAGTTTCTTTGTCTTTTGCATACTCAAAAGCTAAGGCAATAAATTCTATATCCTTATCCTTATTTGCTTTATAAAAGTCTGCATAGTATTTGCTTTCATCCAAACAGTTAGGGCACCAGGTTCCCATAATTTGTACCACCACAACTTTATCTTTATATCGGTCATCCTTAAGACCTACCAACTCATCAGAAGTATTGGGAAACACAAAATCTAAACTTTCGTAACCTTCTTTTAGATAGGTCAATTCATTAGCGTTTGGCAGTTCATAGTCCTCGTTGCGCTTGGCTTCAAAAGGTTCCTTCCAGTGGTTTCCCGAATAAAAATAACCATTCATGGTTGAATCTTTTACTGTAGCTGTAAACAAAAAGGCGTGCGCACCATCAAAAGTTGACAGCTTCATAGTATCGCCATCCATAACACCTTCCAAATAACGGTAATCGCCTGTGGTAGTTCTAAAAGTACCTGTAACCTTCTGTCCTTTTTGCTTAAAAATGCCTTTTGCTATGTATTCATCTCCTTCAATACCTTTACTAAATACGGTTTCCCAAACACCTCCAATATTAGCACTTGGTTTTTCCTTTACCGGAAATCTTATATTTTCATGGCCTTCTGCTCTAAAAGAAACTTTACGATCTCTATCTGGGCTCACATAAAAACCATTCAGACTTTCATCATTGCTAATTTTAGCCACCAAATAATCCTTAAAAACTGGTAAATTAATGTAAACCGAGTCGTTTTTGTATTCAATTTCATCTACCAATATCGTTTCCTCAGCATTAAATATCTTCAATTTGTTTTTTGATTCGACTTTAAAGACGAAAGGAATTTCTTGGTTATCTTGAATTGGTAACCAAGCTCTGTACATTCCTTCGTCTAATGGAATAACTGCATTAGTATTAGATTTAGTTTCGTTTTTACATGAAAATAAAGATGTGAATACTAAAAGTCCAAAAATATATCGCATTACAAATTGAGTTTATTTAGAGTTCGAAATAACAACAAATCCCTTACATAAAAAAGCATATTCATTTCATTAACATACAAGTATTATTATCTTTGTAGCTTGAATAAAACAGCTCATGAAGATATCTTATAACTGGTTAAAACAGTTTATCAATATAGATTGGAATGCCGAGAAAACAGGCGAATTACTTACAGATCTTGGACTTGAAATAGAAGGTATAGAAACATACGAATCTATTAAAGGCGGACTAAAAGGTATTGTTGTTGGCGAAGTATTGACTTGTGTACAACACCCAAATGCAGACCGACTAAAAGTAACAACCGTAAATATCGGTGAAGCAGAACCTGTACAAATTGTATGTGGTGCACCAAATGTTGCTGCAGGCCAAAAAGTACCTGTGGCTACAATCGGCACAACGCTTTACACGGCAGAAGGCGAAGCCTGGAAAATAAAAAAAGGGAAAATTAGAGGCGAAGAAAGCCACGGAATGATTTGTGCTGAGGACGAACTTGGTCTTGGCGAATCTCACGATGGCATTATGGTACTCGATGCCGATCTAAAGGTTGGTACACCAGTCGCAGAGATTTTTGAGGTTGAAAATGACGAGGTTTTTGAAATTGGCCTAACACCAAATCGTGCCGATGCTATGAGTCATTATGGAGTTGCCAGAGACTTAAAAGCCGGTTTACTTCAAAACGATGTACCCTTAGAGTTAATTACTCCTTCGGTAATGTCTTATCATGTAGATACCAGATCGCTGAAGATCGATGTTGATGTTAAGGATAAGGAGAAATGTCCTAGATATTGTGGAGTTACCATTTCTGGTGTTAAGGTTAAAACTTCGCCTAGCTGGTTACAAAACCGTTTAAAGGCAATTGGTTTATCACCCATAAATAATATTGTAGATATCACTAATTACGTTTTGCACGAGTTAGGCCAACCATTGCACGCTTTTGATGCTGGTAAAATTTCAGGAAATAAGATTGAGGTTAAAACTTGTAAAGCCGGAACAAAATTTACAACATTAGACGAGATCGTAAGAGAATTGCACGAAGAAGATCTGATGATTTGTGATGCCGAAAAACCAATTTGTATTGCAGGCGTTTTTGGCGGAATGGATTCTGGTGTAACAGAAGCTACTACTAACATTTTCTTAGAAAGTGCATACTTTGACCCTGTTAGCATTAGAAAAACAGCAAAACGTCACGGACTCAATACAGATGCCTCCTTTAGATTTGAAAGAGGTATTGACCCAAATATTACAGAATATGCTTTAAAACGTGCAGCTTTATTAATTACTGAAGTTGCTGGAGGTGAAATTACAAGTGATATTTCTGACGCCTATCCCAACAAAATCAAGGATTACGAAGTACGATTGAGTTTTGAAAACACAAAGAAACTAATTGGTGAAGAAATTCCTAGAGAAACCATTAAAAGTATTTTAACCTCTTTAGAAATTAAGGTTAATAATGTCACTGAAGCTGGTTTAGGGTTAACAATACCAGCTTATAGAAATGACGTGCAACGTGAAGCGGATGTCATTGAAGAAATACTTAGAGTCTATGGCTACAATACCATTGGCACAACCGAGAAGTTAAACGCTTCCATCTCTAATTCTTCACGTTTTGAAGATTATAAATTACAAAACATTATTGGTAATCAATTAGCATCTCAAGGATTCTTCGAGATTATGGCTAACTCATTAACCTCAACTAAATATGTTGAATTAAGTGAGCAACTTAATGCAGACCATAACGTAAAAATGCTAAATCCATTAAGTGCAGACTTAGAGGTTATGCGTCAGTCTTTACTGTTTTCTGGTTTGGAAGCTGTATCTCATAATATCAATAGAAAGCGTTACGATTTAAAATTGTTTGAATTTGGTAAAACCTACCACCAGTATTCAGACAATCGCGAAGAACATAAACACTTATCAATTTTTATAACAGGTAATAAGACCCTAGAACGTTGGAATACTAAAACCACACCTAGCGACTTCTTTTACTTAAAAGGAACCACTGAAGCTGTTTTAGAGCGCTTAGGATTAAATAGATTTAAATCTTCACCTCATAAAACCGATATTCTTAGTGAAGGTATGAGCCTTTCTATTGGCAAGAAAACTTTGGTTGAATTCGGGTTGGTTAAGAAATCGGTATTGAAACATTTTGGCATTTCACAGCATGTTTTATATGCTGACTTTAACTGGGATAATGTTCTGGATATGGCCAAACACAACTCCATAACATTTAAAGCCATACCAAAATACCCAGAAGTACGAAGAGATTTTGCTTTATTGTTGGACAACAAAGTCACCTTTGAAGAAATCTACACCATTGCCAAACAAACCGAAAAGCAATTGCTTAAAGATATAAATCTTTTTGATGTCTATGAAGGAAAGAATCTACCAGCTGGCAAAAAGAGTTATGCAGTAAGCTTTACGTTGCAAGACGAAAACAAAACACTTACTGATAAACAAATCGATAAAATTATGTCCAAGCTTCAATCTAACTTTGAATCTAAACTTGGTGCTGAGTTGAGATAGACATTAAAATATAATAAAAATGAAAGCCATATTAATCTTTGAATTAATATGGCTTTTTCTTTAAAACATTATCATTTTATTTACACTTTTCAGTATTGCTTTTTTTATTTTTATCAAAATTTAAAACACTAAAATCATGGCAAACATAACACTAGGAGGCACTCCAGTAGAAACTTTAGGAAATTTACCAAAAGTTGGTAGCAAAGCACCAGATTTTAAACTCACTGACACAGAGTTAAAAGATAAAAGCTTATCAGATTTTAATGGCCACAGGTTGGTATTGAACATTTTTCCAAGTGTAGATACTGGCACTTGTGCGCAATCTGTAAGAACCTTTAACGAAAAAGCCAGTCAACTAGAAAACACCAAGGTACTTTGTATCTCTAAAGACTTACCCTTTGCCATGGCTCGCTTTTGTGGTGCTGAAGGTTTGGATAACGTTGTAAGCTTATCGGATTATAAAACAGGTGGGTTTGGTAAGGATTATGGTCTAGCTTTTGCAAATGGAGCATTTGAAACCTTACTGTCTCGATGTGTTGTTGTTATAGATACTGACGGCACTATTTTGCATACCGAGCAAGTTTCTGAAATTGCGGACGAGCCAGATTATGCAAGTGCTTTAAGCAGCTTATCTTAACTATTGCAATGCAACAAAATAAAGAGCCGTTTATTATCAATAGACTAAAAAGTGTTGGCTTTGCTTTTAAAGGAATGCTCATTCTTATTAAAACCGAAGCCAGCATTAAAATTCAGATTTTCATTGCTTTAGTCGTCACTATTGCTGGTTTTTATTTCGGTATTTCTGCAACGGAATGGATGGTTCAAATTGCCATGATTGGCTTGGTTATGAGTATTGAAGGTGTGAATACTGCCGTAGAATATATTGCAGATTTTATTCATCCAGATCATCATCCTAAAATCGGTCTCATAAAGGACATTTCTGCAGGAGCTGTTTTTATCGCTGCTATCGTTGCGGTTATTGTTGCAGGCATCATCTATCTACCTAAGATTTTTTAAATACCAAATTAAGGTTTAATTACGTTACATGATTGAATACTTTATCAATCTTAAACCTATTCTGCACAATCAAATGAAACAGCTTGCTATTTTACTTTCTTTTATTGCACTAGTAACAAGTTGTATAGATAAGCCTGAAAAAACTTCAACGGCACTTAAAACTAAAACAGATATTGAAACTCTACCTAAGCTACAAAAAAATAAATCCTCAAAAGACACGCTTAACATTACAAAAGAGTTTGTGCTGGGTAAGTTTAATTACAAAACAGATTCTACCTTTGTCAAAGTAGAGCCCAAGTATGCAACAAAAGAAATTTATCTTAACCACTTAGTGTATCAAGCTTTTTTAAAAATGGCTAAAGCTGCTAAAAAAGATAGTATTGATCTAAAGATCCTATCTGGCACGCGAAACTTTTATGAACAAAAAGCCATTTGGCAACGTAAATGGAACACCTTTAAAGACCTCGAACCTTTAGAGCGTGCCAAGAGAATTTTAGAATATAGTTCTATGCCTTCTACATCTCGGCATCATTGGGGAACAGACATGGATTTAAATAGTTTAAATAATTCGTATTTTAACAGCGGAAAAGGATTAAAAACCTACCAATGGTTATTAGAGCATGCCCATAGTTTTGGATTCTACCAGGTTTATACCAATAAAAATAATGGAAGAACAGGTTATAATGAAGAAAAATGGCATTGGTCTTTTGTACCTTTGGCGAGTAATTATTTAGAATTTTACAATGCTCATATTAAAATAGAAGATATTTCTGAGTTTGAAGGATCGCAACTGGCTAAAAATCTTCATGTTATTGAAGATTATGTCAATGGGATTGCTAATAAGGCAAAAGAATATAAACAACATACACCTTAAGTATCGAGGTCTATACCGAAAACAGTATTCGGCACAACATGGCAAAAAAAACAACTAAAAAGAAAAATACAACCAAAGCAAAGTCTAAAACGACTTTTAAAAAGCCATCATTAACATTATCTAATCAGCAAAAGCTCATTTTTGGAAGCTTACTGATTATTTTGGGAGTGCTTTTGTTTATTTCCTTTTTGTCTTTCATATTTACGGGTAAAGAAGACCAAAGTGTGTTAAGCAATTTTCCTGAGCGTTCTGAAGCCTATAAAAATTGGGCAAGTCAATTAGGTGCCTGGGTAAGTGAATTTTTCATTAATAAGGGGTTTGGAATTTCATCCTTTATTTTTTCTGGCTTAATTTTTCTGTCTGGCATATATGTGACTTTAAACCTCAAAAAAACAAAACTTAGAAAGCATTGGATTTGGGGAACATTAATCGTCATTTGGTTATCTATTTTCTTCGGTTTCTTTACACACAAATATGATATTCTTGGTGGTACCATAGGTTTTGAAATGAATCATTTCTTTCAAGATTACATAGGAAAAATAGGCACTATCCTATTATTACTTTTTGGGCTTATCGCCTACCTAGCCCTAAGATTTAAAGTTACTGGTGATACGTTTGTAAAACTTTTTAGCAGCGCCAAGAAAAGCTTTAAAAACGATATAAATCCAGATACACAAGAGGATTCTAAAACAGCCATTGTAGACAATAGCCTTACCGAAGAAGCCGAAGCCATTAAATCTGCTTTTGAAATTTCTCTTGATAAACCAGAGCCTACTATAAGTAATCATTCTAAGCCCAAAGAGAACATAGCGCACGCACATAATGAAGTTACTTCTAAAAAAATACCAGAACTAGAACTAGAATCAGAATTAAAGGTTGAGGTCGAAGCTGTAGAAGAAGAACAATCTGAAACAGATAATCTGGCTGACAAGCTTGTTGAGGATTTTGGGCAATTTGACCCAACTTTAGAATTGAGCAATTATCAATTTCCACATTTAGATCTGCTAAAGAAATATGAAAACGAAGGTATTTCTATAGACCAAGAAGAACTCGAAGAAAACAAAAACCGAATTGTAGAAACATTAAGTAACTACAAAATTGGTATTACGAGCATAAAAGCAACCATTGGCCCAACAGTAACACTTTACGAAATTGTGCCAGATGCAGGTATCAGAATTTCAAAAATTAAAAATCTCGAAGATGACATCGCGTTGTCACTTGCAGCTTTAGGCATTAGAATTATTGCTCCAATTCCAGGTAAAGGAACTATTGGTATTGAGGTACCAAACAAAAATTCGACAATCGTTTCTATGCGTTCGGTAATTGCGTCTCAAAAATTTCAGCAGTCCAAAATGCAATTACCAATTGCGTTCGGAAAAACCATTAGCAACGAAACCTTTGTGGTAGATTTAGCCAAAATGCCACACTTACTCATGGCAGGTGCCACAGGACAAGGTAAATCGGTTGGGTTAAATGCGGTATTAACATCGTTATTGTACAAAAAACACCCAGCGGAAGTAAAGTTTGTCTTGGTCGATCCTAAAAAAGTAGAATTAACGCTTTTTAATAAAATAGAGCGTCATTATTTAGCAAAACTTCCAGATAGTGAAGATGCCATAATAACCGATAATACCAAAGTGATTAATACCTTAAACTCACTCTGTATAGAAATGGATAACCGTTACGAAATGCTTAAAAATGCATTTTGTAGAAACATTGCTGAATATAACGCTAAATTTAAAGCTAGAAAATTAAATCCTAATGACGGTCACCAATTCTTACCATACATTGTATTAGTAGTTGATGAGTTTGCAGATTTAATTATGACAGCTGGAAAAGAAGTAGAAACACCTATTGCTAGGTTAGCACAGTTGGCACGTGCTATTGGTATCCATCTTATAATAGCAACGCAGCGACCATCTGTAAATGTTATTACTGGTATTATTAAGGCCAACTTCCCAGCTCGTATTGCATTTAGAGTAACGAGTAAAATAGATTCGCGTACTATTTTAGACGGTTCTGGCGCAGACCAGCTTATTGGTCGAGGAGATATGCTTTATACACAAGGTAACGATCTTATTCGTTTGCAATGTGCTTTTGTTGACACTCCAGAAGTTGAAAAAATCACAGAATTTATTGGCTCGCAAAAAGCATATCCAGACGCGCATATGCTACCAGAATATGTTGGTGAAGAAGGTGGCACAAATCTTGATATAGATATTTCGGACAGAGATAAATTGTTTAGAGAAGCTGCCGAAATTATTGTAACCGCACAGCAAGGATCAGCTTCACTATTACAACGAAAACTAAAGTTAGGTTATAACAGAGCTGGTAGAATTATAGACCAGTTAGAAGCTGCAGGTATTGTAGGTCCTTTTGAAGGCAGCAAAGCAAGGCAGGTTTTAGTCCCAGATTTAGTAGCTCTAGATCAATTATTAGAAAGTGAACAACAATAAAATTACATATAGATAAAATGAAACGAATATTATTTTTAGCATTTGTAAGTTTAGGTTTTACAGGTTTTGCTCAACATGATGCAAAAGCAGAAACACTATTAACAGAAGTAAGTAATAAAATAAAAAGCTATAAAAATATATCTATAGACTTTAAATACGAACTGAACAATGTTAATGAGGAGAATATGAGCCAAGAAACCCGTGGAGATGTTGTTATTGAAGGCGAAAAATATAAACTTAATATATTGGGAGTAACAAGAATATTTGATGGCAAAACACTTTATACCATTAGCCCAGAAGATGAAGAAGTAACCATATCATCAGAAAATTCGGAAGAAGAAGGCACAATTGCACCTAGTGATATGCTATCGTTTTACGAAGATGGCTATACCTATAAAATGGATATTGTGCAAAATGTAAAAGGCAGAAAAATTCAGTATGTAAAATTAACTCCTATGGACACCAATTCTGAAATAAAGCATGTTTTATTGGGCATAGACGCTACTACAAAACACATATATAATCTAATAGAGGTTGGTAAAAACGGAACAAAAACAGCATTAACTGTTAATTCTTTTCAAACCGACCAACCTATCTCAAAAACCTTGTTTACATTTGACGAGAGTAAATATGCTGATTATTACATCAACAGAATAGACTAAGATTATATAATACTTAATGTGTGAAAATACTAGATAGGTACATACTTATCACATTCCTAAGGACGTTTTTTAGCGTCTTTATTATATTCATGTTCATCTTTGTGCTCCAAGGTGTTTGGCTTTATATATCAGAGCTTGCAGGTAAAGATTTAGATATCTCGGTAACTGCAAAGTTTATACTCTACTACATGCCAAAGCTAATTCCTTTGGTTGTGCCATTAACCATTTTGTTGTCGTCAATTATGGTTTTTGGAAACTTTGCTGAAAACTATGAGTTTGCTGCTATGAAATCTACAGGCATCTCACTACAACGCGCCATGCGCAGTCTTAGCGTCTTTATTGTAACCTTAGGTATTGCCTGCTTCTTTTTTGCCAACAATGTTATCCCTTGGGGAGAATACAACTTTTACAACCTAAGAAGAAATATAGCCAAGGTAAAACCTGCCCTTGCCATTGCTGAGGGTCAGTTCAACGAAATTGGTAATATTAATATTAAAGTCGATAAAAAAACTGGTGATCGCGGTCAGTTTCTAGAGGATGTGGTTATTCACAAAAAGGGATCTTCAAGATTAGGAAATTATATTGTCATTATTTCTGAAAAAGGCGAATTAAAAAGCAGCGAGGACTCTAATATTCTACAACTAGAACTCATTAACGGCAACTATTACGAAGAGATTATAGATAAAGACATTCGTAAAAATATTAATAGACCTCATGCAAAAAGTTATTTTGATAGCTACACCATTAATGTAGATTTAGAAATTCTTAATGACGAAGATCTTGATGAAAAGAACTACAAGGGTCGTCACAACATGCTTAGCATAGACCAACTAGAATATACCATAGATAGTCTAATAGACCAACGGCAAGAAGATTACAAAAACTTATCGCGTACATTATATAATCGTACCACCTATGCAGCTCTTAACCTAAACATTAATACTGAGAAAGACTCGTCTTTTACTGGTAATGTCTTAGAGCTTTTTCCGTTAAGTAAAAAAGCTCAAATCATAAACCTTGCACTAAACTCTGCAAATAGCACTAACCAAATTATAGATTCTAACAAAAAGAATTTTGAAGGTAAATCTATTCACTTAAATAAGCATGTTATTGCTTTTCACGAGAAATTTGTTTTGGCAATTGCCTGTATCATCTTATTTTTTGTAGGTGCACCTCTTGGAGCTCTCATTAGAAAAGGTGGTTTAGGTTTGCCAATAGTCATTGCTGTTGTCCTATTCTTAACCTATCATTTCTTTGGCATATTTGCTAAAAACAGTGCAGAAAAAGGAAGTTTCAGCCCAATAATTGGTTCATGGCTATCTACTGCCGTAATGCTTCCTTTAAGTATTTATTTAACATCTAGAGCTACTAATGACAAAGGTGTTTTTCAATTTGATGCTATCATAGTACCACTCAAACGATTATTTACCCCAAAAAACAAGCTACAACTTTCGGAGAGTGAAACCAAATCTTACAATTATTACAAGAAGTACTCTCTAGAAGAACTCGTCAACGTAATTAGAGAACAAGGTGAATTCGATTTTAATAAAAAACCAAAGGAAATTGCTCTCCACAACCTTCTTAATAGAAATATACCTTTAGAACATCTAAAAAAAGAAGGGCTAAAAGTAGATGATAAACTTATTAAAGGAAGAGAACTGCTTAAAGACTACAAAGACTATTCAAAAACAAGCTTGGTCAGTTTTCTCATAGGTGGATCCTTGCTTGGACTACACTTTATTTGTAAAAACAATAAATTACCAGAGATAGCTGATGCTGCACTGAGCTTAAGTATTATTGCATTTATATTTTTTGCGATTTATGTTGTCGTCGATGCCTACGTGTATTCAAAATTTTATAAAACTATTGGACAAAAAAACAAAAGAATTAACCCTTTTGTTCTTGTGCTTTCTCTTCCGCTCTATCCCTTAAAATATTTAATCCTCAGAAATAAGATTACATACGACTTCTATCAAAGTTGCATCCTTAACATTAAATAACCGTATCTTTGCACATCTAAATGCTTAGTTATGAAGACTGCCATGAATACAAAAACCAAGTTAAACACCATAGAAGAAGCCATTGAAGATATTCGTCAGGGCAAAGTAATAATTGTTGTGGATGATGAAAATCGTGAGAATGAAGGAGATTTTTTAGCTGCTGCTGAAATGGTAACTCCAGAAATGATCAATTTTATGGCTACTCATGGTAGAGGTTTAATTTGTGCACCTCTTACAGAACATCGTTGTGAAGAACTAGAGCTTAACATGATGGTGAGAAACAACACAGATCCAATGGAAACGGCTTTTACAGTTTCTGTAGATCTAAGAGGCAATGGTGTTAGCACTGGCATCTCTGCAAGTGATAGAGCAAAGACCATTAAGGCCTTGGTAAACAAGGACACAAAGCCTTTTGAGCTAGCTAGACCTGGTCATATATTCCCTTTAGTTGCTAAAGAAGGTGGTGTTTTAAGACGTACAGGACATACTGAAGCTGCCATAGATTTTGCACGTTTAGCTGGTTTTAATCCTGCTGGTGTTATTGTAGAAATAATGAATGAAGATGGCACCATGGCAAGATTACCTCAGCTCATGGAAGTCGCTAAAAAATTTGACCTAAAAATTGTATCTATTGAAGATTTAGTTGCTTACCGCATGGAGTATGATTCTTTAATAGAAAAGAGAGAAGACTTTAATATAGAGACACGTTTTGGTAAATTTAGGCTGAGAGCATATCTACAAACAACCAACAATCAGGTTCATATTGCATTAACTAAAGGCACTTGGAAATCTGACGAAACAGTATTAACGCGTGTTAACTCTACTCTTGTTAATAATGACATTCTTGGTACGCTAACAAATAATGCAGACCAAAAGTTAGATGATATGTTTAACGCCATCAATAAAGAAGGAAAGGGTGCTATAATATTTATTAATCAGCAAGCCGAATCTATGAATTTATTATCTCGATTATCAATATTAAAAGAGAATCAACAAGAAGGTCAATTGGTAAAAGCACCTAGAATTTCTATGGACTCCAAAGACTTTGGTATTGGAGCTCAAATTCTTCACGATTTAAAAATTAGCAAAATAAATCTTTTATCTAACAGCTTACAGACCAAGCGTGTTGGTATGATTGGTTATGGACTGGAGATAGTAGACTACGTTAACTACTAATTAACCATTATTCGCTTTGTAACTATACGATTGCCAGATGTTATCTTAAGAATGTAAATTCCATGGTTTAATTGACTTACATCTAATACATCAGTATTTGATTTTTTCTCAACAATGCATTGACCATAGGTATTATAAAGTGCTATACTACTTATTTCAACATTGCTACCAATGTTAACTGTACTCGAAACAGGGTTTGGATAAACAGAAAATTCCTCTTGAGCAATTTCTTCTAGACCAAGAGATGTATTCTGATAGACCCTTACATAATCTATTACCATTTCGCTTTGTAAAAATGATGGATCTATACTACCTGCTGCTCCACCCATTGCTATATTAAGAAGTAGATACTGATCTTCATCAAAAGGCCATGTGCTTGCATCTTTAAGAGCAGGATTGTACGTATAAAAACCTACTCCATCAATTAAAAACGTAATCTGATTTGGTGACCAGTTCATGGAATATACATGAAAATCGTTGGCAACATCATTTAAAATAAAGGACTGGTAATTAATAGTACTTCCAAAGCTAGATGGTGTATGTATGGCACTACTTACATGGTTTACTGGTCCTAATCCATGTTCCATAATGTCTATTTCGCCACAAGCTGGCCAGGCTGTCGTACCAAAACCTTGGGTTTGCCAATATGCACCTGCTTCATTAATATTTTTGCCCAAAGTCCAAATTGCTGGCCATGTACCATTACCCTCTGGCAACTTAGCCCTTACATCTACTCTACCATAAGTAAATGCGAATTTAGAATTTAAACGTGCTGATGTATATTGCTTAGTTTCACCTTGGTCTGTAAAGTTTTCTTTTATAGCCACAATATTTAAAAATCCATTTTCTACATACGAATTCTCAATACGGTTGGTGTAATGTTGTTGCTCACCATTAAACCAACTACCACCAGCTGGTAACTGTGTTTGATGAAACCATTTGCTAGTGTCTACTGCTCCATTGTTGTCAAACTCATCAGCCCATACTAAATCTTCATAAATGACATCTAACTCATGAGGATCTGTAGCCTCTGAACCATTATTTATATCATCTATAAGATATGTGCCTGGTGTCATAGTTCCACCATCAATAAAAATTACAAGTCTAGAGTATGTTCCCATAGCATTTATAGAAGATCCATTGCCGCTTAAGATAGCATTTGAAAAATCGAAAGATAAATCGTAAGACCAACCAGATCCTGAATTAGTTTGAACCACTTCTACATCTGGCTCTGTACCATTCTCTAATTTCACCATAATGGTATGCATATTAGGATCGAACTGATAAAAGGACAAGGTTATGACCTGTTCTGAAGCCAAGTCCATTGGATTCGACAAGTCCAAATAAAAACCTTGCCAATCCTGTGAGCCATCATTAAAAAATTGACCAACATCATTGCTAGGATTTGTTGGGTCTACATTAAATGCAAAGCCACTATTTGCAAAAGCAGTAAACTGATGAACCTGTTGAGAAAAATCAATAGGTGTTTGTTGAGAAAACGATTGCTTAGAACCAATTAATATAAATAGTGTTATAATATAAAACTTCTTCATACTTTTAATTTTTCTAAAAATATGAAACAGTTTACAGCTAACTTTAAAATCTACCTATACACTAACTATACAAGCAATAAATTAAATGGTTTTAATAATTTGCATCATCTTTTCGGCGCGTTGTCTAACCTCTTCCGCTGTCCAAGACAGTTTTATTAAACAAGAGATGTTTCTTGCAATGTAAGCATCAGACTGCTCAAAAGTCTTAGTTTTTAAATACTGAAGTCCGTCTTTAACTTCCTTTGAAATTGGATATAATGATTTAAGTTCCTTAAGATGATCCCATTTTCTAATATAATGCCAATTGTTATCGTAATAATGAAAACAAGCATCTATACCATTCTCTTTGAAACCTTGAGACACTTTTCGTGCAGATTCTAAATCTGGTAAAAAGAAATTTAAAAAGGCATAGCTCTCCTCACCTCCTTCAGGGACTGTTCTAAAGGTAACTTCTGGAATATGAGATAATACTTCTCTTATTATCGAATAGTTTCGTTTTTGAATAGCAATAAACTCTGGTAATCGTCTTACTTGTGCTAGGCCAACAGCTGCATTTAGTTCTGATATTCTAAAATTATAGCCTAAAAAAGGATGTGTTTCTGCACCTCTATCATTTCCTACATGGTCATGACCATGATCTGAATAATGATCTGCATTAGTGTAATAGTCTTTATTATTAGTTACTACAGCTCCACCTTCACCACATGTAATAGTTTTTACAAAATCGAACGAGAAACAGCCTAAATCAGCTACACTTCCAAGTGGCTTACCTTTATAACTTCCGCCAATGGCTTGACACGCATCTTCTACAAATATTAGATTATGCTTGTTACAAATTACTTTCAGTGCATCCATATTACCCATACTTCCACACATTTGCACCAGCATAACTGCTTTTGTTTTAGGAGTAATAGCATCTTCTACTGCTTTTGGGTCAAGAGTTAAGGTATCGTCAATATCTACTAATACAGGAATTGCACCGAGCATCATTATCGCTTCAAAACTTGCCACAAAGGTAAACGTTGGCATAATCACTTCATCACCAGCACCTACTCCAGCAGAAGCCAAGGCTACCGAAACAGCTGCTGTTCCACTCGATACCAACTGAACATAATTAGAATCAAAGGTTTTGGCAAGCTCTTGCTCAAGTTCTTTGGCTTTCCAATGACCATTTCGCATACCGTCAAATCCATAGCGCATTAAGACTCCATTATCTAAAACATCATTAACTTCTTTACGTTCTAAGTTACCAAATAACTCAAATCCAGGCATAAATTTTGATTTTAATTTAAACAAATATAAACTTTTGAAGCACTTTAAAAAGCGTAATTATAACTCAATAATGGTTTTTGACAATGGTAATCGCACTTTTTTGAGACTAGCAAACATATCATCATCTGCTCTGTATCCAACCGGAAATAAAAGCACTGAAGTAAGTCCATATTTATCTAGCCCTAAAATATTATCAATCTTCTCTGGAATAAAACCTTCCATAGGACAGCTATCTATTTGCTCTACCGCACAAACTGTCATTAAATTACCCAATGTAATATAAGCTTGTCTAGTAGCCCAATCGTTTTTTTTGTCAACAGTCATATTTTGTATAGTAGATTTAAGACTATCTTTAAATGGATTTAAAATTTCCTCTGGTGTTTGTCTAATATTTTTTATAGTATCAAAATGAGTATCAACGTCATCTTCGTTAATTTCATTTTGAATACAAATCACTAACAAATGTGATGCATCAACTACTTGACGTTGACCATAAGAATGTTTCACCAGCTGCTCCCTCAAAATTTTATCCTCAACAATGACCAATTTTAGAGTTTGTAAACCATAAGATAATGCGGTAAGATTAAATGCTTCTTTTAAAGTATTAATCTGATTTTTAGATAGTGTTTTTGTAGTATTAAACTTTTTTGTTGCGTAACGCCATTGCAATTTTTTGAGTATAGACATATTCTTTTTTATTGCAAAGATACGCTATAAACAAAAAAAAGAGCTCCTATTTCTAGGAACTCTTTAGCGGAGAAAGAGGGATTCGAACCCCCGGAGGTGTGACCCTCGCTGGTTTTCAAGACCAGTGCATTCGACCACTCTGCCATTTCTCCAATTGCGGATGCAAATATAAAACCCTTTTTGATGTAGCCAAAGATTTTTATCTAGTTTTTTTAAAAATGTTTGTCAGTGATATTTAAATAAAATTAGCAACATTGAATAATGCATTGTATTTTCGGCACAATATATGCTACATATATCGTTATTATCACAAATCAATCTTTATGAAAAAATACTTTTTTGTTCTTACGCTTTTATGTGTATTGTCTATAACAGCCCAAAACAATTCAATTGCTTTCGGTGAAAAATTGGTCTTTTCAGCATCATATAATATGTCTGGTATATTAACAGATATTGCCGAAGTTAAAATGGAAACCAGTGAAGTAACAACATCAAAAAGTACACTTATGCGTTTAAAGTGTACTGCCGCAACTTACAAAAAATGGGACAACTTCTTTAAAATAAGAGACTTATATGAAAGCTATGTAAATCCAAAAACATTAACACCTTATTTGTATAAGAGAGATATTAGTGAAGGTGGTTATTACAAATTTATGCAGTATAAATACAATCATAAGACCAAATTAGTAAAAAGCCTTAAGCGTAAGAAGAGAAAGGACGGCTCTACTTGGGATGAAAATAAAAATGTAAAAATTAACCCTTCTACAAAAGATATTGTAAGCACATTATATTATATAAGAAGTTTAGATATTAACAAAGCCAATCCTGGTGACCAACAAGATTTTAAAGTATTATTTGATAATAAAGAAACTACAATTACCCTAAAGTATGTTAGTAAAGAAACTATTTCAACCAATATTGGAAATAAAGAATGTTACAAATTAGCAATATCGGTAAAAGGTAGCGATGTTCTTAAAGGAACAAATTCTAACTTGCTATGGCTAACAGCTGATAAAAATAAAATACCTGTCTATGCAAAATTTAAAATTCCTGTGGGCAACGGAGAATTAAAAATACAATCTGCAACAGGACTTAAACACTAAATCTTATGGGAAAGAAACTTTTTATAATTTTAGGATTTACAGCTGCTGTTTTGGCAGTCGTTTTAGCCGTTACACCACTCTCAAATCTTGCTGTAATACCAATTATAGTAGCCTTTGTGTGCGGTTTATTAATTGTTTTTATGTCTAAGAAAGATAAAACCAAAACAAAATCCATCCAATATATTTTTTTAATGGTTATCATTGCTTTAGCCCTAACTATTTACAAAAGTGTTTATTATACATCAGAAGTCGGTGACATTGAGCAATTAGAACAGCGCGATGAAGAAAATCTTGAAGATTCAAAAGAATTATTAGAAGACATTGATATTGATGAAGATTTGTAAAATTTCGTGCTCTATGTAGGAAATTATTTCAGACTTTTAACTTATTTTTGACAAGATCAATTAGTTACAAATTAATTAATTTTCATCCTTTCTTAAAAAAAAAGAATAGAAAAGATCGAGAACTAAAATTTAAGTTTCATATCAAGCATTAATTAAATGAAAGTATTAGTTGCCTCAGCACTCATTCTTGTGGGTTCTTGCGCTACATTGAGACACAGTGAAAAAATTAAACAACTCAAAGACAGCATCTCTTATGACGATAAAACTGTTGTAGAAAAATACTTAAATACAATTACTACTGATGAACTAAAAACTTATGTAACAGAAGTATCTTCTAAAAAATATAATGGACGTCTTACTGGGGAAGAAGGTCACAATAAAGTCTGCAACTATATAAGAAATTATTACGATTCGTTAGGTATAAAACCACCTATAACCCACCCAGACTATTATCAAAAAGTTCCTAAAGAAGTCTTACCCGAAAATATAAACGAATCACAAAACGTTATTGCATATATCGAAGGATCAGAATTTCCGGACGAGTACATATACATAACTGCACATTCTGACCACGAAGGTATTATAGAAGGTGAAATATATCCTGGCGCAGATGATAATGGTTCTGGCACAGCTGCTGTATTTGAAATGGCCGAAGCTTTTAAAAAAGCTGCACAAGATGGCTACCGCCCTAAACGGAGCATTGTGTTTTTACATGTTACTGGTGAAGAAATAGGCCTATATGGCTCTAGGTACTACACTAACAACCCTATATTTCCGATAGAAAACACCATTAGCACGCTAAATATAGACATGATAGGGCGTGTAGACAATAAACATAAAAATAACCAAGATTACATATATGTTATTGGTGCAGACCGTGTGAGTACAGAGCTTAATTTTATTATACAAGAAGCTAATTACAGTTTTGTAAACCTAGATTTAGATTATGAATATAACAAAAAAAACGACCATAACCGCTACTACTTTAGATCAGACCATTACAACTTTGCACTAAAGGGTATTCCTGTAGTTTTCTTCTTTAATGGCGAACATGAAGACTATACAAAACCGACAGATACAGCAGATAAAATAAATTACCCTTTACTCGCAAAACGCACAAAACTTATCTTTGCCACCGCATGGTATTTAGCTAACTCACCTAGGCGCTTAAAACCAGAAATTATCTAATGCTGTTTTTTTACCTAAAGAAAAACGGCGAAAATAAATAGACGCTATCATTTTTTGTACTTTTAGTAGCGATTATTTCAAATAAACAATAAAAATGAAAAAAATAATATTACCGCTTATTGGAGTACTTTTAACAACTAATTGTGCAACAACCTCAAAAGATAATATTTCTTCCATACAAATAAATGAAGCCAAAGTTGTAGATCCTTCGCAATATGCTTCTACAATCACTAAAGAAGAACTTAAAGACATGCTATACAAATATGCATCAGATGCATTTGAAGGTAGAGAAACAGGTGAAAAAGGGCAAAAATTAGCTGTTGAATACCTAAAAACGCAATACCAATCTTTAGAAATCCCTTCACCATTAGGAGGTGATAATTACTTTCAAAAAGTACCTTTAGAAAAACAAAGTGTATCAGAAGCAAAAATATCAGTAAATGGTAAGGAATTTAAGAGTTTTGAAGACCACATTGTACTAAGAGCTTCTGGCAATACTGCGATTACCACACAAGATATTGTTTATGTTGGTTACGGAATTCATTCTGAAAACTACTCCGATTATAAAGACATAGATGTTAAAGACAAAATTGTTTTGGCTAAAGCCGGAGAGCCAAAGGATGCCAACGGTAATTACATAACTACAGGAAATGTAGAAGACACTAAATGGACCAATGGCCGCCAATCTTTATCTAGTAAAAGAGAGGCTGCTTTAATAAATGGTGCTAAAGGTTTAATTCTGTTAGATTCGTATATGTTTACCAGATATGCACCTTATTATAAAAGACAGGCAGAAAACGGATCCTCTGGTCGTCTATCTCTAAAGAGTAATGAATCTGAGTTGATGTTAATGATAAATGAAACTCTTGCCAAGGCAATACACCCAACAATTTTAGAAGACGAAAAACCAAAAGTTATTAAAACAAATTTAACCTTAACAATAGAAAATAAATCTGAAGAGATATCTTCTGAGAATGTTGTTGCCTACATTAAAGGCTCTACAAAACCAGATGAAATTCTCGTAATTTCTGCACACTTAGATCACGAAGGTATTAAAAACGGTAAAATTTATAATGGCGCTGATGACGATGGCTCTGGTACCGTAGCAATATTAGAAATAGCAGAAGCCTTTAAAAATGCAGAAATAGCAGGACATGGACCAAAGCGTTCTATTTTGTTTCTTCATGTTACAGGTGAAGAAAAGGGACTTCTAGGCTCTAGGCACTACACTGACAACGACCCTATTTTTCCGCTAGAAAATACGGTTGCAAATCTAAACATAGATATGATTGGTAGAACAGACCCTAACCGTAAAGAAGGCGATAGAAACTATATCTACCTTATAGGTAGTGATAAATTAAGTACAGATCTACATAACATTTCAGAAGCGGTAAATAAAAAATACTGTAACATAGAATTAGATTATACCTTTAATGATGATAATGACCCAAATCGTTTTTATTACAGATCTGATCATTATAACTTTGCTAAAAACAATATTCCAGTAATCTTTTATTTTAATGGTACACATGATGATTATCATCAACCGACTGATACACCAGATAAGATTGAATACGATTTATTAGAAAACAGAGCTCGATTGGTGTTTTACACTGCATGGGAAATTGCAAACAGAGCGAACAAACCAGTTGTTGATAAAGCTACAGAATAACAACTTTAAAATAGTTGGCAACAATATGAAAAAAACATTCCTAATTATAATTTTAATCTTCTTCAGTTTTAATTTTCTGACTGCTCAACAAGTTATTTCTGAAACTGAAAAATTAACTTCACTTGGGAAAATCTATGGTTTTTTAAAATATTATCATCCGGAAGTTGGAAAAGGAAAATTTGATTGGGATAATGAGTTTATTAAGATACTTCCAGCAGTTTTAAAGGCAACAGATAAAGAATCGCTATCACAAGTTTATATCAATTGGATTGAGAGTCTGGGAAAAATTGAAAAATGTAAAAAATGTGATTCTGATGAAGAATATTTTGATAAAAATTTTGATTTGTCTTGGACACAAAACACAACGCTTTTTAGCAATGAACTTTCATTAAAACTTAAATTTATTGAGAAAAACAGAAATCAAAAAGAAAATTTTTATGTCACAACCGAACAAATAGGAAATATAAAAATAACAAACGAACCTGCTTACAAAGATTTAGAATTCCCAAATGAAAAATATCGATTATTGGGACTTTTTAAATATTGGAACATAATAGAATATTTTTATCCATATAAATATCTTACCGACCAAGATTGGGATGATGTTTTAATAGAAATGATTTCAAAAGTTCGGGATGTATCAACTAAATATGAATATCAAAATTCTATTAGAGAACTTGTTGCAAAGTTAGACGATTCCCACGCTTGGATAAGTTTTAACGATACAACAAAATATAGATTTCTTCCAGTAAATATATCTAATGTAGAAAACCAAGCTGTAGTCTCTGAAATCTTTAATGATTCTCTTGCAAAAATTAATGACTTAAAAAGAGGTGATATTGTTGTAAAAATTAACGATAGCAACATTGAATCGGAATTGAAAAATACATTGAAATATGTTTCAGGTTCAAATCTGAACTTCAAAATTAACAGGTCTTATCAAACAATTTTTAGAGATACATCAGATACTATGCTTCTAACTATAATGCGAGATGGTGAAATCCGAAATATTTCTACGAAACTGTACAACTTTAATGATTTTGGATATTTAAAAAGTAAAAGCAGTTTAAAATCAAAATCTATTACTAAATCTATAGGCTATATTAATATGGCCTCTAAGTTTACACTAAAAGAGTTTGAAGAAATATTTGAAATGTTTAGTACAAAAAAGTCAATTATTATTGACCTTCGAGCATATCCAGAGTTAAAGTATAAAATGTTTACTCGATATTTTAATACAAAAGATAAGGTTTTTGCTTTGAAATACAATCCTGATATTTCTTATCCTGGAAGATTTGTCTTTGATAAAAGCATAAAAACAGGCAGCAGCCGGAAAGCTTTCAAAGGAAAATTCATTCTTCTTGTGGATAACAATTCTTTAAGCTTATCAGAATTTACGGCTATGGCTTTTCAGACAGCAGACAATATCATCACAATTGGAAATCAAACTGCTGGTGCTGATGGTAGGAATATTGCTATTGAATATTTAGGCGGTTATACAACGAGATTCTCAGGTTATGGGATAATGTATCCTGACGGAACTGAATCCCAAAGAAAAGGAGTTAAAATCGACGTTGAAATAAAACCAACAATAAACGGATTGAGGCAAGGACGTGATGAAATTTTGGAAAAAGCAATTGAGATTGGGAATCAATAAAATACTGTTGTAAACACTGTGTATAATTCATTGCTAATAATAGCCTAATCACGAAAGTCCTCGCGGATTTTATATTTGGTCTGTATTTGCTAAATTAGTTGCTGAAACACGCAACGAAATCATAAACTTTACCCGATATACAAAAAAAGCCTTTCATTACTGAAAGGCTTTGTCTTTTTGGGTGGAAGATCGGTCTCGAACCGACGACCTCCTGAACCACAATCAGGCGCTCTAACCAACTGAGCTACAACCACCATTTAAAATTGGATTGCAAATGTAAATTATTTACCTATTTCTACAAAACGTTTTCTTTACTTATTTTAAATCAAATAAAGAATCAACCGCAGGATAGCGTTCTACATTAAACCCTTCACCGTATTCAATACCAACGAGTCTCCCAGCGTTTCTTGCCCTATAAATAATACTATCAGTAAAGTTTTTACTAGAAATAGGAGTTTCGGGCTCCTTACTATCAGGATCATAAAACTGCGTTTTGTAGGCTAAAACGGCTTCCATCTTTTTTTCAATAAAACCTGTAATATCAACCACAATATCTGGTTCTAAGTCTTTCCATTGCATGTAATGATATACAGCTTTAGGTCTCCAAGGGGCTTGCCAATCATCTTCATCTACATGTTTTGTGTTAATTTTTCTTAGTCCGCTCAAAAAACAAGCATCACTAACAAGCTTGCTACCTTTAGCATGGTCTATATGCCTGTCTTCAATAGCGTTACACAAAATTATTTCTGGCCTGTACTTTCGTATTTCTTTTATAAGTTCTATTTGGTGCGCCTTATCATTAACAAAAAAGCCATCGGCAAATTCCATATTGGTTCGCATGGCTACATTTAGAATTTTTGCTGCGTTAAAAGCTTCTACGTCTCTAGTGTCTGCAGTCCCTCTAGTTCCAAGTTCTCCTCTTGTTAAATCTATAATACCTACTTTTTTGCCATTTGCTACCTCTTTGGCAATTGTAGCACCGCAACCTAATTCTACATCGTCGGGATGAGCGCCAATAGCTAAAATATCTAATTTCATGTGTTTTTTTTTTTTCTTTAATGTCAAAAATATTAAAAAGGATATAGAAATTCATCTTATTTCTATTTCGCAAACGGTTTCGCTTAAGCTTTCTTTCATTTGTCACTATATATTCTACCGATAATTGAATAATTCATAAATCCTTTAAAGCATGACTTTAATCATAAATATTGGCTTGCATTGCCTTTAACTTTACGGTAGTTTTTAAAGCACATATTAATATGAATTTAATGCTGGTAATCTTAATTATAACAATTGTGCTTTTCATTTGGGGAAAATTTACACCAGATATTATTGCGCTACTTTCTATGCTTAGCCTATTTGTTTTTGGAATTTTAGATCTTAAAGAAACTCTGAGCGGCTTTAGCAACCCAACAGTGATTATGATTGCTGCGCTATTTATCATAGGCGAAGGCTTATCTCAAACTGGTTGGACGGCTTTGGCTGGGCAAAAGTTTATTAAAATGGCTGGCAAGAGCATTACAAAACTCTTATTAATTACAACCCTTGGTTCTGGTCTACTATCTGGTGTTGTAAGTAATACAGGTACTGTTGCAACCTTATTACCAGTAACTATTTCTTCTGCTTGGAGCATTGGCACTTTACCATCTAAATTATTAATGCCAGTAGCTTTTGGGTCTAACACTGGTGGTTTGTTAACCTTAACTGGTACACCACCAAACATTATTGTAAATAATACCATGTTAGAAAGTGGTCTAGAAGGATTTTCTTTTTTTGAATTCGGATTAATTGGTCTTCCGCTTTTATTGATTGCACTGCTATACTTTAGATATATTGGCTACAAATTATTACCTAGTAATAAAACTAACAACAAACCTGTTAATATTAGTACCACACTGCATAAGTGGATTGAAGCTTATAAAGTTGAAGGCGATTATTACCGTTTAAGAGTTCGATCTGTATCGCCTCTGCTTGGCACTCATATTGGTGAATGGAATTTTGAAAATAATCACCAAGTTTCAGTACTAAGAATTAAGCGTCGTCACCCAAATCTTCTTAAGGGAAATGAGGCTTTTATTGAATTTCCTTCAAATGAAACTGAATTTAAATATCATGACATTATAACTGTTAAGGGTACTACCGAAGCGATAAATGCTTTAATGATAAAATTTAGATTAGGCTTACTTCCGTTGGAACCCATAGCAGAGGAGCTCCGCAATAATTTAATTAACCAAGAGGTAGGTATGACCGAAATTATTGTAACTCCCAATTCAACATTGGTTGGCAAACGCTTAAAAATTGGCAGCTACTTTAAACGGTTTGGTATTCAACTTATGGCTGCTTCTAGAAACAATACCCCTTTTACAGATAGAGAAATTGTGGTTAAAGCTGGTGATGCCTTCTTAATTAGAGGTATTTGGAACGATATAGAACAACTTAAAACATATCACGAAAACTTAGTCATTATTGGTAGTCCAGAAGGTATAGCAAAAACGGTTACTAATATTACCTACAAATCTTATATAGCACTTTTTGCATTAGTGTTAATGATTGGATTATTGGTATTTAACATTGTACCAGGAGCAATTGCCGCACTGATATCTGCAGGTATTATATTACTAACAGGATGTGTGCCAATCCCAAAAGCATACAAAGGAATAAGTTGGGTAAGTGTCGTTATGATTGCCGCCATGATTCCTATGGGATTAGCACTTCAAAAGACAGGTACCGCTAAACTTATTGCCGATGGTTTAGTAAATACATTGGGCAATATGCATCCTGTAGTGTTACTAGCAGGGGTATTTTTACTAACCACAATGTTTAGTCAGGTAATTAACAACTCTGCAACAGCAGTTTTAATGGCACCTATTGTAATTATTGCTGCTAATACTCTAAATCTCTCTGCTGCGCCATTTATGATTGCAGTTGCCATAAGTGCATCAACAGCATTTTTAACTCCTGTAGGCACCACCACAAATGCCATGGTAATGACGGCAGGTGGATATAAATTTATTGATTATATAAAAGTAGGTGCACCACTGCTTCTACTCTTCTTAATAACAACATTAACCTTAGTGCCATTGATTTGGCCATTTTAAAATTTTTAACTCATGGAAATAGTATTAAAAGATCCGATTATGAAAACTAGAGACCTTACAAAGTATGGACTAAAAGACACCAAAGCACACTGGAATCTTGCGCCAGAAAAACTACAGGCCATTACCATTAAAAAAGGAATGGGCAAAGAAACTACTAATGGCACCTTAGCCATTAATACCGGAAAATTTACAGGACGCTCACCTCAAGATAGATTTTTAGTTAAAGACGATTATACTAAAGATAGAGTTTGGTGGGGAAAAACAAACAAAGCCATATCACCAGAAAATTTCGATTATCTACAAGGTGAAATAGAAAAGTATTTAAGTGGAAAAGAAATTTATGTTCGTGATGGTTTTGTATGCTCAGACCCAAAATATAGAATGGGAGTTAGAACTGTAACAGAATATCCATGGTCTAACATGTTTATATACAATATGTTTTTAAGACCAACTGCAGAAGAATTAGAAAATTTTGAAGAAGACTGGTTAGTGCTTTGTGCACCTGGCTACGAATGTACAGAACCTAAAAAACATGGTTTAAGACAAGGCAACTTCTCAATTCTTAATTTCACTAAAAAAATAGCATTAGTAGGTGGTTCTGCCTATACAGGTGAAATGAAAAAAGGAATTTTCTCTGCTCTAAACATGATACTACCTGTAGACAAAAACGTGTTACCAATGCACTGCTCTGCCAATGTTGGCGAAGATGGAGAAACCGCTATCTTTTTTGGTTTATCTGGTACTGGTAAAACCACACTATCTGCTGATCCTAACAGAAAATTAATTGGTGATGATGAGCATGGCTGGACAGCTGACAACAGAATATTTAATTTTGAAGGTGGCTGCTACGCTAAAGTGATTGATTTAACGGAAGAAAAAGAACCAGACATCTATAGAGCTATTAAGCCTGGTGCTATTTTAGAAAATGTAATCTTTAAAGATAATGGCGAAGTAGATTATATGGATAGCAGTATTACACAAAATACACGCGTGAGTTACCCTATTGACCATATAGATAATATTCAGCAACCTTCATACGCAGATAATCCTAAGAATATATTCTTTTTAACTTGTGATGCATTTGGTGTACTACCTCCTGTATCTAAGTTAACTCCAGGACAAGCCGCATACCACTTTATCTCTGGTTATACAGCAAAAGTAGCTGGTACAGAAGCTGGTATTACAGAGCCTGTACCTTCATTCTCTGCCTGTTTTGGTGAGCCATTTATGCCATTACACCCAACTAAGTATGCCGAAATGCTAAGTAGCAAAATGCAAGAAGCTGGTGTTAATGTTTGGTTACTTAATACTGGCTGGAGTGGCGGACCTTACGGAGTTGGTTCGCGTATTAAATTAAAATATACAAGAGCTATGATTACTGCAATTCTCAATGGAGAGTTAGATAATGTTGACTATGAACAACATCCAATTTTTGGATTAAATATGCCAAAATATATTCCTAACGTTCCTACAGAAATGTTAGACCCAATGAATACGTGGTTACAAAAAGGAGCTTACATTAGTAAAGCTATTCAGTTAGCGCACTCTTTCCACTTAAACTTTGAAAAATTTGCAAGTGAAGCTTCTGATCAAATTATAGAAGGAGGTCCATTAATTGATGAACACCATCATTTAACAGACCATGTTTAATAATTCCATGACAAGGAGGAGCTCTCATGGAGCTCCTCTTTTTCTTTATTTTAACTGAATATTAATTCTAAAGCTCATAGATTGTAAATTATATGAGAATTCTACTAACCGTTGTATTTTTAGTTTTAGTTACAACCAATCTCATAGCCCAAAATCCATCAGAAAGTCATTTAGGTACTTGGTATACTTATGGTAGTCATCATAGATTAAGTGAGCGTTTTAGCATAAATCCCTGCGCTGAGTTACGATTTTATGAAACATCTTCAAATTATAACCTAGCATTTGTTTCTATACGTGGCAACTATCACATAAGTAATAATGAAACCATTGGTTTGGGTTATGCTTACTTAGATATCGATACTGTTTTTGAGTTTGACCATCAACCAAACGTACATGAGCATCGCGTATACGAACAATATGCCATCAATCATAATATATCAAAATTAAACATTCAACACAGAGCTAGATTTGAACAACGCTTTTTAGACTTTTCAAACAGAAATGAACTTCAAAATCGATTTAGATATCGATTAAGTTTAAAATATAATTTAAGTAATACTATTTTCATAAACGTTTTAGAAGAACCTTTTGTAAACTTTCAAGATCAGGCATTTCATGAAAACCGTTTTTACACAGGTTTTGGTTTTAAAGTCACCAAACATTCGCAATTACAAATAGGCTATTTAAAACAGCATATTCGAAAACACAATCTCAACAGAATACAAATTGGTATTAGCTTTAAAACTGACAGACGCAAACCTAGCACTACTTTAGTGCAGCTATAGCCTTTTCGATATCACGTTTTAAATCTTTTACATCTTCAATACCTACTGAAAATCTAATTAGTTGGTCGCTTATCCCAACTTTATCTCGCTCGTCTTGTGTTAGAAGTGCATGTGATGTTAGGTGTGGAGAAATTACTGTACTTTCTACACCTGCTAAACTCATAGAAGATTTAATGAGTTTTAATGATTTCTGAAAGTGATAGGCATCTAGACCATCTATTAATTCAAAAGATAGCATAGCACCAAATCCTTTCATTTGAGATTTTGCTAATTTGTGCTCAGGATGCGATTTTAAACCAGGATAATAGACTTTGGCAATTTTTGGGTGTTTGCTTAGCCATTTCGCCATTTTCATAGCATTCTTGGTTTGTGCTTTTACGCGTAAGCCCAAAGTTTTCATACTGCGCTCTAACATCCAAACCGTCATGTCGCTAAGGCTTCCACCTAAATTCTTGCTTACATTCCAAATTCTATCAATATAATCTTGAGAACTTGCTACTGCACCTGCACAAATATCACTATGACCACCAAAATATTTTGTAGCGGAATGCATCACCATATCAATGCCAAAATCAATCGGATTTTGATTTACTGGTGAAGCAAACGTGTTATCAATAGATGTTATTATATTTTTGGCTTTACCAAGTTTGGCGATAGCCTTAATATCTGTAATAGTTAATAATGGATTTGAAGGAGTTTCAATATGAATCAACTTAGTATTAGGTTGAATAGCCGCTTCAAAATCTTCAACTTTATAACCTTTAGTGAAGGTATATTCAATACCATATTTTGGAAATTCTTCTTTTATAAAATTAACCGTTCCACCATACAATGTATTTTGCACCACCAAATGATCGCCTTTCTGTAAGAAGGCTAAAAACATATGGCTAATTGCTGCCATACCAGATCCAAAAATCAGAGCTGCTTCGGTATGCTCTAAAGCAGCAATCTTCTTCGCTAAATATTCTTGGTTTGGAGTGTTAAAATAGCGTGGATAGCGCTTTACATCAACATCTAAAAATTCGTATGATGAGCTTAAATATATGGGAGATACAGCACCTTTAAACTGTTTGTCTTCAACCTCGCCAACGTGCGTGCAAATGGTATTTAGTCCTAATGTTTTCATTCACTAAAAATAAAGAAAAGCAATTTTTTAAGACTAATAAATTTTTAATTCTTATTAAAAAAGTACATAACAATAACGTGAGGAACAGTAATAGCTGCTAAAAAAGCGAAAAATGAAGTGATGAAATTAAATTGTAAATAAATACTTCCAAAGTAAAGCAGAACTAAACCAACAATAGATATTAACCAATATATGAATGATGTTTTTATATAATTAATCCAATGGATTTTATTTGTATCGCCATACAAAACTTTTATTTGATCTATGAGACTTGGTACAGAATGCCATACGACAAAATATATGGCAAAAGCCCACAGTAAAGTTGCTAGATTAAATAAAAGTGCAAATAATAGGATTAGAAACAATTCTTGCAAATAATTAAACTCAGCGGTAAAGTTCTTAGAATTTATGATAGTTGACAGTATAGTTGAAATAATGCCAAACCATAAAAAATATAGAAATATATCTTTACGAATTGACACACCTGCTAATTCAAAAACAATTTTATTGGTTTCATTTAAATTAGTATAAAACAGTAGTCCAAAAATTAGAAACCCATAACTAAAAAAGAAAAGTGATGACTTTAAACCACGTTGTTTAATAAAATGACTGTAATGCTGTTCGCCAAAATGATAACAACTAATTGCAATAAATACGATTAATGCGAATAAAGGCGAAGTAAAGAAAATAAAGATATTTGAGAGTATAAGAATTATATACAACGCTAAAAAAAACTTATTTCCTTTATAGCCTTTTACAAGAATGCTCAATATAGAAATGTCGTTTGCACCATGTAAAATACCAACAGAACAGACCAAAATATACGATAGATACTTCTCAAATTGACTATCTACCTGTATAGTTAACCAAAATAAAAAAACCGTAATAATTAAGTTAAATACTGGAAATTTCATAACATAAAGGTAGTAATATTTTATTTTGTTTAATTTTTTTATGAAAATTTTAAACATTTTTTGTTTAACATTATTTAAATTTGATTAAACATAAAATAAATTGTTATGACATTACTAACCATTCTCATCGATGGAGTGCAAAAAATTGCAACAGATGACTACGTAGGCTTTACATTCTTTGTAGGATGTATGGCAATGATGGCCGCTTCGGCCTTTTTCTTTTTATCAATGAATAGTTTTGATAAAAAATGGCGAACTTCTATCCTCGTTTCTGGTCTTATTACCTTTATTGCTGCTGTGCATTATTGGTATATGCGAGATTATTGGGGAACTTACGCAGAATCACCAACCTTTTTCAGGTATGTAGATTGGGTATTAACAGTACCATTAATGTGCGTTGAATTTTATCTTATCCTTAAAGTTGCTGGTGCCAAAAAAGCATTGATGTGGAAATTAATTGGGCTTTCTGTAATAATGCTTGTCACAGGTTATTTTGGTGAGGCTGTTTACAGAGACCAAGCATGGTTTTGGGGCTTAGTATCTGGTGTTGCTTATTTTGTAATTGTTTATATGATTTGGCTTGGCGAGGCAAAAAAGCTGGCAGAACAAGCAGGTGGAGCAGTATTAAGCGCTCATAAAGCTTTATGTTGGTTTGTGCTTGTTGGCTGGGCTATTTACCCTCTAGGATACATGGCAGGTACACCAGGATGGTATGATGGATTAGCAGGATTAGGTCTTAATATGGATGTAATTTATAACATCGGTGATGCCGTTAATAAAATAGGATTCGGTCTTGTTATATACAGTTTAGCGGTAGCTTCATCAGCATTAAAAACTGCACCTGAAAATTCTTAATACTCTAAATATATTTATTAGTTAGGTTAAACGTCCTTAGCTACAAACTGCTAAGGACGTTTTTTATTTCAATTTTTTAAATATTCACAGATTTCCAATAACCTTTTTTAAACCAGACAATCCCTATAATTGTTATTAACACTTCTGCTGAAGTTATTGCAGCAAATACACCAATAGGCCCAAAATTAAATGTTAATGCCATAAGATACGCGAAGGGTAATTGAAACAACCAAAAACAAATGAAATTAATCCAAGTTGGTGTCTTGGTATCTCCAGCACCATTAAATGCATTTATGATTACCATACCATAGCCATAGAATACATAACCAGCGGCTATAATCCTTAGGCAAAGTGCACCATTTTTAATTACCTCTGGTTCTTGAGTAAACCAAGATATAATTTGTGGTGCAAAAATGAGATAAACAATAGAAACAAATCCCATAAAAATTGCACTATACTTTCCTGTTTTCCAAACAGAAGCCTCTGCTCTATTAGGTTTTTGAGCACCTAAATTCTGACCAACTAGTGTTGCAGCAGCATTACTCATTCCCCAAGCAGGCATAAGCGTAAACATCATAACGCGTATAGCTATTGTATATCCGGCTAATACCTCGCTACCAAACTCACTCATAATGCGCATTAAAAATACCCACGAAGATGTACCTATTAAAAACTGACCTATACCACCTAGCGACACTTTAATTAAGTTAAGCATAACTGCTACTCTGAGCACTAAGTCTTTAAAACCAACTTTGATTTTACTCCAGCCATAAAACAATACTAAGAGTTGAAAAATGACCGCTGTACCTCTACCAATTGTTGTAGCAATTGCAGCCCCTTCAACACCAAATGCTGGTATTGCACCGAAACCGAAAATAAAAATTGGGTCTAGAATAATATTTAAACCATTAGATAGCACTAATGCCCACATAGCAATAGATGCATCGCCTGCTCCTCTAAAAATAGCATTGATTAAAAACAAAAGCATTATGGTAATATTTCCTCCCAATAGCACTTGCGTGTATCCATAACCCTCAGCAATTAAATCGGGTTCGCCTCCCATTAATTGCAAAATTTCCTTTGGAAAAAGTATACCTATAACACTTATTACAGCAGCTACTATAATACCTAAGCCTATGACTTGCACAGCTGCCTGTGAAGCTCCTTCCCTATCCTTTTCTCCAATTCGTCTGGCAACAACTGCGGTTGCGGCCATACTTAAACCTATAGCAACAGCATATACTAATGTAATAACAGACTCGGTTAGGCCTATTGTTGCAACGGCATTTACACTGACTTGAGAAACATAAAAAATATCGACAATTGCGAAGATAGATTCCATTAGCATTTCTAAAATCATGGGAACCGATAGCATAAAAACAGCTTTACGAATACTACCTGAAGTAAACTCTTGTTCCTTTCCAGAAATTGCAATTTTTAAATACTTAAGAAATTGACGTATAGAGAACTTACTTGATTGCATATCTAAAAAATATTCGATTAGTAATGGCTAAACATACTGAGATGTTTAACATTTTACATTACAAGAAATAGTAACGATTTTTTCCTATTGGGTAAATTAAGCAATCATAATGGTACAAATAGTCATGTTAATTTTTAAAAAACAACTAAGGATGAATAAAATCAATCGTTTTTACTTGCTCTATTATAAGCCCTAATCATAAGAATAGCCCATAAGGCTACCAAAGCAATAACTACAACTGAAAACCATAAAACGATATCATTTGCTACCATTATCAACAAGTTTTAAATAAATCATAACACCTAACAAGGTAGGTGCCCAAAGGCCTATAAATAAGCCATGCATCTGATCTCCAGTTAAAAACAAATATTCGGCAACAAGGATTATAACAGCGCACAGAATTAACATTAGTACATTTGCTGTTCCCAATTTTTTGAAGTAGTCCATTTTTGAGGGTTAGTTTTAATACCTCAATTTAAGAAAAATAACTATGAAAAGATTTTTAATGAAAAATAAAATTTAACTTACTTATAGTAAATCTTATTTTTTCTATGTGCCAAATAAGCTAAAACTGCAATAATTACTAAGGTAATGGCAATAAACTTAAAGCTTAATATCTGATCACCACTAGCATAGGCATGAAGACCAGACAAATAAAAGTTAACACCGAAATAGGTCATTAGAATACTTCCAAAAGCTAAAATAGACATCAAATTGTAAATCCAACGACCACGTAAGCCTGGCACTAAACGCATATGAATAACAAAGGCGTAAATCATAATACTAATTAAAGCCCATGTTTCTTTTGGATCCCAGCCCCAATATCGTCCCCAACTTTCGTTTGCCCACATACCTCCTAAGAAATTACCTATAGTTAGCATTATTAGACCAACTGTTAGGGCCATTTCGTTTATTATAGTAATCTCTTTAATATTAATGTCAATACGATCTTTGTTTTCTTTATTTGTTAATATCATAAGTAATAGTGCTATAGCACCCAGTATCATCCCAATGGCAAAAGGACCATAACTTGCTACAATAACCGATACATGAATCATTAACCAATATCCTTGTAATACAGGCTGAAGATTTGCTATTGCCGGATCCATCCAAGCCCAATGTGCTACCATTAAAATTATAGCACTTACAAAGGCAGAGGCAGCTATAGTAAGATTGCTTTTTCTACCTAAAAGTAATCCAAAAAGTGATACCGACCAGGCTACATAAATAAGAGACTCATAGGCATCGCTCCAAGGTGCATGACCAGAGAGATACCATCGCCAAATCAAACCGCCAGTATGTAGTACAAAAAGCAATATAATACTAGCTATAAGTAGCTTTATCACTGTTTTTAACCACGTACTCTTATAATCGAAAATATGAACAATAATAAAAATAAAAAGCAATGTAGCTGCATAGAGATACCAACTAAATAGTTTCTTAAAAATATCATATTTATTGTATAATATTTCGGCTTTAATTTTATCATCAGACAACATGACTTCACTTCCAAATTTTTGCTGTGTCTTTTTAAAATCTCCTAATAGCTTGTCTGCATTTTCAAAATTACCTGACTGCTTGGCATTATTGAGCGTCATTAAATAATAGCTAAAGCCATTTTTTATAAATGCTTTGTATGATTCATCTTCTATAACCTCATCGTAACCACCTTGCTTAAAGTCAAATGAAGATATCCATTTGTTATTTTCATCTTCTGGCAAGGGGAATATTCTTATGTTCCTGCCCTCAATAGCATCAGATAGAAGCGTTAATCTTCCGTATGTATTTTTTACCTCTTTCTGAAATCCGTTTGGAACCTGAGCCTTAAAAGCCTCTTCTATGTATGGGCCTAATTTATTTCGTCCATCTTCAGTAAAAAAATCTAATAGACTTACGTATTTCTGATCTTTATCTACGCCTATTATAGTTCTAATAGAATCAGCCTTTCTTGGTGTTAAATAAATTACTGGAATGTTGTACCACAATACAGGACTTTCTTGTATGGATAAAAACACTTGTGTTGCGTTTAGCCCTTCATAAGTATCATGTTTACTTAACTTTCTGAGCATTTCTGAAGCATAAGTATGAATTGGCTTCATACGTCCGTCATAATCTTGAATCACCATTTCAGAAAACTTGTCAGTATGTTTTATAGGTGCAACATTAGCCTTTAAAATAGAATCTAAACTTGCTTTAGTGGGTATATCTTTTGAATGATTATGGTTGTCACCTTCAGCATGTCCTTGGGCAAAACCGCACAAACTCAATAGCAAAGCTATCATTGTCATTAGTTTTGCTTTCTTTTTACTCAATTTATCGAGACGTTTTCTTATATCATCAAACCTTGTGTTTTTTGCAAACAAAATGGCCATCAGCCCAAAGTATAATAACATGTAACCAGCATAGGTTATGTAGGTCCCCCAGCGATCGTGGTTTACAGAAAGTATGGTACCTTTTTCATCAGGATCGAAACTTGCCTGAAAAAAACGATAGCCTCTGTGGTCTAAAATATGATTCATGTAAATATGATAATCAAAATCTCCTTTCTCTTTATCTAATATAGTTACTTTACTTTCGTAAGATGAGTACGCTTTCTCCGTGCCAGGATATTTTTCAGCTATGAAATCATTTAACTTTACTTCAAAAGGCAGCTGTTCTAAACGCGAGCCATAACGCAAGGCAATATCTAAGCCACCAACGTTAATTTCTTCAAGTCTATTATAAATTCCTTGGCCACCCAATAGATTAATACTTTTAGTCTCTCCGTTGGCTGTAACATCTAGTACTACTCCATCATCATCACCCTTTAAAATCGTAGGTTTTTTTACAATCCCAAAAACACCTTTTACCACTGGTTTTGGAAATACCAATTGCATATTTCCAATAATATATCGCGACCGTAATGCTAATGGTTGCAAGCTATCTTTTACCAATTGACCTGTTTGCCCTGTGGCCATAGTCATATATTCACCTTCGTAAGGTGATTTAATAAATAAGCCCTTATCTGTGTTGTAAATATTAATGGCACCTTCTTGTTCTTTGTTTAAAGATATTAGAACATTGTGCAAATTAGACACCTTCCCATCTTGCAAAAAGTGATTGTGAGGGCTACCATCACCAGCTTCAACAACTTTTAAGTAGCTTTCGCCAGTGTCGTTAGGTATAATGTCCTTTTCAGCACCTTTAATGAATTTTTGGAGTTTAAAAGTAATCTCGTGGTTTCCATATTTGTAAGTTTTCTCAAAGTCATTATCTAAACGAGGCGAAAAATCTACCTCCTCCATAATGTTGCGCTGTTGTAACTGTCCGTTAATTTTGTAATCACCAACAACTCTTCCGCTAATGTATGTTTTTTGAGATCTAAATTGGCTTTCTGTCTCACCCTCTCTAATTGCCATCATACCTTCATAACCAATATATCTCGTTACTGCAGCACCAACAATAATTAGTATCCATGATATGTGCAAAACAAGTATGGACCATTTTTCTTTTCTAAGGAGTTTGTAGCGCGAAATATTACCAACAAAATTGATGACAAAAAAGACCATAATCGTCTCAAACCACCACGCATTATAAATCAAAGTTCTGGTGTAGGGCGTTGGTGAAGTATCCATGTTACGGTCTAAAATGGTACCAACAGCCATAGCTACGGCAAATACAATAAATAAAACAGCAGTAAGTTTGGTTGAAAAAAGGAAGTTTGCGATTTTCTTTTGCATAATCTTAAGGGCTTTTTAAGCTCGTGCAAAGATAGTGCTTTTTACTGTTTTGGGTTTGATTTTAGATACGCAAAAAGCGTTAAATTTAGCTAATTTAGTTTCAATTATTTTGAAACATTGGCTTTTAAAAGTCTATTTTGTTCTTCCATCAGAACTTTTAGATCTGACAACAACTCAATATCTTTTGGTGTTGCCACGGTTTTATCTTTTGTGTCTTGAGCCCTATTTCTTAATTTATTCATGGCTTTTACAACAATAAATACTGTAAAACCAATAATTAAAAAATCTAAAAAGACTTCGAAGAGTTTGCCGTATTCTACAGCTACTTCGCTTGTTGTTATTACACCAGTGTTGTCTTTTATGGCATCTCTTAAGACTAATCTCTTGTCTTCAAAATTTGTACCATCCGATAATAACGATAATGGTGGTAATAGCACTTGTTTTGCAAGGACGTCTATTACTTTATTAAAAGCCGCACCAATTATAATACCTATGGCCATATCTATCATATTACCTTTTACGGCAAATTCTTTAAACTCTTTTATTAATTTCATTCTTTATTAAATTTTTATTGTAATTATAACCCACAAATTTAATAAGAAGAAAAGGTTATTTATTTCTGGCTTCAAAAATTTTTAAGTATAGAAAAGTTCCCATTTTACGAGCGCGTCGTTTAGCATTTTCCGCAAAGTCGCCTTCAAATAATTCATCTATAGTTTGAAACCATAGATTTAACCAAAGTCCAAAATGTAGATCTGTAATGCTATTATTGTGCGCTTCATCTACCTTAACATGAGCCTCTAAGGGATTACCGTAATATCTAGTTTTTAAAAACAAACTCGACTCCCAAAACGTGGTAAGATGTTCCAGATGCGCATCCCAATCTTTAATAGTTTCGTTAAAGAATGGGCCCAAATCTTTATCCTCTCTTACTTTTGCATAAAATTTTGAGACTAAGCGGTATATATCCTCTCTGGTTTTGATGTCAGGTTTACTCATACTTCAAAGTTATGCTTTATAATCTAAATCTTACTATTTTTACAGCATGATAACTGTTACAATTTTAGGTGCAGGAAATGTGGCATCTCATTTATATAAAGCTTTTATAAGTGCTGAAGATATTACTGTTAAACAATGGTATAACCGTACATACAGCGAGATATCGTCTTACGCGAATGAAGTTGACACTACAGATGATTTGTCTAAACTTAAAGTTGCTGACATTTACATTATGGCTGTTAGCGATGATAGTATTGCATCCCTTTCTAGAGCGCTACCTTTTGAAAACAGATTGGTAGCACATACGTCTGGTAGTGTTTCTATCCACGATTTAGATAAAAAAAATCAGCGTGCTGTATTTTACCCTCTACAAACTTTTTCTAAGGATGCGGAATTAGATTTTAATGAAATTCCTATTTGTATTGAAGTGACTGAAAAAACAAATCTTCAGTTTATGAAAGATTTGGCTGAAGCCTTGGGTTGTAAATCTTATAAAATCAATACAGAACAAAGACAGACTTTACATTTATCTGCTGTTTTTATTAATAATTTCACCAATCAATTATACAGAATAGCACACGAAATCAGTGATGCCAAAAGCATTAACTTTGATATTCTTAAGCCATTAATTTTGGAAACAGCCAGAAAGGTTCAGGATATGTCTCCTTACATGGCACAAACAGGACCAGCAAAACGCAACGATAAAAAAACCATAAAGCGTCATTTAAAACAGTTAGAAAACGAAGAGCATAAAGCCATTTATGAATTATTAACGGCTTCAATAAAAAAAACACATGGACAACGATAAAAGCTATAAAGAATACCTTATAAATATAAACACCTTTATTTTTGACGTAGATGGTGTACTTACCGATGGTACTGTTACCATTACCACATCTGGCGAAATGCTGCGCAGAATGAGTATTAAGGATGGATTTGCCTTAAAAACTGCTGTTGATGCTGGTTTTAATGTTTGTATAATTTCTGGTGGTTCTAACGAAGGTGTTCGTAAACGTTTACAAGGCTTAGGTGTAAAAGACATTTATCTAGGCGCACACAATAAAATTGAGCAACTCAACGATTATTTAGAAAAGCGAAATGTAAAAGCCTCTGAAGTTTTATATATGGGAGATGACATTCCAGATTTCCCTGTTATGAAGCTCGTAGGTTTACCATGTTGTCCGCAAGATGCTGCGCCAGAAATTAAAGTCATTTCAAAATATATTTCGCATAAAAATGGCGGAAAAGGTGCTGCCAGAGACGTTATTGAACAAGTGCTTAAAGTGCATAACAAATGGAATGGTAATTTTGATGCTAAATACGACTGATTATAGTTATGAGTATTCAGTATTCAGTATTCAGTATTCAGTAAATTATAATGGATGATAATGAATATCGATTAATAAGTAAAAATTTTAGAGATAAAGCCAGAGCCTATTTTAATTATCTAATAGAAGAATTTAATTATAAATTAAAACATGAAAGTGATAGGACTAAATCTGGCTCAATTATCGTTGATACTTTAATTTACACAAATGAAAAAAGAAATAGAATCATTAAAATTTCTAATTCTTTTCATCCAAAAGATTATGGATTTCAATTAACTATTTTTGATACTAGTCAAATTCAAAATAGTGTGATGAGCGAAAAATTGCTGTTTAATATCATTTTGATAAACCAAAATGTTAATCAAAATTATTTAGAACAAACTGCTGAAAAATTGAAACAAAACTATTCTGATGCAATTGAAGGAAAAACTTTTTTTGATGATGCTTTTGAATTTACAACTGTCACAAAAAAGAATGAGAAATCTATTTCTTTAAAACACATATTAATTTGGGTAACTGTATATTTGATATTTTTACTCATTCAATTTTTATTTAACAAATAACATGGCTCGTAGAAGCAGAAGACATTGTACTGGCTTTGGTTATATAGGATTTGGTAACAACCAATCTACGTTTAACCAAAAAACAAGTACTCCCTTTTCTGTTTACAAAGAAAAACTAGATTTAGAGGCACATCTTCATTACAAAATGGAGTTTATGCATAAAGATCTTAGTAAAGCTGATAAAGAAAAAATTAAAAATAAAATCCGCAAACAAGAACGTAAACTATTCTGGAGAACTGTAATTATAAGCCTCATTATTTTTTGTTTTATGATATATCTTATCTATTATTTAATCAATCAAATTCTTTCTCATTAATCTCTAATAATGATTCATTTTCTTAATCTAATCCGTTGGAAAAACCTAATTATGATTGCTGTTGTGCAAATATTAATTAAATATGCTTTGTTGCTTCCTTTTAATGAAAGTCAAGGTGTTACAACGACGCTCAGTACTTTTGCCTTTGCTATTTTGGTAGTAGCCACTCTGTGTATAGCGGCTGGAGGTTATATAATTAACGATATTTATGATATTGACACAGATACGGTTAATAAACCAAGCAAAGTCATTATCAATAAAAACATTTCAGAAAAGGATGGCTACACCTACTTTATGCTTCTAAATGTCATTGGTGTTGGATTGGGTTTTTACCTTTCGCACCTCATTAATTATTCGTCTCTTTTCGTAGTCTTTTTTATTAGTTCTGCATTGTTATACATCTATTCTACTGCCTTAAAACAGATGTTTTTAATAGGGAATATTGTGGTTTCTATTGTTGTGGCACTAAGTATTTTGGTGGTTGGTATTTTTGAATTAATCCCTTCCATGATGTCTTTCAACAATGTGGCCAATATGCCTTTTTTAGAAATTATAAGAGACTATGCTATTTTCGCCTTTTTAATAAATCTTGTTAGAGAAGTTATAAAAGATATTGAAGATATTAACGGAGATCATAAGGTCGGTATGCAAACCATGCCCATAGTTTTAGGAAGAGATAGAGCTACTAAAATTGCATTTGCGCTATCTTTAATTCCTATTTTCGCTGTAGTTTATTACATTATCACAAGTTTATACACACAACAAATTTTAGTCGGTTACTTTTTAATATTTGTTGTTGCTCCATTAATTTATGTTGCCATAAAGATTTTTAGTGCAGAACAGCAATCGCATTACAAACATATTAGTTTTATGTTAAAACTAGTTATGCTCACAGGCATGCTTTCTATGAGTCTTTACCCTTTTATTTTGAAGTAATATGCTAAACGACAATCTAAAGGATTATAATATCATCTTAGCTTCGGCATCACCAAGACGCCATGCCTTTTTGAAGTCTATGAATATAGATTTTGAAGTGCGTCTTCATCCTGTAGATGAAGTATATCCTGACACTTTAAAAGGCATTGAAATCACTGATTATTTGGCAAAATTAAAAGCTGAAGCCTTTAAAACGGAACTCAAAGAAAACGATATTTTAATTACCAGCGATACTATTGTTTGGTTAAATAACAAACCTATTGAAAAACCAAAAGATAAGGACGATGCCTTTAGGATGATTACATCGCTTAGTAATAAATCCCATGAGGTAATGACCTCAATTTGCTTTACACAAACCAACCAACAAAAGCTGGTAAACACAATAACCAAAGTTACGTTTAAGGCATTAACAGATGACGAAATCTGGTACTATGTAAACACCTACGAACCATTAGACAAAGCTGGTGCTTATGGCATACAAGAATGGATTGGTGCCATTGCAATAACTAAAATTGAAGGGTCTTATAACAACGTCGTTGGCTTACCCACACATTTACTTTATGAAACGTTAAATACCATTGCCAACACTTAAGCAGATTGTAACTTTGTAAGAAAGCCCAAAATAGGCACTAGGCAGTCAGTAGACAGTTTCCTTCCCTATCCTTATTATTGACTATCAGGTTATTGAAAATAATAAATATTAGCACATGAAAAAGTTACTTTTTATACTCACAGTTTTAGTAGTTGCATTTCAAAGTTGTAAAGAAACAGTTGAAACTACTTCGGAAATCTCAGAAAATTTACGTCCAGAGATTGAAGAAAAACAACCTAAAGAAGAATTATCACAAGTATTTAAAGACTATTGGTATTCAGGCGAAGCCGAAATTACATCTTACAAACTAGAACAAGTACGTTATGGAGAAATAAGAGACGGTAAAGCCGTTTTAGTTTTTGTTACTGAAGATTTTTTACCAGACACACAAGTAAAAGCAGATAATTATAACGAGAGCAACATCCCAGTATTAAAGCTTAACGCCTCTAAAAAATTCAATACAGGTATTTATCCATACAGTATCATGCAGAGCACATTTTTTCCTGTAGCTAATAATCAACACGCATTAAAAGTTTCAGCTTCTATACAAGAATGGTGTGGACATGTATATACACAACTTAATAATCGTAATGAGTTTGAAGTTTCTTCACATTCCTATTTTCAAGGTGAAGCCGATCAAAATTTCAAACTAGAAAAAACCTGGACAGAAAATGAGATTTGGACCAAACTGAGAATAAATCCAAATTCATTACCAGTTGGTGAAATCAGTATTATTCCTTCATTAGAGTTTACTAGATTAAAACATAAAACTATTACTTCCTATAAAGCTTTTGCAAATTTAAACGATGGCACATACACCTTAAATTACCCTAAGTTAAACCGAAGCTTGAAAATTAATTTTAACACAGTATTCCCTTTCGAAATTTTAAGTTGGGAAGAAACATCAACAAACGGTTTTGGTGCATCAGCAAAGACTTTAACAACCAAAGCTACTAAACTAGAAACGATTAAATCAGCCTATTGGAACAAAAACAGTAATGCAGACGAAAGTTTAAGAACTACATTAAAGTTACAATAGATTATTAGCTACCTTTGTTTGTAATTAACCATTAAACGCTATGTCTAATTTCTTTGAAACTTACCGATCCGAAATTATATACTCTGCGATTGTACTCATAGTTTTGCTCATTATAAGAGCAATAATTGTTGTCACGGTAAACAAAATTGGCAAAAAAAGTGGAACAACAGAAGCGAGAGCTGCACTAATTGGTCGTTATGCTACTGTAACCCTGGTACTTTTGGCATTGTTGATAGAAGCTTTTATACTCGGTGCCAAAACCAGTGATATTACCTTAGTATTTTCTTCTGTTTTTGCTGTTATTGGTATTGCATTATTTGCTATCTGGTCCATTTTAAGCAATATTACTTCAGGCGTCATTATGTTCTTTTCATTTCCATATAAAGTTGGTGACAAAATAAAAATACACGATAAAGATTACCCTGTAGAAGCCATTATAGAAGACATTAGAGCATTTCAACTTATACTTAGAGAAGACAATGGCGATTTGGTCACTTACCCTAACAACTTAATTCTTCAAAAAGCTGTAACTTTAATGAAGAAAGATGCTTTAGACGATAGCAGTATTCTTTAAATTATGATTAAAAGACGAACTAAAAAAAAGCGCACCCAAGAATCTAAAAAACATATTGGTCAGGTTCCTGGTACGCTAATCTATACAGGAAAAAAGTCTGATAAAGATTTTCATGTAGAATGCTTCGATTATACAAAAGACTATATTGAAGAGTCTATATTACTCAATATTGAAGATGCTATTAACTATAAAGAAACAGACTCGGTAACCTGGATAAATGTCGACGGACTTAAACATACAGACAAAATTGAAGATATTGGTAAACAATACGATCTGCATCCGCTGGTTTTAGAAGATATTGTAAATACTTCGCAACGCCCTAAAATTGATGAGTATGAAGATTATTTGTTTGTTGTGCTAAAAATGCTGTATTACGATGACGACGAAAATATTGTTATAGAGCAAGTTAGTATTGTATTAGGTAAAAATCATGTGTTAACATTTCAAGAATCTGAAGGAGATGTTTTTGGTTCCATTAGAGAACGTTTGCGATTATCTAATGGTAGAATACGAGGATTAAAATCCGATTATCTAATGTATGCATTAATTGATGCTATCGTAGATAATTACTTTAGTCTCATTGAAACCCTTGGCAATAAAATCGAAGACTTAGAAACCGAACTCTTTTCAGGGAACGCAAGAGAAAATGTTAATATAGACATACAACAACTCAAACGCGAAATTCTAAAAGTACGCAGGGCAATTTTTCCACTTCGCGAAATTATAAACCGTATTGAAAAAGGGGATCACCCATTTATCTACAAACGCACAATCACTTTTTACAGAGATGTTTACGACCATTTAATTCAAGTATCAGAAAACATAGATATTTACCGTGAAATGATATGGAGTTTAATGGATATGTACATGACCACAATAAGTAACCGAATGAACGAAGTAATGAAAGTGCTTACCATTATGTCTTCTATATTCATTCCATTATCGTTTTTAGCTGGCCTCTATGGTATGAACTTTAAATACATACCAGAACTCGAATACCGCAATGGTTATTTTGTGCTTCTTGGTGTCATGTTTACTATTTTTGTTGGGCTGCTCATTTACTTTAAAAGAAAGAAGTGGTTGTAGATACTGTTTACTAAAAACCAAACGTTAGCAACAAACCCAAAAATTAACTCTGGAATTTGAAATTATTTATCTCATTATTAGTGATTCTTACTTTTTCATCGTGCAATGACAATCGGAATGAATTAGAATCTGAATACCAGAAATGTATTAATGACAAAACATTTGATAGAACAATTCTTTATCCGTTAAAAACGTCCGAATCAGATATTGCGAATTCGGTAAGTATTTTTGATTCAATTCAAAAGTTTGAATATCATTTGCTAAATACTGGTTATTTACCTTATAACAATAAAAACGGATATTTGAAATTGATTGGTGAAATTGAAAAAGCTGAATATCTAAAGAAAGAATTTGAGGATTTTAATTCGACCAATTATTTTATTGAGAATAATTTAATGACGGCTCTGTTCTTTGAGGAATTATTTTACGATTGTGCAATAAATTCCTTTAATAACAAAATACATTACCAGTTTATTCTTGACACAAAGGATAAGGTTCAACTCAATTCTTATCCGAATAGAGAAATATTGGCTGAACTAATTGATAAGGTAGAATTTGACAGCGATACACAAAGATTAATAGTAACATATCTAATTTATAGCAATTTATATTGGAGATATGAAATGAAAAAAAGCTAGTTGCTAATAATGGCTATAATTTATACTAAATAATCGTCTATTTACAAAATTAGTTCAACTTTAAACGGTTGGGTTTCTAGAGTCGAAAATTCCGCTGGAATTTTCAACGTAACGAAATCATAGCCGAGACCGTTAAACAAACCCTAAAAACGAGGTTATAGTAGGCAACTTTTTTATATTTGAACAGCACACTAACTAAATAACCTCATGTTTCAGATTAGACTCTGTATTCTTTTTGTTTTTAGCTGTTTAATATCATTATCAGCACAACAACCCAAAAAATTTAATTCCTCAGAAATCTACGAAGCTGTCCAAAAGCTTAATGTCCTAGGTTCTGTCTTATATGTCGCAGCGCATCCAGACGATGAAAACACACGATTAATATCTTATATGTCTAACCAAGTTAAGGCACGTACGGCTTACCTTTCGTTAACACGAGGTGATGGTGGACAAAATCTTATAGGACCAGAAATTAGAGAACTTCTTGGTGTCATTAGAACCCAAGAATTACTAGCAGCTCGTCGTGTCGATGGTGGTGAACAAAGGTTCACTAGAGCCAACGATTTTGGTTACTCAAAACATCCTGACGAAACCCTAGAGATCTGGAATAAAGATTTGGTTTTGGCAGATGTGGTTTGGGCAATTAGAACCTTTAAGCCAGACGTGATTATTAACCGTTTTGACCACAGAACACCTGGCAGAACTCATGGTCATCATACAGCTTCTGCGATGCTAAGTATGGAAGCTTTTGATTTGGCCAATGATGCTTCTCAATATCCATCGCAGTTAAAATATACAGAAACTTGGCAGCCAAAGCGTATCTTCTTTAACACATCTTGGTGGTTTTATGGAAGCCAAGAAAAATTTGAAGAAGCCGACAAAAGCAATATGCTAAATTTTGATATTGGTGTTTATTATCCAAGCAAAGGTATGTCTAACAACGAAGTTGCTGCCTTAGCAAGCAGTCAGCACTTATGCCAAGGCTTTGGTCGTTTATCCCAACGAGGCACACAACAAGAATACATTGAATATTTAAAAGGTGAACCGTTAGATGATAGCAAATCAGTTTTTGCAGGTATAGACACCACTTGGAATAGAATTGAAGGTGGAAAAGCAATTGGAGACATTTTAAACTCCGTTGAAGAGAATTTTAATTTTAAAAACCCAGCCACTCACCTACCACAATTATTAGAAGCCTATAGATTACTTCAAAATGTAAAAGACGAGCATTGGAAAACCATTAAAACTAAAGAATTACTAACTATTATAGAAGCTTGTGCAGGCTTATACTTAGAGGTATCAGCAAATTCACCACATGCAGCACCTAACGCTACCGTAAGTTTAAACATCGAAGCATTAAACCGAAGCTCTGCATCAATTAATTTAAAATCCTACAAGTTATCGACACTGCCTAATGCTATTTCTAAGGAAATGGATATGGTAGAAAACCAGAAGTTAAATTTTAACGAAGCCATTACAATACCAAAAAACAGCCACTACACGACTCCGTATTGGCTAAATAAAAAGAGTACACTTGGTATGTATCATGTTGATAATCCGCAATGGATAGGCAAACCAGAAACACCAAGAGCTGCATTTGTAGATTTTAATTTAAATATTGAAGGGACACCTATCACCATAACCAAACCTGTAGTATATCGGTATTCGCAACCAGACAAAGGCGAATTGTACAGACCTTTTGAAGTAATACCAGAAGTCTCTGCAAGCATTTCTGATAAGGTTTTTATTTTTGAAAACGATCAACAAAAAGAGATTGAAGTGATTGTAAAAGCTGGTAGAGACGCCATTGAAGGTTATGTGCAAATGGCTTATCCAAACGATTGGAACGTCTATCCACAAAAGCAAAAAATTGAAATTGTTAATAAAGGTGATGTTCAAAAAGTGGTATTTACAGTGATTCCGCCAAAAAATCAGAGTGAAGGTCTTATTACACCAATGGTAAATAGTAATGGAGACTATTACACTGATGAACTTGTAGAAATAGACTACAGTCACATTCCGTACCAAACCGTTTTAATACCAAGCGTAAGTAAAGTGGTGCGTTTAGACATTGATAAACGTGGTAATAACATAGGCTATATTGAAGGTGCTGGAGATGTTGTGCCAGAAAGTCTAAGACAAATTGGTTACAACGTTACCGTTATAAAACCAGATCAAATTTCAGCCGAAAACCTAATTAATTTTGATGCTGTTGTTGTAGGTATTAGAGCATATAATATTTTAGACGAACTTAAGTTTAAACAAAAATTCTTACTGGATTATGTTAAAGAAGGTGGAAACCTCATTGTACAGTATAACACTAACAGACGCCTTAAAGTCGATAATTTATCACCTTACGATTTAGAAATCTCAAGAGATCGTGTTACTGATGAAAATGCTGAAGTTAAAATACTTGAGCCAAGTCATCCGCTATTAAATTTTCCAAATAAAATTACAACACAAGATTTTGAAGGTTGGGTACAAGAACGCGGTTTGTATTTTCCTAATGAATGGTCAGAAGATTTTACACCACTTCTTTCTATGAACGACAAAGGCGAGTCTTCTAAAGAAGGGAGTCTCTTGGTTGCCAAATACGGAAAAGGAAACTACATATATACAGCTTTAAGCTTTTTTAGAGAGTTTCCTGCTGGTGTTTCTGGTGCTTATCGTCTTTTTGCCAATCTGCTTTCTGCTGGTAAAGAAGAAGCTAACAAACTAAAAAATTAAAATTGAACAAGCGAGAGGAATATTTCAAATTGGTCAATGATAATATTGAGAAATTTGGATTTCATACAACATATGTAATGGAAGAAGTTGACTTTACTCCTTTTGGATACTCAACTGGGCTGTACGAAAATTTTAATATTCCTGAACTCATTATATCTGGACTTCCAAATGGTCTCACAAATGAATTGATTAATAATTATGCTGAGAAGTTTAAATATAACGAAATACCTCTTAATATAAAGATAGAAAGTTTGACTACCAGATTTCCTGTTTATTTTATTGAAATTAATAATGAATCATTAACTGAATATGCATTGAGTTCATTTAGATTTTATGAGAATTCAGAGTTTAAATATTTACAGCTTATCTTCCCTGATTTGAATGGTTATTTCCCTAATGAATCAGAATATGATTATGATCAAAAAATATTTAAATAATGAAAAAATATTATGATTTTAAACAATTCGATAAATTAACATGTTTATAAAAAAATGATAATTGATTAATATGCAAAACCAACCACAACCAAAGCAAAAATGGAATAAAATGTACACCATTGTACTTATAGCTAATGCACTTTATATTGTATTATTTTATTTTATAACTGCTTCATTCGCTTAAGCCTATGCAACAGACTTTAGACTGGATAGATTGGACGGTTTTAATTACCACTTTGGCCATCATTGTAGGTTATGGCACATGGAAAACGCGAGGTAGCAAAAATGTTCAGGATTATGTAAGAGGTGGTAATACTACAAAATGGTGGACAATCGGTTTGTCTGTAATGGCAACACAAGCCAGTGCTATTACCTTTCTTTCTACCACAGGTCAGGCATTTTCGGACGGTATGGGATTTGTACAATTCTATTTTGGCTTGCCGATTGCTATGGTGATTATCTGCCTAGTATTTATCCCTATTTATCATCGGCTTAAAGTGTATACGGCTTACGAATTTCTCGAAAATCGTTTCGATCTAAAAACCAGAACACTTACCGCTATTTTATTCTTAATTCAGCGTGGGTTAGCCGCTGGTATTACCATATTTGCGCCAGCCATTATTCTTTCTGTTGTTTTAGGTTGGAATATCGTTACCCTTAACATCATCATTGGTGTTTTAGTTATTATTTATACCGTTTCTGGCGGAACAAAAGCAGTAACAGTAACCCAAAAACAGCAGATGTTTGTCATTTTTGCTGGTATGGTAGCTGCACTGGTAATTATTATTAAACTTATACCTAAAGAAGTTTCTTTTATAGATGCTATAGATATTGCTGGTGCTACAGGAAAGATGCAAGTACTAGATTTTTCTTTCGATTTAGAAAATCGTTATACCATTTGGACAGGACTCATTGGTGGTACTTTCTTAATGTTGTCGTATTTCGGAACTGACCAAAGCCAGGTGCAACGCTACCTTTCTGGTAAAAGCATGAAAGAAATGCAAATGGGCTTACTCTTTAACGGACTACTAAAAGTACCTATGCAATTCTTTATTCTTCTGGTTGGTGTTATGGTATTTGTATTTTATCAGTTTAACCCTTCACCATTAAACTTTATTGATAAATCTACTGAAACCGTTTTAGCTTCAGAATACGGAAATGAATATAGAGCACTTCAAGATAAACAGGCAGAATTATTTGACATGAAGCAACGCCTTAGTTTAGCTTATGCAAAGAACGAAAACCCTGAGTTAAAACAACAACTTTTTCAAATAGATAGTATTGAAAAAATATACCGCCTAGAGTCTAAATTTTTAATTAAAAACGCTATAGACCCTGAATACAGAGCAAATTACATAGCGCTCGAAAAGACCGTTTATGATTTAAAATCTGACCCTAAAAGTGAAGTTTATAAAATTAAGTCTGCCGAACTAGAAGCACTCTACAGAGATGCTGCAAAAGACACGCAAACCAACGACCGAGATTACATGTTCATTAGGTTTATCCTTAATCATTTACCAACTGGTCTAATTGGCTTGCTATTAGCTGTTATTCTTTCTGCCGCCATGTCTTCCACAGCTTCAGAAATTAACGCTTTGGCCACGATTACGTCTATCGATTTATATGGTAGAAATCTTAAGGAAGACAAAGGAGAAACGCACATGGTAACCGTGACCAAATGGTTTACATTAGGCTGGGGAATTGTTGCTATAATTATTGCCTGCTTTGCGGATTTGGCAGAAAATCTAATTCAATTAGTAAATATTATAGGCTCTATATTTTATGGTAATGTTCTTGGTATTTTTTTACTTGCGTTTTTCTTTAAACACATTAAAGGTGGCGCAGTATTTAACGCAGCACTAATTACTCAAGTCATCGTAATAATCGGTTGGGCTTTTGATTGGATGCCTTATTTATGGCTAAACCTTTTTGGATGTGTCGTTGTCATAATAATTGCTAATCTACATCAACACTTAATTAAGAAGACAGAGCAAATCTAAGAATATAAAAAAAAGCGCATTCTTAATAAGTGCGCTTTTTTTATTTATAAGTCTGTAACTTTAATTACATCGCTCCCCATTCTTTTAGAGAATCTTCATTCATTTTAATGTAATCGGCATTTTTTGCTTTCTTAGCACCTTCTAAGGATTTTTTCGCAGCAGCTATAGCGCCTTTTTTGTCACCATTTGCAGCGTGGATTAAAGACTGCTTTCTTAAGTACCAAAAACGCGGCTCATCTTTAGTCATTTCAACAGCTTTATCAATCCATTTCATTGCTAAGTCTAGGTCTTTATTCTCAGATAAGTAATATGACGCTGCAGAATAATAGTCATTCTCAGTAGGACCAGACATTACATTTTTAATGGAAGTTGCCACTTTTTCTTCAGTTGGAACTTTAAATGTAACGGCTGCATACGTTTTTTCCCAAATAAAACCAATATTAGCCGAATCGTTTGTTAAATCATCCAAACCAATGGTCCATGTTTCTACATCCATTGGCATTTTATAAACCTTTGCAGAAACCTTAGCTGCAACTTTAGAGTCATCCCATTTAGCTGGCGTTCCCCAATTATTTGTGTCTGTGTAGAACACAACATCCCAAGATTCTTTATTAGGAGAAATAAATATAGCATAAGAACCGGCTTTGAGTTCATTACCATCTATAGAAACATTATCGCTAAATGTTATTATCGTGTTCTTGTTGGCACCTGCACGCCACAATTTACCGTAAGGCACTAAATCGCCAAATATTTTTCTTCCTTTCATACTCGGGCGAGAGTACTCTAGGGTTACGTCTGTTAACCCAACCTTTTGCTCAATTGTTGTAAGAGGGCTAGGCTGCGGTGTTTCTAATTGTGCATTTGCTGTAAACATTAGAGCCAATGCAAATACAAATAGTACTAGTTTTTTCATGTTGATAAGTGTTGTTTTAAAATTATGTTAAAATTACAACTAAAGACTACTTGGTAATGTTAATGAATACCTAAAACTGTAAAATTAACGTTGAATTTACGTTTCACTTATCCTTTTATCGTAATATTGCAATATAATAATTAAATAAATTATGGGCTTAACAAAATCTGAAATATTTACAGATACTCAAAACCAAATTGCAACACTCGCTAAGGCCTTTGCACATCCTGCAAGAGTAGCTATTTTACAGCAAATCTTTAAAACAAACACCTGTATTTGTGGTGATTTGGTTGATGAAATTGGCCTAGCGCAGGCCACCATTTCTCAGCATCTTAGAGAATTAAAAAACATTGGTCTTATTAAAGGTAACATTGAAGGTACTAGCGTCTGTTATTGCCTAGATGAACAAAACTGGAATAACATGACATCTATAATTTCAAATTTTATAGAACAAAACAATAACAACAGCAACGACTGCTGCTAAAATTTAAATATTATGACATTAAAAGAGATTACATCTACTTTAAGTAATCTAGATAAGATTGCTTTTCAATTGCCTAATGGTGATTTAGTTCCTTCGCATTTTCATGTTACGGAAGTAGGAAAAATAAACAAACTATTTATCGATTGTGGTGGAACGATTAGAAACGAAGAAGTTATTAATTTTCAATTATGGAATGCCGATGACTACGACCATAGGCTACATCCTGAAAAATTATTGAATATCATTAACCTTTCTGTAGAAAAATTAAACATCAATAAAAACCTACCTATTGAAGTTGAATACCAAGGAGAAACAATTGGTAAATTTGGATTAGAATTCGATGGTAATATTTTTTTACTAACCACAAAGCAAACTGATTGTCTTGCAAAGGACAAATGTGGTATTCCTGAAGCTAAACCAAAACGTCAACTTTCCAGTTTAACTGATGATGAAATATGTTGTTCACCTGATGGTAACTGTTGTTAAATTCAAAATCTGAATCATGATGTATTCAACATTAAAAGAGAATATTAAAAGTTTTGATACAGCTTCAATCCCTGAAGAACGAAAAAAAACACTTCAACCTTTAATAGATTTTATTCAATCTAAAGTTGATGCCAAAACCACTGTAAACCTCAATTTTATTTGTACGCACAATTCTAGAAGAAGTCATTTATCTCAAGCTTGGGCACAAGTCTTGGGTAAGTACTATGGCATTAATAATCTGTTTTGCTATTCTGCAGGTACAGAAGCTACATCATTATTTCGGGTAGCTGCAGAGACACTAGCTAACTCAGGTTTTAAAGTGGATAAACTTTCTGAAGGAAATAATCCCGTTTACAGTTTAAAATATGCTGAAAACACGCATCCTATCATTGGGTTTTCAAAAACCATTGCGTCGCAATTTAATCCTCAAAGTGGTTTTGCAGCCATAATGACCTGCTCTTCTGCAGATCAAGGTTGTCCTTTTATAGCTGGTGCAGAAAAGCGTATTCCTATTACTTACGAAGATCCAAAAGTAGCTGATGGAACTCCACAACAAGCAGAGAAATATGAAGAGCGTAGTACTCAAATTGCAACTGAAATGAAGTATGTTTTTTCTCAAATTAAGAAATAATAAATCATGAAAAAGAAATTAAGTTTTTTAGATAGCTACCTTACCTTATGGATATTCTTAGCTATGATTTTGGGTGTTGGTATAGGTTATATATTTCCAAAATTTCCTGAGGTTATTAACACTTACAGTAGTGGCTCTACAAACATTCCTATTGCTGTCGGACTTATTTTAATGATGTACCCACCATTGGCAAAAGTTAATTATAGTTTGTTGCCTAAGGTTTTTAAAGATGTAAAAATATTGTCCATTTCCTTAATCTTAAACTGGGTTATAGGCCCTGTTTTAATGTTCTTTTTGGCAATAATCTTCTTACAAGATTATCCAGAATATATGGTAGGTCTCATTCTTATTGGTCTCGCGAGATGTATAGCTATGGTATTAGTATGGAACGATTTAGCAGAAGGTAGCAGTGAGTATGGTGCTGGCTTAGTAGCTCTAAATAGTATTTTTCAGGTGTTTGCTTACAGTTTTTATGCGTATGTATTTATCACAGTGCTTCCACCATATTTTGGGTTTAAAGGAGCCATTGTAGATATATCTATTGCAACCATTGCAGAGAGCGTTGCTATTTATTTAGGTATTCCTTTTGTACTTGGCATACTATCGCGTGTTGTTTTAGTAAAACTAAAAGGCGAAACATGGTATACCCAAAAGTTTATTCCAACAATTTCACCATTAACACTCATTGCATTGTTATTTACAATTATTGTAATGTTTTCATTAAAAGGAGAACTGATTGTTGAGATTCCTGGTGATGTTTTAATCATTGCAATACCTTTAATAGTATACTTTACGTTAATGTTTCTTATTGGCTTTTTTACTAGTAAAGCTATGGGTGCACCATACGATAAAAATACTGCCATTGCATTTACTGCTGCTGGTAATAATTTTGAACTAGCCATAGCTGTTGCCATTGCTGTATTTGGCCTCAACTCAGGCCAAGCCTTTACTGGAGTTATTGGGCCTTTAGTAGAAGTACCTGCACTAATTCTATTAGTTAGAGTCGCGTTTTGGTTAAGGAAAAAATACTACAGAACACAAAACGTTTAGTTTTAGGTGCTGCTTGCTTAAAACTTGGTGTTAAATTTTGTTTAACTTTTAATTTAAATCATTAAACATTTTGTATCTTTACATTGTAAATTAACTACAATGGCAAAGAAAAAAAATATAAAGCAAGCAGACCTCATTTCTTTTTACATGGATTATGTTCTTACGCACAACCAACAGCCTAAATCGGTATATGTGTTTGCAAAAGATAATAATTTTGAAGAACAACAATTCTATCAATTCTTTTCTTCATTTGAGGTTTTAGAACAGTCTATCTTCAAATTGTTTTTTGATAATGCGATTACGGTTTTAGAGAAAAGTGACGATTATGCTTCCTTTGACGAACGCAATAAGCTTTTAAGTTTTTATTTCACTTTTTTTGAAATCCTAACAGCAAACAGAAGCTATGTAGCCTATGCTCTTGGTGATAAAAAAAATTCTCTCAAAACACTACGTACTTTAGCACCATTAAAGCAACAATTTATGCACTATATTGAATTGCTTGATATAAAGACGATTGATTTAAAGCAAGAGCAATTGACAAAACTTCAGCAACGTAGTTTAAAAGAATCTGCATGGTTACAATTGCTACTCACCATGAAGTTTTGGTTAGATGACACTTCTACTTCGTTTGAAAAAACAGATGTATTTATTGAAAAATCGGTTAGAGCAAGCTTTGACCTCATTGACACTACTCCGCTAAAAAGTTTAATTGACTTTGGTAAGTTTATTTACAAAGAAAAAATACATAGTAATTAAATGAAGACCATAGATAGCATACCAATATCAAAAATATCTCGCGCATCTAAACTGGTGACCACAGGTGCCAAAGTTGGTGTTAATTACCTAAAATACTATGGAGACAAAATGGTAAATTCTAAAGAAGAAGCCAAAGAACGTCTCAATCAAAGTAATGCCGAAGATATCTACGATAGCTTAAAAAAACTTAAAGGCAGTGCACTAAAAGTAGCGCAAATGCTAAGTATGGAAAAAAGCATTTTGCCACAAGCATATGTCGAAAAATTTTCGTTATCACAGTTTTCGGTACCACCTTTATCACCACCATTGGTCATAAGAACATTTAAAAAATATTTTGGGAAACATCCCGACGAATTATTTGATACTTTCAATGCAACTTCAGTAAACGCTGCCAGTATTGGTCAAGTCCATATTGCAGAAAAGAATGGGAAAAAATTTGCTGTGAAAATCCAATATCCTGGAGTTGCAGAAAGTATCGCATCAGATTTAGCATTGGTAAAACCAGTAGCTATTAAGATGTTTAACATAAAAGGAAAAGACTCGGATAAGTATTTCAAAGAAGTTGAAGATAAACTCACAGAAGAGACCAATTACAAATTAGAAATTGCCCAGAGTAAAGCTGTTGTAGACGCTTGTAAACATGTGCCGAATTTAAAGTTCCCAGAATATTACGAAGATTTATCTTCTGAGCGCATTATAACTATGGATTATATGGAAGGTGAGCATCTTTCTGAATTCGCCAGTCATAATACAAACCAAAACTTAGCATCTCAATTAGGCCAAGCTCTATGGGATTTCTACATGTTTCAAATTCACAATCTTAAAAAAGTACATGCCGATCCGCATCCTGGTAATTTTTTAATTTCTAAAGACGGAAAACTCATTGCCTTAGATTTTGGCTGTATGAAAACTATACCTGAGGAATTTTACAAGCCTTACTTTGAACTTGCAGAAAAAGATACCATCAATAACCCAACAAAATTTAAAGAAAAACTCTACGAATTAGAAATTCTTAGACCTGATGATTCTGAGGAAGAAATTATCTTCTTTACGGATATGTTTCATGAGCTGTTAAGCTTATTCACGCAGCCTTTTCATTCGGAGGAGTTCGATTTTTCAGATGCCAATTTCTTCGGAAGAATTACAGAAATGGGGCAGAAATATTCTAAAAGTACAGAGTTAAGAAACATGAATGGCAATCGTGGGTCTAAACATTTCATTTATATCAATCGCACATTTTTTGGGTTGTATAATTTAATGTTCGACCTTAAGGCTAAAAACATTAAAATTAACAATTTTATAAATCTGTAATATGGCGACCTTTAGTACCCAAGACATAGACAACATGCATCATTTGTACCGCATCAACCTTATTAATAGTTGTAGTGGTTACAAATCTGCGAATTTAATTGGTACTAAAGACAATTTAGACGTTACTAATGTTGCGGTTTTTAGTTCTATTACGCATTTGGGCTCAAACCCTGCTTTGTTAGGTTTTTTTCTTAGACCTACAACTGTTATTCGCAATACTTACGAGAACATAAAATCTACAGGAAAATTCACCATTAATCATATTTATGAAGACATTTTAGAAGACGCACATCATACTTCAGCAAAATACGATGCTCAAATTTCAGAATTTGACACCACTAAATTAGAAGAAGAATATAAAGACAATTTCTTTGCACCTTTTGTTAAAGGTTGTCCTATACAAATAGCAATGAGCTATGTAGAAGAATACTCTATACAAGCCAATAATACCATTTTATTAATAGGTAAAATTGAAAAGCTACATGTGCCAGACAGTCTATTAGAAAAAGATGGTTTCATCAATCTATCAAAAGGTAAAGTAGCAACCATAAATGGTCTAGACGGATATGCTATACCAGATTTAAAAAAACGATTAGATTACCAAAGACCTAAACCAGAATTTGCAATACCCAATGACTAATGCAAATACTAATTACAGGAACAACAGGCTACATTGCCAAAAGATTAGCACTTCAACTTCTTGAGGAAGGTCATGAATTGGTGTGTTGTGTTCGTGATCTAAATCGTATTCCAGACGAAATTGAGGAACATCCAAGGTGTTCTTTTATAAAAATGGATTTTCTAAGTCCAGAACCAAATAAAATTCCAAAAACCATAGATGCGGCTTACTACCTCATACATTCCATGGCTACAAATGCTGACGATTTTGAGGATTTAGAACGTCAGTGCGCTCACAATTTTAAAAATCTTATTGAAGCTACTGAATGTAAGCAAGTCATCTATCTCAGCGGTATTGTTAACGACGATTCACTTTCTAAACATCTAAAATCTCGCTTACAAGTTGAAGAAACCTTAAAATCTAACAGCTATGCCTTAACAACATTTAGAGCAGGAATTATTGTAGGTAGTGGTAGTGCTTCCTTCGAAATTATAAGAGATATCGTAGAGAAACTACCGGTTATGATTACACCAAAATGGTTGAATACAAAAACCCAACCGCTTGGTATTAGAGATGTACTCACCTACTTATCTCAAGCCCTAGGTAAAGAAGCACTTTACAATAAGTCCTATGACATTTTTGGACCTGAAGTGTTAACCTACAAGGAAATGCTTTTACAATTTGCAGAAGTGCGTGGTTTAAAACGGTATATATACACATTACCTGTTTTAAGTCCAAAACTGTCATCTTATTGGCTCTATTTTGTCACTTCAACATCATTTCAATTGGCCCAAGCCTTAGTCGATAGTATGAAAGTAGAAGTCATCGGCAAGCCTAGCGATATTAACAAGCATATAGATATTGAGCCATTATCGTATAAAGAAGCTGTTAATCTCGCATTTCAAAGAATAGAGCAAAATAGTGTAATCTCTAGTTGGAAAGACGCCGTTAGCAGCGGACGATTTAAAGATCAACTATCTAAACATATAGAATTACCGCAGTATGGCTGTTTTAAAGATATACGCTCTAGAACCATAGAAAATGAAGATTATACTTTAAATAAAATCTGGAGTATTGGAGGACGTAATGGCTGGTACAGTTTTAATAGTCTCTGGAAAATTAGAGGTTATGTAGATAAACTTTTTGGTGGTGTTGGTCTTAGAAGAGGACGTACTCATGACACTTATCTTGAAGCTGGAGATCCTTTAGATTTTTGGCGCGTGCTCTTTGCAGACAGAGGAGAAAAGCGACTACTCCTATTTGCAGAAATGCGCTTACCTGGTGAAGCTTGGCTTGAATTTAAAATTGTAAAAAACAAACTCTACCAACGTGCCGTATTTAGGCCAAAGGGACTTTGGGGAAGATTATATTGGTATATGGTTTTACCATTTCATGCCTTTGTGTTTAAAGGCATGATTAATGCCTTAATAAAACCCGAATGAGAGGTGTAAAAAAACAACATCTGCCCACAAAGATATGCCCAGTTTGTGAGCGACCTTTTACTTGGCGCAAAAAATGGGCAAAGAATTGGGACAACGTAAAATATTGTAGCGAAAAATGCAGAAGAAAGACATAAAAAATCTGATTTGGTTTAGAAATGACCTGAGAACCATTGACAATGCTGTTTTAAGTGAAGCCACTAAAAATGGTAATACTGTTTTTGGTGTGTATTGTTTCGATCCTAAGCAGTTTCAAATTGATGCTTTTGGTTTTAGAAAAACAGAAAAATTTAGAGCACAATTTTTAATTGAAACCATTAAAGACTTAAAGGAGAAACTTAGTCAACTCAACATAGAATTGCTAGTTTATTATGAGCATCCTGAAGTAATAATTCCACGGCTTTGTAATACACTAAATGTCGAGGAAATTTACCTTCAAAAAGAATGGACGCAAGAAGAAATTGACACTGAAAACGCAGTTAAAGCAAAAATTTACAATGTGACTTGGCATCATATTTACAATCAATTTTTGTTTAATCCTGAAGATATCAATTTTGAGATTTCTAAAACACCACAAGTCTTTACAGTTTTCAGAAAAAAATTAGAAAAATATGTCAGTATAAGACCTGAGGTTGAAACACTTAAACTACCAGAAAGTAATCACATTGAAAATAGCACAAACATCCCATCACTTACAGACTTAGGTTTTAATAATTTTGAAACGCATGCACACTCAGCATTTCCTTTTAAGGGAGGTGAAACTGCTGCTCAAAACCGACTGGAAGACTATTTTTTCAACACAAAAAAATTAGGTTTTTATAAGAAAACCAGAAATGGTTTGGTGGGCAAGGATTATAGTTCAAAATTCTCTCCTTGGTTGGCAAATGGTAGTATTTCTGCCAAAACCATCTATTGGAAAGTTAGGCAGTTTGAAAAAGAACATTATAAAAATCAATCGACCTACTGGTTAATTTTTGAATTGATTTGGCGCGACTATTTCAAATACATTTCACTAAAGCACGGCAACCAGATTTTTAAACTCGAAGGCATTCTAAAAAAAGACTATAACTGGGCTACAAATCAAACGCAAATACAACGGTGGATTGATGGCGAAACAGCATCTGATTTTGTAAATGCCAATATGATAGAACTTAAAGAAACCGGATGGATGAGCAATAGAGGTCGCCAAAACGTAGCATCCTATTTTGCCAAAGAGTTAGAGTTAGATTGGCGTATAGGTGCTGCGTATTTTGAATCGCTCCTACTCGATTATGATGTGCATAGCAACTATGGTAATTGGATGTATGTAGCAGGAGTTGGTAACGATCCTCGTGATCGTAAATTCAATGTGCAATTGCAAGCCGAGCGTTACGATAGCAACGGAAAATTTAGAAATTTATGGTTACAACCGAGTTTGTTTTAATACCATTCCTGCGAAGGCAGGAATCTCTTGGCTAAAAGTATATCTAACAGTCAAAGCTGGTAACATGAGAATTAGCCGACCTTCAAGTTTTAAAAATCTTGTTGGTCGAAAAAACTAAAGACATAGTAAGACCAAAATAAGATTCCTGCTTTCGCAGGAAGTAAACATGAAAAAGAACGACAACATATTACTATTTCCACATCAATTATTTCAGGATTCTCCAATCCTAGAAATTGATGCCGCTATTTACCTCATTGAAGAATATCTTTTTTTTAAGCAGTATAAATTTCATAAACAAAAAATAGCGTTCCATAGAGCGTCTATGAAAGCGTATGCTGATTTTTTAGAGTCTAAAGGTAAAACTGTTCATTATATTGAAGCAACTTCAGACGATAGCGACATTAGAACATTGATACCCAAACTGATTGACAATGGTGCAAAAACGCTTCATGTCATTGACCCAACAGACAATTGGTTAGAAAAGCGCATTAAATCAACTGCAAAAGACATTACAATTAAATGGTACGAAAGTCCTCTGTTTATCAATACAAAAAAAGATCTCAGCTCATTTTTTAAACCTTCAAAAAAGAAATTTTTTCAAACTTCATTTTATAAAGAACAACGAAAAAAACGAGACATTTTAATGGTTTCCAAAGAACCTGAAGGTGGTAAATGGACTTACGATTCTGAAAACAGAAAGAAATACCCAAAAGACAAAACACCACCAAATATTCAATTTCCCGAACGGTCTGAATACTACGAGGAGGCTATAAAGTACACAGAAAAACATTTTAATAATCATTATGGTGAACTAAATGACTTCATCAATTATCCTATAGATTTTGAATCCTCTGAAGCATGGTTGCAACAGTTCTTTGAGTACCGCTTTCATGAATTTGGCGTTTATGAAGATGCCATTGTAAAGGAAGAGCATTTTTTAAATCATAGTTTACTTTCGCCTTTGATTAATGTTGGTTTGCTAAATCCTTCAAACGTTATTGAGAAAGCCATTACTTATGCCAAAGACAATGATGTGCCAATCAATTCAACAGAAGGTTTTGTAAGGCAAATTTTAGGTTGGCGCGAATTTATAAGAGGTGTTTACGAAGTAAAAGGCACAGAAGAACGCACCAAAAACTTCTGGAATTTTGATCGAAAAATTCCTTCATCATTTTACGATGGTTCTACTGGTATAAAACCCGTAGACGATGTTATAAAAAAAGTATTAAAAACGGGTTATGCTCACCATATAGAACGTCTAATGATTCTTGGCAATTTTATGGTGCTTTGCGAGTTCGATCCAGATGAAGTCTACCAATGGTTTATGGAATTATTTATAGATGCCTACGATTGGGTAATGGTACCAAATGTGTATGGCATGAGTCTGTTTGCCGATGGTGGTTTAATGTCTACAAAACCATACATAAGCAGCAGCAACTACATAATGAAAATGAGCAACTACAGTAAAGGCAAATGGCAAGAGACTTGGGATGGCTTGTTTTGGACTTTTATGGATAAACATCGTGAGTTTTTTGAGAGCAATCCTAGATTAGGTATGCTCTTGGGTAACCTAGATCGCATGAAAAAAGACACTTTAGACAACCATTTTAATAACGCAGAAAAATTTCTCAAAGCTCTAAAATGACAAACAAACCACATATTAATGTTGTATGGCTTAAGCGCGATTTACGACTTCAGGATAATGAAGCACTAAGTAATGCGCTTGTTACAGGAAAACCAACACTTTTACTCTATGTGTTTGAGCATATCTTAATAAACGACAATCACTACAGTGAGCGTCATTTCAATTTTATAAAAGAATCTCTTAGAGATCTTAACGCGCAGTTAAAACCTTTAGACTCTAAAGTACTTAGTGTTACTAGCGATATTCAAACTGCGTTTAACCTCATTCAAGAATTCTATAAAATAGATGCTATTTACTCTCATATCGAAACTGGTATCTTAATAACTTACAATAGAGACAAAGAATTTTTACGTTATTGCAGAAATAACTTTATTAGATGGAACGAAAGCAAGAATAATGGTGTAGAACGCGGTCTTTTAAATAGAGAAAACTGGTTAGAAGATTGGGAAGATTACATGAAAGAGCCGCTAAAAGAATTTAAACCAAACCATAAGCAATTATTATCTCTTCAAGATATTTCACTCTTAGAAAGCGTACTTACCGTTACTAATTTAAACACTCCTGAAAATACTAAATTTCAAAAAGGTGGAAGTTCTAGCGCTTGGAAATATGCTTCTTCATTTTTTGAGAATCGTCATAAAGACTATATGTTCAACATATCAAAACCAGAAGCATCACGCACAAGTTGCAGTAGACTTTCACCTTATATTGCATGGGGAAATGTTTCTATACGACAGATTTTTCAAAAAGCTCAGAAAATTAAAGAACAAAGTGACAATAAACGGCATATTGGCGCATTTTTATCACGCCTTCGCTGGCAGGCCCATTTTATTCAAAAGTTTGAAATGGAACATACTATGGAGAACGAGAGCGTTAATAAAGGATACCACAAACTAAAAAAGAGTATATCGTTAAAATACCAACAAGCTTGGAAAGAGGGCCAAACAGGATTTCCGCTTGTAGATGCAAGCATGCGTTGCCTTATAGAGACAGGTTATGTAAACTTTAGAATGCGCGCCATGTTAGTGTCTTTCTTTACACACATCTTGTGGCAACCTTGGCAAAACGCATCAGAACACCTATCACAGCAGTTCCTAGATTTTGAGCCTGGCATACACTTTCCGCAATTACAAATGCAAGCCGGAGAAACAGGAATAAACAATCTAAGAATTTACAACCCTACTTTAAACGGACATAAACACGATCCTAATGCTGAGTTTATAAAAAAATGGGTGCCTGAGCTGGCTCACTTAGACGTGCCTTTTATTCACGAGCCCTATTTAATGACAGAATTAGAACAAGGCCTTTATAATTTTAAACTTGGTGAAGACTATCCTGAACCTATCGTAGATATTAAAGAAAATAGAAAGCGTGCTAGTGATATTCTATGGAATATGAAAAAAGATGCAGAAGTTGTAAAAGAAAGTTTTCGTATCTTAAAACGACATACCTTACAAGATCGTAATCGCCTTTTACAGAACGACTAAAACATCAGATAAATTCGTCATAAAACACAATCATAATTCTCTGTTAATTTTTGTTTAACAATTACATTAAAAGGTTAAACATTTGTATCTTTACAGTGTTATGATATTAAATACCACACATTATAACTCTGAACACAAACAAATGATTGCAGATCTTGTTGGCAATGCTTTTGGTTTGGTACAGAAATTGAAGATGAAAGGTGTAGGGTCTAAACGCATGATTATAGATGAAGTTAGCCCAAATATGAAGAGTATATTGAATACGGTTTCTGATATTAACTATGCTAATATTGAGCTTCGACCTAAGGGTATTTTAATTATGATAAATAAAGGTTTGAAGAATTTTACATGGGTAATTCCTTACTATCAACTTGTTATTTACAAAGTCAATGGTTCTAGCCTCCATGCCCAAGGACGCTTTATTCATTTTAGAGATAGTAAAACTTTTAGAGAAAATAAAAAATTCTTTGATAAGTTATTAGACGAAAAGGTGAAGTACGATTTACAATTTTCAATGCCAGCATAAGAATGACATTAAACGAAAGACAAATAGATCGCATAATTGAAATGGCGTGGGAGGATCGCACACCTTTCGAAGCTATTACCTTTCAATTTGGTTTAAAAGAGCAAGAGGTTATAGAACTTATGCGCAAAGAAATGAAACCAAGTAGCTTTAAAATGTGGAGAAAACGTGTACAAGGCAGAGCTACTAAACACATGTACAAAAGAACTTTTGATAAAGGCAGATTTAAATGCTCGCGCCAAAAGTCCATATCAAATAACTCTATTTCAAAACGATAACCCGTGCTTTGATTTAAGCTTGGAGTACTTAAATACAGCACATTAAAAAGATACTATGAAAACAAAAATTATTCCTAACACAAACGGCCACAGGCTCAATGGATTGTCTATAGATGATATTGGAGACGACCATTTATTTACAGGTATAGACACACCCATGAAAGCCAATGCATTTGAAATGTCTGACGAAGAAAAGAAACAACGTATCTCAATTCTTTTTTCAGAAATTATGGATGTTCTCGGTTTAGATTTAACAGACGATTCTCTGAAAGGGACACCAGACCGTGTTGCCAAAATGTACATTGAAGAAATTTTTTCTGGTCTAGATCCTAAAAACAAACCCAAAGTTGCCTTATTTGACAACAAGTACCAATATAAACAAATGTTGGTAGAAAAAGATATTACGTTTTATTCTAATTGCGAGCATCACTTTGTACCCATCATCGGAAAGGCACACGTAGCCTACAAATCCTCTGGTAAGGTTATAGGTTTATCTAAGCTCAATAGAATAGTACAATATTATGCAAAACGTCCACAAGTACAAGAACGTTTAACACAGCAAATAGCAAATGAACTAAAAACAGTTTTAGAAACCGAAGACGTAGCCGTAATTATTGATGCAAAGCACCTTTGTGTATCTTCTAGAGGTGTAAAAGATGATACTTCATCTACAGTAACAACATATTATGGCGGAGAATTTAATAAACCAGAAAAAATTGTTGAATTGCAAAATTACATAAATAATTAAGCTATGGATATTTTAGAAAGAGCCGTTGAGTTTGAAAACAGAAAGTTTTCCTTTAAGACAACAAGCGATAGAATTTTAGCTGCAAGAGAAGCTAAAGAGATCATCTTAGGTGTTAATGAAATTTATAAAAAGAAAAAGGACGCCAAATTAATGGATTTAATGAAACGGATCACTGTGATTAAACAAAAAATTGAAAAGAGATTAAAAGGGCGTCCATTAACAGCTGCATAAAAATATGAAGACCATTATTGTCGTAGGTGGAAGCAAAGGCATTGGCAACGCTACAGTTGCATCTTTGCTTTCTTCACATAAAGTAATTAATATAAGTAGAAGCCAACCCGAGCAATCTCACGAAAACCTCACACATCATCAATGTGACATTATTAATGATGAGCTACCAGATATTTCGGAAGCCGATGGCCTAGTGTATTGCCCAGGAAGCATTAATCTTAAGCCCATTAACCGACTAAGTCTAGAGGACTTTAAGAATGACTTTGAGATAAATGTCTTAGGTGCCGTAAAAACCATTCAAAAATACTTGGCTGTGTTAAAAAATGGCAAACAACCTTCAATAGTATTGTTTAGTACAGTAGCTTCAAAACTTGGTATGCCTTTTCATGCAAGTGTTGCGGCTTCAAAATCTGCAATCGAAGGTCTTACAAAATCCCTCGGTGCAGAGTTAGCACCCACAATTAGAGTAAACGCAATTGCACCAACTGTTACAGATACAGACTTAGCTTCTAAACTGTTGCGTAATGAACGTATGATAGAGAATATGACTGATCGTCATCCGCTAAAAAAATATCTGCAACCAGAAGAAGTTGCAGATATGGTAGTATTTTTACTATCTCACAAAGCTGCTGCTTTATCCGGGCAAATATTTGAAATGGATTGTGGTATCGTTAGTTTTAAATTATAATTTATGAATCCACTAAAAACATTTGTAGGTACGCTAAGTACATCAGACAATAAGATAAAGCATAAAGCAACAGCCTCTATATATGATATAGAAATTAATAGCTTAGCAGGAAAACCGATAAAACTATCTGAATTTAAGGGGAAGAAAATTCTTTTTGTTAACGTGGCTTCAAAATGTGGTTTTACTCCACAGTACAGAGCATTACAAGAGCTTTCTGATTCTTATAAGGATAAATTGGTAGTTATAGGTAATCCATGCAATCAATTTGGTGGGCAAGAGCCAGGTAATGCAGACGAAATCCAAGAGTTTTGTAAAGTTAATTATGGTGTAACGTTTTTAATTACAGAAAAAATAGATGTAAAAGGAAGCAATCAACATCCTCTATATAAATGGCTCACATCAAAACGTCTAAATGGAAAGCAAAACTCTACTGTAAAATGGAACTTTCAAAAATATTTGATTGACGAGCATGGTGAGTTTATCGATTACTTCTACTCCATTACTAAACCTACAAATTCTAGGATTACAAAACATCTAAAATAACCGCTATGTTTGGATTATTTAAAAAAAATTCAGAAAAAGAAAAACTGCAAAAACAGTACGAAAAGCTTATGGCAGAGTGGCATAAGTTATCTACTACAAACAGAGCTGCAAGCGATAATAAGTATGCAGAGGCTCAAAAAGTTTTAGAAAAATTAGAAGCGCTTAAATAGTTACGTCTTGAGCAAGATTGCATATTTTATCTTATTTTTAATTATCAATTTTGGTGGTCTAGCCTTAGGCAGTTGGCTCATGGATAATGGCCCAACATCAGAGTGGTACTTAGGCCTAAATAAAGCACCTTGGACACCTCCTGGTTGGGTATTTGGTGTAGCTTGGACGCTAATTATGCTTTGCTTCTCTTGGTATTTAGCTGAACTGTTTAAAGATAGAAAATCTAATTTTTTATGGACGATATTTAGTGTACAAGTTGTACTTAATGTAAGTTGGAATTGGGTTTTTTTCAATCAACATTTTACAGCATTGGGACTCTTTGTTATCAGTGCATTACTTATCATTATTTTCTATTTTTTTATAACATTTAGAAGCGATAGGTTAAAATACGCTAAATACCTATTATTACCATATTTAATCTGGCTTTGCATTGCCACATCGTTAAATGCATATGTTGTTTTTTACAATTAGTACATCTTAAAATGAAAATATACACATTACATACAAAACAAAATCTCCCTATATCTGTTGACGAAGCTTGGGAATTTTTATCGAGCCCAAAAAATCTAAAAACAATTACACCAGATTATATGGGATTTCATATATTATCTGGTGCAGACAGACCAATGTTTCCTGGTCAAATAATTCAGTATATTGTTACACCAGTTTTAGGTATAAAAACCAAATGGGTTACAGAAATAACACACGTTAAAGATAAAGAGTATTTTGTAGATGAGCAGCGTTTTGGTCCTTACGCATTATGGCACCACAAGCATTTTATAAAACCTATAGAAGGTGGTGTAGAGATGGAAGACATTGTAGACTACAAAGTTCCTATGGGAATATTAGGCCAAATGGTACACCCTATTTTAGTAAAACCAAAACTTGAAGAAATTTTTAATTACCGAACTAAAAAGCTAGAAGAGCTTTTCGGAAAATATTAATATGAGCAAAACAGTAAATATATTTTGGTTTAGAAGAGACCTTAGATTAGATGACAACGTAGGCTTTTATGAAGCTTTAAAGGGAGAATATCCTGTTTTACCATTATTTATTTTCGACTCTGAAATTTTAGATAAACTACCCAAAGATGATGCACGCGTTACTTTTATTCATGAAACGTTGCAAGACATGCGAACTACGCTTCAGAATGATCATAACAGCAGTATAGCCATATACCACGGTAAACCATTAGACATTTATAAGCAACTTACCGAAGAATTTGATATTAATACGGTCTATACCAACCATGATTACGAACCTTACGCTAAGGAACGTGATGAAGCTGTACAGTCGTATTTAGAATCTCAAAATATTGAATTTAAGACCTTTAAAGATCAAGTAATTTTTGAAAAAGATGAGGTTGTAAAAAACGATGGAGATCCTTACGTAGTATACACTCCTTACATGCGTAGGTGGAAAGAAAAATTTAAAACCTTAGATTTAAAAATATATTACACAAACTCTTTTTTAAGCAACCTCATTGAGCACACTAGGTTGTCTAATTTAAGTCTATCTGATATCGGTTTTGAGAAATCGAAACAAGAAATTGCACCTTATGAGGTTACACCAACTTTAATTCAGGAGTATGAAGATACCAGAAATTTCCCTGCAAAAGATGCCACTTCACGTCTTGGTCCTCATTTACGTTTCGGTACAGTAAGTGTCAGAAAAATGATAAAGAAAGCCATTAACGAAAAAAATGAAACCTTTTGGCAAGAATTAATTTGGCGCGAATTTTTTATGCAAATACTATGGCATTTTCCGCATACAAAAGACAAAGCCTTTAAAGCCAAATACGATAGAATTGACTGGCGTAATAACGATGATGAATTTAATAAATGGTGTCAAGGAAAGACCGGATATCCACTTGTCGATGCAGGTATGCGAGAACTTAACGAAACAGGTTTTATGCACAACAGAGTTCGTATGTTGGTCGGTAGTTTTTTATGTAAACACCTTTTAATAGATTGGCGATGGGGAGAAGCTTACTTTGCAGAAAAACTTCACGATTACGAAATGGCAAGTAATGTTGGTAATTGGCAATGGGTTGCTGGTTCTGGCGTAGATGCAGCTCCATACTTTAGAATTTTTAATCCAACATCTCAGATTAAAAAATTTGACAAAGACCATGCGTACATTAAAAAATGGGTCCCAGAATATCAAGAGTTTTCCTACCCAGAACCAATGGTAGACCATAAAGAAGCTAGAGAACGTTGCTTAAAAACCTACAAACAAGCATTAAATTAATGGGTTGTTTTAATTTAAAAAAAGCTATTGTCTGAAGTTAACATGCTTATCTACAATGGTAATAATAGTCATATGAGGAAGCTTTATCTTATGTAATAATTAAAGCTAATATCTAATTAAGTAAGCTAACTATAACAATATTATCATTCACAATAATACATCCTCAATAAACATGTGTTCTAATGATATTCTCTATCCTCTTGGTTAATTATTACAGGGTAGGTATATTTTTTTAACACAAAACTTAACCTACTTATTAATCCATATTGTCGGAATTTTACATCTTTTTGTCGGAATTTTTAAGTTTATTTGAAAACCCTAACATAACACTAATGCAATTTATAGTACAAAAAGACTATAATCATACTTTTTTTAGAGACGTCATAAGAATCAACTATAATCACGATGTACCATTACAGTGTATTAATGATTACGGTTACAGTTATATTATGATTAGATACGGAAAGTTTGATGCTTATGATTATAAAAATAACCCAATAACTATTCCCAAAATATTTGTTAAAGGAACAGGTGATTATTTTAATGTAAAAGCTTACGAAGATAGCGTTTGGATTTCTGTAGAACTTCCAAATCATGCCCTTCATAATATAACAAACCTTATTGCTAGAAACTGTAGAAACAAACTTATTGATCTTAACGACTATGTAGATACCGACTGCTTAGATCGCTTATATTATGAACTTTACGACTCTAATACTATTGCTGATATCTCAACAGTTTTAGATAAACACTTATACACCTACTACAAAACATGGAATACCAGCTTAGATTCCACCTTAATCGTTAACTACATACACAGCATGCGCGGATGTCTTACTGTAAAAGATCTCAGCGAGCGCTTTCCTTTTAGTGAGCGTACAATAGAACGGATGTTTAAGAAAGAAGTAGGCGCATCACCTTACAGGTTTATTTGTCTGGTAAGGTTCAATAACATCATACGAGAATTTCAAGAACAAAAAATTCATTTAGAAGATCTTATTGTAAAATATAATTACTATGATAATTCTCATTTTGAAAAAGATTTTAAGAAGTTTTTAGGACAAAGTATTAAGTCTTACAAAAACAACTTTAATCCACTACTTTCCAATGCCTTATCTAGAGAATATCATAAAGAAAAACATAAATCTTAATCTATATACTATGAAAACAAACTTACTTACAATACCTTTAACGGTATTGTCATTTAGTGCAATAGCAAGTGCACAAACTGCTATTGCTACTGCTGGTGATAATGCAGTAAACACCAATGGAAATCTGAGCTATACCATAGGCCAGGTATTTTATAAAATGGCAACAGATGGCAACAATACTGTAACAGAAGGTGTTCAGCAGTCCTATGATATTTCGGAAATTTTAAGTATCTCAGACGTAGACACGGAGTTTGATATTTCTATTTTTCCTAACCCTACAACGCACCTAATTAATGTTAAGCTCTCAGATGTTCTAAGTGTAAAAACTTCCTACACATTAATAGATCTAAACGGTAAAATTGTAACTGTAGGAGAAACCAATGACCAGTCCTTTCAAATAGACCTATCACAATTAAATAGTGCTACCTACTTTTTAAACATAGCAACAAGCAATAACAAATTTAAAACTTACAAAATCTTAAAACAATAACCCAAATGAAAACAATTACCAAACACTTATTACTCGGACTTATTTTTAGTTTAATACTCACCACCTACTTAACTGCACAAAACGCTATTAGTTATCAAGCAGTCGTTAGAGATAATGCAGGGGAATTAGTTGCCAATCAAAATATTGGAGTTCAAATTAGTATACTACAAGGAAGTGCAACAGGATCTACCGTGTATACCGAAACCCATGTAATTACAACAAATATAAATGGTTTGGCCACCTTAAAAATTGGTCTGGGCACAACAACCGATAGCTTCGATAACATCGATTGGGCTAGTGACACCCATTTTGTTAAAACAGATATAGACCTTACTGGTGGTTCTAACTATACCATATCGCAAACTACGGAAATGCTAAGTGTACCCTATGCTATTGTAGCGGAACGATCAAAAAATCAGAAATTTACTGACGGTACAAATACTAATGATGCTGTATTTAACAACGGGAATGTTGGTATTGGCACAAACGACCCTACACATAATTTAGAGGTAAATGGCACGAGTGGAATTGCTTGGAGCACAACAAATCATCATATCCAATTTGGAACACCAAGCGGAGAGACAGGTATTGTACTAAACGGAGAAAACTCTGGCAACCGTAGTCGCTTCAATTTTGAAAATGTCGCCGATGTTGACGAAGCCTCTCGTTTTTTTAGATTTCGTTTTGATGATGATATTACCAACCTTACCATAAAAAAAGGAGGTAATATTGGCATTGGTACTAATAATCCGGCTGAAAAACTCGATGTTATCGGTAAAACTAAAACCACACAATTACAAATTACAGATAATGCAACTGAAGGTGCTGTATTAACTTCTGATGCAAATGGAAATGCTACATGGGAGTCTCCAGCAGAAGCCGTAGCTACTCACGATGCGTCTTTATGTAGTCTAGCTGATTCTGCTACAAACTCTATAGTTACCGTAGGTAATCTTCAGTTTAGATATAGTAGTACTTCAGGATCGGGACATATTGAAGCGAGAACAATCTCTGGTAGTTCTCAACAACAGGTATATGGTAAAAAGAAAAGCTATAGTATTAGTCTACCCGGCAATACTACTGAATATAATTTTAGAAGTGATGAAATTTTTTACAATACATGGCAACCAATATTAAGTCTTTGGGATGGTTCAGGTTATAATGATAGAATTACACTAAACACTTATGAGACTCAAGAATTTATTCTTTTTCCTATGTATAATACAAATGATGGTCCTGCGAAAACCTATAAAGTTTTTGCTACAATAGACGGTTATAATAAAATTCAAATACGTGCAACATATTTAGACGACTAAATTATTATTTAGTATTATAATTAAGAAAAAAAACCACATTGTGTGGTTTTTTTTTATTTACGAAGCAAAAAATTTATAAGTTTTAATAAATGACTAAAAGAGCAACTAACAAAACGAAGTATATTTTTTATATCAACCAAATTAAACTTTAGTTCAGACGCTCAATCCTTGCTCCAATTGCTCTTAAACGTGTGTCGATGTTTTCGTAACCTCTATCGATTTGTTCAATATTATGTATGGTTGAAGTGCCTTTTGCTGAAAGTGCTGCAATCAATAATGAAACTCCTGCCCTAATATCTGGCGAGGTCATCGTTGTAGCTTTTAGCTGAGACTTAAAATCGTGACCGATAACCGTTGCTCTGTGTGGATCGCACAAAATAATTTTTGCGCCCATATCAATTAACTTATCTACAAAGAATAAGCGGCTTTCAAACATTTTTTGATGTATTAATACCTCGCCTCTAGCTTGTGTTGCTATTACCAAAACGATACTAAGCAAGTCTGGTGTAAAACCTGGCCAAGGCGCATCTGCAATGGTTAGTATAGAACCATCAATATAATTTTGAATTTGGTAACCGTCTGTATGCGCAGGTATAAAAATATTGTCGCCTTGTTGGTCTACAGTAATTCCTAGCTTTCTAAAAACATTGGGTATTTGTCCCAGATCTTTCCAGCTAACATCTTCAATGGTTAATTCGCTTTTGGTCATTGCTGCTAAACCTATCCAACTACCTATTTCAATCATGTCTGGCAGCATTTTATGTTCTGTACCACCTAAACGCTCAACACCATCAATAATGAGCATATTAGAACCAATACCAGAAATTTTGGCACCCATTCTGTTTAGCATTTTACACAACTGCTGTAGGTAAGGTTCGCAAGCAGCATTGTAAATTGTTGTTTGGCCTTTTGCTAAAACAGCAGCCATAACAATATTTGCTGTACCTGTAACAGAAGCTTCATCGAGTAGCATATAAGTTCCCTTTAACTCCTCTGCTTCTACTCCATAGAAATAGTCTTCTCTATTATATCTAAACTTAGCACCAAGATTTATAAAACCCTCAAAATGAGTATCTAAACGACGACGACCGATTTTATCACCACCTGGTTTTGGAATGTATCCTTTACCGAAGCGCCCTAATAAAGGACCAACAATCATAATCGAGCCTCTTAACCCTTTACCATCTTCCTTAAATTCTGCAGACTCTAAATACTTTAGGTTAACTTCATCAGCCTTAAAACTGTAAGAACCGTGTCCTAGTTTTTCAATTTTAACACCGAGTTTTTCTAACAATGCAATAAGCTTGTTAACATCAATAATATCTGGAATGTTGTTAATGATAACAGTCTCTGAGGTTAGCAAAACTGCACAAAGAATTTGTAAAGCCTCGTTTTTAGCACCTTGTGGTTTTATTGAACCTTTTAATTGGTGTCCGCCTTCGATTTTAAATGTACTCATGTGTAATTAGTAACGTTTGCGATTGTTAGAATATTTCTTTTTTGATTTTTTTCCTCCTTTGTTGCTATACTTAGATTTTGTACGCATTAAGCTAGAAGAGTCACTAAGGTCTTCCTCGCTATTTTTAAGGTTTATTTTACCGTTAGATAATTCAAATAAATGGTCAAAAATAACAGTATCCTCTACACTATCCTTGTTCCAATTGAGATAACATTTTTTCATGTGGTTGGCTATGGTGTAAATCAAAGCTTCTTTCATTTCGCCTTTATCCCAAGTACATGCTACGTCTATCATTGTCTTTATATTATTACCATAAAAACGATATTTAGGATGGTTTTGTGGATATTTTAAGGGCTCCGGACCTGCACTTAATTCTTCTCTAGAGGGTTTAGGATATGGAGAATCTGCATCCAGTTCAAAATCAGACATAATAAACAATTGATCCCACAGCTTGTGCTGAAAATCTGGCACATCTCTTAGGTGAGGCTGAAGATTTCCCATTACAGAAATAATGGATTTTGCTAGTTTGTTTCTCTCTTCTTTTGTTTCGCGAGATTTGGCATAGTTAATCATCTTTTGCAGGTGACGGCCATATTCTGGTATTATTAAATGTTCGCGTTCTGTATTGTATTCTAAATTGTCAATCAAAATATAAATGTGTAGTAAATTATTAAAAACCCGAAGTTTCTAGGTTATGCCGCAAAGTACAAAAAAATAGCTAGCTTAGAATAAATTTTAAAGGGAAATTACACCTTCCACCTTTTCGCCTACTTCCTTGTATTTGGCAATGACAGCATCAGGGTTTTTCATTCTAACATTAACAGAAACACTGGTATATTTACCATTTTTAGATGGTCTTGTATTAATTACTGCACCTGTATGATTAAATAGTGCCTTTACTTCTTCTATTTTTGAAGTCTCAGAAACGACTATGAATTTGTACAAGTATTCTGTTGGCCAAAGGGCTGTATCTTGTAGTTGTGTCTTAAGTTTTTTATAAAACGCATCTGATTTTTTATTCTTGTCCATTATCTATTTTTATAAATGCAAAGATACATCTTACTTTACATTTTTGGTTTTAATAATTTATAACGATTTTTACTGCAAAAATACTGCCAATTTGAGTCCAAAGAAAATCGTAATTACAGGTGGTCCTGGTACCGGAAAATCATCCATAATAAATCACCTTAAAAATCGTGGTTTCTTGTGCTATGATGAAATCTCGAGAGAGGTTACTCTAAATGCAAGAAGGGATGGCATAGATCAACTTTTTTTAACAGAACCATTGCTGTTTAGCGAAAAGCTTTTGGAAGGACGTTTAAAACAATATAACGAGGCTTCTAATGAAACTGCTAGTGCTGTTTTTTTAGACAGAGGCCTTCCAGACATTTTGGCCTACATGGATTATATAGGAGATAAATACCCTCAATACTTCATAGATGCATCAAAAAACAATCGCTATAGCCATGTTTTTGTTTTAGCACCATGGCAAGAGATTTTTACTAGCGATAGTGAACGTTATGAAAATTTTGAGCAGGCCATAGAAATTCACCATCATTTATTAAAAACCTATATGAAATTTGGCTATCAACTCATTGATGTTCCTTTTGAAAGTATAGAAAAGCGCACAGACTTTATCTTAGAGGTCTTAAATTTGTAGTAATGCATCCTATTGAAGTTTTAGAACGTTACTGGAGTTATACTTCTTTTAGACCCTTACAAGAAGACATAATCAATTCTGTATTGGCAAATGAAGATACTTTTGCTTTGTTGCCAACTGGTGGTGGAAAATCCATTTGTTTTCAGATTCCTGCTTTAATGAAAGAAGGCATTTGCATTGTGGTTTCACCGCTTATTGCCTTAATGAAAGATCAGGTTAATACGCTAAAACAAAAAGGCATTAAAGCTATTGCGTTAACATCTGGCATGTCTTATAAAGATATAGATACACAGTTAGACAACTGTATTTACGGTAACTATAAGTTCTTATATCTTTCGCCAGAGCGCTTACAGCAGCCTCTAGTAAAAGAGCGTTTGCAACTTATGCAAGTAAATTTAATAGCTGTAGATGAAGCACACTGTATTAGTCAATGGGGAAATGATTTTAGACCAGCTTATAAGCATATTTCAATTCTAAGAGAACTTCATCCTCAAGTGAATTGTATTGCATTAACCGCATCTGCCAAATACAGCATTATAGACGATATTGTTTCTAATTTAGATTTTGTTGCTCCAAAAATATTTAAAGCTTCTTTTACACGAAAAAATATTTCTTACCAAGTTATTAAAACAGAAGACAAATTGTTTCAGTTAAAACATACGTTAAGTAAAAACCCAGAAAGTTCTATAATCTATGTTAGAAACAGACGTGCTACAAAAGACATAAGTAACTATCTAGAGGCACAAGGTTTTTCATCTACATTTTACCATGGTGGCATTACAAACAAAGAAAAAAATGAAAGATTACAATTGTGGCTAAGTGAGCAGAAACTCATCATGGTAGCAACTACGGCTTTTGGCATGGGGATTGATAAACCTAACGTAAAAAACGTTATACATTACAATTTACCCGAAAGTTTAGAGAGTTATTACCAAGAAGCAGGGAGAGCTGGCAGAAATGGAAAATTAGCAAATGCTATTATATTAAAACAAAATATAGATGAAGAACATTTAAAAAGTCAATTTTTGAATACTTTACCGTCTTCAGACTATGTAAAAACCATCTATAAAAAGCTGTGTAACTATTTTCAAATTGCATACGGTGATGGAGAAAACAGTACGTTTCATTTCGATTTTAAAACGTTTTGTAACACCTATAAGCTTAATCTTAGTCTTACTTACAACACACTAACACTTTTAGACAGAAACTCAATCATTGTATTAACACAACACTTTAACTTTAAGACAAAGATTCAGTTTTTAATTTCTAACCATCAATTATTTCAATATTTAGAGCGGCATTTAGATTTTAATACGCTTATAAAAGTACTGCTTCGTACCTATGGTGGTATTTTTGATTACGACACAAAAGTTAATCTAAATCTTGTTACTGAAAAATCTAGCATGCCGGAGAAGAAGGTTATTGAGCAACTAAAACAATTAGAAAAGGATGAAGTTATTAGTTTAGAAATGGCTAATACAGACTCTGAAATTACATTTTTAAAACCTCGTGAAGATAGTATCACTATAAATCCCATAATAAAAACCATAGAACAACATCACCAACTAAAACACCAACAAATAGAAGCAGTAGTAAACTATATAAACAATGATACCATATGTAGAAACCGACAGTTGCTTGCTTACTTTGGAGAAAAAATAACTAAAAATTGTGGTTTGTGTTCGGTTTGTCTTCAAAAGACAACACACCTACAAACTAAAACCAACAATAATGTTGCTGACAAAATTCTAAAAGCATTAGAAAAAGAAGATTTATCCTCACGCCAATTATTACTAACTATTAGCTGTACACAAAGCGAGCTATTAGAGACTCTTAAAATGCTAATAGCAACCAAAAAGATTATTATTACAAATTCTAACACTTACGCAATACTATGACAAAAAAACGCGACTTACGAATTGTTTTTATGGGAACTCCAGATTTTGCAGTTGCCACTTTAAAAGCACTTTTAGAAAATGATTACAATGTGGTTGGAGTAATTACAGCTCCAGATCGTAAAGCTGGTCGTGGTCAAAAATTAAAGGCTTCTGCAGTAAAAGAATTTGCATTAGAGCACAACCTAAATATTCTTCAACCTACAAATCTTAAAGCCCAATCTTTTATTGAAGAATTAAAAGCACTTAATGCCAACTTACAAATTATTGTTGCTTTTAGGATGTTACCTAAAGTTGTTTGGCAAATGCCAGAGTATGGTACATTTAACCTACACGCATCTTTATTACCACAATACAGAGGAGCAGCACCAATACATTGGGCCATTATAAATGGTGAGAAGAAAACCGGAGTCACCACATTCTTTATAGATGAAAAAATTGATACAGGCGCCATAATACTAAGTGAAGAAACAGGTATTATTGAAAACACTACAGTTGGAGAGCTACATGATGAACTCATGACTATAGGAAGTAATCTTGTGGTAAAAACAGTACAACTCATTGAAACAGGTGAGGTAACCACAACCATTCAACCAAAATCAGAAGATTTAAAAACCGCTTACAAACTTAATCGCGATAACTGCAAAATAGATTGGACATCTAATTTAGATACCATTTACAACAAGATAAGAGGACTAAATCCTTTTCCGACAGCTTGGTGCTATCTAGATAATGCAGAAAAAGATCTACTAGCTATTAAACTATACGATGTAGAAAAAGAATACCAAGCACATAATTTTGAAGCTGGACAAATTTTTATTGACAAAACAGAACTAAAAGTTTCATGCCAAGGAGGTTATATAAAAGTGAACGAAATGCAGTTACCTGGAAAACGAAAAATGGATACAAAATCACTTTTAAACGGTTTTGAATTTTCTAAAAATGCTAAACTCTTGTAAAGCCCTACCATCATTGAGATAGTGAAAAATCCGATAAAACGCATTGCTTTATTAACAAATAGTGTAATTTATCAACAAAATCGCCGATTTCCCTTGCTATTACTTGCGTGGCTTAATATTACTGATAAATTTGTGTATAGATTTTTAAAAATTAATTTTTTAAAAACTAAATATTTAACAATTTAAATTTAAAATTTATGAACAAAACAGATTTAATCAATGGTATGGCAGAGAATGCTGGAATTACAAAAGCTGCTGCTAAAAAAGCATTAGATTCTATGCTAATTGATATCGAAGGAGCTTTACAAAAAGGAAATAGAGTTTCTTTAGTAGGATTTGGATCTTGGTCAGTTTCTAGAAGAGCTGCCAGAGATGGAAGAAACCCACAAACTGGTAAAACTATTAAGATTAAAGCTAAAAATGTAGTAAAATTTAAGGCAGGTTCTGACTTAAGCAACGCTGTAAACTAAAACATTTTTTCTTAAAATATCAAGCCTGCTAAAATTAGCAGGCTTTTTTTTACCCCAATTTTAATAGCTTTAAGTTGTTTAAGTGACAAAAATATTCTAGATTTAATTATCATTTATAGGATATTTAAAAAATGACTAAACCCGAAAAAGGCAATTTATTAATCGCAGAGCCATCTATAATAGGCGACATATCCTTTAATAGGGCTGTGATTCTCTTAGCAGACCATAACGCGTTGGGATCTGTTGGGTTTATACTAAACAAACCTCTAGAATATAATTTAAAAGACCTTATTGAAGGAACAGAATCAGAATTTATAATATATAATGGTGGCCCTGTAGAACAAGATAATCTATACTTTATCCATAAATCACCAGAACTAATTCCTAATAGTGTAGAAATATCTAATGGTATTTTTTGGGGAGGAGACTTTACCGTAGTTTTAGACCTTATTAATAGTAATAAAATTACCAAGAATGATATAAGGTTCTTTTTAGGCTATTCAGGCTGGGCTGAGCAGCAATTAGATAACGAATTAGAGTCTAATGCGTGGCTTGTATCCGAAAATATTTATAACAACGAAATTATTGCAAAGTCCTGTAATTCTTTTTGGCGCGAAAAAATGTTAGAGCTCGGTGGTGAATATAAAATATGGTCTAATGCGCCCGAAAACCCAAGCTATAATTAAGCTCCTAGCCTTATTTTTGCATTCAAATTGTTAGCAAGTTTTTTTGCAAAATCGTTACTATAAGTCTTCTTACGATACTTTTTTATTGGTACTATACCTTTAATTACATTTGTGATAAACAATTCGTCCGCTTTTTGAAGTTCAAAAGGGCTAATTGAAGCTTCTTCTACAAAAAGATTTACATCCTTAGATAAAATTTCTAAAATCTGCTTTCGCATTATACCTTTTAAACATCCATCTTCAAGAGGTGGAGTTTTAACTTTATCTCCCTTTACTAAAAATAAATTCCCGTTTAAAGCTTCTATCACAGACTTATTGGTATTGAGTACCAAACAATTTTCTAAATCATTTTCCTTGGCATAAATGCTTCCCATTATTTGGATTGCTTTATTGTTGTTTTTTAAGCCAGAAAGCAATCCTGGTGCAACAAAAAAGTCTTTATATAAATCAACTTCGTAGGATTGGTTATCCTTAACTATATAAAATGCCTCCTCAAAAGTTTCTGCTGTAATATTGAAGTTTACTTTAGATGCTTCGCTTGGTAAATACCTACCACCTTCCCCTCTATCAACATTTAATCGTACTCTTGCAGACGTATTATGTAGGTTGCTTGCCTCAATCGTTTTGAGAATTTCTGCCTCTAAAAATTCCATAGTAAAATTCATAGGAATATCCATACGCATTATGCGCATCGATGCCATAAGCCTAAAGTAATGGTCTTCCCAAAAAAATATTTTACCATTAACAACTTTTAAAGTTTCAAAAAGTGCATCACCGTACTTGTAGCCTCTATTTTCTGATGTGAATAAAGCATTATCAGGGTCAATTAGGTTTCCGTTAAAATTTACCATAAAAAAGTCTCGATTTAGTTTTAAATTAAACCGAGACAAATATATAATAGTTGTGTTAGTTACAGGTTATCGCGAGCCTAAAACTTGTTTAAGACTAGAGATTTGATTATCCCAAAGCATTTTGCCTTCATCTATCTCATCTTCTTCAGCAAAATCTGTTATCATAAGAGATACATCTTTTGTGATTTCGTCTACTTGTATTCTAATTTCAAAATAATAACTCGCACCATCTTCTTCGTCGCTTAACCAACGAAACTTTACGCGTTCTCCACTTTTTTTTGTCAATAATTTTGCTTGTTCTTCAGATCCATCCCAAATAAAAGTAAACAATTCTCCTCTAGAATTCACATTGTCGGCAAACCACTCCGAAAGGCCTGAAGGTGTAGATATATACTGGTAAATCAACGATGGAGATGCTTGTATTACAAACTCCATTTCATATTTTTCTTTATCGTCCATAGAAGCATTTAATTATTTGTTCAATATATGCAATTATGATACAATTCAAAACTTTAGATAAAAAATATTTTTTAGAATGTATTGTTTGTGGTACTAGATTTTGTTTTTATATTTGCAACCGCAAAAATGGCGAGGTAGCTCAGTTGGTTAGAGCGTCGGATTCATAACCCGGAGGTCTCGAGTTCAAATCTCGATCTCGCTACTAGTAGATAAATCACCCAAAATTTACGGTTTAGTTCACGCTAAGCCGTTTTTTTATTCATCTAGTTTGTGATTTAATGACGTCTTAAACACAAAAACAGAAATAACAATAGTAATGTTTTAACAACGGTTATAACCAATTATTAGCTATAATATTTCAGTAAAATCTGTGAGAAAACCAACCTATAACCTACGATAACACCTATAGTGTCAGTCACTCAAAAGGTTCTCATGCCATTTAAAATTATACAATAGTAGAAACTTAAATAGTGTTAGAAAGCTTGCGTTCGTTTTGACTTAGCTAGTTTTTTTTAATCAAATAAACACTCATCTTCTATCAGAGAATCAATGTGTTAAAAATTATTATTTAGAATTGTTATAAATAATTTTGTAAATAAAGAATTGATAAATATTTTTGCGTCCTAATTCACTATTTATATCAAGTCTAAATAAATACAAATGAAAAATCTATTACCTACATTAGCCATCCTACTATTTACAAATTTAATTTTATCTCAAAGCGGCACAGTTACTGGAACTGTAAAAGACTACAATCAAAACCCTCTTTATGGTGTAAATGTTACTTTACAGAACACAACCAAGGGTACACAAACCAATGAAAATGGTTACTTTGAAATTAATACTCTAGAGAAAGGTAATTATATTCTTTCGGTTTCTCATATCGGTTTTAAAACAAAAGAAATTCCTATCTCAGTAACCAATAATCAAACCTTAGAACTAGAACCAATAATTCTCTATGAGGGAAATGAAATTTTAAATGAGGTGGTCATCCAAGGCGAGCGTCGCAACAAATTCTCAAGAAAAAAAACGGCTTATGTTGCTAAACTTCCTCTAAAAGACATAGAAAACACACAAGTATACAGTACAGTCACCAACGAAATTTTAAAATCACAGATCGTTACAAATTTTGATGATGCACTAAAAAATGCAACTGGTGTTGAGCAATTGTGGACATCTACAGGTCGTGGTGGCGACGGTGCTGGTTATTATTCGCTTAGAGGGTTTTCTGTTCAGCCTCAACTGGTAAACGGTCTACCTGGTCTAACAAACGGAACAATAAATCCTGCAAACATTGAGCGTATTGAGGTATTAAAAGGGCCTTCTGCCACATTGTTTGGAAATGCCGTAAGCTCTTATGGTGGCCTCATAAACGTTGTTACCAAAAAACCTTATGTAGGTACAGGCGGTGAGTTATCTTTTACTTCTGGGACTTATGGACTAAACCAAATTGTTGGAGATTTTAATACTGCGTTGAGCAAAAAAGATAATTTATATTTTAGGTTAAATACCGCTTATACAACAGAACAAAGTTTTCAAGACGCTGGCTTTAGAACATCTTTTTTTATAGCACCATCGTTATCGTATAGAGTAAACAATAGACTTTCGTTCTCTTTTTACGGAGAAATTACCCAAGCAGAGCAAACAAACCCTACGTTTTTATTTCTAAATAGAAGCGCACCAACAGTCGCATCAAATCTTAATGAACTCAATTATAACAACAAACTATCATTTACAAGCAATGACTTAACCTTACAAAACCCTACTCAGAATTATAGAATTGAAATGGATTATAAAATATCCGATACATGGCAATCTCAAACCCTACTTTCAAAAAGTTTCACATCAACAAAGGGATATTACTCGTACCTTTTTGATTTTGGTATTTTAGAAGGTAATACATATTCTCGTTTTATTAACAGACAGAATGCAAATACCCAAACAACAGACATTCAGCAAAACTTTATAGGAGATTTTAACATCGGCGCGTTAAGAAATAGAATGGTTGTTGGTATCGACTATTTTAATCAAACACAGACAGATAACAGTACAGGATATGCGTTTTACGGAAATGTAACACCAGACGGAAACCTAAACGGTGATAATCCTTTTACTCCAGATGTTGAAGATGACTTATTCCCGCTATCAACATCGGGTGTTGATGCTGTACTGGCATCGCAAGGAGTAGCTAATATAAAGTCTAAATATCATATTTACAGTGTATATGTATCTGACGTTATCAATTTTACGGATAACTTCTCTGCAATGATGGGTATAAGGTTAGACCATTTTGATAATGAAGGTGATCTATCTGATAGCGATGACGATTTTAATCAAACCACCTTTTCACCAAAATTAGGATTATTGTATCAGCCCATAAAAGATAAACTATCAGTGTTTGGAAACTACCAAAATGGTTTTACCAATGTGGCACCGCAATTAGTGGGCAACCCTGATGATGGTCCACAAACTCTAAAGACCTTTGACCCAGAACAAGCCAATCAACTTGAGTTTGGAATTAAAACAAACCTCTTTAATAACCGCCTAAATGCAACCATAAGTTATTACGATATTAAGGTAAAAGACCGAGTTATAACAGATCCTTCGTCGCCCTTTAATAGAATTCAAGGTGGTGAAGTAGTTAGCAAAGGTTTTGAAATTGAAATAAATGCCAACCCAATAAAAGGACTCAATATTAGAGCTGGCTATAGTAATAACGACAGCGAAACTACCAAATCAGACAATACAGAAATACTAAATAGAAGACCACTTGAAGCTGGACCAGAAACACTTTATAACTTTTGGGCAAATTATGAATTTCAAGATGGAAAATTAGATGGTTTTGGAATTGGATTAGGATTTAATGGCGCAAGTGAGCGTCTTGCAATTAACTATGCCTCTACCGGAGAGTTTATCTTACCAAGTTACACCATTGCAAACGCAACCGTTTTTTATCAGGCAGATAAATATAGAATCGGGTTAAAATTAAATAATGCCTTTAATAAGGAATACTACAAAGGATGGACCACCATAAATCCCCAACAACCAAGAGCATTATTGGCAAACATTTCATATCTATTTTAATTATTTCCGTAAAAAGAGCAAGACAATAAATTGTTCTTGCTCTTTTCTTAAACTCTTATCAATGACCTTTAAAAAGATCATATTTCAGCTACATAAAATATTAGGCCTTATTACAGGTCTCGTGGTATTTATAGTGGCAATTACAGGATGCTGCTGGACTTTTAAAGACGAAATTGAAAGCTTATACGACGATTATAAAAACGTCTCACCACAGAACCAACCCATTATAACACCAACTGAGGCAAGAGAAATAGCTAAAGAGATTTTTCCCAATAATACAGTGCACGGAACACTTTTTAAGAAAAGTGATGAGGCTATAGAAGTTATATTTTACGACGCTGAACCAGAGTTTTACCAAAGCGTCTTCTTAAATCCATACTCTGGTAAGGTGATTCAGATAGATGACCACCTTTCAGGTTTTTTTGCATTTGTTTTAAAGGGCCACATGCGCCTTTGGCTGCCCAAAGCAATTGGCGAGCAAGTTGTAGGAGCTTCAATCTTAGTTTTTATTTTAATTATTTTGTCGGGTTTCATTTTATGGCTACCCAAAAAACGTAAAAATCTTAAGCAACGCTTAAGATTTGATTGGAAAAAAACCACACGCTGGAAACGTAAAAACTTTGATCTACATACTGTTATAGGATTTTATATTTGTTCGTTGGCATTGATTTTAGCATTTACCGGCTCCATGATGTCCTACAACTGGCTAAAATATATAGTGTATAAAACTGCTAGTGGCCAAAAAAATGTGCATTTTATTGTGCCAAAAAATCTGAGCAATATTAATGAAAAAGACAGTGAAGTACCAATAGATCATTTAATTTATAAACTCAAAAAAGAAAATCCAAATGCTGAGAGCTTTGAAATACATTACCCCAAAACAAAAGAAGAAAGTATCTATGTAGAAGTTTCTAACAGTAAAGGGTTATATTATGATTCAGATTTTAGGTTTTTCGATCAAAACACTTTAGAGGAAATTGAAACGCCAAGTATTTATGGAAAATATAAAAATGCCCAATTAGCTGATAAAATACTGCGTATGAATTATGACATACACATAGGCGCAATAGGAGGAATAGCCGGAAAGATTATTGCTTTTTTAGTTAGCTTATTAACAGCAAGTTTACCAATTACAGGTGTTTTGCTATGGTATGGACGAAACTATAAAAAGAAGAAAGTTATAAAAAGCATCTAAGTTTAGTGCGCCTCTATTCTATTACATACGTTTTTGTTGATGTAAATTAAAATTGAAACGATAGTATATAAAAAAAACGGTCTAGAATCTGCTAAACCGTTTTTTTTTATTTATACAATTTAAGTCTGATTACTCCCAAAATTCCTCGATCTCTTCCAAGGATTTTCCTTTGGTTTCTGGAATAAACTTATAAGTTAAAAAGATAATTACAAGAATAAAGGCTATAAAAATAAAGTATGGCATTGAGCCATTCCAAGGTGCGCTGTTGTTGGCCTCACTTTCCATTACCATCGGAAACGTCTGTGATACCAAACCATTTGCAGCCCATTGTGCTGCTACGGCTACAGACATGGCAACACTTCGCATTTTATTAGGGAACATTTCTGATAATATCACCCAAACTACAGGTCCCATGGACAAAGCAAAAGAAGCGATAAATACTAAAACACCAATTAAAGATACCAAGCCTACTGCATTTTGTTGCAATGAAACTCCTAATAACAAGAACCCTACAATCATACCAATAGAACCAATATACAATAATGGTTTTCTACCGTATTTATCAACAGTAAACATCGCCACAAACGTAAATACCAAATTAACAAATGCTAACAATATTTGTTGAGCCAATACATCCTCTTTTCCAAAACCTAAAGCCTTTTCAAATATATCTGCTCCGTAATATAGTACCGCATTAATTCCTGTAAACTGTTGTAACATAGAAAGTGCAGTACCAATGATTATAATTATAAGAATTGCCTTTGATAAATAATTAACTTTTTCTTTGTTGTTATTAGTTTCTAAAGATTCTTTAATCTCTTTAATTTCGTTTTTTGCCTGAACTTCACCATGAACTTTATTCAAAATCCTCAAGGCTGCATCATCATCTCCTTTTAATGCCAACCAACGTGGACTCTTAGGAACAAGAAACAGGAGCACTAAAAACAGGATACTTGGTATAAGTTCAGACCAAAACATGCGTCTCCAGCCAAATTGAATATTTTGTGCTTCGGTTAAGTTATTACCTATAAAATAAGTAGCTAAAAACACTACAAAAAAGCCTACCACAATAGCTAGTTGGTAGTACGTTACCATTTTTCCTCTAATGTTACTTGGTGCAATTTCGGCTATGTACATAGGTGCATTCATCGAAGCTATACCAATTCCCAATCCACCAATAATCCTAAAAACGATAAGCACCGTTATAGTTTCAGGCAACATTTCTGGTAGTCCAGAACCCCAAGCTGATACAGAGAATAGTATCGCTGAAATAATTAACGACCACTTGCGCCCTATTTTTATACTTAAGGGTCCGGCAATAATGGCACCAAAAAAACAACCCCAAAGTGCACTGCTCACAACTAAACCTTTCATTGTTGGGTCAAATTCAAAATACTTACTCAAATAAAATTGTGCGCCATTAATTACACCAGTATCATAACCAAATAGCAAACCACCAAGGGCCGAAATTGCTGTAATTAGCAGTAAAAATGTCTTCTTATTCATTGTTATATAATTAGTTAGTTAGTTTAGCTTCTATTAACACAGGTAGATGGTCTGATGGGTATTGCATATTCCAATTATCACTCAACACTGCATATTTGTTAACTTCAACATCTTCTGATACGAAAATATAATCGATTCTACGGGTTACTGGTTTATTAAAATTAAAACCATTAAATGTCCCTTGTGGACCAAAATCTAATTCGCAAATGTGTTTAGAATCCTTTAATGTTTTAGAAATTAAAGAGATACTTTTATGATTAGGTTCCATATTAAAGTCACCTGTTAAAAATACGGGTTGATTCTCCGTATTTAGGCTTTTTATTTTAGCAAGAATTAAAATGGCACTATGCTTTCTTGCTTCTTCCCCTACATGGTCAAAATGTGTATTGAACACCCAAAACTTACGATTTGTGTTTTTATCTTGAAATAATGCATAAGTACATACACGATTACAAACGGCATCCCAACCCATACTAACTTTGCCTGGTGTTTCTGATAACCAGAAGGTTGAAGATTTTATTACATCGAGCTTATCCTTATTATAAAAAATGGCAGAATACTCGCCTTTATTCTTACCATCATCTCTACCAACACCAACGTAGCTATAATCCACTAATAGGCTATCCATAGCTTTCATTTGATTTGGCATGGCTTCTTGCACTCCCAATACATCTGGTGCATAGAATTTTACCTGACTGATTAAGAATGGTTTTCTATTGGCCCAACTATTTTTTCCGTCCTTGGGATAATCTAGTTTTATGTTGTAGCTCATAATTTTTAGATCTTGAGATGAAACCAAAAATGAACTAAAAACAACTAATATGGTTAGTATATATTTACTCATCATTCTACAAAAATAACGTTACATTGTTCTGAAATACCATTTTCATTATACGCTTCAATAGTAAAATAATAGGAGGTATCGCGATCTAAATTGCGCATAAAATGGTTTGTTGTATCATAGAGTTGCCAAGAATGATAAAGTTTGTCTGGCGCAATTCCCCAACGTATGTTGTAACCTTGAGCACCCTCTACTGCATCCCACGAAAATGATACGTCTCGTCGGTCTTTTTCGCGATTAACTCTAAAGTTAGACACCTTGTTAGGTGCTTCACCCAAACCAATACCAAACACCCTAATTTCGGACATGGCGAAGTTATTTCCTGGTACTTTTATATTATTATATCTTATGTATTTTGCGTTTACCGGTTTTTCTAAAACTAGGTAAGCGTTTGGCGCGTCAATCTCACTTTGACTTCTATCTATAACGGTTTTCCAATTTTTACCATCTTCAGACGTTTCTATTGTGAATTGATGTTTTAAGCCTTCAACACGTGTGTAAATTCCAGATTCGTGATCGTGATAATTTAGTTGAATGGCGTGTACAGTTCCTTCATTCAATAATTCAATAGTTATCCATTGCTTATTGTCATTAGCCTCTGCAACCCAAAAGGTTTTTGGGTTTTCGTCGGTTAATACGTTTGAAGTTATTTGTCCTTTGGCATTGGTTGTTGTTGGGATTTCTTTCACTTCAACTTCATTATCATTAGATGTAAATTTCATAATTTGTTGAAGTGAAGACGACACCGTTACATTTCCTTTATAGGATAACAACATCCAGCCATTGTGCTGTCCTGCTTTTGTTGGATGATTTGGCCCAAAACGTGGATAATCGCCATAAGAGGTATTGCTATACATTAAACCATCATCATCAAAATATGTAGGAAACATACATAAACGACGCTCCCACTGCGCATTAGATGCTAGTGCCATCGTCGCAAAATGCCAGTATTGACCATTGGTTTGTTTTACTGTAATACCGTGTCCTGCTCCATTAGTAAATCCGCCTGGTTTAAAGCTCATCGGATTATTTTTCATATAAGAAAAAGGTCCAAGTGGCGAATCGCCTATATACACACCATCTGCATATACGTTAAATTGTGTGCCTGGTGCTGCGTATTGCAAATAGTATTTTCCGTTATGCTTAGTCATTGACGCGCCTTCCATATAACCTTCTTTTAAGGTTGGGTGAAAGTTGTTTTCGCCAAAACGTTCCCATCCGTGCTTTTCTTCATCTAAATTTATCAGCTCTTTTCTAATGCCAGTTTCTAAAAAGCGGTCGTCTTTATTCAGCATTTTTACACGAATGGGATGCACGTTAGAACTTCCCCAATAGAGGTAAGTTTTGCCATCATCGTCAATAAATAATTCTGAATCTTGTATATTATTAGAAATAGAAGCAGTTGGAGTCCATAGTCCTTTTTTAGGATCGTCTGTATATAAAATACTTCCGTAGCCAGCAGGATCGCCAGCAAAATAAACTAACGAATCTTTGTAGTTGAATGCTGTTGGTGCATTACTTCCTTCAAAAAACCATTGTTGTGGTTTTATAAAATTCCAATTGACTAAGTCTGTGGAATGCCAATAGCCAAACGAACGTGTTACGAACATATAATATTCGCCTTTAAACTCAATCAAAGCAGGATCTGCACCAGAACGGTACGATTTATTCTTACTTGAATTATACACCATATATGTGTAATCAATATCAAGCGGATTGATGTAGGTTTGTGCCTCATCTTGTGTTTCGTCATTTTCTATTGTACCAGAATTTGAACTAGTATTCTGATTGTTATCTGTTTTACAGGACAAAACAAATGCTATAATGAAGAAAAAAAGTAATTTTTTCATGATTTATAATTTAGTGTCTTTGTCGTTTATAGGATCATAAGCTGTACCTGTTTTTCCACGAAGTTTTTCAAATTGTTTATAGGCGCGCTCAACACGGTCTTCTGGTGCACGTGCAAAATCAGTTGGTGTAACTTTGTATTGCTTTTGAAGCTCGGCCAATTTTGCCCGTAATTTTGTTTCAATGGCATCGTACTCAGGATTGTCGATTTGATTTTTCACTTCTTTAGGATCTTCTTCTAAATCGTACAATTCCCAAGTGTCAATATCATCATAGAAATGCATTAGCTTGTAACGTTTTGTCCGCACACCATAATGTTTTTTAACCATGTGAAATGCTGGATAATCATAATAATGATAATATACTGCATCCCTAAACTCATCGCCTTTAAATGTGTTTTCTAATAATGGACGGAGCGATTTGCCTTGCATATCTGCCGGGATTTCTACTTGTGCATAATCTAAAAAGGTTTCTGCGAAATCAAGGTTTTGCGTCATAGCATCAATCTCAGTGCCTGGCTTTATCACTCCAGGATATTTTATCAATAATGGCATTGCCAAGGATTCTTCGTACATATAACGCTTATCAAACCATCCTTTTTCGCCCAAATAAAAACCTTGGTCTGTGGTATAAATAACGATAGTGTTTTCGGCTAGTCCGTTTTCTTCCAAGAAGTCGAGCACTTGTCCTACACCTTCATCTACAGCAGCTATGGTCGCCAAATACTCTTGTAGGTAGCGTTGGCCTTTGTACTCGGCCAAAGCACGTCCAGAAAGATTGGCATCATGAAAAGCATCGTTTTTGGCCTGATAGGCGTTGTTCCAAGCTTTGGTTTGCTCTGGCGTCATTCGTTCAAAATCGGTTTTCCAGGGGTTCCAAGCCAATTCTGGGCTTCCCTTCTCTTTGGTCAACTTTAAATCATGACCTTCGTACATGTCTTTAAAAATGGTTTGCTGTTGTTCTTTGGAACCCAACGAACCTTCATGTGCCGTAAAGTAAGTATTTGGTAATGGAAATTCCACGTTATCATATAAATTTGCATGACGTAGCGCTGGCATCCAGTTTCTATGCGGAGCTTTGTGCTGTAACATGAGCATAAATGGTTTGTCGCCATCCTTCATTTTATTGAGATAAGCCAACCCATCTTGAGTAATTAAATCAGTAGCATAACCTTGTACCTGAACAGTATCCGCAACCTTAGTAGCATCATTTATTGAAATAAAATCGGGATTGTAATAATTGCCTTGATCTTTTAAAATGTTCCAATAATCGAAGCCTTGAGGTAGACCATGCAGGTGCCACTTACCAATCATTGCGGTACTATAACCTGCCTTTTGCAACAGTTTGGGGAAGGTTTGTTGGCTGCCATCAAATTGGTCTCCATTCATCCTGAATCCGTTTTCGTGGCTAAATTTCCCTGTTAAGACTACGGCTCTACTTGGTCCACAAATAGAATTGGTACAAAAATTATTTTTGAATAACGCACCTTCTTCTGCAATTCGGTCGATATTTGGTGTTGGTGCCAATTGACTAATCGGATGACCATAAGCACTAATGGCTTGTTCGGCGTGGTCATCTGCCATTATATAAACAATGTTTGGTCTTTTTGAGTTCTCGACTGCGCTCGAACTGACATCGTCTTTGTTCTTTTCTTTACAAGATTGAAAGGCTAAAAGGCCTATTAATAAAACTGAAATATATCGCATTACTCTTTGGTTTTTATAATTTTTGTTTGAATGACTTCATCATTGAGGACTGTACGTTCAAAAAAGTTGAATACTTTATCCAATTCTTCATATGGAATTCTTGAGATTTCGTGACGCGCATCCTTAACAATGTTGAAATAGTATGAGATTTCGTAATTTTCGAGTTTATCAACTATGACTTGCGAACCATCTAACATAATATAACCATCCCTTGTTGGCTCGCAATAATGATGTGGTGCATTGCCAAAAGGCACGAGCTGGTCTTTTGTGCCATGATAGAAAACACCAGGAACTGCATTATCTTGGGTTAAATATCTAGCATCTACCATTGCGCCTGCACAAGAAAACACACCTGCAAACTTTACGTCTTTGTAATCTTCTGCTTTATCTAAAAAATACTCACGCATAAAAACGGCATTCAAAATACCTTCTGCACCTGCACTGCTGCCACCAGCAATGATTTTTGTGGTATCGATTTGAAGCTGCTTAGCGTGCTCAACTACATATTTTGCAGCGTCCATATAATCGATTGCAGCTTGTTTAAAGGTTTCTAGTTTCTCGTCTTTGGTACAATCACAGCCAAACCCAGTTGCCGTGCCTTTTCTTAGTAATCTGTATGAAATAGAAATACCAATATAATTTTGTTTATCAGCAGCATATTTTACAAGATTTTCATCGTCAATGTAATCTCTATGGCCTACCGCAAATCCGCCACCATGCATCCAAAGCAATACAGGTAACGTATCGGTTTTTTTGATGTTTTCTGGTGTGTAAACATCTAGTTTCAATGTGTCTTTTCCTTTAATGGAATAGGTGTAAGTTGCTTTGTTTTGAGATGTAAGCGATAAGCCAATTAGTAAGATTAATAATGTTAGTCTGTTTTTCATATTAAATTTTATTTGTCAGGTTGAGCTTTTCGAGACACTTCGACTACTTCGTAGTGTGCTTTCAATCAAAGTATACTTTGATTTCAACCAATGCTCAGTGTGACAGTATCAGTCCAGCTTTTCAATTAAAATGCCACTAATCACAGGCAAACCTTCGATGGCATTGAGTTTTAAAGTTAATCCTTTTTTAGTTTGAACGATAGCACTGAGCGTTACACCATATTTTTCTGGATAGGCTTGGGCTAAATTCAATTGTTTTTCGATTAATGTATCGTTGATATAAACATCAAAAATGCGTTGTTTTTTATCGGTTTCAGAAGCGTTTTCTGAAAGGTTATAAATATTTTCGGTTGGCTTAATTTGTGGCTCAACAAAATATAAGGTCACGTTGTAATTGCCTTCTGGAACGTCCACTTTATAGTCTTTGCAACCTTCGAGCAAGGTTTGAAACAAGGGTTCTTCATTGGTGTTTTTGATATTATGTGGCAGACCTTGATTTTTGTCTTTGGTCATACCGTAAGCTGTTCCGTTTTTATGACCAAACCAGCCTTCTTTATAAGATTGGTCTGGTACAAAAGTTATATTTTGTTCTTCATCATAAAAATTAAAATGCGACCCAATGTTAATTCCAAGTCGCTTAAAATTTTTAAAATCTAGTTTTTCAATACGATTAACCTTTATTATTTTTTCTTCGGAAATAGTTTGGGTTGAAACCTTAATTTTGTTGCTTCCATTTATAAAAGGCATATCGATAGTTACCGAACCATTTTCAACTTTGAAATCACCTAAATTATTGTCATTCAAACTTACGCTGACTTCGTCTTCATTAGAATATATTTGAACTGGAAATGGTTCGTCTTCAAACAACGTTAATCCTTTTAAATAGTCGGTAGCGATATGAATAAACGGTTCTTTGTCATTTAAAACCGATTTGTACCAATAATAAATATCCTTTGGTTTGCGGTCGTATTGTACTAATCCTTTTTGGTTAACGTGCGGAATGGCATCACCACGAAACTCCGAACCAAAATCCGCAAAATTCCAAGCTGTCATTCCCGTTACAAAAGGTCGATCAATAATCTGTTTATAGTACGACTGATGCAGTTTTGCTTGGTAATTGGTAGAAAAATCGAACTTTTTAGGCGTTTTGGTAAAAATCCGAACATCTGCTCCAGGACCATATTCTGACAATAACAATGAACGATTTGGAAAACGGTTATGCTGCTCATCCAGAAATTTTCCTAAATCTTCAATCTGTTTATCGTACCAACCAAAATATAAATTCCAGCCCAAAAGCATTGGTATATCCGCAATACCTGTTTCATTATACACATCTGAATTATGACAAGCCATAACGGTTATATGATTTGGAGCTAATGTTCTCGTTAAATCTTCGATCTGAGTTGCTAATTTGAGTGCTGTTTTTTTTAATTCAGCTTTTTCTTCGTTTGATAAATTTCGGTTGAAAACCAAACGAATAAAGATTTCATTCATATATCCAAACATTACGACAGAAGGGAAATTGTAATACTGTTTAATATGCTCTTTTTGCATATTCAGACTTGTTTCAAAATAACTTTCTGAATCTGTTACCAGATTTATTACAGGTATTTCTGTCCAGACTAAAATACCAAGTTCATCACAAAGCTTGTACAGTTCTCTAGCGTGCGGATAATGTGCAAATCGAATGACATTTGCACCCATATTTTTTATGAGATGAATATCTTGTTTTTGCAGCTCGATTGGCACTGCATTACCATAATCTTTGTAATCTTGATGACGATTGACACCAATTAATTTAATCGGTTTTCCATTTAAAAAGAAACCTTTTTCAGGATCTACACTCGCCCAACGAAAGCCCAAATTAGACTGTTTTTGGTCTAAAACCCTTCCGTTTTTATCAGTTAAAGTCAGTTGTAATTTATATAAATACGGATGGTCAGGTGACCATAATTTTGGATTCTTAATATCTGGATAATTAACTTCAATCGTTTTTGTTTCGTTTGCTTTTAATTTTAGTCCTTGATGATCTTGTCTTATCAGATGTCCATCAGCATCAAAAATCTTAAGGTCTAAATGCGTTTCGGTTTTTTTATCAAAATTGTCAATTAAAACTTTAATATTTATACTGGCTTTTTCTTTGGAGATATCGTCATAATTAACATAGAATCCATCGGAAGCATAATCCTTTAAACTAAAATGTTGCTTTGGAACTTTAATTAATTCCACATCGCGGTAAATGCCACCGTAAAAGGTGAAATCCGCATCTAATGGTGGTATGTCTACATTATGGGAATTATCAACTTCAACTTCAATTAAATTGTAGGCATCGAAGTTTAAACGTGATGTGATTTCAACATTAAAAGCGGTGTAACCACCTTTATGATTCACAACTTTTTCTCCATTAACAAAAACTGTTGCTTCTTGATTTACGGCGCTAAATTTTAAATAGAAAATTTGGTCTTTGCCTTCTGAAGACACATAGATTTGCTTTTTATAAAAACCTAATCCACGACGGTAGCCGCGCTCATCATCAAAGGCATCATCCTTATTCCACGTATGAGGAATATTTACGGTTTCCCAGGTCGTTTTATCCTCGGAAAATTGCCATCCAGAATTAATAGTTTTTGATTGTGAGCTACAAAAAAAAGGGAAAGCCACACACAACATAAAGCTTAATAAAAACATTCTATGGTTAATGTGTGGCATAATTAGCTATTAATCTAATACGTTAAATGTATGTTTAAACCTAAAATCTGAACTTGGCGCAATGGCAATTTCAAACTCACCTGGTTCTACACCATATTTCATTTCGCTGTTGTAGAATTTTAAATCTTCAACCGAAATTTTAAATGTTACGGTTTTACTTTCACCCTTTTTCAAAGCTAATTTTTGAAAGCCTTTTAATTCCTTTACAGGTCTTGTGACGCTTGCTACTTTATCGTGAATGTAGAGTTGTACTATTTCGTGTCCATCCCTATTGCCTGAGTTGGTAACAGTTACCGAAGCTTCAATAGTTCCATTTGGATTTAAAGTTTGAGACGATATTCTGAAATCTGAATAGGTGAATGTTGTATAACTCAGCCCATGCCCAAAAGCAAATAATGTTGTATTTGGTACATCGATATAATTACTCTTGTAATCTTCCTTAGGATTATCTTCTGGGATTGGTCTTCCCGTATTTTTCATATTGTAGTAAATAGGCACTTGACCCACATTTCTCGGGAATGTTACCGTTAATTTTCCTGAAGGATTGACTTCTCCAAATAATAAATCAGCGGTTGCTGCGCCACCCATTGTACCGGGAAACCAGATTTCTAAAATCGCATCCACCAAATCCACTTCATTAGATAAATTTAATGGACGACCATTCATTAATACCAAAGTGATTTTTTTGTTTGGATTGGCTTCTCTTATTTTCTTGATAAGTTCTGGTTGAATACCTGGAATCTTTAGATTAGTTCTCGAAGCCGCTTCACCACTCATATGGTGACCTTCGCCCATTACTAAAACAATGGCATCAGCTTGCTCGGATATTGAAATGGCTTCCTCAAAACCAGAATCATCATCCTTTAAAATTTCGCAACCTTTAGCATAAAGAATCTGATTGGGATTTAAATATTCTGAAATACCTTCATATACACTAACTGCCTTTCCTTTTCGATCCCCTTTTGCTGCCCAATTACCAATAATATCATATTCGTCTTTTACCAAAGGGCCAATAAACGCAATCTTTTTTATGTCTTTTGAAAGTGGTAAAGCTTCATTTTTATTTTGAAGTAAGACAGAAGACGCTGCCGCAATTTCTCTGGCTTTATCCAAGAATTCAGGCTTGTATTTGGTGGTATTTTCCCGCTCTTCATTGATGTATCGATAAGGATTGTCAAATAAACCTAATTTAAATTTAGCGAGAAGAATTCTTCGGCAGGCATCATTAACATACGCTTCCGGGACCTTACCTTCTTTGACCAAATCTTCTAAAAAATGGTGATATAATTTTCCGACCATATCCATATCCACACCAGCATTCATCCCGATTCTGGCAGCATCAATACTATCTTTTGCAAATCCGTGAGGTACCAACTCGTTAATGGATGTATAATCTGACACTACAAACCCTTCAAATCCCCATTCCTCTCTAAGAATATCTCTTAGGGTAAATTTGTTTCCAGAAGTAGGCACACCATTTAACTCATTAAATGCCGACATAAATGTTTCGACGCCAGCATCGACCGCAGCTTTAAACGGTGGTAAATACACATTTCGTAGTTCACCTTCACCCATATTTACGGTGTGGTAATCACGACCTGCTTGGGCAGCGCCATACGCCACGTAATGTTTTGCACAGGCCAAAATAGTATTAGGCTTCGATAAATCGTCACCTTGAAACCCTTTTACATAGGCCTTTGCTATTTCACTTCCTAAATAGACATCTTCACCAGCACCCTCTGAAATTCGTCCCCAACGAGGCTCTCGCGAAAGATCGACCATGGGTGCAAACGTCCAATGCAAACCTTCAGCAGAAGCCTCTTCGGCAGCAATGCGAGAGCTTTCTTCAACCATTTTTAAATCCCAACTAGCAGATAATCCTAAATTAATCGGGAAGATGGTGCGATGGCCGTGAATGACGTCATAACCGAACAATAACGGTATGCCTAAGCGTGTTTCTTCAACTGCAATTTTTTGTAGATCTCGTGTGCCTTTTACAGAAAATGCGTTGAGCATGGCGCCTAAATTTCCTTCACGAATGTATTTGCCATTGTCTGTACCTACGATTGGACCAGTTTGATCCCAACGACCACTGTACATTACAGTTTGCCCTATCTTTTCTTGAAGTGTCATCAGATTCATTAACGAATCTACTTTAACTTCGTAGTTTTGGGCAAAGCCTATAAAACTTCCGTTTATAAATAATATGAAAAAGATTATTTTTCTCATTATAATTTTTTTAGACTTCTCGACTACGCTCGAAGTGACAAGGCTACTCTTTGTTATTTTTTAATTCAAATTCTTTCATTAGTTCTGTTGTTGAATCTGTTCCAACAAATACTTGGAATATTCCTGGTTCGGCAACAAAATCTAAATCATAGTTGTAGAATTTTAAATCTTCTACTGATAGGTTGAAGGTCACTGTTTTAGTTTCCCCTTTTTTAATACTTACCTTTTTGAAACCTTTCAATTCCTTAACCGGTCTTGTTACGGAGCCAACGACATCTCTTATGTAAAGCTGAACGACTTCTTTACCATCATAATTGCCAGAATTTGTTACGTCTACCGAAACAGAGATTTCGCCACCCATACCAATAGAAGTTTTATCAAGATTGAAGTTTGAATAATCAAATGTTGTGTAGCTCAACCCATAACCAAATGGATATAATGGCTCATTACGAACATCTAAATAATTGGTTTTGAATTTTTCAAATTTTCCTTCCTTATTACCTAGTGGTCTTCCTGTATTTTTATGGTTATAAAAAAGTGGTACTTGGCCAACATTTCTTGGGAATGTTGCCGTTAACTTCCCTGAAGGATTAACATCACCGAACAACACATCTGAAATGGACAAACCAGCTTCGCTGCCTGGAAACCAAACATTTAAAATTGCGGGTACAGTTTCATTTTCTTCGACTAAAGTTAAAGGTCTTCCTGTAAACAATACCAATACCACAGGTTTTCCTGTTTTTAATAAAGCTTGTAATAAGTCTTTCTGTACTTGTGGAATTCCGATATCTGTACGACTACTACTTTCACCGCTAAACTCCGCAGACTCGCCAATGGTTGCTACAATTACATCAGATTTTTTAGCTATTGCAAGTGCTTCATCTAATAATTGTTTGTCTGTTCTGCCATCTCTCGGGATCGTTTTCCCAAACATTGTAGCCCTTTTTTCAAGCTCTAGATCGTAATCTAAATTACTACCTTTGGCATACAACAAATTAACATTTTCACCTACTGTTTGCTGTAAACCGTCCCAAACCGAAATGGCTTTATCATGATCGGAAGACACACTCCAAGTACCAGGCATATTGTTACCTGCTTTTGCTAGAGGTCCGATAACGGCTACTGTTCCTGACTTTTTTAACGGTAATAGTTGATTTTCATTTTTAAGTAGTACGGTAGACTCAGCACCAACGAGACGTGCAAAATCCCTATTCTTTTGTGTATAGGTTTCATTTTTTGAACGTTCTTCATTACAATATCTGTAAGGATCATCAAATAAACCTAGTTGGTACTTTGCAGTAAGCACACGAGCTACAGCGGTATCAATATCTGCCATCGCTATTTTTCCTTGTTCTAAAGCACCTTCTAAATGCTTAATGTAAGCTGCATCTATATTTGGCGAATCGCCAGCCATGTCCATATCCAATCCTGCTTTTAAAGCCAAAGAGGTTACCGCGTACGCATCACCCATTCCGTGTGCCTTCATTTCGTAAATACCTGTGTAATCTGATACTACAAAACCATTGAATCCCCAATCATCTCGCAATAAATCAGTTAGTAACCACTTATTTCCAGTCGCTGGAATACCATCAATTTCATTGAACGATGCCATAACAGAACCAACACCTTCATCAACCGCTGCTTTGTAAGGTGGCAAATATTCATTATACATTCTTATACGGCTCATATCTACCGTGTTATAATCTCTACCTGCTTCTGGGGCACCATATAAAGCGAAATGTTTTACGCAAGACATTAAGGTATTATTAGCAGTTAAATCGTCTTTTTGATAACCACGAACCATGGCACGAGCAATCTCACTACCCAAGTATGGATCTTCACCATTACCTTCGGAAACTCTTCCCCAACGCGGATCGCGAGAAATATCGACCATTGGTGAAAACGTCCAGTTGATACCGTTAGCGCTTGCCTCAGACGCTGCAATTTGTGCTGTTTTTTCAATCATTTCCATATCCCATGAACATGATAAACCTAATGGAATTGGGAATGTAGTTTTGAATCCGTGAATAACGTCCATCCCAAAAATTAAAGGAATACCGAGTCGACTTTTTTCGACAGCGATTTTCTGTACTTCGTAAATATTTTTAGGGTCACCAAGATTGAATAGGCCGCCTATTTTACCGTCTTCAATTTTTTTAACAACATCTGTACTTTTTGAAGATCCTGTTGTAATTGGTCCTGTTGCCGGTAGGTTTAATTGTCCTAATTTTTCTTCTAAAGTCATTAGACCGATAATGGAATCTACTTTCTCTTGATACGGATTATCGGTTTTAGAGGATGTGTTTTTTTTATTCTTGTTATTGCAAGATACTGCTGTTAGTAGACAAACAGCAACTATCAGAGGTTTTATGTTAGTGTTTTTGAAAGTTCTCATTATTTTTTTGATTTAGAAAAAAGCCATTTTAATAATTCTGGTTCTGCAAAAGCAGAGTCCCAACTATTGTGATTATCGTCTGCATATAAAGTAAAGTTTGGTTTACCACCATATTTTAAAATGCCACTTACCATATCTATTGAAAGTTGAGGATCAACCACATCGTCTTTAGCGCCATGAAAAACCCAGAGACTAGTAGTGTTGGCGTATTCTTTCACAGATTCTGGATCACCACCACCGCAGATGGCAAAGGCTGCCGCAAACATGTCTGGTCTTCTCGAAAGAATTTCAAAAGTTCCCATGCCTCCCATAGACAGACCACCAACATATATCTTCTCTTTTTTTACAAACGATTTTTCAGCAAGTTCATCCATTAAATCCAGTACCAAGGCCATTGCTGTTGTCGGACCGGTTTCATATTCAAACTTTAAACCTATAGGCTTTGTTGATCTATCAACATCTACTTTAGACCAATAGTCATTTTTAGGGCATTGCGGAAAAATCACAATAGCCGGAAATGAATCTCTATTAGTTTTATCCGTGAATAATTTGCTACCGTGTACAAGTTGCTTTTTATTATCGTTTCCTCGTTCTCCTGCACCGTGAAGAAATAATACTACTGGATATGTTTCTTCCTCGGAAAAATTTTCAGGGTACATAATGCGATACTGTAAGGTATCTTCACCTTTTACATGAAATTTTTCTTTAAATATATGCTCTTGTGCACTAACAAATGTAGTCGTGATTAATGAGTATAGAATAAATATTATTTGAAATATCTTCATCCTGTAATAATTAATAAGTAAACCCTAAGGCATCCAATCCATTTTGAACTTCTTCGTTTTGCATAAACAAATTCCATAATAATCCTGTACGATGATTTTCTATCATAATAATTTGCGGTCCCTGATCTATGGCTAAATAACGTTCTGTTACCCAATTATGTTCAGGATTAAATGCATCGTAAAACCCTGCTGGTCCCATTAAATCATTTTCATAGAAATAGTGCATTGCCGCCAGAGATTTTTCTGGTGTGTAAGGGATTGAACTTACTGCTGCAGTAGGAGAAATTGTGCCATTGTCATTTTGTGGATCGTGAGCCGTATAGCCCACAGAACCGTCTGAATTTCTTGTATAACTTGCTGTTAATCCCCAACAGTTTGGTCCGTAATCTGCATAATCATTAGGATTGTTAACGCAGTATTGGTAATTGATATTGGTATGATTTACATTCAAGTTCCAATAATTAGCATATTGGTCATTTAAGTTAGAAGGATCTAAGCCTAAATATGAATAATGCGCCCAGAACAGGGGTCCTGTTCCGCTACCAGCATGGTCTAAAATTAAAGGAATACCATATTGATTTGCAGACGATACGATATTTCCATTATTCGCCCAACCTTGATGATAAGCCTCTGCTGGAATAGGATAATCTGGTGATGCTGCGCCTAGAATAAATGCTAACAGGGTTTCATTATAACCTCTCAACTCGAGGTTAATAGCAAAACCATTGTTAGGACTCCAATGCCATAACAACTTGTTTTGTCCGTTTGTGTACCAATCCCATTCTACACCTTTCCAAAGTGTATCAGCTTGGTTTGCCAATTCTTGTTCTTCAGTAGAGCCATCTTTCAAATATTCCTTAACACAAATCAACCCTTGAACCAAAAATGCAGTTTCAACAATATCACCACCATCGTCTTGGGTACTAAAAGGTATAACTGCACCAGTGGCATCATTCATCCAATGTGCCCAAGCACCGTGAAAACGGTCAGCACCTTCAAAAAAGTTGAGTATTTGTTGCAATCGTTGAACACCCTCAGCTCTTGAGATATAACCACGTTCTATACCAACTATTATGGCCATTAAACCAAATCCACTACCGCCAGCAGTTATAACATTTTGGCTATTGCTAGGATCATTTGGGTGATAACGCTCTTTTGCCGCACCAGAATTTGCGCCTGCATAATCCCAGAAATATTTAAAAGTTTCTTGTTGGGTTAAATCCATAATTTCTGTATCAGATAATGGAATGAAAGGGTCATTATCATTTGGATCATAGGGTTCTTGATAACCTGGACCATTATCTGATCCGCAGTTTAAAAACAATACTGTAATAATTAATAGTCTGAAAGTCTTCATCTTAATTTTCTTTTTCAATTTTAAATCCAAGCTTATTTAAACCCGCTTGAACATCTTTGTTTTGCATAAATAAATTCCATAGTAAGCCTGTTCTATGATTTTCTATCATCACAGGAATTGGCCCTTGATCGATTGCCAAATACCTCGGCGTGTACCAATTATGCTCAAAACTAAAAGCATCATAAGGACCATATTTACCAACCAAACTGTCATGGTTTTTGTAGATATTATTTAGCATATTCATACTTTCTCCTGGTGTATAAGGAAACGATGATAATGCTGCTGTAGGTGACACTACACCAAGATCATTTCCTGGTCTGTGACCTTTATAGCCTTTTACAGAATAACTAGAAGTCAGTCCCCAAAGGCTGTTACCATATCCCTTATATTTTTTTGGATTATCTACCGCATACTTGTAGTGAATTTTAGCGTGATTTTGAGTCAATTTCCAGTAATCGGCATATTGATCTGACAAACCTTTTGGATTCAACCCTAAGTAGGAATAATGTGACCAGAATAATGGTCCGATGGGTGCATCGCTATGTTGATAATAATCCAACACCAAATCTTCATCATAATATGTTTCATCTGAAATGATATCGCCATTTCTTGCCCAACCATTTTCGTAAACTTCTTTTGAAACGGAATGTGTCGGCGAAGCTGCAGCAAGCACATACATAATTAAACATTCATTGTAACCACCTACAGGAAAATTCATTTCCCAACGGTATTGGGGTGACCAATGCCAGTACAGCACATCTTCGCCACCTTTGGTGTACCAGTTCCATTCTACCCCTCGCCATAATTTATCTATCTTTGCTACCAACGCTTTTTCTTGTTCATTACCGTCTTTAAAGAATTCAGCAACTGTTAAGAGACCTTGAATCAAAAAAGCCGTTTCAACTAAATCGCCACCATTATCCTTTTTGCTGAAAGGGTAAACCTTCCCTGTTTCCCCATCAATCCAATGTGGCCAAGCACCGTGAAAACGATCTGCTGTTTCAAGAAAATCAACCACCTTAGTATATCTTTCGAGAGCCTCTTTTCTTGTAATCCAACCTCGTTCAACACCAACAATAATAGCCATAAGCCCAAAGCCGCTTCCGCCAGTTGTAACTGTATTTTTTGGTGAGGTAGGATAGACGTCATCCATATGTAACCGCTCTCTAGCTAAACCAGAATTTGGCTCTGCGCCTTCCCAGAAATAATTAAAGGTTTGAAATTGAATAGTATCCAAAAGCTCTTGATTGGTCAAATCAGAATAAAGTCCCTTATTACTCTCGGGAACATCTTTCTTTTCGCTCTTGCAAGACAATACAAGACCTAAAATGATGAAAGTTAGGATTGTTATTTTTCTAGTAGTGTACATTAATTGATTCTTTTTAATTCTAAGTAGTCTATTTGAAGTCCATTGGCTTCTTTAAACGTGTTACCCTTAAAACTTATATTGAGGTTTTGCTCACCAGAATTTAATTTCACTCTTCCCAAATGTATAACTTCGGTTCTCAAGGAATCTTGTGTTTTAAAATCTACATTTTTTAAAGTGTGGTTGTTGATGCTAAATCCAAATACACCTCCATTTTTTAATTTAACTACGTTAGCATATACCTCATAAACACCATCATTCGGCCAGTCAAAACTCAATGATAGTTTGTTATCTTTATTCTTAACAGACGACCATAGCATAATTTTATGTCCGCTTGTGGTAGAGTACAAATTTTCATTTACCCAAACGTCCGTAGACGCCCAACCACCAGAATTAGATTTGATTTTAAGATGTTCTGCCTCGATAACATTTTCCTTTCTAAAAACTTCGTAAGGTGTTTCGTAAGCATATCTATCTTTTAAAGGCACTTTACCTAAATTATCTTTCCCGTCAGGTTCTAAATACCAATATACCGTTGTGGCATATTGCGTTGGCCATTCATTAGGGAAGTACTTTTCCAAATAGGCATCAAATGATTTTTGAAAAGGTATATTATCTATTATTTGCCATCTTGTCATTGGTTGATAGCCCATATTATCATTATCCAAGGATTGGCTATGATATGCTTTCTCAAAAAAAGAAGGATTACACCAAGCATAACCAAAATAATCTTCTGTACCTGTACCAAAAGTAGAAGGAAACTCTTCTCCATCCACGAAAAACTTTTCATCGCCTTCACCCCACCAATGGTGCCCTGGAGTTGCTTTTGTGTAACTACCACCTTTAGGATTCCACACTAATAGATATGCACCAACAAAGCGACCTTTCCCGTGGGTTTCTAACCATTTCCAATCGGGCCAACGGTCTTTTGGAAGTGTTTCTAAGTCTCTGTGCCATTTCGCATGAAATCTGCCATAATTCTCAACATCATTTTCGAGTGTCTCGTAAGAAACCAATAGCTCTAAATCAACTGCTTTGTCATAATCATTTTCTAGAATAATCTCGGCACCGTTTGAAAATGGCATATACCAATACGAATACATATGCTCTTCCGTCATACCCATTGGTAGTGTTTTATAGTTGTTCCAACCAGGAGCTGTCCCAAAGAAATCTCCTAATGGTGACCAAACAGATATATCGCTGCTGCCGTCCCATTTCATGACAATGGATGTTTTTCTTAGTAACTCTGCTATCTCAGAAGAATCCCTATTTTTTATTTTAATTGAAAGTTCTGTTATGGCTTTAGCACCAGATAAACTGACTACTGTCTTCCTGTCTTTAGGATTTAACGTAACCTTCTTGGAAATACGCTCAAAATCGGTATCACTATAAGGTGATTTTCCCAGATGGTTATTGAAAAAATCATCTGTTTTTTGAAGCGCATTAACTTGGCTTTCGTTAAGAACAGGACTGAAATCCTCGAGCTCAACGTCATCAGGAAATGTGATATAGTTAAATTGGTAATATTGTCCCCAACCGAGTTCAGCGACTATTTTGCAACTTTTATTATAAGATATAGACACATAATTGTTGAAACCCTTAGCATTGGTTTCATAGACCAAGCCACTGTAACTAAACGCAGGTACACTTGGCTTAAAATAGTCTATGAACGATTCGTCAATTATCGGTGTGTCATTTCCATCTATATAAATCTTCACTTTACCTTTTCTTGGGCTTGCAGACCATATTCTTACAATGGCTCCCGGACCTTCCATTTCTGCCAATACCTCATATTCACCTTCTTTTCTAATGTATTGAGGTCTAAGCCCGTCGATATTAGCATCCCAATTGATGAATTCTCCTGTAATGCTATCTATTTTACTAGCTCTGTCATAACTAGACCACATGGCACTTTTTTCTCCTTTTTCTGGAAGCTTTGCCAATTGTCTTAAATCGGTTAACTTGTTAACCAAATCTACATAGGAAATATAGTTTTGCGATTTGTCTGTATTATTTGTATTGCACGCCAAAACATATAGTCCACATAAAAAAATTAATATTTTTTTAGCTGAATTATTTCCCATGACTTGTATTTAATTTTAATTCTTCAATCATGTTCTTAAGATTATCTACTATATTAGGGTAATTGTCGTATACATTTTTATTCTGATAAGGATCTACTTCTAAGTTATAAAGTTGAGCTAATGGTGCGTTGTCTTTAATTTTTCCATCTTGTACATCACTGTTTTTCTGTTTGGTAAAGCTGAATGCTGCTGGCCCACCAAAAGTATGATCTCCCAGATTCTTGTCTGCAAAACCGCCACCTCCTTGATTTGAGATGTACATCCATTTACCGCTTCGTATGGCCAAATGTCTTGGGCTAGAAGGACTAATCAATAATTCTTGTCTGTTACCCTTTGTATCTTTACCGAGTAAAACATTGAGCATTGAAACACTATCTTCGCCTTCATTATCACCAAGCGTTATGCCTAATAGGTCGGCAGAGGTTGCCATTAAATCAATATTTGACGCCAAAGCATTACTTACAGTACCAGCTTTTATTCGTCTTGGCCAGCGCGCAATAAATGGTACCCGATGACCACCTTCCCAAGCGTCAAATTTAAAGCCTAATAAATCCCCATTTTGCTTATGTCCCATCTTTCTGGCTTGTTGCCCTCCTCTATTCAACATACCACCATTATCACTTGTAATGATAAGTAGTGTGTTGTTGGCTATATCTTCTTCCTCGAGAGTTCTTACGATTTCTGAAATCATCCAATCCAATTCGTGAATGAAATCTCCATAGGTACCAGCGTCACTGCTATTGATAAATCTTGGAGCAGGTGTAAATGGATGATGAATATTAGTTGTAGCAAAATAGAGAAAGAAAGGTTTTTTGCTATTCAACTTTATCCAATCGACCGCTTTATTCTTTAGTGTTGTACCAACCTCTCTATCCTTATATAATCGGTGTGCTGCTAGACCACCTCCTATTTCGTTATAACCAAATTTTTCATCAAAGTGCTCGGTTTCTGCCTTTGTATTATATATCAGAGGATCTTTATCTGGTAAAAGCCCAACGACGTGATGATTTTCAACATAAACAAAGGGTGGATGACTATTTAACACTGGTACTCCAAAATAATAGTCGAACCCTAATTCTAAAGGGCCTGGTTTAAGCGGTTTATTCCAATTTACTGGTGTTTGGTGACCAAATCCCAAATGCCATTTGCCGATTATTGCTGTTTCATATCCTGATTTTTTGAATACATCTGCAATGGTTGTTCTAGATGTATCAATTTTAAGATTTGCTTTAAGAAAAATTGGATTATTTAAATTTTTACGGCTTGGGTATCTTCCGGTTAAAAGGGCATATCTTGAGGGGGAACATACTGCAGAAGCCGAATGAAAATCCGTAAACATCATACCCTCGCTAGCAAGTTTATCTATCGCTGGTGTCTGCACTTTGGTGGCGCCGTAAACACCAACATCACCATAACCCAAGTCGTCTACGTTAATAATAATAACATTTGGTTTTGAAGAATCAATAGTCACACTTTTATTGACGACCTTTGAAGTATCTTGACTAATGCCATTCAAAGACGCTTTGTTGGTGTAATCTTTGCAGCTAAATATTGATAATAAGATAGCCGTCAAAACAAAAACTTTATTTTGATATATTAGGTTCATTAGTAAGTTTAGGATAAACTTTAGCTGCATTTATTTTTATAAATGCAGCTAAAGCAATAAAGACTAATTCAAAAGTTTATACACACTTATATTTGGTGTTTCGGCTCAATATTTTTGTGCTACAGCATAGATTGAATTTCTTCTAGAGAAAGTGCCTTTTTATAAATTCTCAGATTATCCATTAGGCTTTCGTCAGATCTATGATTCCAACCGGTAAACCTAGGTGCACCGGACATTATTGAAAGTATGTCACAATCTGACCAATCGACACCAGTAAAGGTATTTTGGCTTACAACCTGACCATCAATGTAAACCACACACTCGGTATTTGAAATGGTAAATGCCATTTGTACCCATTGAGGGTTATTAGGATCTAAATCTGCTGCTGCACCGCCATCAAACCAAGAATCACCATCACCTCTACCTACATTTAATTTAAAGCGCTGCATGCCTCCGGCATTTTCGCGGAAAAATCTAAATCCACTCGTTCTATTGTTTTGGGCATCGGGATTGTTAGTATCTGGCGGACCAATGACAAGTACACCTGCTCTATCTGGTGTTCCATTAAGTTTGTACCTAAATACTGCAGAGAATTCTTCGTTTAACAGACCATCTGTAGGAAATGTTAGATAAGAATCCGTTGCTCCTTGATAAGCACTTGTGCCTTCGTAGGCGTCTGATGAAAAATCTGGACTACCAACTTCAGTGCAGTCTTGGTCACTATAGTCTTCGGTAAAACTACCATTGAAATCTAACTTAAATATCTCATCAGCCTGAGCTATTAATTCTATAACTTCCTCTTGGGTTAATGCCATGTTAAAGAGTCTAAGCTCGTCCATATAACTTTCATCAGATCTATGATTCCAACCCGTAAATCTAGGCGCACCAGACATTATGGATAACACATCACAACCTGTCCAGTCTACACCAGTAAAAGAATTTTGACTAACAACTTCACCGTTTTTATAAACTACACATTCGCTGCCTGAAATGGTGAATGCGAAATGTACCCATTCATCTGCAGAAGGATCGACATCTGCTGCTGCTCCACCATCAAACCAACTGTTTCCGCTTCCTGTCCCAACATTTAGTTTAAAGCGCTGCATACCACCAGCATTCTCTCTAAAGAATCTAAAACCTGCGTTTCTGTTATTTTGTGAATCTGGATAGTTTGGATTTCCAGGATCTTCTGGCCCGATTACTAATACACCTGCTCTATCTGGTGTTGCATTAACCTTTAACCAAAATGAAGCACTAAACTCGTTTGCCAAAAGACCGTCGGTTGGGAAGGTTAAATAGGAGTCTGGAGCACCAGCGTAAGCGCCTGTACCCACTCTGGCTTCGGGTGCAAAACCTGGGTTACCAACCTCATCTGCATCTGTTACGGTTACTAATTCACTATAGCTACCATCAAAATTCATGTAGAATGTTTCTCCAGGATACAATGGAGTGTAAGGAGGTTCTTTACTAAAATTAGACACAGAAACAGTTGTATTACCAACTAAATCTGTTGCAGATACCTCGAGTACATGATCGCCTGTTGTAATGTTGTCATAAACGAATTCTTCTATAAAAATTCTATAGTCGAGAAATTGATCGTAAGAAGCTATCTCTTGTCCGTCTAACCTTACAATTACGGAAGCAAGTTCTATATCGTCCTCTGCTCTAAACTCAATAGGTGTAGAAGTTACTGGATCTGGAACTTGAATTGAGAAGCCATCTACTGGTCTTTCAATGGTTACGATAGGTGCACCAGCATCTGGTCCTGGATCTACTTCTGTGATTGGGTCTATACCTTCGTAACAAGAAGATATCACCATCATTATGGATAACCCAAATATGTATTTAAATTTTTTCATGTTTAGCATATTTTAATTGTCTTGATCTTCTAGTGGTAGTAAGTCTAACTGCTCTTGCGGATAAGGCAAAAGCTCGTCTTGCGCGGTAAAAGTTCGGCCTTCGTAGCTTAGTTCATTATATTCATTTAGTCTAATCATATCGAAGTATCGAATTCCCCATTCCATAGCTAATTCAGCAAATTTTTCATCAATAACATCTTGTGTTGTAACATTAGATAGAGCTGGCATATTAACTCTAGATCTAACCATATTAACCGCTTGGTCTGCTGTTAGTCCGCTTCCACTTACACCACGTGTTAAAGCTTCTGCGTACATCAATAATATTTCTGCATATCTGATAACAATGAAATTTTTACCAGAACCATAACTATTTCTTCCTGGAGTTAATTGGTTAGAAGGTAAATAGTGTTTACCACTACCAAACATAGCTCTAGGGTAGTCGTTGAACACATCACCATCTAATGTGACGTTAGTAATGTAACTTGGTAATGTTGAATATTCAGGATCCATCATAATCTCATCGATTCCTCGTGGTGTAAAGTTAACACTAGTTACCAATCTAATTTGATCGCCTCTATCTAACATAAACTTTATGTATTTTAAGCTTGGCTCATAAAATCCCCAACCACCTGATGCTGTTTCTACGAGAGGATCCCAACTGGATGGTCCAAAGGGTGCGTATAAATGGTTACTCACTGGGCCTGAATCTGAATTGAAGTCTGAAAATTGTAATTCAAAAATATTTTCGTTGCTTAGTTTACCAGGCTTTTTGAAGAGTTCATAAAAGTCTGGGTACAACATAAATTTGTTGGAGTTGATAATTTCTCCCGTAGCATCTGCGACTTCTTGATATTTTTCCATTTCTAAATTGGCCATTGCTTTAACAGCTAGAGCTGTATATTTGGTTACACCACCAGGAACATCGGTTCTTTCATTTGGTCGTACATCTGGCAAGAAAGGTATGGCTTCATCCATAAGATCTGATATGTACTGCATTACTTCCATCTTAGTAAATACACCATTATCTAGTTCTTCTTGAACATTAGTAGAGGTGATTATAAAAATATCTCCCCAAAGCTTAGACATCTGCAAATGCTGAAAGCCACTAAGCACCATTGTTTCGGCTATATATTGATCTGCTAGCGCTATATCATCGCCTGTTGCAAATTCTTTGTATTGTTCAATAGTTTCGCGGGTATTGTTAATATCGAGGATATCTCCGTAAAAATTCTCCCATACTTGATTGTACATCCAAAACCCATTATCGTAGTTAAACAAATCTGTTTCTGCAAATAGCGGTTGATCTCCCAAACCACCAGCATTAACATCATCTCCTCTTACTCCAATAAGAAGTGGGTCTTCCCATCCTCTAGAGTATGTTACGGCGTATGAGCCGATAAGAGGTAGTATCATATCATCTGTTTGAGTAAAGTCTAAATCACTGGACGCTAGTTGGCCGTCATTCTCCTCTAGTTTATCGTTACAGGACGATAGTGAAATACAAATCACCAGCAGCAACACCAATGATTTGGATAGTTTTCTTAAGTTTTTCATATTGCGTTTTTTTTAAAGTTTAATATTTACGCCAAAAGTATATATAGCAGGTATAGGATATGTTTGTCTATCCACACCGTTAGCTACTTCTGGATTAAAGCCATTATAATCAAATACAGTTAGTGGTCTTTCTGCTGTGAGTGTTAATCTCACCTCTGGCATATTTTTACCTAATTCACTCGCAGGAATTGTGTAGGCTAACTGAACATTTTGAATTCTAAAGAATGATCCATCTTCGATAAAGAAGGTACTCAATCTTTGATTCCAACCTTTTCGACGCCCAGCTGATGATGGATAAGAATTGGTTGTTCCTTCACCACGCCATCTGTTGATAGCAAAATCAGCATCTACGTTTGTATCATTAGTAAAAATAACTTCGCCACGTTTGCGGTTTAGTATTTCATTACCTGCTTGGCCTGCAATGGCAACAGATAGATCGAAATTTTTGTACGAAACCTGCATGTTACCACCATAAGTAATTTCTGGCAGATAAGATCCAATAACTACTCTATCCTGATCGTCAATAACACCGTCATTGTTTTGGTCTTTATAAATAAAGTCTCCTGGTTCTAAGTTGTTATCCACCGCAATTGGGTCATTAGCCACTTGTTGGTCATTTTGATATACTCCCTCAACTTCTAATCCGAAGAAGGCCTCAACTGGTTGCCCAACGATTGATCTTTGACGAAACTCTGCACTACCAGTATCTAAATACCCTAGATTATTATCAATCCTAGTCATCTCATTATTTAGTGTACCCAGATTTCCACTAATAGAGTAGCTCCAATTATCGTTGATACGTTGACTCCAGCCAGCAGCTATCTCAAAACCTTTGTTACGCATTTCGCCTTTGTTTTCTAAGACAGTATTGCCTGCAATGGGCTGAATTACCGGAATTACTAATCGTTTTGTGTCTCTAATGAAGTAATCTAATTCTAGAGATAGTCTATTATCAAAAAGTCTAGCACTTATACCAACGTTTGTTTCTTCTAGTATTTCGCGCTCTAAATTTGTAAAGTTATTTGAACTAATTATACCATTTGTTAAGAGATCGTTTATTGCGGTTGTTAATGTGGAAATTGTTCTCGTACCAGCACTACCAGAAAGTGCTCCATTTGGCAATTGACCCCAACTACCTCTTAGTTTTAGGAAATCAAAAACACCATTGTTAGCCATAAATTTTTCTTCAGACATTACCCAACCTAGACCAACACTTCCTGTACCTAACCAAATTTCTTTTGGAAATCTACTATCGCCCTCATATCTGTAAGTAGCATTTAAGAGGTATTTATTCTTAAAATTATACTCAAGTCTTCCTAAATATGCAAAATAATATAAACGATCGCCAATACCACTTACCTGATCTGCAAAAGATCCAGGATCTGCAAAGTTTAAAAACCAAGAAGATTCTAGACCAATACCTGTAATATCGTCACCAGTGGCAGAAAGAAATTCATCTTGCCTATCGATGAAAGATGTACCTGCTGTTACCTTGAGATTATGATCACCAAAACTATCTGTATAGGTTAATAGGTTATCCCAATACTGATTAGATCTGTTAAACTCCGCTCTTCTAATAGAAGATACAGCGCGTTGAGAGTTTTCAGTAATAAAATATGGTAATCTTACGTTTCTCTCTGAGTTTGTTTCGTAATCATGGCTGTAGAATGTTCTGAATTTCAATTTATCAGGTATTATATCATACTCTAAAAATATACTCGCCAAAAATTTTCTTTGTCTAACTCTATTGTTATTGAACCTCATTGTTGGAAATGGATTCTGTGAACCTCTATAACCAAGCAGCGTTGCGTCTGAGAATGGAATTGGTGTAGCATCTTGGTTAAGTGTATCAAAAACTGGTAAAATAGGCACCGCAAAGTATGCTTGAAACCAAGCTCCGTTTTCTGGGTTGAAGCGCGTAGCATTACTAAATAATGTATTTACGCCAACCTTTAATCTGTCAGATATTTTAGCTTCAACATTAGATTGAATATTAAAACGTTCGTATTCGTTTTTCATGTCTAGGATACCTTCTTGAGAAAAGTAATTAGCGTTAACACCATAAATTGTGTTTTCGGTACCACCAGTAACACCTATACTATGGTTAGTAATAGGTGCTACTCTTAAGACTTCCTTGTACCAGTCTGTATTGACATCTGGGATGTTAGGATTTACTCTACTTCTTCCGTAGCGCTGTATGGCGTTTTCTACAAACTCAATATCTGCCTGCGACCCAGACTCTAAAGCCATAGTAACAAATTGTTCTGCATTTGCCATCTTAACCACATTTTGTGCATTTTGATAACCAGTGTATCCATTGTAAGTTATTGTTGGCTTACTATTTGCTTTGCCAGAAATTGTCTCTACAATAACAACACCATTTGTTCCTCTAGTACCAAATATAGCTATTGACGACGCATCTTTAAGAACCGACACACTCTCTATTTGATTGGGATCTAAAAAGTCTATATTATCATAAAATACACCATCCACTACATACAAAGGGCCACCACCAGCTGAAAATGAATTTACACCTCGTATTCTAACCGTTGGGCCTGTTCCTGGCTGACCAGAACTTACTATTTGAAGTCCGGCTACCCTACCTTGTAATGACTGCATAGCATTGGTAGCAGGTGTTTTGGCGATTTCCTCCGACTTAACGGTAGAAATGGCACCTGTTAAATCTGCTTTCTTTTGTGAGCCATAACCCACAACAACAACTTCGCTGAGGGACTCTATGTCCTCTTCTAATGCGATATTGACTGTAGTTTGGTTGGTAATTGCTATACTTTGAGCTTTAAACCCTATATAACTAAAATTTAATTTTTGACCGCTCTGTACACTAATTGTGTATTTACCATCAAAATCGGTTACAGCACCTCTGGAGGTACCTTCTACAATGACACTTACACCAGGTAATGGTATTCCATCACTTGCTGAAGTTACAACACCATTTACTTCTATTTGCTGACTCCACGAAATTAGAGAAACGCATAAAAGCAATATTAAACTGAATTTAGTTTTCATACATTAACATTTAGATTGTAATAGTTAGATTTTTTCTAATCATAAAGTTAAAATCTTAACCTTTACACAACGTAGGTGTTGTTTACATTTTAATTACGCCAAGAAATATTAAAAACGTATGAATGCCCTTAAAATCTGATTTTGACGTAGTTTAAATATAAACGAAAACGTTGTAAAATCTTAATATTTTAACAAAGTGACGTAGTAATGACGTAGTAAAAAATATGATATTAACAACTTTGAGTAGTTCTTATTTAATATTTAATAAATAATCTGTCAAAGAAATGTCATTTTCTAAATCTAATTTCTTTTTAAGTCGGTATCTGTGCGTCTCTACACCACGAACAGAAATATTCATAAGTGGTGCAATCTCTTTATTTGCTAGATTCATTTTAATATAGGCACACACTTTTAAATCTTTAGGTGTTAAAACTGAATGACGTGTTTTTAACTTAGTAAAAAACTCGTCATGTACTTGGTTGAAGTTTTCTTCAAAGACTTCCCATTCGTCTTTACGCTCAATAGAGTTGTTAAGTTTTTTTATTAGTTTTTTGTAAGAGTAATAATCCTTGAAACCTTCTTTGTTAACAGCTAGTTCTTTTTTAATATCCTGAAGTACTTCATTTTTCTTAACTAAGGCCATTGCATTATTGGCTAGTTGCTTGCTTTTTATTTTCAGTTCATTTTGTAGTGATTCATTTTTTAGCTGCACTATGTGTTTTTCGTTCTCCAAGGTTTTTTCACGTAAAAGCTTGTGCTGTTCTCGTTGGTATTTAACTCGCATTAAGCGCTGCTCTTTTTGTATTTTTCTGTGGTGCAGATAATAGAATAAGCTAATTAAAGCACATAATACTAATACATATAGCAATAGACCTATGGTTCCTTTATACCAAGGAGGGCTTACATCTAGTTGCAATGTTTTTATTTCTGATGTATTTCCGGAATCGTCTATGGTTCTTAGTAAGATGTTATATAATCCATGATTAATGTTGTTTAGCTCAAGATTTCTGTTATCTACTTTAAACCAGCCTTTACTTAGGCTAGGTATACTATACTCAAAAAAATGGTTATTAGAATTGGATGAAGAAATTTCTAAATTTATACTTTGATTATATTTTATTTTTAAAGTACTATCCTCCTTTATTGAGGATAGTTTTATTCTATCACCATTAATCTTAATAGTTTCTATTTTAGGCTTAAAAACACTAGTACTATCTTTAAATGTCTCGTCAATGAGCATAAAACCATTATCTAAATTTAAAGCATAAAGAGCGTCGTCAATTTTAGATACATGTTCGTAATCTACTATATACCTTTTCTTTATTAGTTTGTTGTTTATTTTTGTTTCAACACTGTCATTGTTAATATACTTAAACCTTATTACTCCTTTTTTATCTTTTAGCACAATAGGACTCATTGATTGCTCAGATATTATGTAAGAATGTTTACCAAACTTTTTGTTTAATAAATTAAATGGAACAATAGAGTCTAGTAAAGGTTCGTATTTTTGCCATCCATTATTAGTTTTAAAAACAATATCATTTCTTATGTTATATACTCTGGTATTATACTCAGAGTCTAAACCTCTAAATCCGTAATTAGTAACTTTGGTTATTGTATCATAAGATTTGTTAAAATTAACTTTGTAAACGCCTTTATAAGCATGTGCAACCCATGCTGTATATGGATTTTCAAAAACTAAAAATCTTGAAGGAATTGTGGTTTTACCCATATGTTTAGTTTCCCACTTGCCATTTTTTTGTTGAAACTTTACCAAGCCAGCATAAGTTCCTTGTATGTATAAATTATCGTGCTCTGGTACTTTTTGTATAGTCCAGCCGCCTGTAAAATCTGAGATCTTTTTTATTTCACTTTTATTGACTAAAAAAGTACCCTCGTTATGTCCACAAAATAGATTATTGTCAATAATTTTTAAATCCCATACCTGACCTTGGGAACCATCTATAAAATTTAAGTTGTTGTTATCATCCAAGAAAAATAGGCCTGTATTTGTACCGATATATAGCAGCCCTTCGTGCCTTACAATATCGTATACCGCTCCGAGTTTACCAGATATATCGTTAAAAAAATAGCTCGTGTTGTCCAGGTCTATACTTGCTATTCCGTTATCTAGTCCTAGCCATAAATTATCTTTTTGATCTAAAAACTGACCCAATATTGTATTGTTTGCAAGACCATTTTCCTTACTAATATGAAATTTAATTTCTCCCTTACTATTAGCTATATAGACACCATCTTTTATGGTTCCAAAAACCATATCGCCATTTTCTAGCTTAGAAAATTTATTTAATTGATGTTGCTTTATTTCCTCGTTAAAAGCATAATCTGTAGGCTGTAATTTGTTAGAACGTAAATAAAAGCTTCCTTTAAGCGATGTTAAAATTAAATACTGATCTTCTTTTTTTACTATAGAGATTATTTTAGTGTCTTTAAGAGCTTCATCATAAAAAAAAGGTATTAGGCTTTTATCTTGTAATCGATATATACCAGTGTTTAACGTAGAGAGCAATAAGTCACCGTCTACTAAATTTAAGGATATTACAGCAGAGCTTGGTTGAATTCTATAAACGTTTTTAAAATCATATATGTATATACTCGAAAACGACCTAAATATAATTTTCTCGTCATAGTTTATTATTTGCCAAATTTCCTCATTGGCAGAAATCTGGGGTTTTATTAAGTCGCTTAGAGATTGGTAGACTAATTTGCCATAATCATTCTCATACCAGTAGCCAAACTCCTCAAAAGAACCCGTAAAAATGAGGTTTTTGTGCGTTAAAACAGACCTAACAGTGGTTTTGTTTGGTAGCTGAAATAACTTCCAGTCTAAACCGTCATACTCTAGCAGACCTATATTATTTGCTACGTAAACTTTTCCGTCTTTTGCCCTACACAAATCCCAATTTTGGTTACTAGCCTTGTATTCTGCTATTGAGTAATTATAAATATTTGGTGAAAATTGACAATAGCAGACTAAAGTGAAAAGAAAGGTGAAGTATAATGTTAATGGTATTTTTTTCATCTCAGCTACTCGAGGTTTGTGTTGATTAATACTGCACATAAATTAAAATAATCTACTTTATTAAAACAATTGGTAATGTACAGGTAAATTTACTTGTTAGACCTTACTTAATAAAATAAAACGCGTAATGTTATCGATCAACCAAAAATAAACCTAATTATAGTAATTAAACAAGCTTGTTTACTTTGAGATTTAGCTCTTTTGAAATCCAAATGTTGAACTTAAAAAAAAGCAAATATGCATTTTATCGATTTTTTTTGCGTTTTGTGGATTTTTTTAAAATAAAAAATATATATTAGCAACCGAAATAAATTCATTAAAACCCCAACTAATGAGAAAAACTACCTACTTTATCTCACTATTGTTCTTTGTAGTATTTAGCGCTTACGCTCAAGAAAACTATACAAGAATAAAAATCTTAAACCCAGATCAACACACCATAAATACAATTGCTTCAAATGGTATTGATTTAAGCTGTGGCGCACATCATGAGCATAACGAATTAATCCTCGAGTTATCCCAGGGCGAAGTTAATTTATTAGCGCAAGATGGTATATCATTTATAACTTTAATAGACGATGTATCGTCATTTTATAAAAAGAGAGCTAAAGAAGGCGGTCCGCACATAAAACATCAGCATAAACATACAGACGGCAAGTCTAAAGAGATTATAACAGAAAAATCATCAGTTTCTAATATTGTTATAGACAATATTATACAGTATTCTGGTGAAGACGAGATTAATTTTATAGAGCCTCAAAACTTCCCTAATGTAAATACTTTAACCATGGGAGGTTGTCTTACAGTAAGCCAAATGGAGGCGCAACTCGATGCTATGCGTAGTTATTCGCAAAGCAATGGACTAGATATTGTTTCACCAAAAACCGATGCATCTTCTTCTGGACAAAAAACATGGGGTAATCCTAACAATAACTTTGTTAACCAACATAACAATGGGCCCTCAACTTACTCTGGTACTGGTTCGGTAAGATGGAATCCTCAGACCATATATTACGTTCGTATTACCGGAAATGAGAGTACTACACCAGAGGGTACAAAACCTCAAATATTATATACCTCAATGATACATTCTAGAGAATTGAGTGCTCTTATGAATAACATCTATTTTATGTGGTATATAATAGAAAACTATAATACAGATCCCGCTATTAAAGAATTAGTAGATAACAACGAATTGTATTTTGTACCAGTTGTTAACCCAGATGGGCTGCGATATAACGAAGTTACCAATCCAAATGGTGGAGGGATGCAGCGTAAAAACTTAAGACCATTGTCAAACGGGACAATAGACCCAAACAGAGGTGTAGATTTAAACAGAAACTTCGATTATTATTGGGGATTAAACAATATCGGCTCTTCTGGAACAAGTTCTAGTGGTACCTATAGAGGTCCAGGCCCAGAATCTGAGCCAGAAACGCAGATTATGGTAGATTTTATATCTAGTAGAAGTTTTAAATCTGCTGTATGGAACCATTCATTTGCCAATTCAGTGCCACACCCTTATGGTGGTGACCCTAATAATAATACGGGTAGAGAAGATGAATATTATAGATGGCATGAAGAAATGACCAGATATAACAGGTACCTTTATGGGGCAACGATCTTTTACGAGTCTAATGGTTTGCCAGATGATTGGATGATGGGTGGAGATCCTGACAACAACAATTCAACAGGATTAAACCAAGCCATAATTGCTACTACACCAGAGCATGGTGGCGAAGGTTTCTGGCCTTCTATTTCTTCAATAGTACCTATAGCTAAAAGGTCTATGAGAATTTCTCTAGCCACAGCATACTATGGTGGTAAATATGCCAAACTGCACGACTTAACACAAAGTAATATTACAAGCCTAAATTCAAATTTAGATTTTGGTATAGAGCGTATTGGACAAACTCAAAGCGGCTTTACAGTAACGGTAACACCTATATCGTCTAATATAGTTAGTATTACTTCACCTCCAACACAAACAGGAATACCTATTAACACAACTGGGAACAGCAATCAAAATCAAAGAAACGTATCAGCCTCATTAGTCTTAGACCCATCTATAAATCCTAACGATAAAATTGAGTACAAAGTGCAGTTTTCTAATGACGATGGTATTATCTACGAAGTAAATTATGAAAAATACTACCAGCCTACTATTTTGTTTAGCAACAGCCCTGATACAGACGGTTTAACTGGTTGGACACAGAGTGGTGGCTGGACAACAACAACTTCAGATGCTTTCTCAGGTAGTACATCAATAAATACAGGCACCTATTCTAATAATGCAAACAAAACTTTAACAACAACTGGTAACTTTGATTTTTCAAACGCTACAGAAGTTAAAATTCAATTCTATACTAAATGGGATATTGAAAGAAACTATGATTATGTAGAAGTTTTAGGCTCACCAGATGGTGGATCTAATTGGATTTCTCTAAAAGGGAATTATACTAAACCAAATGCCACAAGTGCCACAACAAGCCACGATAATAAAAGCAGTACCTATGCCAATTTTCAGGCTAATAGTAACGGTCAAATTTACGATGGTGATAGAATGGATAACTGGGTGATGGAGGAAATAACAATAGACAATAATTATGCTTCATTATTAAACTCTAATAATGTTAAAATTAGATTTAGATTTAGAACAGACGCCCTAAATGTAAATGAAAGCTACACCACAACTAATGATGGTTTCTTTATAGATGATTTTAAAATTATAAGTATTACCATACCCTGTGCTACAACTGTACCTAATAACCTTAGCACAGATACTGTATTAGATACAAGTGCCAGCATTGTATGGGACGATATACCGTCAGCAACTTATGATTTAAGATACCGAGAAACAGGAACATCTATCTGGAACGAAATAACAGACATCCCTCAAGAATCGTATACAATAAACGGATTAACCGAATTAACAGAATATGAAGTTCAAGTAAGAAGCAGATGTACCTCATCAACATCTGTATACAGTAGCTCAATTCAATTTACAACATTAGAAGAAATAACATGTACAGGTACTTTGGTAAACTCATTCCCATATACAGAAACGTTTGATACCGATTTGGGAGAGTGGACACAAGCCTCTGGTGACGATGGAAATTGGAGTTTAAACTCCAACGGAACACAGTCCAACAATACAGGACCACAAGATGACATAACTGGTGGAGGGAACTACCTTTATACTGAAGCATCTACTGCTGGCCTAGGGTCTAATGCCAATGTTATTCTTATTAGTCCTTGCTTTAACCTAGCTAATATTACCAATGGTATATTTACATTTAATTATCATATGTTCGGTAGTGATCTTGGTACCTTAGAACTCGATATTTCTTTAGATGATGGCATAAGCTGGAATAATCTATTTTCTCAAACAGGAGGGAGTGAAGAAATATGGAAACTTGAAAGTTTCGATTTAAGCAGCTACGGTGACGCTGTGGTAAAGTTTAGGTTTTCCGCTACAACAGGCAACGGCTGGAGTAGTGATATTGCAATAGACCAAATAAGCATCACAGAATTACCAACTAACTATTGCGATTCTCAAGCTACAGATACCAACTTATTTTTAGGCATAGGTGGTGTTATGTTTAACACAATAAATAACACCTCCAATGCGCAATTATACTCAGATTTTACGTCGGTGTCTACAATGGTATCAAAAAGTACAACGTATACACTAACAATAACACCAGAGTACAACGTTGGTACAAATAATGCAGTAGGTTATGCTGCTTGGATAGATTATAACAGAGATGGAGATTTTACAGACCCTGGCGAACAAGTATATACAAGAAACCCTGTAACAGGAGGTAATTCTGTATCAGGAAACGTAGCAATACCAGCCAACATATCAAATGGTGCAACAATAATGAGAGTAGCTTTAAAATTTAATGACGTACCTACATCTTGCGAAACCTTTCAGTATGGCGAAGTAGAAGACTACAAGATATATTTATTCAATGGTTTATTATTTCAAAATAATACATGGACACCAAATGCACCTTCTGGTGTAACTAGTTCAGAAGATGTTATGGTTTTAAATGGCACTTATAATACCAATGCAGATATTTCAGTTAATAATATCAATGTTGCAACAGGTGCAACACTAAATATTAGCAAAGAAAACACCATAACTGTCAACGGAAGTATTGTTAATAATGGTGATTTTATAATGAACTCTGACTCCAACGAGTTTTCTAGTTTAATTTTAACCGGAAACGCTACAGCTAACCTCAAGTACAATAGACATGTAAACTCTAGTGCTAATAGAAATGACTTAATCTCTCCACCTTTTAGTGGCGAAAGTTTTGTTAACTTCAGAGCTAATAACGCCAATATTTTGTCCAATACTGGCGAAACACTCTATTTATTTGGGCCTTTTGATAAATCTACGAGCGATTATCTAACCTATGCTTCAACCGAAGTAAGTACATTACAAGCTGGTAAAGGATACAGAACAGCATCAACTGATAACGGAACATTTACTTTCACAGGATCTGTAACTACAGGAAACCTCAGCATACCTATTGAAAAAACGGGTTCTGCTTTTGAAATTTGGAATTTAATCGGTAACCCTTATCCATCGTATATAAGTTTAGATGATTTTTTAACCGATAACTTATCAGAATTCGATACTCAAAGTGCTGCAGTATATGGTTATGATGCAGATAATTCCAACGGCAGTTATTGGACGATTTTTAATTTAGCATACGCGCTTGCAAACCCAAATACATTGATAGCACCAGGACAAGGTTTCTTTGTATCATCTAAAGATGGTGGTGGTACGGTTAATTTCTTGCCATCAATGAGAAGATCGGGTTCTTCTGATGACTTTATTTCTGGAAGAAGTAATAATCCAACAGAGTTTGGAACAATTGTTTTAAGCTCAGATGCTGAAAGTTTTAGTACAGATCTTTATATTACAGACAACGCATCGCTGGGAATTGATGTTGGTTATGATGCAAGTCATTTTGACGGAGCACCTTCAGATTTTGCAATTTATTCGCACTTGGTAAGTGATAATGCTGGTAGAGACATGGCTATACAAGCCATAAACTTCAATGACCTCAACGATACAACTGTAATACCTCTTGGTGTCAACGTCCCAGAAGGACAACAAGTAACCATAAGCTTTAATAACACAAGCATAAGTACAGATGTATACCTAGAGGATGTTGTTTTAAACACTTTTACGCTACTTAATACGTCAGATTATACTTTTACACCATCATCTAGCATCTCTGATACCGGAAGATTTTATTTAAGGTTTGATGTACAAACATTATCAAATAACGACTCTAACTTAGACATATTACAAGTATATAGTGAACATAACAATGAACAGATTGTAGTAAAAGGACTATTAGAATACGATACAGAAGTAGTTGTATACGATATTCAAGGCAGGCACGTTCACAATAGCGAATTTAAAGCTGGAAGCACAATTAATAAAATAAATACATCAGACTTTAGCACTGGCGTATACTTAGTAAGAGTTTCGGATCAGGTTTTAAGTATCACAAAAAAAGTAATTGTAAAATAATCTAAATTCATTTATAGCTAAAGCCGAAGAGCATGCTCTTCGGCTTTTTTATTTAGAGAATTAACCTTTTGGTTTTCGGGTATTATTCTCTATAAATTCTTTAGTAAATGTGCATTTCGTCGAATTTTTTTGCTTTTTATGGAATAATATTATATGTTTGAAGCATAATTTTAGTCCCAAACTAAACTTAACCGCTTATGAAAACTATTACGCAAACCTTAAATAGGTATATTTCCTCGTTATTTCTGTTTTTTATAGTTTCATTTTCTTTCGGGCAGACTACAGTTGCCTTTTATGACTTTGAAACGGGATTACAAGGATGGACCGATGGTGGAACTGATGCAGGAACTATTGGCTCTGGCTGGAATTGCTTTGGATCAAACGCAATCTACTCAAAAGATAATGACACCAGCAATAACTATATGACATCACCCACAATAGATTTAACGCCCTATTCTACTGTAGATGTTTCTTTTTGCCACAAGTCTGCCAATGTAGATAGTGGCGAGGGTTTTGACTTAGAATACTATGATGGAACTTCATGGGTATTAGTTAGATCATTCACTAAACCCGGAGATTTTAATAATAATGGTTCTGGTGCATCAAATAGTTTTACGGTTACACTTACAACTGGTAGTTATACCTTCTCCTCTAATTCACAATTTAGATTTACAGGAACGGCTAATGACAATAATGAGTGGAACATGTTTGACAACTTTGAAGTAACGGCACCAGGTTATTGTTCTTCAAACGGAAACAGTACTGCCGACGAATATATAGGTAGATTTCAAATTAATACAATAGATAATACTTCGGGTGCTGGAACAACCAGTACAGGTTACTCTGATTTTACTGGTATTTCTACAGATCTGGATTTATCAGCTAATTATACATTTACAATAACACCAACATGGACAGGAACAACTTTCCCAGAAGGCTATGCTATTTGGATTGACTACAATCAAGATTTAGATTTTGACGACGCGGGTGAATTAGTTTTTTCACATTCACCAACGACAGCATCTCCAATTACAAGTAATTTCACAATTCCTAGTGGTGCAACTCTCGGAAGTACAAGAATGAGAGTATCTATGAAATGGAATGCTATCCCTTCTCAATGTGAGGTTTTTGGGTACGGCGAGGTAGAAGATTATACAGTTAATATAGTTGCAGGCTCACCTGCCCCAGAAATAAACATTACTGGAAACAGTATTACCATTGTAGATGGAGATACAACACCTAGTATTACAGATGATACTGACTTTGGATTTATTACATTATCTGGAGGCACAAATACAAACACTTTCACCATTCAAAATTTAGGTAGCGTTGACCCATTAATTCTTACTGGCGCATCACCTTATGTGGCTATTAGTGGTGCTCATGCTGCGGACTTCTGGGTAAGTCTTGTACCTTCAAACAGTATTTCAGCTGGTAGTGATACAATATTTTCGATAACCTTTGATCCTAGCGCTTTAGGATTAAGGACAGCTACAGTATCTATAGCTAACGACGATTCTGATGAAAACCCTTATACGTTTGCTATCCAGGGAACAGGTTTTATTCCTCCTCCTTGTGGTGTAACACCTGTCTATTCAGCAAACTTCGAAGCTGGAAACGATGGGTGGACGCTAGGAACTGATGCAGATCGAATTAATGATGGTTCTAGAGCATACCAAAACAACTACTCTATAAGGCTAAGAAATACAGGCCAAATGAGCTTATCTGGAATCAATCTTAATGGTTACGATAAAGTAGATGTAGAGTTTTTCTTTTATGCTGAGGGAGTAGAACTTAACAAAAGTTTTATTTTAGAATATAGGGAAAGTGCTTTAGATACGTGGCAAACCGTAACATTATTTAACTCTAACGGTAATACTATTGGAACAGATGGTGACTTTATTAATAATAACTTTTTTGCCAGAACAGCTACCCTAAAGAACACAGACTTTTCATTTCCTATAGCGCCTACTGCAGAATTTAGATTTACAAATCAGGGAACAGACACAACAGATACAATTTACATAGATAAAATCGCCATTTCTGGTACATCTTACTGTACACCAACACTAGCTCCTGGTGGCATTAATTCTGGACTAACGCTTTGGTTAAAGGCAGATGAAATAGATGGTTCTACCGTACAAACAGATAACACAGATGTTAATGCATGGATAGATAATGGTCAAGGTCATAATGCAAAAGTTGCAGATCCTGCCAACACAAGCATAGGGAAGCCTATCTATAAAAATAACATAACGGATAATATTAATTTTAATCCAGTTGTTCACTTTAATAATGATCCCACAACAGCACCTAAAAGTTTTACATACTTAGAAAATGATAGAGACGCTCTACACGCTACAGGCGGTTTTAATACCCAAGAGCTTTATATCGTGGTAGTGCCAGATGTTACCGTAAGCAGCGCACTATTCCCACCAATGGATTTATTCTGCGGTCAAAATACCATTACTGATATTTGGGATGAAGATGTTACAGGTTATGGATTTGGTGACTACTCAGCACGTTTTACAAACGAAATGGTCGCCTATGCAAATGGTACCAACCCAACACCTAGCCCAACAGACCCAAATTTAAGAGGTTATGGTATCGCTGAAACCGGAACAACAGTGTACGACTCAAATAATGTTTTAATACTAAGTGCAAGAAATACAAGTGCTGGTACATCGCAAGAGCTATATATGAATGGAAACAACATTGGTATAACTGAAGTTGGTGTGCCTCAATTTAATAATTCAACAAATAGACGCTTTTGGCTTGGGAGAAGTCAGGCCTTTGCTGGTAGTTTTAATGGTAGAGTTGCTGAGGTTATTAGTTACAACTCTAGAGTTGATGATGTAGCAGAGCGACCAAGAATAGAAAGCTACCTAGCAGTTAAATATGGTATTACGCAAGGTGTTAATGGTGTCTCTACAGATTACGTGGATAGTGATGGCACAGTAATATGGGATCAGTCTGCTAATGCTGGCTACAACTATGATATAGCTGGGATCGGAAGAGACGACGCCTCTACATTAGACCAAAAACAATCTCGCAGTATTAATTACGAAACCGATGTTGATGGAAGAACAAGAGGTATCTTAACTATGGGACTTACTGATATTTATAATACCAATTACGATAACAAAACATTAAATGCAACAGCATTAAACGATAAAGAATACCTTATGTGGGGAAACAATGGGGCTGACTTAAACTTAGCTGCATCTGTCATCTCAGTAAATATGAGTGCTGGAATTACGCCTGCACTGACCACAAATGTAACTTTTACAGGTATGCAACGCATATGGAAAGTTGTAGAAAACGGTGGCGATATACCAACAGTTAAAATAAGAATACCAGAAGATGCTATAAGAAATATTTCACCACCTGGTAATTTCTATATGTTCATTTCTAATACAAATGTCTTTGATCCTACTGCAGATTATAGAATAATGACTTCTGATGGCAGTGGTAATTTAGAAACGGAATATGATTTTGACGGTACAAAATATATAACATTTGGTTATGCACCACAAGTTGAGGTTGTACGCTCGGTATATTTTGATGGTTCTGTTGATTATATAGATATAGACGATAATTTAGATTTAGACCCAACAGGTTTTACAATTTCTGCCTGGATAAAACGTGACGCAGCTGATACTGGTACAAAGTCTATTTTATCTAAAAGACCGACGTCGTTTACAGAAGGTTACGACTTAAGAATTTTAGACGACAACAGAGTCCAGATACGTTGGATTAACGGGTCTACACAAACTAGAACGACCAACACGTCTATACCAGATGACCAATGGCACCATGTAGCTGTAATTTATGATGGTACAACGGTCTACATGTACATTGATGGTGTTTTAGATACCTTTGACACAAGAACAGCACCAGTAGCCACCAATAATTCATTTTTAATTGCAGCAGCTGGAAAAGGTACTATAGTTCAAAACTTTATGGGCAATATAGATGAAGTTCGTGTTTGGAACACCGCATTAACAGAAGATCAGTTAAGATTTGTAATGAATCAAGAAATTGAAGATAATGCTGGTCAAGTAATGGGTAGAATATTACCAACTTCTATAACCAAGAATGATATAAATGCCATCCCTTGGAGTGATTTAGCAGGATATTATCCTATGTCTATATATACTTACACAAACACAGATGATGCCTCTGGCAATGGTAATCAAGGTGCCTTAAGAAACTTAGATACCGTTGACAGGCAAACTGCTCCTTTACCATACCAAACAACTCAAAATGGTAATTGGGATACCAGCACCACGTGGACCAACGGAAATGTGCAATACGTACCTGGTAGTGCATCTATAGTAAATAGCAACATAACCATTGACTGGAATATTGTAAGAACATCTCATAATATTACAATGGATAACAGTACATTACCACCTAGTAATAACGAAAACAGAACTATCCTTGGACTATATGTAGATGCTAATGAGCTTACTCTAAATGGTGACAATGCCACAAATGCGGGCAATGGCCTTACAGTGTCACACTACTTAAGCCTAACTGGCAAAATTGACTTAGAAGGTGAGTCTCAATTAATACAGGTGCATAATAGCGACTTGCTCGTTGCAGTAAATGGAGAGTTAGAAAAAGATCAACAAGGTACTGCAGATACTTACACTTATAATTATTGGTCTGCACCTGTCGGTGAAATAGATACTGCAACCAATAATTATAGTTACACCGTACAGGATGTAATGTTTGATGGCACAAACCCTATAAACTTCTCAGGATCAGGGTATAATGGCGCAGCAACAAACCCTATAAGAATTGCTGATTACTGGATTTGGAAATTTGCTAACCTTACAAGCGATGATTACTCTGCATGGCAACATGTAAGACGCACAGGTACAATATATGCAGGTGAAGGATTTACCATGAAAGGGCCAAATACTGGCGGCATTTTAGATGATCAAAATTATGTCTTCTTAGGAAAACCAAATAATGGAGATATTAGCTTAACAATAAATATGGGTAATGACTACTTAGTCGGTAACCCTTACGCTTCTGCATTAGATGCAGATGAGTTTATCCTAGATAATCCTAATACAACCGGAGCACTTCAGTTTTGGGAACATTGGGGCGGCGGATCTCACATCTTACAAGAATACCAAGGTGGTTATGCTGTATATAATCTATCTGGTGGTGTACCAGCACCAGCACCAGATCCAGATGTAGCTCAGGTTGGTGTAGGTACAAAAACACCAGGAAGGTATGTACCTGTGAGTCAAGGTTTCTTTGTGTCTGGTATCAGTACAGGAACGATAAACTTTGAGAACGATCAACGTGCATTTGTTAAAGAAGGTAGTGCTTCATCTGTATTTATGAGAACAACGAATTCATCTAACAACCAAAATAATGAACAAGATATAGATGACAGAATGAAGTTTAGAATTGGCTATAGAGCAAGCAATACAATACATCTTCAAAGAGAACTTCTATTAACTATTGACGAGAATGCAACTGAGGATGTAGATTGGGCTTACGATGCGCATTTAAACGAAGATCAAACAGATGATATGTTCTGGATAATTGGTAACGAAAAATTCATTATACAAGCTAACGATAATGCCAATCTTACTACAGTATATCCTTTGGGTATAAAGACAAGTGCTGATGGTATTAGTACATTTACAATAAATGCTCTAGAAAATGTACCAAACGACGTTAATATCTATCTACACGATAAGACACTAAATTTATTCCACGATTTAAGAGTGAGTGATTACGAAATATTCTTAAACGAAGGTGAATATTTAAATCGATTTGAAATTACATTTGCAACCGAAGCTCAATTATTGGGTATAGATGACGAAGAAAACAATTCTTTAGACGTATTATACGCTAACAACAAAGAGAAAATTGTATTAATAAATCCTAACCTGATAGATGTAAAATCTATAGAACTATTTAATATACTCGGACAATCTGTCCACAAATTTGAAAGCATTTCAGAGAGCGGTTACTCTGAATATGAAGTTAAGAATTTAAGTACTGGAACTTATGTAATAAAGTTATATACTGTAAGCGGTTCAGTATCGACTAAGAAGGTTTTAGTAAAGTAATTTTTGCCCCAAATCTTAAATCTTAACCTCAAAAAAAGCCCTGAATAATTCAGGGCTTTTTCATTTCATATGTTTCGTGTTTTTTATTGTAACGACGCTAATAGTTCTTCAAACTTTAACTTGCTTTGCTCGCCTGACTTCATGTTTTTAAGGGTATACATACCAGAGTTTAATTCTTCCTCTCCTACTAAAACCACATAAGGTATATTACGACGATTAGCGTGCGCCATTTGCTTTTTCATTTTTGCACTTTCAGGATACAACTCTGCTTTAACACCATGTTCTCTTAATTGAGTAACTGCCTGTAAACAAGCCATGGCTTCTTTGTCACCAAAGTTAATAAATAGTACTTTGGTTGCATCTGCAATGGTTTCTGGAAATAAATTCAATTCTTCTAAAACCAAATAAATCCGATCCAGTCCAAAGCTAATGCCTACTCCACTTGTATCTGGTTTACCGAATATGCTCGTTAAATCATCATAACGACCACCGCCACCAATAGAGCCCATTTTAACGCCTTCTGGTGCTGCCACTTCAAAAATAGCACCTGTGTAATAATTAAGTCCTCTTGCTAAGGTAACATCTAATTGAAGTTTGGCTGTTTTTAATCCTAATTTAGAAATTGAAGCATCAATAAACTCTAATTCTTCAATACCTTTTATTCCAACTTCAGAGGTGTTTAAAATAGATTTTAGACTTTCTACTTGCGTACCAAACTCACCTTGTAAAGAAAATAAAGGTTGAAGTTTAGAAATACCGTCTTCTGAAATGCCTTTGCTACGCATTTCTTCTTTTACCTTCTCCTCTCCTATTTTATCTAGCTTATCTAAAGCAACTGTAAAATCTATTAACTTGTCTTGTGCTCCAATAACTTCTGCAATACCAGATAAAATCTTACGATTGTTTATTTTTATAGTAACACCTTTTAAATCTAAAGCCGTAAAAACAGCATCATAAAGTTGCACAAACTCAACCTCTTGAAATAAAGAGGTTGAACCCACTACATCTGCATCACATTGGTAAAACTCTCTAAAACGCCCTTTTTGCGGACGATCTGCACGCCAAACAGGCTGTATTTGGTAGCGTTTAAACGGAAACTCAATCTCATTTTGGTGCTGTACCACGTAACGTGCAAAAGGCACTGTAAGATCGTAACGAAGGGCTTTTTCTGAGATTTGAGGACCTATAGTATTAGATGATTTTCTAAAATATCTATCAATAATCTCCTTAACCAACAATCCTCTATAACCATTAGCTAAGTTTATATTCTTTCCGAAATTAGAATCATAAAAAACTTTGGCTGTTTTTAATAATATATAATCACTACGAAATCCAAATAACTCATAATCCTCATCATGAAATATTTGATATTCCTTTACAACTTCTAAAAATCCTGCTTCATCATTTTCATATAAATTAAAAAGTTTATCACTCGAATCTAAATAAACCTCTAATTTTTTATATCCATTGTTTATTAAACTTTGAATAAGAAAGATATTTGTATAAAACTTTTCATTAATATTCTTTAAAAACTCACCACTATTCAAAATTTTAAAAATCAAGCGGTCTCCTTCATCACCATATTTTCCCATTAAAGTATCTGAGTTTTCAAAACTTGGTGTTTCAATCGGTTGAAATCCATATAACTCAAATTGCGCTTTTATAATATTCATTATATAAGAACGTTTTGCAACCTCTATTGCGTTAAAATCTCTGGTACCTTTAGGAATACTTGGTTTTTGTGCCATAACATTTCCTGCAAAAGCAGGAATCTCTTTTTAGTGAAACTTTTATTTTATAATACTTCGACAGCGCTCAGTGTGAACCATATGATTAAAAAAGTTAATCATATAATTCACAAAAATATTATAATTTTTAGAGGCATACCCAAGTAATTTTAAATTTATAGTAACTTTATGGTGTTTGAGACGTCTTATGGTTTTAAACAACCCAACTAACTTTAGTCACAACTATGTTTTCATTAGCTAGAGAGAATGTAAAAATTGCTTTTGGTTCTATAAAAAGCCAGCTACTTCGTACCATTTTAACGGTTTTAATCATTGCTATTGGTATTATGGCACTAGTCGGTATTCTAAGTGGTGTATCAGCTTTAGAGAATACCATTTCTAGTAATTTTTCGTCAATGGGTGCCAATACCTTTAATTTTCAGCGTTACGAGTTTAGAGCACAACGCCAAAGTAGTAGGGAGCGCCAAAAGGTTAACCCTGTAATAAGTTACAGAAACGTAAAAGATTTTATTGATAATTACGATTACCCATATACTAAAGTTGCAGTATCATTTTATGGTTCTGCAACATCTGAAGTAAAATATGATAATGAAAAAACAGATCCGGAAGTTGCAGTTATTGGTTCTAACGAACATTTTATTGAAAACTCTGGCCTAGAAATAGAAAATGGTCGCTCACTTAATTTTGCCGACGTAGAAAATAATAATGCGGTTTGTGTTATTGGTAGTGATTTGCAAAAAGCACTTTTTCCTGATGAAAATCCGATTGACAAAACCATAAGTGTTAGAGGTTCTAAATTTAAAGTCATTGGTGTTTTAAAGGAAAAAGGCTCAACGTTTGGTAATAATCAAGATTTGAGAGTGATTATGCCTATTCAAAAAGCGCGATCTATCTTTACCAACCCAAATATCAATTATACGCTTAGCGTTAAAGTGGACAAAACAGATATGCTGGAAGGCGCACAAGACGATGCGATTATTACCTTTAGAAACGTTAGAGGATTAAGTCCTGTTGAAGAGAACAATTTTGGCATTGAACGCAGTGAAGATCTTATAAACCGAGTGGCAGACAACACAAACACCTTATACATAGCGGCTTGGGTAATTAGTATTATTACCATTTTTGGCTCTACTATAGCCTTAATGAATATTATGTTGGTTTCTGTTAGTGAACGTACCCGAGAAATTGGTGTGCGTAAAGCCTTGGGTGCTAAACGAAGCACTATTGCATTTCAATTTTTTATGGAAACGATAATTATTGGTCAACTTGGAGGTATATTAGGGATAATACTAGGCATCTTAATTGGTTGGGGAGTTGCCGCAGGTTTTGAGCTCGAATTTTCCACACCTTGGACTGCTATGATTTGGGCAACCACTATTGCATTTATTGTGGCTGTATTTTCTGGATTGTATCCAGCGACAAAAGCTGCAAAACTAGACCCTATTGAGTCACTTAGGTATGAGTAATAAGTGTCTAGTGTCTAGTGTCTAGTGTCTAGTGTCTAGTGTCTAGTGTCTAGTGAAAATAAAATGACTTATCACTTATTACTATTTACTTCTCACTACTTCTTATCAACTTTTCGAAATACTGAAACAACTCACCCTTGGTAATATTAGCACCTTGCTGAATTAGCTTAAAAATATCCTGATGTTTTTCATCAGAGTAATCCTTCTTTGCGTTAAAAAATTCAATATCATCAGATAATAAGTTATCCCTTAACCACTGAAATCCTTCTTTTGTAGTTAAATCAGTCTTATCTTCCTTTAATTTAAGCGCTATTAAGTGCATATCCTTTTCTCTACACTTAAAAAGGTGAATCTGATTTGGCGAAATATGCTCTAAGTATTCTACTTTGCTTAACACACCATACCAAACTAGGTCGCTAAACACATCTAACTCCTGCTCTGCAGCTTCTGGCTTATTTTTCTTAATGTCTTCCCACTCATCAGCAGTTATAGATTGTGTTGCCAAGAAATTAATAAATTCCTGGTGTAATTCTTCAAACTGCTCTTTTGTTAATCGTGTATATTTCATCTTATTGTCATTCTGAACTTGTTTAAGAATCTAAAAATTAATTTATTGCTCTAAATGCTTCAAAAGGTCTATCCGTTGCTAAAATATCAACTCCTAGATTTTTCCATCGTAGATATAATTCATCGCCTCTTGCTTCTGCTTGTTTGTCCAAGTTGCCCAATGTTCCTAAAATACAAACAATGTCTTTATCATGTAAACTTTTGTATAAACTCTTATTTGATAATCTTGTTCCTGTAAAGGCTAGCATATTTTCTGTTGGAATTTCAGATTCTAATAATCGATCAAACTCTTCATGATTTCTTGCTGAAACTGAGAGCAACAAGCCTGGATCCAACTTATAAGCTGATTTTGCTTGTACAACGTCGTAAGTTATTATAATACTGACATCTTTTGCATTAGCTACTTCAATCGCTTTAATGACGTGCTCTTGGCTAACACCGCGTTTTATATCAATAGTCAAAATTACATTATTGTTCTTACACCACTTAAGTACTTCAGAAAAAAGAGGAACCCTATATTCCGTTTTATAACCAAAATCATCTATTAAATTAAAATTCTTTATTTGGTTATAGGTTAGATTTTTGACTAATCCTGTTCCGTTAGTGGTTCTGTCAATGGAATTATCGTGCATTAAAATTAACTTCTTATCCTTTGTTTGAGCCACATCTACTTCAAAGATGGCTTTTATGCTATCATTGACAAATTTTAGGGTTTCGAGGCAATTTTCAGGATAACCTTTTATACCTTTTCCGCCACGATGCACACTTATATTTGGATAATCGGTTCTTGAGGTCTTAAAAAGCTCAATGAGTTTCGATTTTTGTACTTGTTCTAATTGCCCTTCTTCAGGTTTAGAATTCTTACAAGCTATAAATCCTATGACGAGAATTAAAAGTAAGTGTCTTTTCATGAATATGAATGAATAAAAAAACCGCTTAGAAAACTAAACGGCTTTGATTTATTTTAATTTGAGAATTATTAAGCCTCAGCAATAACTTCAAAAGAGAAGTCAACTGTTACCTCTCTATGTAAACGAATAACCGCTTCGTATTGTCCTAAACGCTTAATGTTACCTCCGTTGATAGAAATATATTTCTTGTCAACATCGTGACCTTCGTTTCTCAATGCTTCAGCTAAATCCATATTTGTTATAGAACCGAATAATTTATCTCCAGCAGTAGCACCTGTACCAGCCTTAGCCGTAATTTTAATCTCTAGTCCTTTTAGAGCTTCTGCTGTTTTTTCGGCTTCTGCAATAATAGATTTTTCTTTAAAGGCACGTTGCTTTAAAGTCTCTGCTAATACTTTTTTAGCAGAAGGGGTTGCCATCACAGCATGTCCTTGAGGAATTAAAAAATTTCTACCATAACCGTTCTTTACTGTTACAATATCGTCTTTAAATCCTAAATTTTCAACGTCTTGTTTTAATATAAGTTCCATTGTTATGATATTTTATTTTAATAAATCAGCAACATATGGCATTAAAGCTAAGTGTCTAGCTCTTTTTACTGCCACCGATACTTTTCTTTGGTATTTTAAAGAAGTTCCTGTTAAACGCCTTGGTAACAATTTACCTTGCTCGTTAACAAAGCTTAATAAGAAATCTGGATCTTTATAATCGATGTATTTAATACCAGACTTTTTAAAACGACAGTACTTCTTTGTTTTTTGTGTCTCTATATTTAATGGTGTAAGATATCTTATCTCACCATCTTTTTTTCCTTTTGCTTGTTGTTCTATTGATGACATAATTAAGCTTTTTGTTTGTTTCTTTCTCTTCTTTTCTCAGCCCAAGCAATGGCATGCTTGTCTAATTTTACAGTTAAATAACGCATAAAACGCTCATCACGTCTAAACTCTAACTCTAAAGGCTCAATAGCTTCCCCAGCTACTTGGTACTCAAATAAGTGATAAAAACCACTTTTTTTGTTTTGGATTGGATATGCTAATTTTTTTAAGCCCCAATCTTCTTTGGCTATCATCTTTGCTCCTTTAGAAACGAGAAAATCCTCATATTTCTTAACTGTCTCCTTTATCTGGTCTTCAGATAAAACGGGATTCAAGATGAAAACAGTTTCATAATGATTCATAATAAATTTTATTTATTGTTAAAACGGCTGCAAAAATACGGAATATTTCTAATTTTGGCAATATTTTTTATTTGAAAGTTTTGAACGGTTTTTGCGCTTAAGATTATGTTAAATTTTACAGTTTGTCGGTAAAATTTGTTTTTTAACCGAAATTATCGTACTATTGTCGATATCTTAACCTAATAAAATATTAATGTTATGACTTTAAACTGTGTAGTTGTTGATGATTCTGCGATTCAGCGCCTCTCTATAGTAAAGTTAATTGAGAATCATTCCTCTCTTAATCTTATTGCAGAGTATAGCAGTGCGTTGGAAACGAAAAACGGTCTTAATACACACAAAGTAGATCTTATCTTCTTAGATATAGAGATGCCTGTATTAAATGGTTTTGAACTTCTAGACGTCCTCAACAACAAACCCCAAATTATTTTTGTTACTGGTAAAACTGAATATGCTTTTAAAGCATTTAATTACGATGCTACCGATTACCTTCAAAAACCTATCACAAAAGAACGTTTTAACACTGCCGTAGAAAAAGCTATTGAGCAGCATAAGTTAAAATTAGACTTTAACGAAACTGATGGCGAGCACATCTTTGTGAAGAGTAACCTTAAAAAACGTAAAGTTTATATTAAGGATATTAAATGGATTGAAGCTTTAGGCGATTATGTAAAAGTTGTAACAGAAGAAAACAGCCTTGTAGTATTATCTACAATGAAAGCTTTTGAAAAGGAGCTACCAGAAGGAAAATTTTTGAGAATCCACAAATCTTATATTGTGAATTTAGATAAAATTGATCGCTTTAACAGTAAAAATGTTGAAGTAGGTGCTTATGAGATTCCTTTGAGTCGAAATAAGAAAACACAATTAGTAGATGCTTTGAATAATATGTAGAATGACTACCATTTTCAGAATATCTCAATAATACACATTGAAATAAAAAATCCCAGCAGTAATGTTGGGATTTTTTTGTTTAAACGGTTGTATATTTTGACGTCAGTTCGAGTGATTTTGAGGAACGAAAAATTGTATCGAGAACTTTTTGATTGATAAAATTCTAATTCTCGATACAAATTTTTCTCATTTCAATCGAAAAATCCACTCGAACTGAGGAATTTCACCAAAATTTTCTATGGTTTGTTTTAATAATTATCTACGTTAATAACTACTCTCACAGACCTAAAATCCTTAACAGCATTAAAACTGTTATCTATTTTCATAATAGCATCTTTGGTTTTAGAAAGCGATTGATTTTGCGGAATTTTAATTAAGATGTTTTTATTAAATAAATTCCGTATTCTGGAAATTGGTGGAAATTCTGGTCCTAAAACATTTGCTTTAAACACCTGCCTTAATGACTTAGCATACCAATCTGCTGCTAGATTAACTCTGTTGTAATCCTTATGTCTTAACGTAATTTTAATTAAACGATAGATTGGTGGATATTTAAAATTGTAACGATCATTCATCTGTTCTGCAAACATATCTTTATAAGCGTTTGTAGACACTTGCTGTAAAATATTATGATGCGGATTATAAGTCTGAATCAACACCTTTCCTCTTATATCGGTCCGGCCTGCTCTACCTGCTACCTGTGTCATCAATTGATAGCTACGTTCGTGTGCTCTAAAATCTGGGAAGTTCAGCAAATTATCAGCATTCATGATGCCAACCAATTTTACATGTCTAAAATCTAAGCCTTTGGTTAGCATTTGAGTACCCACTAAAATATCAATTTCACGCTGTTCAAACTTAGAAATGATTTTTTCAAAACCATGCTTTCCTCGTGTGGTATCTAAGTCCATTCGCGCCACTTTCTTGTCTGGAAAAAGTACTTTTACTTCTTCTTCAATCTGCTCAGTACCAAAACCTTTAGTATCTAACGTAGCATTACCACAAGCTTGACAGGTTTTTGGCATAACCGTATGGTAACCGCAATAATGGCAACGCAACTGATCTCTGTATTGATGGTATGTCAAACTTACATCGCAATTGGGACATTGTGGTGAATTACCACAAGTGGTACATTCTACTATTGGCGAAAATCCTCTTCTATTCTGAAATAATATTATTTGAAAACCTTCATCTAATGTCTCGGCCATTTCTTCAATTAAACGATCAGAAAAATGACCTTTCATACGTTTGCGTTTGTACTTATCTGCTAAATCTACCAACTCTATATCTGGCATAAGCACATTGTTAAAACGCGTTTTTAATTCTACGAATCCATATTTATTTTGTGTAGCATTGAAATAACTTTCTAAACTTGGTGTTGCTGAGCCTAAAAGTGTTTTGGCCTTATGTAGGTTAGCTAAGACTATAGCAGCATCTCTGGCATGATATCGTGGTGCTGGGTCAAATTGTTTGTACGATTGCTCGTGTTCTTCATCTACAATAATCAATCCTAAATTAGAAAACGGTAATAACAAAGCAGAACGTGCTCCAATAACCAACTGTGCTTTTTCTAAATTGTTTTTAAGATTATGCCACACTTCAACACGTTCATTACCTGAATATCTACTATGAAAAACTGCAACTTTTTCACCAAAATAATCCTGAAGACGTTGCACCAATTGCGTTGTTAAAGCTATTTCAGGCAATAAGTATAATACTTGATTACCCAAATTTAGCTGCTCTTCTATAAGCTTTACATAGATTTCAGTTTTTCCAGATGATGTTACACCATGTAAAAGTGTTACTGGTTTGGTCTCAAAAGCAACTTTAATGCTCTCAAGTGCTTCGGTTTGAGCATCACTCAATTGCTTGGTTTGCTCATCACCTTCACCCTCAAACTGCACTCTATCGGTTTGAATGTAGTATTCTTCTAAAATAGACTTATCAATCAGTGCTCTAATAATAGCTAATGATGCTCCACTTCGCTCGCTTAATTCTGAAACTTTTATTGGTTTTTGTTCTGAAGCTTCGAGTGTAAACAAGGTTAAAATAACCTCACGTTGCTTTGTTGCATTTTTATTAAGTGTATCTAATAATTCTTTAAGTTTTTCTTCAGATTTATACGCTTTATGAAGCTTTACATAACGCACCAACTTTGGGTTGTATTTTTCATAAAGTTCTTCTTGCAATTGCAATACGCCTTTTTCTACTAAACGATTTACTACTGGAAGAATTCGTTTTTTATCTAAAATAGAAACCACATCTTCAATCTTTAAAGAAGATTGATATTGCAAAGCTTCATAGATTAAAAACTCATCATCTTTAAGATCAGCTTCTGAGATTTCAGCGCTTTCATTTTTAACAAGAATAGTTTCGCTTTCTATAATAAAAGCATTTGGCATTGCAGCTCGCATTACCTCACCAAGACTGCACATATAATATTTAGCAATCCACTCCCAATGTTTTAATTGTAATTCAGTTACAACAGGTGCTTCATCTAAAATTTGATGAATGGTTTTTGCCTCATATGCCGCAGGTGCATTATTATGAACTTTATAAGCTAAAGCTGTGTAAATTTTGCTTTTACCAAAGGGTACAGCGACTCGCATACCTTGCTTTATAAATTGAGCTTCAGCCTCGGTAATATGATAGGTAAACGCTTTTTGAAGCGGAATTGGCAATATGACGTCGAGGAAGTAAATAGTGGCTAGTAGTTAGTCTTAAGTGTTGTACAAAAATACAATTGATTATTTAATCTTAATGATTACGTTTTGCTGAATACTGCTTACTCTATAACCCGTTTCCAATACTGCGTTTTATAAAGAAATGCAATGTAGCCTCTTACTTGTAAAGTATCCGTGTCTTCTTCTAACTTTAATCTACATTTGTACACTTTTCCGTTTTCAGGATTTAGAATTGTACCACCTTCATAAATAGCGTCATCTTTTTCAAGACCGTTTATAATTTCTAGTCCCAAAATCGGTTGATTTTTGTTTTCACCATCGCATTTTTTACAAATCGCATCTCTATTTTTAGTAAGAATGTCTACTATTTTCCCATAAATCTTACCTTCTTTCTCATAAATTTCAACAACAGATTTAGGCTCACCAGTTTCATCATCAATTGTTTTCCACTTTCCCAAAATATCTTGTGCATTTAATTGCAGATTAGCCAGGATTAATATTAAAAGTAATAAGTTATTTCTCATAAGTATTTATTTTTCTTAAACGTCTTAAAGATGCATTTAACTCATAACCTAAAAGCAAAATATTAGCATTTAGCCATAAGTATAACAACAAGATTAAAAGCGCGCCAATGGATCCATACAATTTATTGTATTGTGAAAAATTATCAATATAAATACCAAAGAGATACGAGGTGAGAATAATAAGTAACGTAGTTAGTAATGCACCTATAGAAAAAAATCTAGTATGTCTTCCTTCCTTAGTACCAAAGTAATATAAGGTCGCTGTGGCTAGATAGACCATGAGTATAAAAAAAAGATACTTCACAACAGCAATCCACTGCTCTGCTGTTGCTTTTTCGGTTTCTAGAGCATCATTTAGTGGTGTTATTATATAGATCTCTGTATACCCAAAGAAAGCTACAGTTAAAAGCACTAAAACTGCCAAAATAAGTGCTACACCAAGCGCGTACATGTATTGTTGAAATACATTTCGCGTTAACTGCTCGTGGTATGAGTTTTCAAAACCAGAAAACACAGCATTTACGCCATTTGCCATCAATAACATAGATAATAAAAAAACCGAAGACAACAAGCCTGCTCCTGAGCCTCCACTTATATTTTCAAAAATATTTGCAAAGAAAAACTCTGAGGTTTGTGGTGGTAAAAAATCGTTTAGAAAACGCTCAAACTCCACTTGAAAACCATCTATAGGTATGTAAGGCATTAAAATTATCACAAACAGTAAAAACGGAAATATTGCAGTAAAAAAGCTAAAAGCAATGGCACTGGCTCTTGTTGTTAATGCACCCTTTACAATACCCATTACATAGAGTTCTAGTAAGTCGTAGATAGATAAACCCTCAAAACCTGGTAATCGGATTTGCTTAAAAAAGCGAACCACTATATTAATTACAGGAATTTTATCTAGTTTATCTTCGATAGGTTTTGTCATTCAGCTTTAGAGATTTAGACTACTTAGACGGTTAGATTGTTAGACTTTTCGTTTTTCTAGACAGCTTTTAAACTTAAATCCATATTATAAACAGAGTGTGTCAATGCACCTGATGAAATATAATCTACACCACACTCAGCATACTGCCTAACTGTTTTTTCATTAATACCTCCAGAAGATTCTGTAAGGCACTGGTCACCAATAAGCGCAACAGCTTTTCTGGTGTCTTCATAATTAAAATTATCGATAAGAATACGATATACACCACCACAATCTAATATCTCTTTAATTTCTTCTAGGTCGCGTGCTTCAACAATAATTTTTAAATCTCTATTGGCATCTTTTAAGTATTGCTTGGTTAAGTTAATAGCTTTTGTTACTCCACCTGCAAAATCGATATGATTGTCTTTTAACATAATCATATCATATAACGCAAATCTGTGGTTTTCTCCACCTCCAATTTTTACAGCCCATTTCTCTAACGCTCTAATTCCTGGAGTCGTTTTTCGAGTATCTAAAATTTTAGTTCCTGTACCTTCTAACAAATCCACAAACTTTCTGGTTTTAGTTGCAATAGCACTCATACGTTGCATAGCATTAAGCACCAAACGCTCAGCCTTAAGAATAGACTGCGAAAATCCTTCTACATAAAACGCAATATCGCCATGCTTCACTTTACTTCCATCTTCGATAAGTGTTTCAATTTTCATGTCTTTATCCACGTAAGTAAACACTTTTTTAGCAAATTCAATACCAGCAATAATACCGTTGTCTTTTACTAAAAGTTTAGCTTTCCCAGTAGCTGAAGCTGGTATGCATGCCAAAGAGCTATGATCGCCATCTCCTACATCTTCTCTAATGGCATTGGCTATAATTAAATCTATTTCGGTTTGGAATTGTTCTTTTGAAATCATTACATTTAGGATTAAATCTGAATCTATGAAGTATTTTCTGTCTTTATTTCTCACTTTGATGCTAGCTTTGAATAGCTACACTCAAAACAAAGATAAAGTTAATATTTATTTAAATGATGACTTAGAAAAAATAGGTTCGGATGAATTCCATAAAAAGAAAAAATCTTATTTATTTCACGAAAAAGTCATGTTAATTGACTCGTTTGAAGTTCATATTCTAAGAAATACTGAAAAGTTTGGCCACATAAGTAAATCTAACCGAGATAGTCTAACGAAAGAAATTATAAATGATTATGGGATTAGACTCAAAAGTAATGAAACATTAATTATACATTTTCGAGATAGTTTATTAAGCTACTTAGAATTTAAGAAACGTCGCAAGCCTCACTATATTCATAAAATGAGAAATGGTGATACTTTGGAAATCAGAATCTCAAAAAAAAGATATTTAAAAAGGAAAAAAAAGTTTGACGAATCTATTCAAAAGTGTCATGATCGCAGTTTAAAGTATGATGCCAAACATTTATACCTATATAGAATGCGCTCAAAAACCGCCTATACATATAAGAATTTGAAATTAAATAAAATTAATTCATTAATTAATGATTTATTCTTCAATGGGTTTTCTGGAATGATTATTTTAAGACCTGACGGCAATTACTATAGATATGGAGAATCGAGTGATAAAAAAATCATTAAAATGATTAAACAAGAAGATTGGACAGATTTAATTGCAGACTACAATAAAAACTTAACTGACTTACCTATTCTTCGAAAAGGTGCAAATAGACGCTCATCAAGGTCAAGTTCGTTTAAAATACCTGCTTCTAATGATAAGGAAAAAATTAGAGATGCTTTTGAAAGACATGAGAATAGTTATCCAATAAATATTGAATGCTATAGTATTGGTTATTAGTTAAAGATAAAATGCAAATAAAACTCATCGCCATAGGCAAAACGGATAATAAAAATCTTCAGACTCTAATTGAAGACTACAAAAAACGACTGAGCCATTATATTAAATTTGAATTTGAGATAATTCCGGATCTTAAAAAAGTGAAGCATCTTTCTGAAGAACAGCAAAAAGAAAAGGAAGGCGAATTAATTCTTTCCAAGACACAAAACTCTGATATTCTGATTTTATTAGATGAAAATGGAAAACAAATGGATTCTGTAGCATTTTCTAACTACCTACAAAAGCACATGAACTCTGGAATAAAAACTTTAATTTTTGTTATTGGAGGTCCTTATGGATTTTCTCAAGAAGTTTACGAAAGAGCCAACGGAAAAATAGGATTGTCTAAAATGACATTTTCGCATCAAATGGTTCGCTTATTTTTTATAGAACAATTATACAGAGGGTTTACAATTTTAAAGAACGAACCTTATCATCATAGATAACCAACCGAGTAAACCCTCTGTTATAATTAAACGTCTAAACGTTTTATTTTAATTTAGTGTGTTTTAAATATTTCTTTTCTCTTTTTTAATTGACGTGTTAAATCGCTTATAGTTTCATTAACTGCCATTTCGTAAGAGGCCTCATTTGAGGTTGCAAAAATACGTGGACCAGGAAGACTTAATTCTACATTACAAATTTTACCAGCTTCGTGGTCTTTGTCATCATGCTTAATATAAACCTGAGCTGAAATTAAAAACTCAAATTTATCTGCTAATTTTTCTAACTTTTCTGTTGTAAACGCTGATAATGTTTCACTTACATCTGTGTTTACATATTGAAAATTTACCGTCATAATATTACTTGTTTTAATTAATAATTCCTTTATCTAATATACGACAATTTACAGGAGGTATAACTGATAATTGTCATAAACTAAAGCTAAATTATATTAAAATCTCTCTAGCTTTTCGAAGTCATTTTAATAATCTATTTTTAACAAAAAAATAGAGATGCAAATTGTATTCGCTACCAACAATAAAAACAAAATTAAAGAAGTACAATCGCTTGTACCACCGCATATTCAACTACTGAGTTTAAAAGACATTGGTTGCCATGAAGAGATTCCAGAAACTACTGGCACAATTGAAGGTAATGCACAACAAAAAGCCAGTTATGTAAAGGACAACTATGGTTACGATTGTTTTGCAGATGATACAGGTTTAGAGGTAGATGCATTACACGGTGAGCCTGGCGTAGACACAGCATATTACGCAGGTCCGCAGCGCAGCGCAGAAGATAATATAAACAAACTACTTACTAATCTTAAAAATGCGACCTCTCGTAAAGCGCAATTTAAAACCGTAATTGCATTGCATCTCAACGGTAAAATAGAAACTTTTACTGGCATCTGCAGAGGTGAAATTACAACAGAAAAACAAGGCGATAAAGGCTTTGGCTACGATCCTATTTTTAAAGCTGAAGGCTATACCCAAACTTTTGCCGAAATTTCTTTAGAAGAAAAAAACAAAATCGGACACCGTGGCAGAGCGGTACAAAAGTTGATAAATCATCTAAATCAATTATAAGCTGGCTTTAATTTATAAAAATGAGTTGTTGTGCATAAAACTTTTTATTATACCAATTATTACATTGGTTAAAAAACGAGCACTACCTAATTTTTAATAAATGCATCAAAACCTTACCAATTCAAATAAAAGACTATCTTTGCGCCAAAATTCGCGGAGATTTAAAAAAGCGCGAAAACCTCAGAGTGAGGTGTGTTACGAGAAGTTTTGGTTTAAGTATGTCGATACGCTTCTAATGTAACACTACATTAATTTATCGCATACATTAAAAACAAGAATGAGTACATTCCAAAACCTTGGTCTTAATGAAGACCTTCTTAATGGTATTTCAGATTTAGGATTTGAAACACCAAGTGAAATCCAACAAAAAGCAATTCCAGTATTATTAGCAGAAGAGCGCGACCTAGTAGCGCTTGCACAAACTGGCACAGGAAAAACCGCAGCATTTGGTTTTCCGATGCTTCAAAAAATTGATATCAATAGCAGAACCACGCAAGGGCTTATCCTCTCACCTACCAGAGAATTGTGTTTACAAATCACCAACGAGTTAAAATTGTATGGTAAATACTGTAAAGGCCTAAACGTTGTTGCCATTTATGGTGGTGCAAGCGTAACAGACCAAGCCAAGCAAATTAAAAAAGGTGCACAAATTGTTGTTGCTACTCCGGGTCGTATGAAAGATATGATTAGCCGCAATTTGGTAGATATTTCTAAAATACAATACAGTGTTTTAGATGAAGCCGACGAGATGCTAAACATGGGCTTTTATGACGATATTACAGATATCTTGTCACACACACCAATGGATAAAAGTACGTGGCTATTTTCAGCAACAATGCCAAAAGAAGTGGCTGCAATTGCAAAAAAGTTTATGTCCGACCCAATTGAAATTACCGTGGGTAACAAAAACGAAAGTACAAGTAATGTTTCCCATGAGTATTACTTGGTTAATGGTCGTGATCGTTATTTGGCGTTAAAGCGTTTGGCAGATGCTAATCCTGATATTTTCTCGGTAATTTTCTGTAGAACAAAACGCGATACACAAAAAATTGCCGAAAAGCTTATTGAAGACGGTTACAGTGCTGGTGCATTACATGGAGATTTAAGCCAAAATCAACGTGACTTAGTCATGAAGTCTTTTAGAAACAAGCAAATTCAAATGCTGGTGGCAACGGACGTTGCTGCACGTGGTATTGATGTAGATGATATAACTCACGTTATCAATTACCAATTACCAGACGAAATAGAAACTTACACACACCGTTCTGGCCGTACTGGTAGAGCTGGTAAAACTGGTGTTTCTATGGTTATAGTTGCTAAAAGCGAAATACGAAAAATTAAAAGTATTGAGCGCATTATTAAAAGACAGTTTGAAAAGAAAGATATCCCATCTGGTATGGAAATCTGCGAGGTGCAATTAATGAACTTGGCCAATAAAATTCATAACACAGAAGTTAATCACGAGATTGATAAATACTTAGATAGCATTAACGAACTGTTTGAAGACACTGAAAAAGATGAATTGATTAAAAAGTTCTTTTCGGTTGAGTTTACACGTTTCTTTAACTACTATAAAAACTCTAAAGACCTTTCAGTTTCAGAATCTGGTCGTAGTAGTGATGATGGCGGAAGAGCATCTGGAACAGACACGCGTTACTTTATTAATGTTGGTCGTAAGGATGGTTACGACTGGATGTCTTTAAAGGATTTCTTAAAAGAAGTTTTAGAGCTTGGTAAAGACGATGTCTTTAAAGTTGATGTAAAGGATAGTTTTTCATTTTTCAATACCGAAAAAGAAAACGAAGAGAAAGTCTTAGCATTTTTTACAGACTTTAAGTATAATGGTCGCTTTGTTAATGTAGAGGTTAGCGAAAATAAAGGACGCAGTGGTGGCGGAAGACGCGACAGAAATCGTGGCGGAAAACGAAAAGGTAATGACAAACCTCGTGGTGATAGACGCTCTAGACGCAGTAATGATTCTGGAAGACAAGATGGAAGACGTTCTGAAAAATCATCTAAAAAAGGGAGACGTTCTGCGTCTGACAGACCGCGCAGATCTCGAAGAAAATAAATTATAAGCCTCTATTTAGAGGCTTTTTTATGGCATTAATGTTGTTAATATTTAGTCAAATCTTTTAGGTAAAAGTATAAAATCCGTTTTGTTTATTACCTTTACAAAGTATTTTACACTATGCGATACCTACTCTCTATACTTTTGTGCTTTACTACAGTTTACAGCTATAGTCAAGACAGTACTGCCACAAAAACTCCAGAAACAGTAAAAGGAACCATTAAAAGTTCTACAACGCAAGAAGCTTTAAGCGAGGTTAATATTGTAAACATAAACCAAGTTGTTGGTACAGCAACAGATGATGATGGCAAATTTGAAATTAAAGCCAAAGTTAACGATACATTACATCTTTCTTATTTGGGCTACAAATCTATAAAAGTAAGAGTTACAAACGATTGGTTAAAGTTTGGTAATACCGAGATTATAATGACCGAGTTGGCCTTAGCGCTAGAAGAAGTTACCGTAAAATCCCTAGAACTTACAGGTTACCTAGAGGTAGACATAAAGCAGGTACCTATTAGAAATAATAACCAATACCGTATCTCTGGTTTATATGGTAAAGCCTATGAAGGCGGAAAACCAAATATTGCAACAAAGGTTTTGGGTGCTATTTTTAATCCTGCCGATTTTCTGTACAACATGTTTGGCAAAAAGCCAAACGAAATGCATAAGCTTAAGAAGATTAAGGAAGATGATGAAATTAGAAATCAGCTAGCTAAACGGTTTGATAGAGAGATGCTTATGGTATTGTTACGAGTTACCAAATACGACTTAGATGAGATCGTTAACCAATGTAACTATTCTAAAGACTTTATAAATACTGCAAATGACTTGCAAATTTTAGATGCAATTAGTGAGTGCTACGAAGAATACAAAGTGATTCAACGAAGCAAAGAACGCAAAAACAAAAAGAAAGATAAGGCTTAGTTACCTTAATCATTTGCTGCCATGTAGCGTTCTACAATAGCATCATAGTCTTTTAGTGTTTTCTTAATCCAATCAAAACGCTTTTCTAAATAGTCGTCTTCAGACAGTTGCCAATTAATTTTAGACTTACGTAACTTAGACGTTACGTACTGCAATATAATTGCTGCAGATACTGAGATATTTAAACTTTCGGTAAAACCTACCATAGGAATTTTTAAAAAGCAATCCGCTTCTTCCAAAACACGCTCAGATAGTCCTTCGGTTTCTCTGCCAAAGAAAAAACAAGATGGTTTTGTGATATCAAAATCAATAAGGTCGCAATCTTCTGCATGCGGACTTGTAGCCACAATCTGATAACCTTTAGCCCTTAAATCTTCAATGCAAGATTTTGTGGTATGATAACGATTTAAATCTACCCATTTCTGCGCTCCCATGGCAATTTCCCTGTCAATTCGTTTAGAATTTACCTCTTCTACAATATTTACTTCTTGTATACCAAACACATCGCAAGAGCGTATTACAGCACTTGTATTGTGTAGCTGATACACATCTTCTGTAGCCACGGTAAAATGTTTGGTGCGCTGAGCTAACACGCTTTTAAATCGTTCTCTTCTATTTTCTGTGAGATAGGATTCTAGATGTTCTAATAGTTTTAAATCTGACATGACTCAAAATTAAAAAAATTACTGTCATTGTAAGGAATGTAGAACGAATGACGTGGCAATTTTAAAATAATTGAATTTCAATGTAAAAGATTGCCACGCCACACTTGCAATGACAGTATATTTTATATTTTTAATCTATGAAAAAACACATTGTTGTATTATCAGGTGCTGGTATGAGTGCTGAAAGTGGTGTTAAAACCTTTAGAGACCATGACGGACTTTGGGAAGGGCACGATGTAATGAAAGTAGCTTCACCAGAAGGTTTTAGACGAAACCCTGAACTCGTTTTAGACTTTTACAACCAAAGACGACGACAGCTTAAAACCGTTGAGCCCAATCAGGCACATAGAGACTTGGCTGCACTTGAAAAAAACTACAAAGTCACCATCATCACCCAAAACGTTGATGATTTGCATGAGCGTGCTGGCAGTACCGACGTAGTACATCTACATGGAGAACTCAAGAAAATACGAAGTACTGGCAATCCAAAAGATATTAGAGTTTGGACAGAAGACATCAACATAGGAGATACCTGCGAGAAAGGTTATCAACTGCGTCCTCATATTGTTTGGTTTGGTGAAGACGTGCCTATGATGGATACGGCCATAAAAATTTGTTATGCGGCAGATATTCTAGTTATTATTGGAACGAGCATGCAAGTATATCCTGCAGCAAGTTTAATGCATTATGTACAACCAGATACTGAAATATATTACATAGACCCAAAACCGGCTGTGGTTCGCAATCAGAATATTAAGGTGATTGCAAAACCAGCAACTAAAGGCATGAAGGATATTCTTGAGGTTTTGTAAGAAGCTTTTAAACTTGATATTGTCATTTTTTTAGGCAAACTTCGTTACTTGTGCTGAACTTACGTCAGAATCGGTGGATATAAACGATTGAAACGGATTCATATCCCAAGCGATAACGAAACCTCATCTATTCTTCTCGGCAATCCACTTACTCAAATACTTGGTACTTTGCAAAGTTTGGTGTTGTAGGATGTTACCAATAAAATTTTTTTGACGATGGGTTTTTAAATCTGTTCTTAACTCTTCTATTTTTTGTGCAATCTCATCCTTAAAGTTAGATTTATCAAAACGATGATTCAAAACCTTAAAACCGTTTTGTTGTTTGTCTTTCCAAACTTCTGCTTTGGTATATAGCTCTACTGCTTTTTGTGCAAAAGCTTCTGGATCATCTGTAATGAATCCATTTACACTGCGACTGCGCTCAGTGTGACACTCATCTTTACACCTATTATCAAACATACCTTCAGCTGCAATGCTAGACATAACAGAAGGCGTACCATTTTGCATGGCATCTATGAGTTTTCCTTTTAGTCCTGCACCAAAACGCAATGGAGCTAAACATACCTTTGCTTGCTGCATTACATCGCTTACACACTCTGCAAACCCTTTTATTAAAAAACCATCTTTTTCTTTATGTAGTTGCGTTACTTTTTGCGATTCGTAAGCACCATAAATATGCAACTCAGCATTTGGCAATTGCGGTCTTATTAATGGCCAAATGGATTGTTTTAGATACAACACTGCATCATAATTTGGTGGATGCAAAAAATTACCAATGGTAATAAAATGTTGGCGTTCTTCAAAAGTTGGTAAATTGTTTATCCTTTCTTCTTCTATTGGTTCTAACAAAAATGGCAGATAATGGAGTAAACGTTCATCAATCTTAAACTGTTGGGTTAAAATGTCTATTTCAGCTTCAGAGATTATTAAGCTTAAATCGCAACGATAAATACTAGCTATTTCGCGTTTTGTGGTATCGTTTTGCAAATGCTCAACCGTAACCTCAACACCTTCTTTTAAAGCGTGTTCCCTAGCCTTTCGTAAGCCATGAAAATCTTCAGTATCCAAAACACGCAAAGCATTTGGGCATTGTTCAGCCACACGCCAGCCATATTGCTCTTCTACCATAAACCGATCAAAAAGCACAACATCTGGTTGCAGTTGGCTAATAAAGTCATCAAAAGATGCATCATTCAATAGTATGCTTTGTGTTCTTACATCGAGTAGAGATAAATCGTAAGTATTATCAGAAGTTTTGGCAGCAGAGGCAAAAGTAATTTCAAAATCCTGATTAAGAAATTGCTCTATGAGTTGCAGCATTCTACTACCAGCGGCAGAACTTTTGGGCTCTGGCCAAACAAAGCCAATGATTAGTAATTTATTTTTCATTAAATGTTCAAAGATAATGTGTCATTGCGAGCATAAGCGTGGCAATCTGTTGAAGTAATAATTAAAAATAAAGAGATTGTCACGTCCTTCGTCCTCACAATGACAGTCTAGCTTTTATATATTCTCTTCTATTGCGGATCTTTTAAAAATGCATACTTAATTCTTGCCATTTTCACCCACTCTTCTATGGCTTCAATTTGTTCTTTGCTAAGTTTCGCATCGCTATGCGTCCAGGTATAGCTTGGTAATGGCATGTGTCCTTCTTCTACCTCCTCGGCCAACTCTTCGAGTTTGTGATCTTTTTTCTTGTCTGAATAGTCGGTCCATTTAGATACGTTAAAGTGCTTTTTGCCGTCTTTTACATGATCTGCCAACCAATAATTTACTGGCGTAATAGCATTATACCAAGGATAGTTTGTATGGTCGCTATGGCAATCGAAACACGCATTCTCTAGAATGGTATGGACATCTTCAGGTGGATTTGTATCTGCAATAAAGGCATCAACCGAAACGATATCTCCTTCATTTTTTTCTGGTCCAAAAAACTGAGCAATCACCAATACAACTAACAAAACAAGACCTATTCTTTTAAGCGATTTTCGTATCATGGTTTTTTTACTAATTTAGAAGCGTTAAAAATAAGAAACGTTTTGACAAAAGCACAACTTTATAAGGAATTAAATTACGTTAATCACTCTCGCGAAAAGCGATTACATTTTGCTAAACTAGTTTTAAACCAGCCCGAATTGGTGCAACCACTTATAGAAATTTTGTTTGATGTAGATGATAAAATTTCGTGTAGAGCAGCATGGGTGTTTGAATTTATGTGTGGTGAAAATCTTGAAGCTATCATTCCTTATTTAGACATCTTTACAAAAAACATTTCTAAAATACACCTAGATTCTGCAGTACGACCAATGGCTAAAATCTGTGAATATCTAATAACTGCTTACTACGGAAAACATGACACAAAGATAAAACATCATTTAAGCGAATCTCACAAAGAAAAAATTATTGAAGCTTGTTTTGATTGGATGATTAATGACGAAAAAATTGCACCTAAAGCCTATTCTATGAATTCGCTTTATTTACTGGGTACCGAATATGATTGGATTCACCAAGAATTGACAATTATTCTAGAACGCGATTTTCAGATGCAAAGCTCGGGTTTTAAAGCCAGAGCAAGGCATATCCTGAAAAAAATCAATAAATAAGTAATAAGGAAAAAGTGTGAAGTATTTTGGTTCTATTTCTTTCAAACTTTACACTACTTACTCTACACTTTTCAACTTACTTCACTATCTTTGATGCTTCTTAAAAAACCAACTTAAATGGCACTTACAGCACTTAGCGCAATTTCACCAATAGATGGCAGATACAGATCTAAAGTAGAGGCTTTAGGCAATTATTTTTCTGAAGAAGCTTTAATAAAATATCGTGTTTTTGTAGAAATTGAATACTTTATTGCACTATGCGAATTGCCTTTACCACAACTAAAATCTGTTTCATCTAGTACTTTTGAAAATTTAAGAGCCATCTATAAAAACTTTACACCAGTTGATGCTGCTGCCATAAAAGAGATTGAAAAAGTAACTAACCACGATGTAAAAGCAGTTGAGTATTTTATAAAGGAAAAGTTTGATGCTCTTGGCTTATCTGAGCATAAAGAATTTATTCACTTTGGGTTAACGTCCCAAGATATTAATAATACTGCAATTCCACTTAGTATTAAGGAAGCAATGAACGATGTTTATGTTCCTGAGTACTTAAGCTTACTCAAAAAAATTGAAGACTTAGCCGAAGAATGGAAAGCTGTGCCAATGCTGGCAAGAACACATGGTCAACCTGCTTCACCAACACGCTTAGGGAAAGAGATTGATGTTTTTGCAGTTAGATTAAAAGAACAGTTTAACCTATTAAATGACGTACCTAGTGCAGCCAAATTTGGAGGAGCAACTGGCAATTTTAATGCACACAAGGTTGCTTATCCTAACGTAGACTGGAAAGCTTTTGGAACCGAATTTGTACAAGAAAAGTTAGGTTTACAACACTCGTTCCCAACAACCCAAATTGAGCATTATGACCATATGGCTGCGTTGTTTGATGCCTTAAAACGTATTAATACCATTATCATAGATTTAGATAGAGATATCTGGACATATGTATCCATGGATTATTTTAAACAAAAGATTAAAAAAGGAGAAGTTGGTAGCTCTGCGATGCCACATAAAGTAAACCCGATTGATTTTGAAAACAGTGAGGGTAACTTGGGCATTGCCAATGCCATTTTTGAACATCTTGCGGCGAAGCTACCGATATCTAGAATGCAGCGTGATCTAACAGACAGTACGGTTTTAAGAAATGCTGGTGTACCTTTTGGCCATACTATAATTGGTTTTAAATCGACTTTGAAAGGACTGGGCAAATTACTTCTAAATGCCTCTAAATTTGAACAAGACTTAGAAAACAATTGGGCAGTTGTTGCTGAAGCTATTCAAACGATACTGCGTCGTGAGGGTTACCCAAACCCATATGAAGCTTTAAAAGGGCTAACAAGAACCAATGAAGCAATTAATAAAAAATCAATTTCTGAATTTATTGATACTTTAGAGGTTTCAGATGCTATTAAATCTGAATTAAAAACAATAACACCAAGCAACTACACTGGTATATAAATGAGACTTTTTCCGATAAACAAAAATTCTATAGCACTAATAATCATTGCCATAATTACAATTGGTTTTTTTACTGCCGGAATGTTTGAGGTGCTGGAATATTTTATTATTAAAGCCTTATTATTTTCGCTTTTTGGTGGATTATTAATTATTGCTTTTTGGCACGCTCTAAAAAATGATGCCAAAAAAAATAGTCCTGAAGACAAACTCCAGGACGATTCTCATTAACATTTTAAATATCTGTCAGTTTATTTAAAAAAGTCTGTTATACCTTTAAGATTTGCGTTTTCAAAATCCATATCCTTTAAGACCGATTGAAGGGACATTAATTTGCCAGCATTCATATCATCACCAAGTACTCTTGCTACCATAAAGCCTTTGTCTTTTGCGTTTCCAAATAGAATTAGTTCGTCAACATGGTCTACCTCACCTATAAACTTTACCATAAAACGACCGTCTGTACTGTTACCACCTCTCATTAACTCTTCGTATTTTGGATTTTTTAGAATGGTTTTAACTTTTGCTAGTTCTAACTCGTACTCCTCTATATTTGTGGCATCTATTCTATAAGCTAAAACATTGAGCTTATCTATAGACTCATAAGCCTCCTTTTGTTCTTTAGTAAGTTTAACTTCTTCTAAATTTAGCAAACTAACTGGCGCATCTACAGAAAAGAAACCTGTTTTGGGTTCACTATCTACAAAATAGGTTTGCAACGTTGGCTCTTGGTTGCAGCTTGTGTAAGCCACAACCAAAAACAACATTACTATTAATTTTTTGATTGATTGTATCATAATATATTACTCTTTACCTTTTTCGCCTGCCTTTTTTAACTGATCACCACCTGGAATATCCATTTGGCTAGATAATTTTGAAATCTGTCTCAAATCTATATCACCAGTTAAAGTTAAAAGAACAGTTTCTATCTCACGTTTTTTACCGTTTATTTCTATGTCTTGTCCTTCTGTAAGTTCTTTTAGTCCTGAAACGAACATTAGTAACTCTTTAACATGATTTTCATCTTTACCTTCCTTAACATAAAAATTAACTGTTTGCTCTCCATCTTTGATTCTCATCAACTCTTCGAGATCTGAAGATTTTAGATATTTATCAACAGTATTTTTTATATCAGCTGATATTTTTTGGTCTCCAGTTGTAAATACTTTAAGACCTGTAATCTTTTTTACCATTTCCATGAATTCCTTTGCTTCAGGATCATCTACATCTAGATCTATAGTAGCTAACATTCTGAAAGCTTTTTGAGTAACTACGATAGACGTCACGTCTTTCATATCTTCATATTTATCAAAAATACTTTGTGCTCCAGATAACATTGGTGCTAAAATAAGTGCGATTATTACAATTAATTTCTTCATAATTCTTAGTTTGTGTGTTTTACTTGTTTTTAAATATTCTGTTTGTGGCTTTTGAAAACTTTGTTAGCCTACTCGCTTCTTCTAATCCTTGATTGAGATTGTCTGAAATTAGTGTTAATGAATTAAGTTGCTCTTTGCCCTCATTCATTCCTATGGAAACTAAACTTAAAGCTTCCATGGTCTTATTGTAGGTTTCCATGGCTAATTCCTTTTGTTTTATCTCTTCTTCTGAAGGACCAAGAATAGGTGGAACAATAAGACCAAGCATAAGAACTGTAACTGCTGCGACAGAAATCCATTGATACAATTTTGTTCTCTTAGGTTTTAATGGAACGTCTTTGGTATACTGCTCTTGCTGCGTTTGTGAAAAGTATGCAAACATAGGTATATAATGTTCTAAATGCGGTGCAACATTATCACTTGCAAAGTAATCTCTTAGCGTAGCTTCTTCTGCTAAAGTTGTTTCTGCATTATTATACTTTTCTATTAGTTTTTCTATATTATTTAATACCATGTTGATGTGTATTAGTTAATTTTTCTCTTATTGTTTTTCTTGCTCTCGATAGATTGACACGCACTGCGGTCTCATTCATATCTAACATTTTAGCTATCTCTGCATAATCATACTGCTCAACATCTCTTAGTTGTACGATTATTTTTTGTTGTTCGGGCAAATCTTCCATTATACGAGACACCCAGTTGACACTATCTTTAGCTTCAACTTGTTTTTGCAATGACGCATTGTTATCTGTATAATTACTGTGAACAATTTTTAAATTCTGTGCTTGCTTAGATTTTAGTCTGTCCAAACAAAAATTCTTTGTCATTGTCATAGAGAAAGCTTCAACATTATTATAGTTTTCTATCTTCTCTTTATTTTTCCATAATTTCAGCAGTATTTCTTGTGTAGCATCTTCTGCTTCTTCTCGCGACACCAATAAACGCTTGGCTAAACGAAATACTTTATCCTTAAATGGCATTACTAAGCTTACAAAATCTGCCTGCTTCATTACTTTTTTTTGATTGGTGGTTACCTAAGGTATACTTAGGATAAAAAAGGTGTTTTTATAAACCTTCAACATTACGACGACATACATTACAATTTGTTACAAAGTTTTTTTATTTATAATAATGTAAGTAAATTTAGAGTTTTACAGACATAATGTAAAGCATTGCTATCATTAAGAAAAAGACACTATGAAAACCATAAGAAAGAAAATTGCCAAATCATTTATTCTAACCGTTGCATTGTGCTTGGTTATAACAAGCTGTTTTGAAGACCAAGACGATAATGTTGTTGCAAACACGGACATTAAAGATTTTGTTTGGAAAGCCATGAACGCTTATTATCTCTACAATGATAATATTCCTGATTTATCTAATGACAGGTTTGGAATAAATGGTATAGATAATCGCTATGATAAAACTGAAGAATACCAAGAATATCTCGATGGTTTTAATACTCCTGAGGACTTATTTACTACACTAAGATTTGATCCCTTGGATCCGTTTAGTGTTATTGTGCCAAATTACCTTGATGTATTAAACGCTCAGCAAGGCACTATATTAACAAACGGATTAGAATTTAGACTGTTTTTTATTCCAGGAAGCCAAACACAATTATTTGGAGCTATTACTTTAGTTTTAAATAATAGCGTAGCTGATAATTTGGGACTTGTGCGCGGACAAATTTTTAGAGCTGTAGATGGAATTAACTTAACGGTTGATAACAGAATTGAATTATTAAGTCAGAATTCTTATACCCTGAATTTTGCGAATTATAATAGTAATGGTACACCAGAGGTTGATGATGACACTATTGAGTTAAATAACGACAGTGTAACGTTATCTAAAGAAAATTATACTGAAAATCCTGTGCATATTGCAGAAGTTTTAAATTTTTCTGATATCAATGTTGCCTATTTAATGTATAATGGGTTTACGAGTACTTTTGATAGTCAATTAAACGCTGCATTTGCGCAGTTTCAAGCAGAAGGTGCTGAGGAGCTGATCTTAGATTTAAGATACAATAGTGGTGGTAGCATACAAACCGCTGTGCACTTGGCAAGCATGATTACCGGTCAGTTTAATGGCCAAATATTTTCAAAATTATTTTATAACGATAATCAGGCAAATCAGAATAGAGATTACGAATTCACAAATTCACTTTCAAATGGCGCAGGCATTAACAGTCTCAACCTCAATAAAGTATATGTTTTAACCTCTGCCAGCTCTGCTTCTGCCAGCGAGTTGATAATTAATAGTCTTAGGCCATATATTGAGGTAGTACATATTGGGGACAACACAGCTGGCAAAACACAATCTAACCGATTAGTGTTTGACTCTCAAAATTTTGGCAACCAGAATGTAAATGCAGGGCATAATTACGCATTGATTCCTCTTACTGCTAACTCAACAAACGTTAATGAGGTCTTGGTCCCAGCAATAGGTTTAACACCAGATATTCTTTATGTTGAAACACCTGGAGACTTAGGAACTCTCGGGACCTCGTCAGACCCACTTTTAGCGGTTGCCATTGTAGAAATCACGACAGGAGGAAGACCAGCTATAACACCAATAGAGCCAGAATTTAGACCGTTAATTAAACAAATTCAGTTTTCGCCCATTGAAAGTTTAATGTTTGAAGATTAAGTAAAAAAGCCGCTCTGTAAGCGGCTTTTTTATTCTCTATAGTTTTAAATTAAAGCCAAGGTTAACTCCTCTACCTCTAGTACTAAAACCAAATAATTCTTGATAGTCTTCATTAAAGATATTTGTAACATTTGCAAAGAGCGACAGTTTATCTTGTAAGATTATATAGTTTACATTAAAATCTAACAAACCGTAAGATTGTAAGGTAACAACTTCGTTTTCAAACGTTGTATTATTAAAAAAAACGTCTTCACGTTGATCGTTATACTGATAAGATAAACTCGTTTGTATTTGTTCTGACAAGCTGTAGTCTAACCTTGTATTAATTTTAATCTCAGGTATTCTTAGGCTTAAATCCTCATCTAAAGTCGTATATGTTGCATTTAAGTTAATGTCTATATCCTTGGACAGTTTTACCTGTGCAACAAACTCAACACCACTTGCCGTAAATGATTTTTCAATATTTCGGTACTGAAAAACAAAATCTCCTGTATCTACAAAATCAATAAAGTTTTCTTCGTTTCTGTTAAAGTAAACCAAGCTAAATGTTGCCTTGCCTTTTACAGATACTTCCGCTCCCACTTCAATAGTTTGGTTTTCTTCTGGTTCTAGGTCTGCATTTCCAAAGCTTGGCTCAAATAGCTGAAACAGAGATGGTGTAATAAAAGCGGTACTATAACTCGCCAAACCCTTTATGTAACCAAAATCAACATCGAACTTATATGATGGATTTAAACTATATACCAAATGACTCCCGTATTCGCTATGGTTATTTAGCCTTAAACCAGCATTGACGTTTAATCCAAAATCCGAAACATAAACCACATTGGCATACGGATCTGTAATTGTAAATTGTGCAGTTTCTGGGTCAATTGCCTGGCTAAACTCAGTTTCACCAAATGGAATTGAAAAACTTTCCATTTGATTGTCTTGATAATTAAGACCTAAAACAGTGTAAAATTTATCGCTAAAATTATAACGGTTAAAGGCATCGACAATAACACTTTGAGCATTGAACATTGATGGAAAACTCGATTCAATATCACGTTCAACATCATTATAAGCTGCGTTAACAGTAATGCTTCCATTATTGTATTTAAATTCTGGTGATACGCCTATTCTGTATTGTTTAGATATTGATACGTTCTCAGCATCCATCATTCCAAAACTGTCATCAAAATCTGCTTTATAATTATCATAGCTCGCATAGGTATTTAATCTAAAGCTATCACTAAACCTGTAACCAAGTTTTAAATTACCGTTATTGCTATTAAAAGCATCTGACTCATTTCCGTTGGCAATGGCAGAAAGTCCATCGGTAAATTGATGACCAAAACTTGCCAAATAATTAAACTTTCCTAAACTTCCATTTACAGTAACACTATTTCTAAAGTCTTCTAAGGCATAGGCATCTTCATCTGCAGATTGATTAGTACCAAGCGTACTTCTTAAATTAAGGCTAAATGCTTTTTTAGAAGCTTCTTTTAGCTTAATGTTAATTACTGCTGTTGCAGCACCAGTACCATAAAGCGTGCTCGAGGCACCTTTTAAAATTTCGATAGACTCTACTTGATCTGCATTGAGAAAGCGTAGATCGTAATCGTTTGCAATTTGCGACGGATCGGTAACTTGTACTCCATCAATCATAATTAAAACTTGACGATTTCTACCTCCTCGTACCAAATAACTGAGATTTTGCCCTGCATTACTGCGTACACCATTAATTTCTACTCCAGCGGTTCTTCCAATGATTTCGGCTACCGATTGCCCTTGTAATTTCTCTAATGTTTTAGAGGTGATTTTTGTAATAACCTTACCAGAATTTTCTCGTTTTAGCGCAAAGCGAGAATCTGATAATACAACTTCATCTAGTTTTTCTACTTTAACTGAATCCTGTTTAATTTGTGCAGATCCAATTGTGAGCATACCTAAACCAAGTATGCTACAAAACAATTTTGTTTTGTTCATTTAATACATTAATTGCTCGAGAGAACATACAGCGATACTGAGTAAGGATATAAAAAGACCTAGATCTCAATTACCGAGTAAACTTTTATCCCGAAAGTTTGACTTCTTTGTTGAAATTGGCAGGTCTCCTGACTTATCTTTATTATTTCACCTTCCCAAGAATGTCATTGCGAAGTTGACTTTTTTTCAGTCAACTGTGGCAATCTCTCAGTGGTATTGAAGTAAATAATAACCTCTATTTTGAGGTGCCGAAACAACAGTTCGGCATAAACTTACAGTTGCGGGAACAGTTTTGGATTTTCACCAAATTCCCTTTTAATTCATTCAAAAAAATTGAATAAAACCAGATTTCGGCGTAAAAGTAATGTAATCTTAAAAAATGAAAGGTTTATTTGTGGTTTTTCTTATTCATTTTGTAAATGAGATAGATAAAACCCACTAAAAAATGTGCAATTATAATTCCTGCAATAATATATATGGTTAAATTTGAATCGTCTCTCATTATTGAAGTTTTAACAAAACTACAATTAACAAACATATTAATGAGTTACAATAGTTACATATAAAAGCCCATAATGGGCATTTGGAAAACTAGGTTCATTGCTCCTAAAAAAAATTAAATCATAAACTATTGACTAATTTTAAATAGATGAGAAAGTCACTTGTTTTTATTCTATTATTCACATTCCTATTTAATTGTAAGGAAGAAAAGGAATCGTTAAGAACGTTTCCTGATTTGCCAAGCAAAGATCAAAGCAGTTTAATATTAAAATATGCTAAAGGGTTTGCTGTTGAAGATTATTCTACCCACAAAATCTTAACGATTAATAGTCCATGGCCAGAAGCAAAAAAAACATATAAATATCTTATTGCTTCTAAAGAACAGCTCGCAGTAATGACGTTTCCAAGCGATGCTTATGATGGTGTAATTACGGATAACATTACAAAACTGGTTGTAACTTCAACAACTCACATACCAGCATTAGAATTACTAGATGTAGAACAAACATTGGTAGGGTTTCCAGGCACAGATTACATTTCTTCTGAAAAAACAAGAAAACGTATTGACGATGGACTAGTTAGAGAACTTGGTAAAAACGAAGGTATTAATACAGAAGTGTTGTTAGAACTAAACCCAAACGTTGTTATTGGATTTGGCGTAGATGGTGTCAACAAAACTTTTGAAACGATTAAAAAATCTGGTATTCCGGTAATTTATAATGGTGATTGGGTAGAGTATTCAGCACTAGCTAAAGCGGAATGGATAAAGTTTTTTGGAGTGTTGTTCAATAAAGAGAAAAAAGCAGATTCTATTTTTAATACTATTGAAAGTGAGTATTTAGAGGCTAAAAAAATAGCTGCTAATGCAAAAGAACAACCAACAATTTTGAGTGGTGCAATGCATAAAGACGTGTGGTATTTACCAAATGGTTCTAGTCCAGAAGCACAATTTTTAAAAGATGCTAATGTTAATTATTTATGGAGTGACACCTCTGGAAACGGAAGTTTAGCCCTAAGTTTTGAAGTTGTTTTAGAAAAAGCCCAACATGCAGATATTTGGTTAAGTCCATCCTACTATTCTAGCTATAAACAACTTGAAGAAGCCAGTGAGTTATACACCAACTTTGATGCATTTAAGAATAAGTCAATTTATTCGTTTGTTAACACTTCTGGTGCTACGGGTGGCGTTTTATACTATGAATTAGGAACAGCTAGGCCAGATTTGGTCTTAAAAGATCTTATAAAAATATGCCATCCAGATCTCTTACAGAATTACACTCCATATTTTTTTAAACCTCTTAACTAATTGCATAAATCCCAAACATATCAATTTCTGTATGCATTGCTAGTAGTAATACTTATTACCTGCTTTTTTATTAATATTAGTTTAGGTTCTGTAAATATTCCTTTAAGAAGTATAATTGGTAGCCTATTTGGCAATATCGATAACACAACATGGGACGTTATAATTACCAATTACAGGCTACCTAAAGCCATAACATCAATTTTAGTTGGCTCTGGACTTGGAGTTTCAGGATTGTTAATGCAAACCTTATTTAGAAATCCTTTAGCTGGGCCTTTTGTTTTAGGTATTACGTCTGGTGCTAGCTTAGGTGTTGCTTTAATCATTTTAGGCTCTGGTTTATTTGGTGGTTTCTTTGCGACGGCCTTAATTTCAAAATGGAGTATTGTCATTGCTGCCAGTCTTGGTAGTTTTCTGGTATTATTAGCGGTTTTAGCTGTATCGCATAAAGTTAGAGACACCATGGCCATACTTATTATAGGCTTAATGTTTGGAAGCATTACTGCTGCAGTGGTAAGTGTGTTATCGTATTTTAGTTCTGCAGAGCAATTACAACAATACGTGTTTTGGGGTTTTGGTAGCTTAAGTAATCTATCTTGGAAGGAACTCAGCATTTTCTTCTTCATATATCTTGTTGGGATAATTTTGAGTATGATTTCGATAAAGTCATTGAACAGCTTATTACTTGGTGAAAATTATGCCAAAAGTTTAGGTATTAATTTAAAACAAAGTCGGTTTATAATTATACTAGCTACAAGTTTAATTGCAGGAACCATTACGGCATTTGCAGGTCCAATTGCATTTATTGGTTTGGCCATTCCGCATTTAACACGTCAAATTTTTAAAACCTCTAATCACAAAATTCTTTTACCAGCGGTATTTTTGTTTGGTGCAATTACTATGCTTATTTGCGATAGTATAGCGCAAGTTCCAGGTAGTGATTACACCTTACCTATTAATGCCATAACCGCTTTGGTTGGTGCACCTGTTGTGATTTGGTTATTGGTTAGACAACGAAAAATGATGTTTTAGAAAAGTTAGTAGACCTTGCAGGTTTTAAAACCTAGCAGGTCCTTATAAAATGAAAAAAGAAAAACGACATACCATCCTAAAAGCCAAAAACCTCTCTATTGGTTATAAGACCAAAAAGGGAGAAACGGTCATTTCGGAAAATATCAATTTTGAATTAGAAAACAAACAACTTATCGGTTTGGTTGGTGCAAACGGTATTGGTAAATCTACACTTTTAAGAACGCTCATTAAAGTTCAACCTGCACTATCTGGAACAGTACTTTTAAATGATACAGATTTAAAATCGATATCCTCTTTAGACCTAGCTAAACAACTAAGTATTGTTTTAACCGAAGCATTAACTTCAAAAAATCTCTCTGTATACGAACTCATCGCATTGGGAAGACATCCTTACACCAATTGGATAGGCAGTTTAACCTCAAAAGATGTTGAGATCGTTGAAAACGCCTTTAAGCTGGTTAATATTATAGAACTTAGAAACAAAAAATGCTACGAACTAAGTGATGGACAACTACAAAAAGTAATGATTGCACGTGCCTTAGCGCAAGACACAGATATCATTGTTTTGGATGAACCCACTACACATTTAGACATGTATCACAAAGCCTATATTTTAAAATTGCTTCAAAAATTAACTAAAGAAACAGGTAAAACCATTTTATTTTCATCTCACGAAATTGACTTAGCCATTCAACTTTGTGACACCATGATCGTCATGCGAAAAGAAAATGTTGTTTATGATCAGCCATGTAACTTAATTTCAAAAGGTATTTTTGAATCCCTTTTTCCTGATGATTTAATTTCTTTTGATAATACTTCTGGAAGTTTTAGAGTGAAGAAATAGTCTTTTCATCTTTGAGCTTCATACTACTTACTTCATACTAAAAATGTATCTTTGATAAATTCTCTTTTACAAATATGAACGACACACTCATTTTATTTATCGCCATCATTGTTTCTGCTGCAATTGGTGCTTTTCTTGGCTTAAAGTTCTCTCAACTAAAGAGTAAAAGTAGCACCAGCGCTTTAGAAGAACGTAACGCCAATCTTAACAAACAGTTAGAAGACATAAAGCAATACTCAGAGGCAGAACACCAAAAGCAGAATATTCTTTTTAATCAACAAATACAAGATTTAAAAGCTAACATTTCTAAAATTGAAACGGAACGAGAAGAAATAAGAAGAGAAAAAGAATTATTAAATTCTGAATTATCTCGAAAAAATACAGAGTATGAGAATCTTCAGGAACAGAACTTAAAACGAGACGAAGAACTTGCCAAACAACAAGAGCAGCTTAGAAAAGATTTTGAATTGATGGCCTCTAAAATTCTAGATGAAAAGTCAGAGAAATTCACTATTCAGAATAAAGAAAACATTAAAAACATTCTCAATCCACTTGAAGAAAAGATAAAAACCTTTGAAAAGAAAGTCGAGGATTCTCAAAAGGAAAGCATAAGTATGCACTCTGCTTTAAAAGAGCAATTGTTGGGTCTTAAAGATCTTAATCAACAAATGGCAAAAGAAGCAACCAACCTAACCAAAGCTTTAAAAGGAGATAGTAAAACTCAAGGAAACTGGGGCGAACTGGTATTAGAACGTGTTCTAGAAAAGTCTGGTTTAGAAAAAGACCGTGAATATTTTGTACAACAAAACTTTCAGCGCGAAGATGGCACTCGTGTTATGCCAGATGTGGTTTTGCATCTTCCGGATAACAAAAAAATGATTATAGACTCTAAAGTATCGCTAACCGATTATGAACGTTTGGTTAATGCCGAAGATGACGAACGTGCGCTCTATTTAAAAGCACATGTAAATTCAATTAAAAAACATGTAGATCAGTTATCGTCTAAAAACTATCAGGATTTATATGATATTGAGTCGCCTGATTTTGTGTTGATGTTTATCCCAATAGAACCTGCTTTTGCAGTTGCTATTAATGAAGACAACACACTCTACAACAAAGCTTTTGAACAAAATATTGTTATCGTTACCCCTTCTACCCTCTTAGCTACATTGCGCACCATTGACACCATGTGGAACAACGAAAAGCAACAGCAAAATGCTATAGAAATTGCCAAGCAAGCAGGTGCATTGTATGATAAGTTTGAAGGTTTAGTGTCTGACTTAACTGGTGTTGGTAAAAAGATTGATGCAGCCAAAAGCGATTACTCTGCTGCGATGAACAAATTGGTTGAAGGTAAAGGCAACCTTATCTCTAGAGTAGAAAAAATTAAGAAAATGGGTGCCAAAGCCAAAAAAGCGCTTCCTGAAAGTATTATTAAAAGAGCTTCAGAAGATGATATTTAAGTATTCCTTTTTAAAAGCATAATTAAAAATATTCCTTTTTAAGGGAATATTTTTGTTTATTCCATTTTTAAGGCATATATTTGAAGTAAATAATGATACTATGACTAGTGTTATAACTGGAGACATCATCAAATCCAGAAATCTTAAGGATCAAAATATTTGGATGGAGCAATTGAAATATGCTCTTAATACACTATCATCTAATAAATCCTACTATGAAATTTATCGTGGAGACAGCTTTCAATATGAATGCAGAGATATTTATGATAGTTTTATAAATGCTGTATATATAAAATCCTGCATTAAAACTATCAAAGGTTTAGATGTAAGAATGTCTATCGGTATCGGAACGAAAGATCACGAAGGCAACACCGTAAGTGAATCTAATGGTGAGGCATTTGTACATTCTGGAGAAACTTTTGAAACCCTAAAAAAAGAAAAGGTAAATCTAAAGGTTAAGACCAGAGATTTTGTACTTAATGAAGAGTTGAACTTATATTTTAAACTTGCATTGATTGCAATGGATAACTGGACTACGAATTCGGCTGAAATTGTAAAACTTAGCATAGAAAACCCTACTATGATACAAGCAGAATTGGCAAAACTTATTGGTATTAGCCAAGATGCAGTAAGCAAGCGTCAAAAAAGAGCTTATTTAGATGAAATATTAGAATTAGATAAACTGTATAGACAAAAAATAGATCAGCCATGAATCTAATAATCTTAAAACTTATTCTTGCCCATATTTTAGGTGATTTTTTTCTTCAACCGCAAAAATGGGTAAAGGATAAAGAAAAAAAGAAACTAAAGTCTAAGTGGCTATACATTCATATTGCAATTCATATAGCTTTGATGTTTCTTTTGGTCTGGGACTTTTCTCATTGGTTTTTGATTCTACTGATTGGTGCTTCACACCTCATCATTGACGCCCTTAAGCTTCTTCTGCAAAAGAAAAAAACAAAAAAATTCTATTTTTTTGTAGATCAAGTTCTACATATGGTCGCCATATTTGTTTTAACCATAGTAATGCACCACAAGGACATTACATTATCGCTATATATAGATACATCAGCGCTATTCTTATTGATTTGTATCGTATTTCTAACACAACCAACATCGATTATTATGAAAACCATTTTTACAAAATGGGATATTTCAAAATATACTGAGGATAATGAATCTTTAAAAGATGCTGGTAAGTATATTGGTGTATTAGAACGACTTTTAGTATTTATCTTTATCATAGTTGGTCATTGGGAAGCTGTAGGCTTTCTTATCACTGCCAAATCCGTATTTAGATTTGGTGATTTAACCTCAACTAAAGAACGAAAGCTAACAGAGTATATTTTAATAGGTACACTGCTTAGTTTTGGAATTGCCATAATAGTAAGTTTATTATTTTTAAACCTTAAATCTTATGTATAAAACAGTAGATGCCTCAAGAATACAGATTTCGCAATTAATGTTACCTTCACATTCTAATTTTAGTGGAAAAATTCATGGAGGCTATATATTAAATCTCATGGACCAAATTGCTTTTGCGTGCGCCTCAAAACACTCTGGTGCTTATTGTGTTACAGCTTCGGTAGATACTGTAGATTTTATAAATCCGATAGAAGTTGGTGAACTAGTAACCATGAAAGCTTCGGTAAATTATGTAGGCAGAACATCTATGGTAATTGGTATAAGAGTAGAATCTGAAAATATCCAAACAGGAAAAATAAAACACTGTAACTCGTCTTATTTTACCTTGGTTGCGAGAGATGATAATGGACAATCAAAGGAAGTTCCAGGAATTATTATAAATGACGAAACCGAAATAAAACGTTTTTTAAAAGCCATAAAACGTATTGAAACAAAAAGACAAAGACAAGAAGAGTTTGATTCTACCAGCTTTTCACTAAAAGATTATATTAAGCAGCTTGAAGGCTACAGAGTAAAAATAGAACTTTCTAGAAACTAATAATAAAAAAAAGCAATCTAAACATTTAGATTGCTCTTTACTGTAAGTCTTTGTATTATAAATTTACTGTTTCACAAAGCGTTTTACTAGCGTAGATGTATCGTTAGAAACTCTTACTAGATATACTCCACTTTTCCAGCTTGTTACATTCACTGAAGATGTTAGTTGGGTTATAGCACCTTTGTAAACACGTTTACCCAAAACATCGAAAACCTCAAGAATCATTTCTTCACTACCAACTGGCATTACAACATTCAGTTTATTTTTGGCTGGATTTGGAGATATAGAAAATTCAATATCTTGTTTATTTAAATCCTCTATACTTAAAGAACCTGTTGCAGTAATATTATCCAAATGCATTTCTGCAGTTATTACTTGACCTCGCCACGCAGGGTTTGGATTACTCAAAATTCTAAACTCGGTAACATTTGCTAGCGTTGCATTAATATCTGTACCAGGACTACCACCATCAAAACCATCGGCAACAGAAACCATATCCGAGGGTGAAATAGGAATTGTAACTTCCGTCCATTCTGAACCCGCTGCAATTACTACACCTGTTGATGAAGAAAATTTTCCACCAGGACCAGTAACTGACACTCTTACTGTAACATCATTTGTTAAAGCACGAACATCCATTGTAATAGATAGGATCCCTTCGCTGGTGAAATTTCCTATCCAGCTGGTAGTATTTCTAATTACCATTCTAGAGCCACTTCCTGCCCCAACACCAGAGGTAAAATCTCTTAAATAATTATCATCAGTACCATCAGGACCATCGCTTGCAATGTTTTCGTTAGTATCGCTAGGGCTTCCACTTTCAAACCATCCTTGAGTGGTTCCATCTTCAAAATCATCAACCTGATTAATTGCAACTTGAGAAAAAACACTGCTAAATATTAAACAAAAAGAAAATAGTAGTAAAGTTCTTTTCATAGATAAAATTTTTATGCTAAGTTAACAATTTATATCATAACATTTTAGCCATTTATCAAAAAAACTAAACTTTTACCTACTCAAATACATTTTTCGTCTTGAATAGAGATCATAAAACTCGTCTTCTTTTAGACTTTCTATAAACAATATGCTCTCTCCTGTACTCTTCATTTCTGGCCCTAATTTTTTATTGACATTAGGGAATTTATTAAATGAGAAAACCGGTTGTTTTATCGCATAACCCTCTAATTGTGGGTTAAACTCAAAATCTGTTACTTTGTTTTTACCCAACATAACTTTAGTTGCATAGTTAACGTAAGGTTCTTTATATGCTTTTGCAATAAATGGTACTGTACGCGACGCTCTTGGGTTAGCCTCTATAATGTAAACTGTATCATCTTTAATTGCAAACTGAATATTGATTAAACCAACAGTGTTAAGCGCTAACGCAATTTTTTTAGTGTGATCTTTTATTTGCTGCATTACAAACTCACCTAGGTTGAATGGTGGTAATGTTGCATTACTATCGCCAGAGTGAATACCACAAGGCTCAATGTGCTCCATTATACCAATGATGTAAACATTTTCACCATCACAAATCGCATCAGCTTCGGCTTCAATCGCACCATCTAAATAGTGGTCTAAAAGCAACTTGTTTCCTGGTATAGACTTTAAAAGATCTATAACGTGCTCTTCAAGTTCTTGTTTATTAATAACTATTTTCATGCCTTGTCCACCAAGAACGTAAGACGGTCTTACAAGAATTGGAAAATTCAATTCTTCTGCTACTTTAAGTGCTTCTTCTGCGTTTGTAGCCACATCAAATTTTGGATAAGGAATATTATTTTCTTTTAATAAGGTTGAAAAACTCCCTCTATCTTCTGCTAAATCTAAAGACTGGAAACTTGTTCCCATAATCTTTACACCATATCGCTCTAACTTTTCAGCAAGCTTTAAAGCAGTTTGTCCACCAAGTTGAACTATGACACCTTCAGGTTTTTCATGTTGAATTATATCGTAAATATGCTCCCAGAATACAGGTTCAAAATATAATTTGTCTGCAATATCAAAATCTGTAGAAACCGTTTCTGGGTTGCAGTTAATCATAATGGTTTCATAACCACATTCTGATGCTGCTAAAACACCATGCACACAACAATAATCAAACTCTATTCCCTGCCCTATACGGTTTGGACCAGAGCCAAGAACGATAATTTTTTTCTTATCTGTAACAACACTTTCGTTAGCTACAGAAACTTGTCCGTCTGCAGTCTCTACTTCACTCTCAAATGTAGAATAGTAATATGGTGTTTGTGCCTTAAACTCAGCCGCACACGTATCTACAAGTTTGTAAACACGGTTTATTTTAAGTTCTCTACGTTTGTTGTAAACTTCACTTTCTAGACACTTAAGCATATGTGCAATCTGGCGATCTCCATACCCTTTCTGCTTAGCTTCTAGTAATAGCTCTCTATCAATATTATCAATTGTATAAGTTGAGATTTCTTTCTCTAAATGATACAGTTCTTCGTATTGCTTTAAGAACCACATGTCTATTTTGGTGATTTCGTGAATACGACTTAATGGAATTCCCATTTGTATAGCATCATACAACACAAATACACGATCCCAACTTGCATTGGTAAGCTTATCTATAATTTGATCGTAGTTCTTATAACCTTTACCATCTGCACCTAAACCATTACGTTTTATCTCTAATGATTGCGTAGCTTTATGCAATGCTTCTTGGAAAGAACGTCCAATGCCCATTACCTCACCTACCGCTTTCATTTGAAGACCTAAAGTTCTGTCTGATCCTTCAAATTTATCAAAATTCCAACGTGGTATTTTTACGATAACGTAGTCTAAAGTTGGTTCAAATAAAGCAGATGTAGATTTTGTAATCTGATTACTTAACTCATCTAATGTATAACCTAAAGCTAACTTTGCTGCAATCTTTGCAATTGGGTAACCTGTTGCTTTACTTGCTAATGCTGAAGAGCGCGATACACGTGGATTAATTTCAATTGCAATAATTTCTTCTTCTTCATCTGGACTAACTGCAAACTGAACGTTACAACCACCTGCAAAATCTCCAATACTACGCATCATATGAATTGCCATATCGCGCATTTTCTGGAAGGTTTTATCTGACAATGTCATTGCTGGTGCTACCGTTATAGAGTCACCAGTATGGATACCCATTGGGTCCATATTCTCAATAGTACAGATTATAACAACGTTATCATTTTTGTCTCTAAGTAGCTCTAACTCGTACTCTTTCCATCCCATCATAGCTTTATCAATCATAACCTCGTGGATTGGCGAAATTTCTAAACCTCTTGTAAGGGATTCATCAAATTCTTTTTCGTCGTATACGATTGATGCGCCAGCGCCACCCAAAGTAAAAGAAGCTCTAATACATAAAGGAAAACCAAATTCTTGAGCTATTTCTTTGCCTTTTAAGAACGATGTTGCTGTTGCCTGTGGTGCCATACCAACACCAATTTTCAGCATTAATTCTCTAAATTTCTCTCTATCTTCAGTAATGTTAATAGCGTCGATGTTTACACCAATAATTTCTACATCAAAATCTTCCCAGATGCCTTTTTCATCGGCTTCTATACAAAGGTTTAATGCTGTTTGTCCTCCCATTGTTGGTAGAACTGCATCAATTTGAGGGTGCTCTTTTAAAATCTTTATTATCGATTTGGTAGTAAGCGGCAACAGGTAAACATGATCTGCCATGGCAGGATCCGTCATAATCGTTGCTGGGTTAGAGTTAATAAGAATTGTTTCTATTCCGTCTTCTCTTAGCGAACGTAAAGCTTGAGAACCCGAGTAATCAAACTCACAAGCTTGACCGATAATAATTGGACCAGAACCAATTAATAGAATAGATTTAATGTTTTTGTTTTTTGGCATGAGATTATCTTTTGGTTTGCAAAAATAAATATCGATTAGGTATAAAAAAAGGTGTTACACCTAAGTAACACCTTTAAAATATTAACAATTGTTAATCATTATTTTTTATGTCTTAATTCTGAAGATACAGACAATTTCTTTCTTCCTTTAGCTCTTCTACTTGCTAAAACTTTTCTTCCGTTAACAGAAGCCATTCTTTCTCTGAAACCGTGCTTGTTTCTTCTCTTTCTTTTTGACGGTTGAAACGTTCTTTTTGGCATTGTCTTATATTTTTAAAATCCTGAATTCTTTATTTAATCGTCGATAGAGGTTCTTTTAAAAACCGGGTGCAAATATACAACAAGTTTTTGCTTTAGCAAGTACTATTTTCAAAAAAAAATTATTTGTTTTTATTACCTTTGCACACTTCAATATTTAAACCAAAAAAATGTTTAATAAAAATATAAAATTAGTAATAGCTGCATTAATTATTGGGTATGCCATATATCAATTCACTGAAGGTTACATAGGCAATGGCATAATGTATTTATTACTCTCTACCATATTCATTTTTCTATACTTTAAAAATGAAATGATTCTTTTAGCCTTTTTTAAACTGCGCAAGCAAGACTTTGCTGGTGCTAAAAGATGGTTAGATAAGATTAAGAATCCTGAAGCCGCATTGGTAAAAAAGCAACAAGGGTATTTAAACTACCTCAATGGCATAATGGTTTCTCAAACCAACATGAACGATGCCGAAAAATTCTTTAAAAAAGCCATAAGCCTTGGCTTATCGATGGATCATGACTTAGCAATGGCAAAACTAAATTTAGCTGGCATTGCGTTTTCTAAGCGCAGAAAACAAGAAGCACAAAAATTATTATCTGAAGCCGAAAAACTTGACAAGCGCAATATGCTCGCCGACCAAATAAAGATGATGAAGCAACAAATGAAGAAAGCATCTATACCGAGACAACATTACGGACAGCCAACTTCTGCTAGACAAAACAGAAGAAGTAGACGATAATTTTATAATAATGGTGCTGCTAAGCGCGCTAAAGCTTCAATGAGCTTGGTTCGCTTAGATCTTTTTTGCCAAACATTTAAATCTATTTCGGTTGCGTTCTCTAAATCGGCACTAAAAATAGTATTAAGTTGCTGAGCAAGCGGTTTGTTGTAGATTAGTGCGTTAACCTCAAAGTTTATATTAAAACTTCTGTAATCCATATTTGCTGTACCAACAGTGCTAAAAACATCATCTATAACAATGGTTTTGGCATGTACAAATCCTTTGGTATACTGGTATACTTTTACACCTGCTTCGAGTAATTTTTCTAGATACGAATTGGTAGCATATTCTGCAATCCAAGAGTCTGATTTTTTGGGTACAATAAGTTTTACTTCAATATTACTTCTAGCGGCTACTTGTAAGGCAGTGACGATTTCGTCATTTGGAATAAAATAGGGTGTTGTAATATGTATATATTTTTCGGCATTGGTTACAGCAACAAAAATAGATTCCATAATATTAGACCAATCTGTATCTGGACCACTAGCTGCAATTTGTAGTGCCACATTTTCTTTGCATTTGTGTGCGGGAAAATAATCTTTTGAAATCTTTAGTTCTCCATCACTCACAAAATCTAAGGTGGTTAGAAACACTATTTGAAGTTGCTTCACTGCTTCTCCAACTATTCTAATATGTGTATCGCGCCAATACCTTGTGTTGTTTGAATTGATGTAGTTATCAGAAATATTAATACCACCAATGTATCCTATCTTTCCGTCGATTATGGCAATTTTTCTGTGATCGCGATAATTCATTTTTCCTGTAAATTTAGAAAATAGCACTGGCATAAACTTGTAAAGCTCTACACCACTATCTTTTAATTTACGTTTCATTTTAGAGGATATTGCACTGCCTACATCATCTATTACTATTTTTATAATTACACCTTCGTTGGCTTTACTGCATAAGAGGTCTAAGAATTTAGTACCTATGGTGTCGTCTTTAATTATAAAATATTCAATATGAATATGGTGCTTAGCATCTTTTATATCCTCTAATAATAACTGCATTTTTTTGTCACCGTTTTTAATGAGTTTTATGTCATTATTTACGGTGAGTTTTGACTTTTCATTATTATATAGAAGTCTAATGAGTTTTGACTTTTCTTCTAATAAATCGTCTACATTTTCTATGGTTTTTGTATCTAGCTCTAGCTCTTCTTGAATTTGTTTAACAACCGATTGGTTTAAAACGTTTTTTCTACTAAAAATTTTAGTCTTACGGTATTCTTGCCCAAATAAATAGTAAACAATTAAGCCGACAAAAGGAAAAACTAACAAAACAATAATGTAACTTAATGTTTTTGTTGGGTTTATTTTTTTTAATAGAACCGTGAATACAGCTGATATAGCTAGAACGTAATTGAGCGCTATAAGAATTTGCCAGATATGTTCCTTAACGTATTCCAAGAATTAAGGAAGTACATTATAATAACCTTCTTCAGGAATTTCTATATTATACAATTTGCGTGATCTGTTGTTGAGATGTCCTTCTCTTAACCAAGGATTATGAATTTTTAATATCTTATAATTAATACCAAATTGTTTAGCGAATTTAGAAAAATCGGTAACTGCGGTATCCACTTTTACTTTGTAAGTTGGTATGTGCTTATACAAATCGCTTTTATTGAAGTTAAATCCGTATTTAGATGGATTGTTTAAAATTTCTTTTAAGGCTACAATTCTAAACATATAACGCCCTGTTTCTTCGCCAAGCAATAAATCATAATAGTTACTTACGCCTTGCTCCTTTAGGCGTCTCGATATACCAGCATTACCAGCATTGTATGCTGCTGCAGCCAATGTCCATGTGCCAAGTTGTTCTTTTGCCTTTTTTAAATATTTACAAGCTACTTCTGTAGCCATTTCTAGGTTATAACGCTCGTCAACGTTAGAGTTAACTTCTAACCCATTTTCTCTTCCTGTAGCCTCCATTATTTGCCAAACACCAGACGCTTTTGCTGGTGATACAGCTGTTGGTATTAATCCGCTTTCTATTACAGCTAAATATTTAAAATCGTCTGGCACGCCATTTTTTTCTAAGATTGGTTCTATAATTGGAAAATATTTCTGAGCACGTTTAAATAAAAGCAGTCCATTAGACTGCCAATAGGTATTAACTAAAAGTTCTCTATCCATGCGCTCATAAATATCCGGATTTTCTACCGGAACTTTTTCGCCTGCAAAATTTAAACCCTCTGGCATTTCTAAGGCATAAACGTTATAATCGTTAACCAACGGATCTTCTTTTCCGATAGTTTTATCTGAAGGTGCTTTTTGAACAGAAAAAATAAATAATCCTGACACGCAAAAAAGCCCTACTAAGGCCAATATATTTTTTAAAATCTTCATGTTATTATTTTTTATAAATGTAAGTAATCTAGTGAAATCTTTCAAATACCAGACTCTATAAGTTTTGGTAAATTTTCATTAAACCATTTGTGTTTATTTATAATCATTATGTGTGTACCGCCTTTAATTATAATACAATTTCCTGTACACGAATGCGGAAAAACAAGATCTTTATCTCCATGAATATATATGGCTTGCGGATTTGGCGCTTCTTGTTCCCAACACACTACCTGTTTTATTGCCCAATCTAAATAAACAGTATCATCTACAGAGAGGTATTTTTTATATAAATCTACACGTTTTTTAATAGTTTCACCTAATGCATACTTTGCTAAAAGCTCTATATTGCCTACCAGTTGTGTTGGCAGAATCTTATAGGCTTTGGTGTATCTTAATAACTTTAAGCGTTTAGGAAGCTCATGGTGAGACTTAACACTAGACACCACAAAAAGCTTCTTAAGTTTTAAGAATTTACTCATTTCTTGTACCAGCATACCGCCAAAAGAAACACCAAGTAATACCGCATTATCGTGCTTTACAAACTTACACATACGCTTTGCATATTGTTGCAAGGTCTCCTCCTTTTCTGGTATTTGCCATTCTAACCAATGAATTTTGTAACGGTCTTCTGGCAGTTTTATATACTCAAAAATTGAGGGATTAGCGGCCATTCCTGGCATTAGGTAGACATGTGTAATATTTGAGATCATAGATAATTTTTACTTTACAAATCTAATTTTATGTTGACGCTTAAAACTTTAATAACTTATTATTTAACGTTTTAACAACATTAACTTAAAATTTACGTCGATTTTTTGTACCTTTGCACAGCAAAACTATATAAAATATAGTATCTACTTGCCAACCGCTAACTTAAAACAAGGAAATTATGACTGAAACTGCTGAATTAATCGACAATGATTTTCTGCGACAATACGAACTAAAGGTTGATGATGATATGGCTGTTATTGAATATTCTTTGCAAGAACGCAAAATATTCTTAACAAAAATGATAATTCCCTCATCCATCAAGTCTAATGAATTTGAAAAAGAGTTTTTGGCAATGGTCTTTAATGATATTAAGGAAAGAAATATCAGTGTAGTGCCTACAAGTCCTGAAATTGCAAAATTTGTAAGAAGCAACAGAAAATATAAACGTATGCTCCCTGTTGGTATTCGTATCTAATACAAAATATATTTATGAAAAGTCAAGGTGTGTCACTTTGGCTTTTTTTATTTCCTAATATTCCACATCCATTTTACCATTATCGAGTTGTATTGCGTCATAGGTATTTGTTTGGGCATTAAAAGTAGATAGCACACCAGAAAAGGACATTGCGAAACGTGCATTAGTATTAACATTAATTGTTGCGTTAAAATAATCGCTATCCTGCTGTACTTTATATATTTTGCCTCTGGTAGTGTAGCTAAAATTCTGTAAACTAGCACTATCTTCAATAGACATTACCTGAAAGCTTATAATCTTGTTTGTATTGCTATTTATAATGGCTGTAAAGTGTCTATAATTTGTTGTAGCCTGGCGATCTACAATGATTGAATTGAAGATTAATTCCTCGTTGTTTATTGTTACTTCTAATCGTTCAGGAATTGGGTCGCTTTTGCTACAACAAACTAACACGGCCACCAAGGATATTTTAAAAAAGAAGTAAAGAACTTTATTCATAATCGTTTGTTTATAAAATAGTTATAAACAAATATACTAATTTATTAGGTTCAATTTAATTGTAACTGAGATACAAAATCGAACCTTACCAATCCGTCTTCATCAATTTTGGTTAGTGCAACCTCATGCAGCGTATTAACAAGTCTTGGATTCCAAGGAGCTTTAACTTTTACATAGTTCTCCGTAAACCCGTGTATATAACCTTCTTTGTTTTCACTTTCAAATAAAACAGTTCTTGTGGTTCCTAACTGATTTTCGTAAAATGCTCTACGTTTTTTAGCAGAAAGACCTCTAAGCATTTTACTACGCTTAGACCTTATATTTTTGGGCACAATACCGTCCATTTTTGCAGCTTCGGTATTGTCGCGCTCAGAGTAAGTAAATACATGTAGATAAGATATGTCTAACTCATTTAAAAAGTTGTAGGTTTCTAAAAAATGATCGTCTGTTTCTCCAGGAAACCCAACAATAACGTCTACACCAATACAGGCGTGTGGCATAACTTCTTTTATTTTTAAAACGCGATCTACATAAAGTTCTCGCATGTAGCGACGTTTCATCCTTTTAAGAATGTCATTGCTTCCGCTTTGTAGAGGAACATGAAAATGCGGTACAAATGCCCTAGATTTCGAGACCAATTCTATGGTCTCGTTTTTTAATAAGTTAGGTTCTATAGAAGATATCCTTAAGCGCTCTATACCTTCTACCTTATCTAACGCTGTTACTAAGTCTAGAAAGGTGTGTTTATGCTTTTTATTTCCAAATTCTCCTTTTCCGTAATCACCAATATTTACTCCTGTTAAAACTATTTCCTTTATGTTTTGTTCAGAAATCTCTCTCGCATTTTTAAGGACATTTTCCATGGTGTCACTTCGCGAAATACCTCTAGCTAGCGGAATAGTACAGTATGTACATTTATAATCGCAACCATCTTGAACTTTTAGAAACGCTCTGGTTCTATCTCCTATTGAGTAACTGCCAACATAAAAGTCTGCTTCTTCTATCTCACAACTGTGTACTTCGCCAACCCTTCGACCACGCTCTGGATTATTTAGAAGTTCATTGATGTAATAGGTAACATTGAACTTTTCCGTTGCACCCAAAACTAAATCCACACCATTTACGTCTGCCAACTCTTCTGGCTTTAACTGTGCGTAGCAACCAATAGCAGCTACAAAAGCATCTGGATTTACTTTTTGCGCTTGCTTTACTATCGTCTTAAAACGTTTGTCTGCATTCTCCGTTACCGAACACGTATTAATTACATAGATATCTGCCTTTTCATTAAAGTCTACACGATTAAAACCTTCATCTTTAAAACGTCTTGCTATTGTTGAAGTTTCAGAAAAATTAAGCTTACAACCTAAAGTGTAAAATGCGACTTTTTTTGTTGGGTTCATTCTTGTATTTTTACCAAGTGGGCAAAGTTACAACATATTAATTGAGATGCAAAAACACGCAAAATCCCTATTTTTTAAACTCTTAATTCTGAGTGTCACTTTCTTTTCTTGCTCTTCAAAAAAGGATGCAGATAAAGACCACTTAGTTTTTAGGTATAATGAGCATAAAAATATTAGCTCATTAGACCCAGCATTCTCTAAAGATTTAGCAGATATTTGGGCCACACACCAGCTTTTTAATGGGCTTGTACAGATGGACAACCAGCTCAATATAGCCCCTTGTATTGCTAAAAAGTGGGTGGTTACAGACAGTGCTAAAACTTACACATTTTTACTAAGAAATGATGTGTATTTTCACAAGCATTATTTATTTGGTTCTTCGACCTCACCTAGCAAACAAGATTCTACAAGAACGGTTAATGCTTCAGATTTTGAATACAGTTTCAACAGACTAAAAGACGAAAAACTAGTCTCACCAGGAAGTTGGGTACTCAAAAAAGTAGAAAGCTACGCTGCGCTAAACGATTCTACATTTCAAATAAGGTTAAAACAACCATTTCCTGCTTTTTTAGGCTTGCTCACTATGAAATATTGCTCAGTTGTGCCAAAAGAAATTGTTGAATATTATGGCAGTGATTTTAGATCCAATCCTATTGGTACTGGCCCTTTTAAATTTAAACGCTGGGAAGAAAACATCAAACTCGTTTTTAGACGTAATGACAGTTATTTTGAAACTGATGAAAAAGGACAACAACTTCCATATCTAGAAGCTGTAGCTGTTACATTTTTACCAGACAAGCAAAGCGAATTTTTGCAGTTTGCACAAGGCAATATTGATTTTGTTTCTGGATTAGATGCTTCTTATAAAGATGAAATTTTAACGGCCGATGGTAAACTTAGACCACGCTATGCTAATGATGTAAATATGATTAGAGGACCATACCTCAATACAGAGTATTTGGCATTTTTTATGGAAACTAAGGGTGAAGAAATACAATCTAAAAAATTAAGACAAGCAATTAATCTTGGTTTTGATAGAAATAAAATGATTACTTACCTACGAAACGGGATTGGAATACCTGCAACAGGTGGTTTTATTCCTAAAGGTTTGCCTGGATTTGATGCTGCTATTGGTTTTACATATCAACCAGAAAAAGCAAAACAATTGGTACTAGAGTTTAAATCTGAAACTGGAATTTCTAATCCTGAGGTAACTTTAACCACAACAAGCAACTACTTAAGTTTTTGTGAATATATTCAGCGAGAGATACAAAAAATTGGTGTTAAAGTAAATGTTGATGTGATTCCTGCTTCGAGTTTAAAAGATGCTAAAGCTAATGGCCAACTCGATTTCTTTAGAGCAAGCTGGATTGCTGATTATCCAGATGCTGAAAATTACTTATCGCTTTATTACAGCAAAAACTTTGCGCCAAATGGCCCAAATTACACACATTTTAAAAGTGATGCATTTGACCAAATATATGAAGCGGCTTATCTAGAAACTGATCCAAAAATTAGAGCTAACCTTTACACTAAAATGGATTCTTTGGTAATGAGCACTGCTCCCGTTGTCCCAATGTTTTATGACGAAGTCGTTCGGTTTACAAGAAAAAAAGTTAAAGGTCTTGGCATTAATGCCACTAATTTGTTAGAATTAAAAAATGTTAAAAAACAATAGTTACAGCACATATTTTTTTATTCCATAGATTTTTGAGGATATTCTTTTAATAATCCAACTACTATAAAAAACTGAGATAGATTAAATGCCAAGGCAATTATACTACTACTTAATAACGTATACTTAAAGCTCGGCGAAAACATATTTAATGCTGTTAGCCCATCTGTAACTAACATCAACAAAAAACCCACTAAAACCAAAATAAAACTAAGTCTATTTACTGCTCTATACCTTAGATAGGTAAATAGACCAAATAAGAGCGTAAAAAACAAGTATATTAAAACCTGTACAAAATATATATCCTTTATACTATTAATTATAGCTGTTAATATAAAAAGCATATATGCACTACAGAAAATTAAAAAAGGCAATAAACGCTTAAACTTGAAATCTTCATAATTTAAAAAACAAACGATAAAACAAATTTTGGCAAAAACCAATAGTACTATAGCCACATTAAAACTTAAGGTAGAATAGCGATCTAGAAAAAATAAGTCACCAATAAAAAATAATAGTATCCCAAGTACTATTAGTGTAGCTTTTTCTCTCTTATAATTCTGAATAGATTTAAAGAAGTAATGCAATATAAGTATTGGAACTAATGATTTTACAACATATCGGTAATAAACAGAAACACCACCATATTTTAAAACTACATTAACCAATATCACTACGATGATTAAGGTTAAATAATTGATGAGCTTAAAAGATAAAAATTTTTGCATAATCTTGAGGTATTATAGCATACTAAATGTAATTTAGTAACCTTTACACAGCCTATAAAGCACTTTGATTACCAGACAATTATAATAAATTAATTTGATTTTGAAATTAAGGTTTGTATGCTATTACTTTGATTATTTATAACCTGAAAAATAATAAAGATCGTCACCACCTTCACCCCTAGATCTTCTAGAAGAGATATAACCAGTAGTTAAGTCATCATTTAAGAAAAATGAAAAATCGTCACCCCTACTATTTATAGGTGCTTCTAAAGGTTTTGGTTCTTGCTCAGCATCTTCTGAATCTAAATCATAAACATAAATGTCTAGGCCTCCATTTCCTCCCCTCCTATCGGAAGTAAAATATAACTTGTTATCTGCACTAATAAAAGGAAAGATTTCTGTGCGCGAAGAGTTAATGGTTTCTCCCATACTTGTCACGTCACCATACGTTTGGTGATTAGAAACTGAAACTTTGTACAAATCTGATTTTCCTTTATTGCCCTTGACGTCAGCAATAAAATAAAGTGTATTGTCATCTGGACTCAAAGCCGGATGCGCATAGTTATAATCTGGATCACAAAATGGTAGAGTTTCAAAATTTGTCCAACCTTTACCCTCTTCATATTCTGCACGCTGAATTTGTAAATTATATGTTTCTACACCTTTTAGTTTGTTAGTACCTTTATCAATTTGATTGGTAGTAAAGTACATGTATTTACCATCTTTTGAAAATGTTGCAGAAGACATATTAAAACGTCCCAATTCTGTTTTAACAATTGGTTTTTCATTTTCAATTTCACCATCGTCACTTAATGGTGCTTCATACATAATGTAAATAAAACCATCGTACTTATCTTTAATAGGCTTACCTCGTTTTGTAGTAAGGTTATGACTAAAAAATACTTTATCGCCAACTACACGAGCCGCAAAATGGTCTAAATCTGTGTTGATTTTCAGTTTTTTCACCTCAATATCTTCACTTTGCGAAAATACGAGAGTAAAACTCAATAGAGTAATTAGTAGGGTAAATTTGGTTTTCATTTGTATAAACTATTGTTATTCTCTTCTATACTGTTTTGTTTGTTCAAAAACGTGTTCTAAAATGGCCTTATCCTTACTTGTAAATTCTTCATTTCTCCTTCCCATAACAACTTCTGCAACTTCAAAAGCTTTACTTGTTTTATAGGTTACAAAACCTTTACTGCCTCCCCAAGAAAAGCTAGGCACAAAGTTACGCGGAAAACCACTTCCAAAGATATTGGCACTAACGCCAACAACTGTTCCTGTATTAAACATTGTGTTAATTCCGCATTTACTATGGTCTCCCATCATAAGACCACAAAATTGCAAATCTGTTTTAGCAAAACCACCTGTTTGGTAATTCCAGAGTCTTACTTCTGCATAGTTGTTTTTAAGGTTGCTATTGTTAGAATCTGCTCCTATGTTACACCATTCTCCTAATACCGAATTTCCTAAAAAACCATCGTGTCCTTTGTTAGAAAAACCAAAAATTACCGAATTGTTTACTTCACCTCCTACCTTACTATATGGCCCAACCGTAGTTGGCCCGTAAATTTTGGTTGCTAATTTTAGCGTGGCATTGTTGCATAGTGCCAAAGGTCCTCTAACAACAGTACCTTCCATAATCTCAGCATCTCTGCCTATGTAGATGGGACCAGAACTTGCATTTAGCGTTACAAAATTTAATTTTGCTCCTTTTTCAATAAAAATATTTTCAGGATTAAGTGTCTTTACTGTAGCAGGAATAGGTTGTGATTTTCTACCATTTGTTATTAGATTAAAGTCTTCTTCTATGGCATCACCATTTTTGGAAAAAATATCCCAAGTATGCTCAATTTTTAAAATGTCACCATCAAATTCAATGGCTTCAAAATTTGAAAAATCACTCACCTCCTCGCCTTCATTAGCAAAAAAAGCAATGACATCTTCTCCTTTAAACACCGCTTGGTTGCTACCTAAATTTTTAATTACTTCTACAACCTCTGCATTAGGTAAAAATGAAGCATTTATCATTATGTTTTCTTCCATTTCTACCATCGGAAATTTATGAGACAGGTAATCTTCTGTTACTGTTGTAGTGGTGTATTCTAAAAAAGATTCCCACTTTTGACGAATCGTTAATATACCTACTCTTATATCAGCAACTGGTCTAGTAAATGTAAAAGGCAAGAGGTTATCTCTGTACGGTCCGTCAAAAAGTATATAATTCATTTTTATTTGTATTTATGTAAAAATAGAAAAAGCCTTTCTACAAAAGAAAGGCTTTTTTAAATTATCTAGACTGCTAGGCTTATTTCTTAAACTTAGCGTACTTATTTTTGAATTTATCAATACGACCAGCTGTATCTACCAATTTAGACTTACCAGTATAATAAGGATGAGAAGTTCTAGAAATTTCCAATTTTACTAATGGATATTCAACACCATCAACCTCAATAGTTTCATTTGTATCTGCAGTAGATTTAGTTAAAAACACCTCGTCGTTAGACATATCTTTAAATGCTACTACTCTGTAATTTTTTGGATGTATTCCTGCTTTCATCACTAAATGCTTTAAATAATTTCGATTTTTTCGAGGTGCAAATTTAAGCAAATTTTGTAATTCTACAATCTTTTTAAGATTTTTTATTTCACCTTTTAGTGTAACAATTTAGTATCTTTGAGTACTAACTAATCAATTAACCACTAAACATCTCAACAATTATGGAAAATGAAAAACCAACAACAGGTAAATTTGCAACTAACTATGGGCTCATTCTGGGGTTAGTAATGGTCACCATTGCTGTAGTTACTTATGTTACCGGACTTGCATTAGAAGGTGCCCAATGGCCTAATATTATTTACTACATTGTTTTCCCTGTAATCATCTTTTATGCCATTAGTCAGTATAAAAAAGCTAACGCTAATTTACTGAGCTTAGGAGACGCTCTTAAGGTAGGTTTGGCAATTGCAGTTATTAGTGCACTTGTGTTTGTAGTTTATGGATTATTATTTAATTATGTCATTGACCCTGAGTTTTCCCAGCAAGCTTTAGAGGTTGCGAAAGAAAAAATGCTTGAAAATCCAAACATGACTGAGCAACAAGTAGAGCAGAGTATAGAATGGATTGAGAAATTTCAAAATCCTATTTTTGGGTTTTCAATATGGATAGCTTTTAGTGCAATTTTCGGTTTAATTTATTCTTTAATTGCTGGCCTAATAATGAAAAACGATAACTAATGCCTTAAATAATTTACTTATTTTTGAAGTCTACAATTAGACCTATCAAAATATGAATATATCAGTAGTTATACCACTACTCAATGAACACGAATCTTTAAAAGAACTACACGATTGGATTGTATCTGTGATGCAATCCAATTCGTTTTCTTATGAAATTCTATTTATAGATGATGGTAGTACTGATGATTCTTGGAGAGTGATTTCACAACTTGCCGAAGCCAATACCAATGTAAAAGGTATCCGTTTTTTAAAAAACTTTGGAAAATCTCAAGCCTTACATGCTGGTTTTAATGCTGCCAAAGGAGATGTTGTAATCACTATGGATGCTGATCTACAAGATAATCCTGATGAAATTCCTGAGTTATACGACATGATAACCCATAAAGGTTTTGACCTTGTTTCTGGCTGGAAAAAGAAACGTTTCGATTCCGTAATTACAAAAAACCTACCCTCTAAGCTTTTTAATTGGGCTGCAAGAAGAACATCTGGCGTAAAACTTCACGATTTTAACTGCGGACTTAAAGCTTACACTAATACTGTTGTAAAACATATTGATGTTTATGGCGAGATGCATCGCTACATTCCTGTATTGGCTAAAAATGCTGGTTTCACCAATATTGGAGAGAAAGTTGTAAAACACCAAGCCAGAAAATATGGGCACACCAAATTTGGCATGAATCGTTTTATTAATGGATTTTTAGATCTTATTACTATTTGGTTTGTTTCACGCTTTGGTAAACGTCCTATGCACCTCTTTGGTGCACTTGGAGTAATTATGTTTATCATTGGTTTTGCGTTTGCTTTCTATTTGGGTTTAGATAAATTGTTTTTTAACCCTACTGGCAGACTTATAACAGAGCGCCCACAATTTTACATTGCCCTGTCAACAATGATCATAGGCTCGCAATTATTTATTGCAGGGTTTTTAGGCGAACTTATTTTACGATCTAAGCGTCAACAACAACGCTATTACATCAAGGAAGCCTTAAATGTTTCTGAATAACAGCTTTTTGATTACCTTTTTAAATTAAGCTTACACAAGTTTTTTTACATTTGTATAACAATTATTTTTACCCATGATTTATATTAAACCAGAAATACTAGAACGCGTAAACACTTGGTTAACACCAACTTTTGACGAAGAAACTCAGAACCAAATTAAAAATATGATTGCTTCTGACCCTAAAGGGTTAGAAGAAAGTTTTTATAAAAATTTAGAGTTTGGTACAGGTGGAATGCGAGGTATAATGGGTCTTGGCACTAACCGTATTAATAAATATACATTAGGAAAAAACACCCAAGGCTTAAGTAATTATTTAAAGAAAGTTTTTTCTGGTGAACAAGTAAAAGTTGCTATAGCTTACGATTGTAGACATAACAGTAAAGCGTTTGGTAAAGTGGTTGCTGATGTGTTTTCTGCCAATGGTATAAAAGTATATTTATTTGAAGATTTGAGACCAACTCCAGAGCTTTCTTTTGCGCTTAAGCATTTAGGATGTCATTGTGGTATTGTATTAACTGCGTCTCATAATCCACCAGAATACAATGGCTATAAGGTATATTGGCAAGATGGAGGTCAATTAGTGCCACCACAGGATAATGAAATCATTACTGAAATAAATAAACTAGATTATTCTGAAATTAAATTTGAAGCCAATTCAGATTTAATTCAATTTATAGGAAAAGATGTTGATGATGCATTTATTGATGCTTCTATAAAAAATGGAAGTTTTAATATATCAGCTGAAGCTAAAGAAAATTTAAACATCGTTTTTACATCACTTCATGGCACCTCAATTATGGCAATACCAGAAACTTTAAAACGTGCTGGTTATACCAACGTCAATATTGTTGAAGAACAAAAAGATCCTAACGGAGATTTCCCAACAGTAGTGTCTCCAAATCCAGAAGAGCCAGAAGCTCTAAAAATGGCAATGGAATTAGCTAAAAAAGTAGATGGTGATATTGTTATTGGCACAGATCCAGATTGTGACAGATTAGGCGTTGTCGTTAGAAACCTAGAAAACGAATTAGTGATTCTTAACGGAAACCAAACCATGATTTTAATGACCGATTTCCTTTTAAAACAATGGAAAAACCAAGGAAAAATTAATGGTAAACAGTTTGTAGGTTCTACCATTGTATCTACACCAATGATGTCTGTTTTAGCAGACGCTTACAATGTAGAGTGCAAAATTGGCTTAACTGGTTTTAAATGGATTGCCAAAATGATAAAAGACTTTCCTCAACTAGAATTTATTGGTGGTGGTGAAGAAAGCTTTGGTTTTATGGTTGGTGATTTTGTGAGAGATAAAGACGCTGTAACCTCTACTCTTTTGGCGTGCGAAATAGCTGCACAGGCTAAAGCTGAATGCAAAACTTTATATGAAAAACTGATAGATCTATATGTAGAACATGGTTTCTTTAAGGAACGTTTAGTATCGCTTACTAAAAAAGGTATTGAAGGTGCTGCTGAAATTAAACAAATGATGATTGATGCCAGAAATAACCCTTTAGAAGAAATTAATGGAGAAAAAGTGGTGCTTATTGAAGATTATCAAACTTCAATTTCTAAAAATCTTCAAACTTTAGAGGAAACAATCATAGATGTGCCAAAATCCAATGTATTAATCTATTACACAGAAGAAGGCAGTAAGATTGCGCTTAGACCAAGTGGTACAGAACCAAAAATTAAATTCTATATCAGTGTTAATACAGATCTTGACAATGTGTCTGCTTTTGCAGCAACGGAGCAGTTATTGGAAAACAAGATTGATGCTATCCTTAAGGATATGAATTTATAGTACATGGATTACATAAAAAAACTATCTCGATTTATTATTCCGTACAAACGTTACGGCATTTTAAATATAATCTCTAATATCTTTTACGCACTTTTTAGCACCTTGGCAATGATATCTTTAATGCCTATGATTAACGTGTTATTTGGTGAAGGTAAAAAGGTAATAGAAAAACCAATATACCAAGGCATAAAAAATATTAAGTCTTATGCTGAAGACTCAATTAACTATTTAATTACAACAACATCTGAGCAATATGGAGCGCAACGTTCACTGTTGTATATGATTATTCTAATAATAAGTCTTTTTTTATTAAAGAACCTTTTTAATTATTTGGGATTATACTTTATCACGTTTTTACGCAACGGAGTACTAAAAGATCTTAGAAATGAAATCTATAATAAAGTTACCCATCTACCAATATCTTATTATTCTGAAAAAAAGAAAGGTGATATTATAGCCCGAATTTCAGGTGATGTAAATGAAGTAAAAAACTCATTGTTAGCTATTTTAGAACTCATTGTAAAGGAGCCTTTAACCATCTTATTTGCAATTATTGCAATGTTTATGATATCGGTAAAACTTACAATTTTTGTTTTTTTATTTATTCCTGTTTCTGGTTTTATAATCTCAAGAATAGGTAAAAGTTTAAAGAAAAAGTCTAACAGAGTTCAGACAGAGCAAGGTATTTTTCTTTCCGCTTTAGAAGAAACCTTGAGTGGTCTTAAGGTTATAAAGGGGTTTAATGCAGAAAAAAGATTTAATGACGAGTTTCAAAAATCCACCAACCGTTTTTATAGTTTTTCTAATACTTTGATGAATCGTCAAAATCTAGCATCTCCAACAAGTGAAGTTTTAGGTATTATAACCATAGCTGTTTTACTCTGGTATGGAGGCAGCATGGTGCTTGTAGACAAAACGTTATCAGGTGGTGCCTTTATTGGCTATATAGGTTTAGCTTGGCAAATTCTTACACCGGCAAAAGCTATTAGTAAAGCTAGCTATAAAGTTAAAGCAGGTAATGCAGCAGCAGATCGTGTATTAGAAATTCTTAATACAGAATCGCCTCTTAAAGATAAGCCAGACGCAAAAGTGAAATTAGATTTCACATCTCAACTTAATATAGAAAAGATTTCATTTAAGTACGAAGAAGATTATGTGCTTAAAAACTTTAATCTTAATGTACCAAAAGGAAAAAGTGTGGCTTTAGTTGGCCAGTCTGGTAGTGGAAAAAGTACCATTGCTAATCTTGTAACACGATTTTACGATGTTAACGAAGGAAGTATCTCTATTGACGGAGAAAATATAAAAGACCTCACAAAACATTCACTACGTAACTTAATGGGACTTGTTACTCAAGATTCAATATTGTTTAATGACACCATTAAAAACAATGTGTTATTAGGTAAAGAAGATGCTACCGACAATGAAATTATCGATGCTTTAAAAGTTGCTAATGCCTGGGAGTTTGTAAAAGAATTACCTCAAGGTATACATACCAATATTGGAGACTCTGGTAACAAACTCTCTGGTGGACAAAAACAACGTTTGAGTATTGCTAGAGCTGTGCTGAAAAATCCCCCTATCATGATTTTAGATGAAGCAACTTCAGCCTTAGATACAGAAAGTGAGCGCTTAGTTCAAGATGCATTAGAGAATATGATGAAAAACAGAACATCTATTGTTATTGCACATAGACTATCTACTATTCAAAATGCAGACTTAATTGTGGTGATGCAAAAAGGTGAAATTGCTGAACAAGGTACGCACTCTGAATTAATTGCAAAAAATGGAGTTTACAAAAAACTTGTAGAAATGCAGAGTTTTGATTAAGTTACTGCGAACGTACTAATAAATAAGCATTGTTAATTGTTATACTATCCGTTGCTGGATTATTGGTATTATTCCATCCAAAAACGTGGATTTCTTGTGCATTAGTACCTGCATTCCAATTAACCCAATCGCTAGTTGCAACACCACCATTTTGCGTGTTAGCAAATGTCCAACCCGAAGCATTAGTAATAGGAAAATTTTGTGTAGTCCCATCATGAGCCCTCAATTGAAAATTATTTGTACCTAATGGATTTGTGTAGCGTATAATTAACTTAACTTGTATGTTACCCGTTGCGTTATAAATAGATGGTTCTATTGAAGATGTCATAGTATTTAGATCAATTCCGCCAGTTCCATGATTCATGTTATAATTACCGTTTGAATATATAGGAATAGAAGACACAGGATTAATATTATCCTCCCAAGTAACAACACCTGTAGCGTCTGTCTGCATAATTTGCCCATCAGTTCCTCTAGACTCAGGTAAAATATAGTTATCAGTTGTTGTTTGACCGATAGAAAACTTACCACCAATAAAATAACCAGAATATATGTCATTATTGGCTGCAGACCCATTTACAGTACTGTACACACCATAAATATTCGCCGTATTACCTGCATTTGTTATGTCTGCATACAAACCATAGCTATTACTGGTTACTCCCGTAGAAAGTCCAAGCTCAGCATACACACCATACATGTCTGTTGTGGTTGCACCTGTGCCTGGTTTAAACACCTCAGTGTAAATACCATAACGGTTAGCTGTGCCTGATCCAGAAACATTGTTAAAAATGCCAAACTTTGCTGCAGCACCACCAATTGCAGGAGTACTAGAATTTGTTAAATGTAAAGAATATGTGCTTTGCGTTGTAGATGCCGAAGTGCTATTAACATCAACTTGAAGACCTTTGCGCTCAGACGTTGCTGTTGCCTCTGTGACGACGTCTAGCTGAGCCTGAGGGTTGGTAGTACCAATACCTACTTGGGCAAAAACACAAGTAGAAAAAATCAGCGAAAATAGTAGGGAATAAATTTTCATTGCGTATAAGTCTTATAAATAGAACAACACAATTTACGATTTTTAAACAACAATCTAAAAATATATTCGTGTAACTACAAAAACATCAGGCAACTAGAGACTTTAGTATAATTAAAATTACATAGCATTAAAAAGGATGCACGTTACATGCATCCTTTTCGTTTTTGTTACCAGATTTGGGGAAACTGATAACAGTTAATAGGTTAAGCTGTGCCAAACATATAACAAATAAATCTACGAAACAAGAAAAAACTGCTTTTTATCGTATTTTTTTGCATTTTATCGATTTATAAAACTATAAATAACTCTATATCAGCAACATAAAAATAAACAGAAAATCTTTACTCATATAGCTTTAAACTTTTACTAACTTCAATGGTCTAAATACCAAAGTATTTTACTTGATAAACGAAACGGATTTCATATTACGCCTCAAGGATCCCAAATATAAAGAAGCCGCTTTTAGAGAACTTTTAAGTCTCTATAAAGAGCGACTGTATTGGCATATCAGAAAGATTGTAATTTCTCATGATGATGCGGATGATGTGTTACAAAATACATTCATTAAGGTATATCGTAGTATAGATAAATTTAAGGGAGACAGCAAGCTATACTCTTGGTTATATCGCATTGCTACAAACGAATCTATTACTCATATTAATAGAAATGCTAAACGTATGCAGATTACTAATGAGGAACACCAAAATTTAGCCATTAATAACCTTACTGCAGATGTTTACTTTGAAGGTGATGAAATTCAGCTAAAATTACAAAAGGCTATAGCGTCGCTTCCACAAAAACAGCAACTCGTTTTCAATATGAAATATTTTGATGATCTTAAATACAAAGAAATTGCAGAAATTTTAGAAACCAGTGAGGGAGCTTTAAAAGCCTCATACCATATAGCAGTAAAAAAAATAGAGCGCTTTTTAACTTCAAATTAAACCATTGTATTATTTTAAAGTCATAGAAATAGATTCTGAAACAAGTTCAGCATAAAGTGAAAAAAGAAAAATTACATAATATTAAATCTAGTGGTTTTAAAACACCAGAGAATTACTTTGATGCTTTTGACGATAAACTCTTTGAACGTCTTAACATTAAAGAGAATATTGAAGGTATCACTGATTCTGGTTTTACAACACCAAAGGATTATTTTGAAACGTTAGATGACAAAATTTTAAGCAAATTAGAAGACAAGCTTGTCGTTAGACTTCATACGAGAAAAACATTATACTATGTAGCTGGTTTTGCAGCTTCTCTCCTATTGTTGATTGCAATTTTTACAAACAATGGTAGTGAGGCAAAAGAATTATCTGCAGAAATGGTAGAAACCTATCTAAAAAACAGAAATTTAGACAGTTATGAGCTGGCTGAATTATTGATTAATGCAGATATTCTTGAAGAAGATTTCACTCTAGTAGAAACCGAATACAACGAAGAAAACTTAGAATCTTACCTTTTAGAAAACACAGATATTGAAACAATTTTACAACAATAAAAATATTACAATGAAATCGAAGATTCACGAATGCTTCGTAAAATATAAAAAACATGAGTAAACAATTAATCCCATTGCTAATTTTACTTGTAAGTCTCACAGGCTTTGCTCAACGAGGTGGAGAAATTCAAGAAAAAATTAAAGCCCAAAAAATAGCATTTATAACAGAAAAGCTTGAACTTACAAGTAAAGAAGCTCAACAATTTTGGCCAATTTACAATGCCTTTGAAGCCAAAGTAGAGAAGATTAAATCTGAAGACTTAAGACCTTTAAAGAGAGAAATGCGTCAAAGTAATGTTAGCGATAAACGCGCTGGTGAGATCTTAGATAAACTTCTTGAAGCAGAAACAGAAATGCACAACGCCAAGTTAGAACTTGTAGAAGACTTAAAAACAGTTATATCTGCCAAAAAAATAATTATGCTTAAAGTGGCAGAAGACCAATTCAATCAAAAACTTTTAGATAGGTTAAAAGAGTTTAGAGAACGTAGACAAAACAGACGGAACTGAAATCAATCTGTCATTCTGAATTGTTCCACTGAGCGTTGGTCACTGAGCGAAGTCGAAGTGAGGCGAAGTGTATATCAGAATCTTATTTCATAAATTTCTTACCAGTTTTAGAATCTGAAATACTGAAAACGAGTATAGCACAAGCAAGTTCAGATTGACCAAAACACCTTTTCTATTCCCTAAAAGTCAGTTTGCTTATACGTCCTTTTCCAGCTGCATAAGCTATAGAATCATTTAAAAATCTAATGGTATAAAAACCTTCGTCACTGAGATGCTTCCATGTGTCACCAGAGTCATTGCTGTAATCAATACCCCTAAAACCTATAGCCACTAATTCCTTAGCATCAGAATTTGGAATGTATTGCACACAGCTTCTATAACCTGGTCCTTTGCCATTAGCTACAACTTGCCAGGTTTTTCCACCATCTATTGTTCTTATTTTGTTATTTAAAGTATCATTAGGTTTTGTATAATCTCCACCAATGGCAAAACCATTGTTTTCATCATAAAAATCTAAAGAATACATTCCCGTAGTTGCTTTTCCTTGAATAATTGGTGTCTCAAAAACCTCCCATGTTTTTCCTTTGTCTCGTGAATATAGAATTCTACTAGCCTTACCTCCTGTGGCTACCCAAGTATGGTTACCAACTATTGAAATATTGGTGTCACTCGCTGCAAAAGCTGCCTCACCTTCTTTTGCTTTTGGCAAATCATCGCAAGAGAGTTTATACCATGTTTCACCTCCATCTCTGGTAATAATAATACTCATGCAATCGTCCGTTGGGTCACCAATAGCAATACCTTCCTGGTCATTCCAAAAGTCCATGGAATCGTAGAAGGCTTTTTCATTGTTTTCATAATAGACAAGTCTCCCATCTTGAAATAGTTTTGCTGGACTCCCTATTGATAATGTAAAAGTATTATCTCCTTGAAAAGCTATTGATCTGAAATTACTAGGCATTAATGAATCGTCGGTAAAAGACCAATAATTGCCTTCCTCGAAATCTGACATATAAGATAATATACTACTTAAAATTTTACCGTTAGAAGTCGCAGCTACAACCCTTCCCTCATTAATCTCCAAAGCCCTAACATTCAATAACGAATCTTTCAATAAAGTTTCAATCTCAACTTCAGAAAAATTTCTTTGTTTTAAGGGTTCTTCAGATTTACAAGAACACAAGTTAAATAACAACAAACAAAACAGTAAAATTCGCATACTTTCAATTTTCCTTAAAAATAGAAAAGCTTTACGATATTACCGCAAAGCTTTTCATATTAACAATAATCAATCAAATAAAAGTTTCTATAATTTCCTTACCTATAAATTCATTGGCAAATTATAGAACTAACTCAATCCTTTTTTTTAGGCTTTCCTCTTTTACCACGACGCTCTATAGCATCGTTAATAATTTTAGAAAGTTGCCCTTTCTGCTTGTCGTTGCATATTTTTCTAACCTCTCTAAAATGCTTATACATTTCTATATCTTTTTTTTTCTCCTCTAGTGCAATTAAATCTGCTACAGAATCTAAAAAAACGTCTGTTATTTCTTGTTCTCCTACTTTAGAATATATTTCCTTTTTAAGTTCGCTTATTCGCTTCGAGTAAGTTTTCATCTTGTTAAAATGCTTACTTCTAAGCCCTTTGTAAGCCTCTTGCTGCTCTTGGCTAAAGTGTAACTCTTCAACCATAGAAAAACGGTGCTTATGATCTTTATGTCCAAATCTGCCAACATGATGAAAAATAAAAAACACATTAGACAAAAAAAGAACAATAAGCAGTATGTATATTATAGTTTGCTTTTTCATGTTTGGTTAATTAAAAATAGACGTATACGTTTCATCACCAAAATCATAAGTGTCAACAAATTCTTCAACTGTTGCATTGTACTCATCCGAAATCAATACTTTGTATGCATATATATTGAGTAAAATAACCACCACCAATGTTGCGATCTGAAACTTAGGAGTAAACCAGGACCAAATCCTTTGAGTTTCTTTGCGCTCAACGGTTAAATTATTTAATATTCTATCCCTAAGAAAAGGAGACACCTTAACCTCTTGGATAGCATCTACAGCATTTAGCGTAGCATTTACTTTTTTGTTAATCTCAGAATCTTTCACCATAAATCATTTGATATTTAGATGCATAAGTTTTAAAAAACTTGTGCTACATTTCATTTTTGTAATAGTCATATAATAACTGCTGAAGGTTTTTCTTTGCCCTAAACATAAGAGACTCAACAGAAGACACACTTTTATCTGTTATAGCTGCAATCTCTTGATAGCTTTTACCATCAATCTTGTGTAATGTAAAAACCGAAGCCTGATTTTCTGGCAACCTATTAATAGCTCTAAACAATGTTTCATTTAGCTCTTTGTTTTCCAATAAAAATCCAGGATGGTTAAACTCCGTAAAATAATTAGTCTTGTCTATCGAAAAATCCTCACTAAACAAAGGTTTTAAAAAACCTGTGCGCTTTTTGGTATTCTTTTTTCTTATAAATGCCAAACACTTATTGGTTGTTATTCTATAAATCCACGTAGAAAGCTTAGAGTTTCCCCTAAAACTAGAGATAGAATTATAGACTTCTAAAAACACTTCTTGCACCAGATCTTCAGCATCTTCCTTATTAGGCACAAAAGACAAACAAGTGCCAAAAACCTTTTGCTGATAATCATCAATAAGTTGAGAAAACACTGCTGTGTTTTTTTGCTTTAACTGTTCTATTATCTTCTCTTCTTCCAAATTATTTTACAAGAAACCAATGCAATTTAATTTAGATGCATTAACAATAAAAAACTTGTACTCACTTTTTTAATTAACAAAGACTAAATAGTAATACAGTAGCACTTCTCAACTTTTATACTACCTTTGCATGCTAATTTTTTTGCAATGAGATTACATAGAAATTTATGTTTTGCAGTTATTGATGGTTTACACAAAATCTTCAATGAAAATGAGTATGCAGACAAGGTTGTACAACAATTACTTAAGCGTGATAAGCGCTGGGGAAGTCGAGATAGAGGTTTTGTTGCAGAAACTGTGTACGAAATTGTCAGATATAAACGACTCTACTCAGAAATTGCTGATGTAAAAGCACCTTATGATAGAGATAATTTATGGAGATTATTTGCTGTTTGGGCAACACTAAAAGGTATAAAACTGCCTGATTGGAAATATTTTACAGACACACCTACTCGAAAAATTAAAGGGCGTTTTGATGAACTTTCCAAAATTAGAAAGTATCGCGAATCTATACCAGATTGGATGGACGACTTAGGTATAAAGGAACTTGGTGAACGCATTTGGACTAATGAAATTGCCATGCAAAACGAGCAGGCAGATGTTATTTTAAGAGTAAATACTTTAAAGACCAACAAAAAAGACCTGCAGTTAAAACTGCAATCTGAAAATATCGAAACTGAGTTTTTACCAGGGCATCCTTGGGCATTAAAACTTAAAGAACGTACAAACGTTTTTATTACCGAAGCTTTTAAAAATGGCTGGTTCGAAGTTCAAGATGCATCATCACAATTAGTAGCGGATTTCTTAGATGTAAAACCAGGCATGAAAGTTGTAGATGCCTGTGCAGGTGCTGGCGGAAAAACATTGCACCTAGCATCGCTAATGGAAAATAAAGGCCAAGTCATTGCTATGGATATTTATGAGAGTAAGCTAAAAAAACTGAAAGTTAGAGCGCGACGCAATGGTGTGCACAATATAGAGATGAAGGTTATTGACTCTACAAAACCAATAAAAAAACTTCATGGTAAAGCAGACCGCTTATTGATTGACGCACCATGTTCTGGTTTAGGAGTGTTAAGACGAAATCCTGATGCAAAATGGAAATTGAAGCCTGAGTTTATCGATAATATTAAAAAGACACAAGCAGAGGTCTTAGAGCAATACTCAAAAATGGTAAAGCCTGGTGGCAAAATGGTGTACGCAACATGCTCCATTTTACCTTCTGAAAATGAAGAACAAATTGATAATTTCTTAACTTCAGTACACGGAAAAGCGTTTAAACTTGTAAAAGATAAAAAAATATTAGCCCACAAATCTGGTTATGACGGATTTTACATGGCACTACTAGAAAAGAATTAAAAATACTCCTAAAATGAAACACATCTACTTTTTACTATTACTTACCGTAACACTAACTATTGCTGCCCAAGCTCCGTCTGGATATTATGACCACGCTACAGGCACTGGATATACATTAAAAACACAATTAAAACAAATCATCAATGACATTAACGATGGACTAGCAACAGAGTTTACACACAACGACCAAGGAGATAATTTAGATAATCTTTATGGTACAAGCGATATAGACTTGTACTATGAAAACGATGGAACTATTTTAGATATTTATTCAGAAAACCCTAATGGTATAGATCCCTATAACTACAATTTCCCGGTAGATGAATGTGCAGGAAATTTTAGTAGCGAAGGCGAATGCTACAATAAGGAACATATTATTCCAAAATCAGTTTACAACGAAAACAGCCCAATGGTAGATGATGGGCATACTGTAATTCCAACCGACGGAAGAGTTAACGGTTTGAGAAGTAATTTCCCTTTTGGAGTAGTAGATGACAACCAATTGATTTCTCAAGGAGGCGTAAATAACCCTACAATGAATGGCTCTAAAGCTGGTGGTAACTTAAATACTGGTTACTCAGCAGGCTACACAGGTACTGTTTTTGAGCCTCTAGACGAGTTTAAAGGAGATATTGCAAGAATGTATTTTTATTTTGTAACGCGCTACGAAGACCAAGTAGACAACTGGAGCAGTTACCCTATGTTTGATGGCACTAACAATAAGGTTTTAGAAGATCCCTTCTTGTCTATTTTACTAACATGGCATACTAACGACCCTGTTTCTCAAAAAGAAATTGACAGAAATAATACAGTTTTCAACTATCAAAATAATAGAAACCCATTTGTGGATAATCCTGCCTATGCTACAATGATATGGGGAAACATAACGTCAGACGATGTAGACCCTACCACTCCAACAAATCTGGTTGCTTCAAATCCTACAGCAAATAGTATCGACTTAAGTTGGAATGCCTCAACTGATAATGTAGGCGTAACCTCTTATGATATTTATATCAATTCTGTGTTTGCATTTAATACTGGTAATTCTAATACCAATACAACAGCTACTGGTTTATTCCCAGATACTGTTTATTGTTTTACTATAAAAGCAAAAGATGCGGCTGGTAATGAATCTGATTTTAGTAATGAATCTTGCGAAGTTACCTTGAATGATGGTAGTGAATTAAACTGTGTTACAGAAAGTTTTGAAAACATCCCAGCAAATTCTAGCCAATATACAAGTAGAACTTGGGTAGGAGACGATTTGGACATAACTTGGAATGCCACAGACGCCAGAACTGATCAAACTTTAGATAACAGAGCTATAACGATTAGAAATGGTAGTTTAGAAGCTACTCATAGTTTCTCGGATTTTGGTTTTATAGAAGAATTGACAGTTACAACCCAAAGAGTTTTTAGTGGTGATTCAGGAACTTTTGATCTGGTAGTAAATGGTAATGTTGTTGGCACAATACCTTATAACGATACACCTACTACCACAACTGTAGTTGTTGGTGAATTCTCTGCCACCTCATTAGTAATAACAAATAACAGCAACCCCTCAAACAGAGTAATGTTAGATAATCTTTCTTGGACCTGTGGACTATTATCCGTACAAGACTTAAGCTTAGATAACATTGCACTTTATCCAAACCCTATAAAATCTAATCTAAATATCAATTTAACAAAACAACAACCAACAACAATTGAAATTTTTGATATTTTAGGAAAACAGGTGTACAAAGATTCAATATCAACTTCTAAAAACATTAATCTCCAAGATTTAAAAATAGGAGTGTATATCATTAAACTGACCCAAAATAACAAAACAATCAGTAAAAAACTGATTAAGTCCTAACAAAAAAGAGCAGCCAAAAAGCTGCTCTTTTTTGTTTAAAACCTGTTGAATAACTCCTATAATTGGCACTTTTTTTATAGTCTCGTTATTTTAAAATAAATTAACTTTGTGACTTTATTTTTTACACCAAACACAATACGCAAATGATTCATTTCTTTGGAAACCAAAACAGCAAAGTTTTCGCTGTTCAAGCCACAAAAGAATTATCACCAGAAACCATCTCTAAATTAGTATGGTTATTTGGCAACCAACCAAAAATAGAACAAGCATCATTAGATGCTTTTTTTGTTGGCCCAAGAGCTGCAATGATAACACCTTGGAGTACAAATGCTGTAGAAATTACTCAAAACATGGGAATTTCTGGTATTTTACGTATTGAAGAATTCATAGCTATTTCGGAAGATTTTAAAGGGTACGATCCAATGATTTCTGAAAAATTTTCAAGCTTAAATCAAGACATCTTCACCATAAATATTCAACCTGAAACGATTCAAAATATTGAAGATATTTCAGCCTACAATATACAGGAAGGTTTAGCACTAAGTGACGAAGAAATTGAGTACTTAGAAGGTGTTTCAAAAAAGATTGGTCGTCCATTAACAGACTCTGAAGTATTCGGGTTCTCACAAGTGAACTCAGAACACTGTCGTCATAAAATTTTTAACGGAACTTTTGTTATCGATGGCGAAGAGAAACCAACATCGTTATTCAAAATGATTAAGGAAACATCGAAGCAAAATCCAAACGATATTGTTTCTGCATACAAGGATAACGTAGCGTTTATAAAAGGACCTGTTGTAGAACAGTTTGCACCAAAGCGTGCCGATGTTCCTGAATATTACCAAACTAAAGATTTTGAATCTGTAATTTCGTTAAAAGCAGAAACACACAACTTTCCAACAACTGTAGAGCCTTTTAATGGAGCTGCAACAGGTTCTGGTGGTGAAATTAGAGATAGACTTGCTGGTGGTAAAGGTTCTATTCCTTTAGCAGGAACAGCTGTTTATATGACATCGTATTCGCGTTTAGAAGAAGAGCGTCCTTGGGAAAAGGCCTTTCCTGAACGCAAATGGTTGTACCAAACTCCAATGGATATTCTAATTAAAGCATCTAACGGCGCTTCAGATTTTGGTAACAAATTTGGCCAACCTCTTATTTGTGGTTCTGTTTTAACCTTTGAACACCAAGAAGGCAGCGATAAAATCGGTTATGACAAAGTGATTATGCAAGCTGGTGGTATTGGTTACGGAAAAGCAGACCAAGCCATAAAAGATATACCAAAAGCAGGTGACAAAATTGTAATTCTTGGTGGTGATAACTACAGAATTGGTATGGGAGGTGCTGCAGTATCTTCGGCAGATACAGGTGAATTCGATTCTGGCATTGAGTTAAATGCCGTACAGCGTTCAAACCCAGAAATGCAAAAACGTGCTGCCAATGCTGTTAGAGGCATGGTAGAAAGTGATGAAAATTCAATCGTTTCTATTCACGATCATGGTGCTGGTGGACATCTTAACTGTTTATCTGAGTTGGTTGAAGATACTGGCGGACACATAGACTTAGACAAATTGCCTGTAGGCGATCCTACCCTTTCAGCTAAAGAAATTATTGGTAACGAGTCTCAAGAACGTATGGGATTAGTTATCTCTGAAAAACACTTAGACACACTTCATAAAATTGCAGACAGAGAACGTTCTCCTATCTACGATGTTGGTGAGGTTACTGGCAAGCATCGTTTTACTTTTCAATCTAAAACTAACGGTTACAAACCAATGGATTTGGCTTTAGAAGACATGTTTGGTAGCTCCCCAAAAACCATAATGACAGATCGTACGGTTAACAAAAACTATAGCGACATATCCTATGATTCAGATAAGTTTTACGATTACTTAGATCAGATCTTACAGCTAGAGGCTGTGGCTTGCAAAGATTGGCTTACAAATAAAGTAGACCGTTGTGTTGGTGGTAAGGTTGCCAAACAGCAGTGTGTTGGTCCGTTACAACTGCCATTAAATAATGTTGGTGTAATGGCTCTAGATTATAAAGGAAAAGAAGGTATTGCTACAAGCATTGGCCACTCACCTATTTCAGGATTAATAGATCCTGTGGCAGGTAGTCGCAACTCTATTACAGAATCCTTAACAAATATTATTTGGGCACCATTAAAAGATGGATTACAAAGTGTTTCGCTTTCAGCTAACTGGATGTGGCCTTGTAAAAACGATGGTGAAGATGCACGCTTATACGAAGCTGTAAAAGCGGTTTCAGAATTTGCAATAGATTTAGGTATTAACGTACCAACAGGAAAGGATTCATTATCAATGAAACAAAAATATCCTGATGGTGATGTCATTTCTCCTGGTACAGTTATCATTTCTGCTGCTGCCAATTGTAATGATATTTCCAAGGTGGTAGAACCTGTCTTTAAGAAAAATAAAGGAGATATTTATTACATCAATATTTCTCAAGACGACTTTAAACTTGGTGGTAGCTCGTTTGCACAAATCAATAATAAAATAGGAAACAGTACACCAAATGTAAAAAGTGCTGCCTATACCAAAACTGTGTTTAATACCATCCAGCAATTGATAAAAGACAATAAGATTGTTGCTGGACATGACGTGGCTTCAGGTGGATTGATTACAACCTTACTAGAACTGTGTTTTGCAGATAATAATCTTGGTGCAGAATTAGACATTACGGCTTTGGCTGAAAAGGATTCATTCAAAGTTTTATTTGCTGAAAACGCAGGTATTGTTATTCAGTCTAAAGATAATAGTATTGAAAACACATTGTCCGCAGCAGGAATTACCTTCCATAATATCGGTAAAGTAACTGATACAGATGTATTAAGTATCATCAACGGAAGCGAGGTATTTACAATGACAGTTTCGAGATTACGAGATATGTGGTACAAAACCTCTTTCCTACTCGACCAAAAACAAACAGCAAATAGCTTAGCTAAAGCGCGTTACAACAATTACAAAAAACAACCACTTCAATATACATTCCCAAGTCACTTTACAGGCAAATTACCCAATATTGACGTTAGTAAACCAAGACCAAAAGCAGCAATTCTGCGTGAAAAAGGAAGTAACTCTGAACGCGAAATGGCAAACGCCATGTATTTAGCCGGTTTTGATGTTAAGGATGTACATATGACTGATTTAATTAATGGTCGTGAAACACTTGAGGACATTCAATTTTTAGGTGCAGTTGGTGGATTTAGTAATTCAGATGTACTTGGCTCAGCTAAAGGTTGGGCTGGCGCCATTAAATATAACAACAAGGCTAACGAAGTGATTAAAAATTTCTTTGAAAGAGAAGACACTTTATCTGTTGGTATTTGTAACGGTTGCCAGTTAATGATGGAACTAGATCTTATTAATCCGGAGCACGCGCAGCATGGCAAAATGGTGCACAATGATTCTCACAAGCATGAGAGTTCATTTACATCTGTAAAAATTCAAGAAAACAACTCCGTCATGCTTTCTACATTAGCAGGTAGCACATTAGGTGTCTGGATTTCTCATGGCGAAGGTAAATTTAGCCTTCCTTATACAGAAGATCAATATAAAATTGTAGCAAAGTACGGCTATGAAGAGTATCCTCATAATCCAAATGGTTCAGATTTTAATACAGCCATGATGACTGATAAAACAGGCAGACATTTGGTAACTATGCCACATATTGAACGTTCTATATTTCAGTGGAATTGGGCAAATTATCCTGATGGAAGACAAGATAAAGTGTCTCCTTGGCTAGAGGCTTTTGTAAATGCCAAAAAGTGGATTGAAAACCACTAATTAATGGGTCGTTAGGATCTTTAGCGTTTGCTATTTTAATACAGAAAATAGTGCTTTTTTTCATAGCGACATTAGTTAATACGTTAAAATAAGCACTAAAAACTTTTAAGTTATTTTTAGCTTAAAGGCACACCATAGAAATAGGTTTCTTTTTTTAAGAAGCTTGTTTTAATTAGAGCTCAAAAAGAAACCCAACTAAAAATTGAAAAAAAAATTAATTATTCACTCCAAAATAATTAATCCTATATTTGTTATTTTCGTAAAAACTCCTACACATTTTTGCTGATTTTTAGATTATGACAGACGTTAAACGCCTTTTTGATTTTCCTTATTATCAACTAAAGCATAAACCAAACGCTAAAGCTTTAGTAACAAAGTACGATGGTCAATGGACACCTATGTCCACTCAAGAGTACATTAATAAAGCCAATGCAGTAAGTCGCGCACTTCTTAAATTAGGTGTGGAAAAAGATGATAAAATTGCCATCATTTCCTCAACTAACAGAACCGAATGGAATATCATGGATATTGGAATTTTGCAGTTAGGCGCGCAAAATATTCCAATTTATCCAACAATTTCAGCAGAAGATTACGAGTACGTTTTAAATCATAGCGAATCTATTTACTGCTTTGTTTCAGATGAAGAAGTGCTTGAAAAAGTTAGAAAAGTTCAATCAAACACCAAACTAAAAGAAGTATATTCCTTTAACCATATTAAAGGTTGTAAACATTATTCAGAATTATTTGAACTAGGAAAAGATGAAAACAACCAACAAGAAGTAGAGGCTAGAAAAGACAATGTTAAACCAGACGATTTAGCTACAATTATTTATACATCTGGCACAACAGGTAAGCCCAAAGGTGTAATGCTATCTCACTGGAATATAACCAGTAACGCCTTAGATGCTTCTAAACGTCTCCCTAAAATTGATGGTGAAACTAGAGTACTAAGTTTTTTACCTATTTGCCATATTTTTGAACGTGTGCTCATATACATATATCAATATGCTGGCACTAGTGTTTATTTTGCAGAAGGTCTAGACAAAATTGGTGAAAATGCAAAAGAAATAAAACCTCACTTAATGAGTGTTGTACCGAGGCTCCTAGAAAAAGTGTTTGATAAAATTATGCTTAAGGCAGACGAACTTTCTGGTATTAAGCAAAAGCTCTTCTATTGGGCTGTAGAACTAGGCGAAAAATGGGAGCCTTACAAAGCAAATGGCTCCTGGTATGAATTTAAGCTCAGTATTGCTAATAAATTAATCTTTAGCAAATGGCGCGAAGCCTTAGGCGGCGAACTAAGAACTATGGTTTCCGGAAGCGCTGCACTTCAGCCACGTTTATCTCGAGTGTTTTCTGCTGGTAAGATGCAAGTTATGGAAGGGTATGGCCTAACAGAAACCTCACCAGTAGTTTCTGTAGGAATGTATAAAGATAAGCACTATAAAGTAGGAACTGTAGGTAAACCCATAGATAATGTAGAAGTTAAGATTGCAGAAGATGGCGAAATTTTAATTAAAGGCCCCAACGTAATGATGGGCTATTATAAAGACCCAGAGAAAACGGATAGTGTAATGACTGGCGCTTACTTTCATACAGGTGACAAAGGCATAATTGACGAAGACGGCTTCTTAAAAATTACAGGTCGTAAAAAGGAAATGTTTAAAACCTCTGGAGGTAAATACATTATCCCAACACTTTTAGAAAATGATTTAAAGCAATCATTATTCATTGAGCAAGTTATGGTTATTGGTGAAGGAGAAAAAATGCCAGCAGCTATAATTCAACCGAATTTTGAATTTATCAGAGATTGGATAGATCATAAAAAACATAAGATTGGTAAATCTGAAAAAGAAATTGGTACTTCCGAAATTGTGATAAAGCGCATCCAAAAAGAAGTTGACAAATACAACAAAAACTTTGGCAAGTGGGAGCAAATTAAACGTTTTGAACTTACGCCTGAAATTTGGACTATAGATGATGGTCACCTCACACCTACCATGAAAATGAAGCGAAGTGTTATTAGAGAGAAATATGACGCTTTATACCAAAAAATTTACAGACCCTAATACATAAGTCTTCTTAGGTCTAGACGCCTTAATACTATGCATGCATAATTTTTCAAAATATATTATGCGTGCATAGTATTTTTTATTATATTTGGTTTCTAACTAAATACAAATGAAGGATAAAACTATAGACTACGTGCTAAGAACTACATGGTTAGCAGTTAACAAAATGTATAACGAAGAAGCCTCAAAATTTGATACTACCATGGCTACTGGCTTTGCTTTATTAAGCATTGATCCCGAAAAAGGTACACCATCCACTTCTCTAGGTCCCAAAATGGGAATGGAGGCCACAAGCCTTTCGCGCACACTTAAAACTATGGAAGAAAAAGGGTTAATTGAACGTAAACCAAACCCTGAAGATGGACGTGGTGTCTTAATTCATTTAACAGAATTTGGTAAAGAGAAAAGAGCCTACTCAAAAGAACGTGTATTAACGTTCAATGATGCCATAAAGTCTAATATAAGCTCCCAAAAAATAGAACATTTTTATGAAGTCGCTGAGCTTATCAATAACATGATTTCTAATAAAAAAATATACAATCAAAAAGAACACATATTAAAACAATGAGCAAACGTAGAATAAAGAAAATTGCCATCATTGGTTCTGGTATTATGGGAAGCGGTATTGCTTGTCACTTTGCCAATATTGGTGTAGATGTCTTATTATTAGACATTGTTCCTAGAGAACTGAATGATAAAGAAAAAGCACAAGGACTTACTCTAGAAGATAAAGTTGTGCGCAATCGCCTTGTTAATGACGCACTTACTGCATCAATTAAATCTAAGCCTGCGCCACTATACCACCCATCTTTTAAAGACCGCATTACAACAGGTAACTTAGAAGATGATATTGCGAAAGTTGCAAATGTAGATTGGATAATGGAAGTAGTTGTGGAGCGCTTAGATATTAAAAAACAAGTTTTTGAAAAGCTTGAAAAACACCGAACACCTGGTACTTTAATAACCTCAAACACCTCTGGTATTCCTATTAAATTTATGAGCGAAGGCCGAAGTGAAGATTTTCAAAAACACTTCTGTGGCACACACTTTTTTAATCCAGCGAGATATTTAAAGCTATTCGAAATTATTCCAGGACCAAAAACTGATGCTTCGGTATTAGAGTTTTTAAATGGTTACGGAGAACAGTTCTTAGGAAAAACTTCGGTTGTTGCCAAAGACACTCCTGCTTTTATCGGTAACAGAATCGGTATTTTCAGTATAATGAGTCTGTTTCACACAGTAAAAGACTTAGATCTAACTATTGAAGAAGTAGACAAATTATCTGGTCCTGTAATTGGTCGTCCAAAATCTGCAACGTTTAGAACTGTAGACGTTGTTGGTTTAGACACTCTAGTACACGTGGCAAACGGTATTAGAGAAAACTGTCCAAATGACGAGAGACATGAGTTATTTCAACTACCAGATTTCATCAATACCATGATGGAAAACAAATGGTTAGGAAGCAAAACAGGCCAAGGATTCTATAAAAAAGTTGTCTCTAATGACGGTAAAAAAGAAATTTTATCGCTAGATCTTAATACCCTTGATTATAGAGAAAAACAACGTGCAAAATTTGCAACATTAGAACTAACGAAAACGATTGATAAAGTTGTAGATCGTTTTAAAGTATTAGTAAAAGGAAAAGATAAAGCAGGTGAATTCTACAGAAAAAGTTTTGCTGCTCTATTCGCATATGTCTCTAATCGTATTCCAGAGATTACAGACGATTTATATAAAATTGATGATGCTATGAAAGCCGGTTTTGGTTGGGAACATGGTCCTTTCCAAATTTGGGATGCTATTGGTGTAGAAGCTGGTATTGAAATGATGAAAGCAGAAGGTCTAGAACCAAATGCTTGGGTTAACGACATGTTGGCATCTGGTAGCACGTCATTCTACACCGTAAAAGACGGAGCTTCTTATGCTTACGATATTCCTTCAAAATCACAACAAAAAATTCCTGGTCAGGATAGTTTCATCATCTTAGACAACATCAGAAAATCTAAAGAAGTCTTTAAAAACTCTGGAGTTCTAATTGAAGACTTAGGTGATGGTATCTTAAACTGCGAATTCCAATCTAAAATGAATACCATTGGTGGTGACGTTTTAGCAGGATTAAACAAAGCTGTGGATTTAGCAGAAAAAGATTTTGAAGGTTTAGTAATTGGTAATCAAGGAGCTAATTTCTCTGTTGGTGCTAACATTGGAATGATTTTTATGATGGCTGTTGAGCAAGAGTATGACGAGCTTAATATGGCTATCAAGTATTTCCAAGACACAATGATGCGTATGCGTTATTCTTCAATACCAACAATTGCAGCACCTCATGGTATGACTCTTGGTGGTGGTTGTGAGTTATCAATGCATGCAGACAAAGTTGTTGCTGCTGCAGAAACATATATAGGCTTAGTAGAGTTTGGCGTTGGTGTTATTCCTGGCGGTGGAGGCTCCAAAGAAATGGCGCTTAGAGCTCAAGATGAATTTCATAAAGGTGATGTAGAGCTTAACGTATTACAAGAGTATTTCTTAACTATAGGTATGGCTAAAGTTGCAACCTCAGCTTACGAAGCTTTTGATTTAGGCGTACTTCAAAAAGGAAAAGATGTCGTGGTGGTTAACAAAGATCGTCAGATTGCAACCGCTAAAGCACATGCGAGACTATTAGCAGATGCTGGTTATACGCAACCTGTAAAACGTAAAGATATAAAGGTACTTGGTAAACAAGCTTTAGGAATGTTCTTAGTAGGAACAGATGCTATGGAAGCTAGTCACTACATCAGTGAGCACGACCAAAAGATTGCTAATAAACTGGCTTACGTTATGGCTGGTGGAGATTTATCAGAGCCGACTCTAGTTACAGAACAATATTTACTTGACTTAGAGCGTGAGGCATTCCTTTCGCTTTGTACAGAGCGTAAAACGCTAGAACGTATTCAGCACATGCTAAAAACAGGTAAACCACTTCGTAACTAAATTATTTATAGTATTGAGATATTAGTATTAAGTAGTTAGAAATGCACAAAGTTGAAGATTTAAAAATATGGCAAAAGTCAATTAGATTGGCAAAAACTGTGTACTTACTTATTGCGGAACTACCATCAGAAGAAAAATTTGGATTAACATCTCAAGTTAAAAGAAGTGCTATTTCAATTCCTTCTAATATTGCTGAAGGAGCTGGAAGAAATTCCAAAAAGGAATTCAAACATTTTTTAAGTATTGCTAATGGCTCTGCTTGTGAGCTTCAAACACAATTACTTTTAATAATTGAATTAGATTTAATAAAAAAAGACAAAGTACAACCGATTATTGAGCTATGTATTGAAATTCAAAAAATGAATTATGCTTTTCAACAAAAGTTATAATTCTCAATACTAATAACTCAATACTCAATACTCAATGAAAATGAAACAAGTATATATAGTAAAAGGATATAGAACTGCAGTTGGTAAGTCTAAAAAAGGCGGTTTTAGATTTAAAAGAGCCGATGAGCTCGCTGCTGAAACCATTCAGTATATGATGGGTAAATTGCCAGACTTTGATGTTACTCGTATCGATGACGTTATTGTTGGTAATGCAATGCCAGAAGGATCTCAAGGTCTTAATATGGCACGTATAATTTCGTTAATAGGATTAAATACAGTAGACGTACCAGGTGTAACGGTTAACAGATTCTGTTCTTCAGGATTAGAAACCATTGCTATGGCAGTTGCTAAAATTCAAGCTGGTATGGCAGAATGTATTATTGCTGGCGGAGCCGAAAGTATGAGCTCTGTTCCTATGACAGGCTTTAAACCAGAATTAAACTACGATATCGTTAACGCTGGTCATGAAGACTATTATTGGGGAATGGGTAATACTGCTGAAGCTGTAGCAAACAAATACAACGTGTCTCGAGAAGACCAAGATGAGTTTGCTTACCATTCGCACATGAAAGCTTTAAAAGCTCTTGAAGAAAACAGATTTCAAGACCAAATAGTACCTATTGAAGTAGAAGAAACTTATGTTGATGCCAATGGTAAAAAAGCAACACGAAAGTTTACTGTTAATAAAGACGAAGGTCCAAGAAAAGGAACCAGCAAAGAAGCATTAGCAAAATTAAGACCTGTCTTTGCTCAAGGTGGTTCAGTTACTGCGGGAAATTCTTCTCAAACCAGTGATGGCGCTGCGTTTGTATTAGTAATGAGTGAAGACATGGTTAAAGAATTAAATCTAGAGCCAGTTGCGCGTTTAGTGAGTTATGCTGCTGCAGGAGTACCACCAAGAATTATGGGTATTGGTCCTGTAGCTGCTATTCCAAAAGCGTTGAAGCAAGCAGGCTTATCTCAAAAAGATATTGAGCTAATTGAACTTAATGAGGCTTTTGCATCACAATCTTTAGCAGTGATGCGAGAGTTAGACCTTAACCAAGATATTGTTAATGTTAATGGAGGTGCAATTGCACTAGGACACCCACTTGGATGTACAGGAGCAAAACTTTCAGTTCAACTGTTTGATGAAATGCGTAAGCGTGACATGAAAAATAAATATGGTATGGTTACTATGTGTGTTGGAACTGGACAAGGTGCTGCTGGAATATTTGAATTTTTAAGTTAGAACCAAGATTTTAAGAATCAAGAAACAGGACTTGAATATGCATAATTTTAAAAAATTAAAAATTTGGAATGAAAGCATGAAATTAGTTTCTGATTCTTATAAGATTACTAGAGCTTTTCCAAAATTTGAAACTTATGGATTAATGAGTCAAATGAACCGATGTGCAGTTTCTATACCTTCTAATATCTCAGAAGGATCAAGCAAAAGTTCAGATAAGCATTTCAATATTTATTTAGAAAATAGCTTAGGTTCTGCTTTTGAATGGGAAACACAATTGAATGTAGCTTTTAATGAAAACTATATTACAGAAGAAAAATTTTTAGAATTAGAACAACAAATAAAACAAATACAAAAAATGATTTCGGGATTTCAATCTAGACTTGATTTATAAGTCTTGAATCTTGAATCTTGAATCTCTTAATCTTACAAAAATATGTCAGAAATAGAAAAAGACATCCTTCGTGGAGGTCAATTCTTGGTAAAAGAAACAAATTGTGAAGACATCTTTACGCCTGAAGATTTTTCAGAAGAACAAAACATGATGAAAGAAGCGGTTATGGAATTTAACGATCGTGAGATTGTTGCCCACAGAGACCGCTTTGAAGCTAAAGATTATGCGCTTACAGAAGAAGTAATGCGCAAAGCAGGAGAGCTTGGTTTCTTAGGTGTGGCTGTACCTGAGGCTTACGATGGCCTAGGCATGGGCTTTGTATCTACTTGCTTGGTATGCGATTATATTTCGTCTGGCACAGGCTCATTTAGCACAGCTTTTGGTGCGCACACAGGTATTGGCACCATGCCTATTACACTTTACGGTACTGAAGAGCAAAAGAAAAAATACGTACCTAAATTAGCCACTGGTGAGTGGTTTGGTGCTTACTGTTTAACAGAGCCTGGTGCAGGTTCTGATGCCAACTCTGGTAAAACAAGTGCTGAACTATCGGCTGACGGTAAATCGTATAAAATTAACGGTCAAAAAATGTGGATTTCTAATGCAGGCTTCTGTAGTTTAATGATTGTTTTTGCACGTATTGAAAACGACAAAAACATTACAGGATTCATCGTAGAATACGATCCTGAAAATCCAAACGGTATTACACTCGGCGAAGAGGAACATAAGCTCGGTATTCGTGCCAGCTCTACTAGACAAGTATTTTTTAACGATACCATTGTACCAGTAGAAAATATGTTGGCTGGTCGTGGCGAAGGTTTTAAGATTGCCATGAACGCCCTAAATGTTGGCCGTATTAAATTAGCTGCGGCTTGCTTAGATTCGCAACGTCGAATTTTAACTACCGCAGTAAATTACGCCAATGAGCGCAAACAGTTTAACACACCAATTGCCGATTTTGGTGCCATAAAAGCAAAGCTTGCACAAATGGCTACAAGTGCCTATGCTGGCGAATCTGCAACGTATAGAGCAGCTAAAAATATTGAAGACCGCATTGCGCTGCGTGTTGCTGCTGGAAACTCACATCAGGAAGCCGAATTAAAAGGTGTTGAGGAATACGCTATTGAATGTTCGATTTTAAAGGTAGCTGTATCAGAAGATGTACAAAACTGTGCTGACGAAGGTATCCAAATCTTTGGAGGCATGGGCTTTTCTGAAGAAACACCAATGGAAGCTGCTTGGAGAGATGCTCGTATTGCACGTATTTACGAAGGCACCAACGAAATTAACAGAATGCTTTCTGTTGGTATGCTCGTTAAAAAAGCCATGAAAGGTCATGTAGATTTATTAGGTCCTGCAATGAAAGTGCAAGAAGAGCTAATGGGTATTCCTTCTTTTGACACACCAGACTACTCAGAGCTTTTCTCCGAAGAAAAAGAAATGATTGCTAAGCTTAAAAAGGTATTCTTAATGGTAGCTGGTGCAGCAGTTCAAAAGTTTGGTCCAGATATGGAAAAACACCAACAGCTTTTAGTTGCTGCTGCAGATATTTTAATAGAAATATATATGGCAGAATCTACAATTTTAAGAACTGAAAAAAATGCAAAACGTTTTGGTGAAGAGGCTCAATCTGTACAAATTGCTATGTCTAAGCTATATTTATTTAATGCGGTAAATATTATTGAAGATAAAGGTAAAGAAAGTATTATTTCGTTTGCTGAAGGAGATGAGCAACGTATGATGCTTATGGGCTTAAAACGTTTCACTAAATATCAAAATTATCCGGATATCGTTGATTTACGAAACGAAATTGCCGAAAAAGTAAAGGCAGAAAATAAATACTGCTTTTAGTTTAAGTTTAAGTCAGAAATGGAAAAAGTCAATTCAATAGAATTGGCTTTTTTATTTCACCGTGTTAGTTAGACTAGTTAACAATAATTTTCTTTGTAATGACTTTATTATCATTTGTATTAATCCTAACAATATAAGTACCAGAAGTTAAATTATCTATCCTATACTCCGAACGAATATTATCTATTACATCTTTAATATTATAAACTAATTGACCTGAAATATTATAAACTTCAATATTTGTTAAAATTGAGTTTGTAGGATTAAGAACTACTAACTTATCACTATTCATTTCATAATAAAACTCTAATTGATTTTCTTCATTATCATCAATACTCAAAGCACTAGGATTTTGAAATCCCAAAACAAATCTATCTTGATAAATACCTGCAGGTAAGGTTGCCTCATAATTAGTACTTCTTAAATCGTAATGCATACCAAGCTCGGTATCATAAAGTATAATACCCCATTCATCTGGTACATTTTCTAAAGATTGAATAGCTATTACTACATCACCGACAGCACTTTTTTGTATATTGAGAGGTAAAGAAGTTTCTTCAGTATCTACAGCGCCAATGCCCTGTATCACAAACAGTTCTTCATTGATTAACCAAGACATATCATCTACCTGTACGTCATTTAGGTGACCATCAAATCCCCAATCATAGCCATCTGTACATCTTTCGTCGACAGTTAAGAGAATTTCTCTGTTTATAATACCTATAGAAGTAAATAACAGTCTTATTTTAGGCCTGTCATCAACTTCAGCGGTTTCTGTAGATATATTCATTTCGTCTGTAGGTAGAACGTTGTTTTCGTTTTCAGCCGTACTATTTTGCCCAAAACTAGTTTGTAGTAGCAATAGACACATAAAAAAACTTATGGTGTTAATGGATGATTTGATAGGATTCATAACTCTAGAGGGATTAAGTTATACTAAGGATTGGTGTCTTTGTTTGGTTTGATATATCTAATATTAAAAAAAGTCCCTCATTATCAGGCTAATCCTTTTTAAAAGCCTATTAATTCGCTAAACTGTTATCAATTGCAAGTTTTGTCGATAAATTGTATTCTCTTTAAAATAATAATTGATTCTTATGCCTTCAACCTTAATTTAAAGCATTTTAGAAAACAGCAATCTAGATAATGCTTATATTTAAGGAATCAATCTTGCTACCTTATGAAATATTGTTTTTTAATCTTATTTCCCTTTTTTTTCACTCTTGGCTTTGCGCAATCTAATTCTGAAATCTTTCTTTTTGACTTAAATAAGAACAACGCTAAAATTAAAGTTTCAAATGGTACCAACATATCAAATAATGAAGGATATGATAACCAACCTTCGTTCTTTGGAGACACCAATATTTTGTATGCTTCTACGAGAAGTGGGCAAACCGATATTGCTCAATATCATATAACCTACAAATCAAAAACATTTATAAATTTTACTAAAGGAGGTGAATACACACCTTTGAAAATTCCGAATAAAAATGCTGTTTCTGCTGTTAGATTAGATACAGATGGCAAACAACGTCTATATAGTTATAATCTAAGTAATGGTGAATCTACAGAGTTAATAAAAGATTTGATCGTTGCCTACTATACTTGGTACGATGAAAACTCAATAGTTTCTGCTGTTATTGAAAACGAGCAACTAAATTTATATCTCACAAACATTACAGATGGTAAAAGCAGAAAATATGCTACAAGTGTAGGTCGTTCGTTTCATAAAATCCCTAAATCCGATTTAGTGAGTTTTATTTATAAAGAAGCTAACAAACCATGGCAAATAAGATCTTTAAATCCTGAAAACGGTGTTACAAGACTCATCGCAAATACTATGGAAGGTGTTGAAGATATTTGCTGGCTAGACAGCAAAACACTTCTATCTGGCAAAAATGGAATATTGTATAAATTAACGCTTAAACAAGATAACAACTGGAAAAGAATTGCGGATTTATCGTCTTATGGTATTAAAAACATTACGCGTCTTGCGACTAACAAAGATGGCTCAAAACTTCTTATTGCTGCAGATATACATTCAGAAAATGAAAATTTAGAAGTTAGTGATAGTACAAATGACCAAACTGAAGCTATAACACTATTATCTGATACCGAAGCAGCTGCCATAGTGCAAAAACACATTGCACCATTTAATACTAGAGATCTTAATGCTTTTTCAAATGCTTTTGATGCTAATGTGGTAGTCAATAAGTTTCCAAAAGATTACATGTATTCAGGCAGAAACACTCTCAAAGAAAATTACAGAGAGTTTTTTAGAAATAACAAAAAATCTAACGTCAAAGTCTTAAACCGCATGGTGCTCAATAATTATGTTGTTGATGAAGAATTGGTAACACTTAATAATCTTACCATAAGACAAGCTACAGTATATAATGTAGATAAAGATGGTATAAAATCCATGACATTTATTAGAAATAAAAATACTACATCTAATCCTGAGACTATTGTAAACGAGCAGTTAGAAGCTTATAACAAACGCGATATCGAAGAGTTCGGTAAAACCTATACAAAAGACATTAAGCTTTACCAATTTCCAGAAGATATAACTTCTAACGGTAAAGACGAATTAGTCAAAAGATATGAAGTTATCTTTGAGAAAGTACCAGATCTAAATGCAGAAATTATGAATAGAATTGTTTTGGGCAACAAGGTTATAGATTATGAAAAAGCTACTATAAATGAAAAAGTCTATTACGCTATAGCAATTTATGAAGTTGAGGATGGTCTCATTTCAAAAGTTACCTTTATCCAATAAAAAAGTACTGCTTTTAATACTTATCTAAAATTCTAAAAAATATAACCGTTTAAAGTAAAAAATAAAAATGACTCGTTTTATAAAAATTACGCTCACCTTTTTTTGTATAACACAAGCTACATATAGCCAATTAGATTCTAAGTTATATAGTATCATCGATTCTATATCGGTAGAACGACTAAAACAAGATGTTAAAACCTTGGCCGATTTTGGCACACGCCACACCCTAAGTGATACAGTTTCTGAAACACGTGGCATTGGTGCGGCACGACGTTGGATTAAAGCTGAATTTGACAATATTTCAAAAGATTGCAACAGCTGCTTAGAGGTATTTTTCCAAGAGAATTTCTTCAAAAAAGGAACAAATCAGCGCATTATAAAAGACGTAAATATCGTCAACGTTGTTGCCATTCAAAAAGGTACCAAATATCCTAATCGCTATATTATAATGAGTGGCGATATTGATTCTAGAGTGTCAGACCCAACAGATTTTACATCAGATTCGCCAGGTGCTAACGATAATGCTACAGGTATGGCAGGTGCTATTGAGGCTGCTAGAGTGCTTTCAAAATATAAGTTTGAAAGCAGTATTGTGTATTTAGGACTATCTGGTGAGGAACAAGGTTTGTTTGGCGGCCAAGGCATGGCCAAGTATGCCAAGGACAACAATTGGGACATTATTGGTGTGCTAAACAATGATATGATAGGAAATATTAAAGGTGTTGATGGAGTGATTGACAATAGAGCCTTCCGCATCTTTTCTGAACCTATTACGACTGATGAAACCGATCCAGAAAAACTGGCCAGATCAGCTAGAGCAAGACGTTTTTATGGTGGTGAAGTTGATGGTATCTCAAGGCAATTAGCGCGCTACGTTCATAAAACCACACAAACCTATATGCCAGAGATGAACCCAATGATGATTTACCGTCTAGACCGATTTGGTCGTGGTGGCCATCACAGACCTTTTAACGATGCTGGTTTTGCAGGCATTCGTATTATGGAAGCCCACGAAAACTATACGCAACAACATCAAGACATCCGAACCGAAAACGGCATCAATTATGGCGATACCTTTGAGCACGTTAACTTTGGTTATGCCAAAAAACTAACAGCCGTTAATGCCATTACCATGGCGAGCCTTGCCTCCGCTCCACCAGCACCCAATGACGTCGGTATTGGTGGTATTGTAGAACCATCAGCAAAATTGGAATGGAACAAGGTTGATGGTGCCAAAGGGTACAAAATTTATTGGAGAGATACCACATCTCCAAGTTGGGATTATAGCCGCTATGTTGGCGACGTTACCGAATTTACTTTAGAAGGCATCGTTATTGATAATTTCCTTTTTGGCGTGGCAGCTGTGGGTGAGGATGGGCATGAGAGCTTGGTGGTGTTTCCAAATAAAATAATGAGATAGTGTTTACAATTTCTGCAGAAATAAAAAATTAAATAAAATTTAGAACATATGCTTAAAAAATTAAAACCTCATATTCCAGAATTATTTTTAATTGCTTCTGTCATTTATTATTGGGCTTTAACCGCAAATCTTCTCAATCCATTTGCTATTGGCTTATTAGCTGTTCTTGCCTATCAAATAGTAAATAAAAAAGCAACTTTTGGTTTAATCATTTCTATTACGGTTATAGCGCTCACTTTATTTTTAGTTTTGGCACTGTTTTCTGAATTATCAGAATTCGATGTTGCTAACCAAAACTATACGAACCTTCTAATTTTTGGAATCTTATACTTAGGAACAAATTTGGTTTTAGGTGGAACAATGCTTGTTAAATATTTAAAACAAAAAATGATTTAATAGTGAAATATAGATTACTTATACTTGGTATACTCATAACAACTTCAATTAATGCACAGTTACTTAAAGACAAAGCTCAATTTACCAAACAAGATACCTTGAGAGGAAGCATAACACCTGAGCGCGAATGGTGGGACTTAAATTATTATGATCTTAATATCAAAGTCCAACCAGATAAGAAGTTTATTGCTGGTTACAATATTATACGCTATAAAGTTTTAAAATCACATAACATAATACAAATTGATTTGCAAGACCCATTAGAAATCGTGGCTTTTGTGCAAGACGATGTTCAGTTAGACTATAATAAAATTGGGTCGGCCTATTTTGTGTTTTTACAAAAAGAACAGGTGCCGGGAGACTACAATGAGTTATATGTTCAATATTCTGGACAACCAAAAGAAGCAGTCCGCGCTCCTTGGGATGGCGGCTTTTCATGGAAAAAGGACAAAAACGGTAATCATTTTGTAGCGACCTCTTGCCAAGGTTTGGGCGCGAGTGTTTGGTGGCCTAACAAAGACCACATGTACGACGAGGTGGACAGTATGCTTATTAGTGTTACAGTTCCTAGAGGACTAAAAAACATCTCAAATGGAAGACTTCGCGACATTAGGCTAAATAATGATAATACCGAAAGATGGAGTTGGTTTGTGAGCAACCCGATAAATAACTACGGAGTGAATATAAATATTGGAGATTATGAGAATTTTTCTGAGTCATACGAAGGAGAAAAAGGAAATCTAGACATGTATTACTGGGTACTTTCTTACAATCTTGAAAAAGCAAAAGAACATTTTAAAGATGCACCAAAAATGATGAAAGCCTTTGAACATTGGTTTGGGCCTTATCCGTTTTACGAGGATAGCTTTAAGTTGGTTGAAGTGCCTTATTTGGGCATGGAGCACCAAAGTTCGGTGACTTATGGTAATAAGTTTAAGAATGGGTATTTAGGAAACGATTTATCTGGCACTGGTTGGGGACTAAAATTCGATTTTATCATCATTCACGAAGCTGGCCACGAGTGGTTTGCCAATAACATTACCAATAAAGATATTGCAGATATGTGGATTCATGAAGGATTTACCGCGTATTCCGAAAACTTATTTTTGGATTACTATTACGGTAAGGAAGCTGCTGCAGATTATGTAATAGGCACACGCGCCAACATTCAAAACGACCGACCTTTAATTGGGCAATACCACGTAAATAACGAAGGATCTAGCGATATGTATTACAAAGGCGCCAATATGCTGCATACACTAAGACAACTTATTGGAGATGATGAAAAATGGAGACAAATACTTCGTGGTTTAAATTCTGAATTTTACCACCAAACTGTTACCACCAAACAGATTGAAGATTACATAAGCGAACAATCTAAAATTGATTTAGCTGAATTTTTCGATCAGTATTTGAGAACAACGATGATTCCAACTTTAGAATACAAAATTGAAAACGGAGAATTAAAATACCGTTGGATAAACATTGTAGATGGTTTTGATATGCCAGTTCAAATTGAAATTGACGGAAAATCAGAGTGGCTTTTCCCTAAAGCAGAGTGGCAGATAAAATCTGTAAAAGCTAACGATATAAAGATTGACAGGGATTTTTATGTGGAATCAAAAAATATTTGAAACTAATAAACATTAACCTTGAAAAACATACCAGAACTCTACTTTGAACGCGACACTGACTGGTACGATTGGCTGCAAAACAACCATTATAAACACAAAGCCGTTTATCTTATTTTCTATAAATTGGAAATGAACATCCCAACGATGCGCTGGGAAGAAGCTGTAAAAGTGGCTTTATGTTTTGGTTGGATTGATGCAACCGTAAAGAGCCTTGGCCAAGGAAAACGGATTCAATATTTTACAAAACGAAACCCCAAAAGTACGTGGAGCGCACTTAATAAAGCATACGTTGAAGAATTAGAGGCTGCAGGATTAATACAAGAGGCTGGCTATAAAATGATTGCATTAGCCAAGAAATCTGGAACTTGGTCTGCTATGGATGATGTTGAAAATGGTGTTATTCCTAAGAACCTTCAACAAGCATTTGATAAAAATCCACGAGCTTTTGAAAATTATAAAAATTTCTCTAAAGGCTACAGAAAGAGCTATCTTTCATGGTTACAAAGCGCTAAACGTGAAGATACCCAACAAAAAAGAATTACAGAAATTATAAGGCTTTGTGAAGCAAATATTAAAAGTCGAAGTGTTTAGTTAATGATGCCTTGTCTTGCTGAGCTTAATTTAAAACATCAATTTCTTGATATTGTCCATATAACCACGACTAACTCTTACCACGTCACCATTTTTCATCATTACATCGTAACTTTTAGAATATTTATGCAATTCCTTCACGGCATTTAAGTTAATAATTGAAGACCGATGTACTCTTATAAATATTGCCGAATTTAACTTTTCTTCAAGGGTAGAAATACCATAATTACTCACATAAGTTTTATCGTCAGTCACTAGTTTAGAATAATCACCGTAGGCTTCAATACGTATTACATTTTCTAAAGCAATTGTTACTAGTTTGTTTTGACTTTGTACTAAAATCTTATTTGGCGATTTAGCTGTTTCCATGAGTAAACTTTCTGCCAATGGTCTTGCTTTGTTTTCAACTTTATTCTCATTTAAACGCTCTACAGCAAGCTTAAAACGGTCTTTTGTGTAAGGCTTTAACAAGTAATCTACAGCATGAACCTCAAAGGCTTTTAGCGCATACTGATCATAAGCTGTTGAGAATATGATTTGTGGCAGTTCATCTAAATGCGTAAGTACATCAAAGCCTGTCATTCCGGGCATTTGAATATCTAAAAACACCAAATCGGGTTTAAACTCATTGATCATTTTAACGGCATCTACGCCATTATTGGCTTCGCCCAAAAGAATTAAATCTCGATAATCTTTTAGGTATTCCTTAATTAACTTTCGTCCAGCCGCTTCATCATCTACTATGATTACTTTTTTCATATTGCAAATTCAACCTTTAAACCCTTAGGCTCGTTATCTGTTAGTTTTAAAGTGCTTTGGTACATTTTTTCGAGTCTTAGCTTCGTGTTGGTAAGTCCGATACCTTTTTCAAAAACAGCTTTTTTGTCTTCAATACCAATACCTGTGTCGGCAATTTCAAAATGTAATTTATCATCTTTTTTAAAGATAGAAATATGAATTTCGCCACCTTCAATCAAAGACGACAAACCGTGCTTTATGGAATTCTCTACCAAAGGTTGCAACAACATTGGTGGAACCATTTCTTCTTTTAAATGCTCTTCAACATTAACGTCAACTTTCAATCGCTCTTGAAAGCGTTCTTTTTCCAAATCGAGATATTTATTAACAAATTCCAATTCTTCACCCAGTGGTACTTTTTCTACCTTTGAAGCTTTCAATTGATACCTAAATAGATCTGAAAGCTCGGCAATCATTCGTCTTGTTTTTTCATTTTCGGGTGGTACAGAAGCGCTAATCGTATTAAAAATGTTATATAGAAAATGTGGGTTTAATTGTGCTTTTAAAGCCGAAAGTTCACTTTTTAAAGCTGCCGTTTTCAACTCACCTTCAACCCTCAATTTTTGTTGATTTTCCTTAAAATAGCGATAGGTGAACAAACAACCAAATTGTATCATCATAAACAATGACGGAATGTACCAATCCCAAACCACACCTGGACCTCTGAGATATCTTGTTTTTCCAGTAATGTCAATAAACCAATAGCGTCCTTCACGCACACCATAAACTACAATTGGTATCATAATTACTACTGCTAATATCTGAACCAATTTTGGCTTATGCCTCAAAAGATAAACACCTAAAAACCATATTAATAGTGATGCAAAAAAATAAAATAGATACTGCATACCTGACATATTCCAATAACCCTTTGGATTGGCCCAACCCCAAAATCCTTCTTCTGGATAATTATTTCCGCTATACCAAAGGACAATGCGGTAAAGTACCGAAAAGAACAGGTAAAATAATGCTATGATGGCTATATGTCTTGCTTTAATTTTCATTTTAATCCCGAAATAAATTAAGCCTAAATATACTTTTTACTTTACCCATTTTAAAGTAAAAACAGACGAGTTGTCCTATATACAGATGAATGGGAAAGGCAACTCATCAGTCCATATGCCGACTCAACATTTTCAACGTGTAGTTCCTAATTGTGTTTTGCAGATTTGTATCAGAATAAAAAATTACACGATGAAACGACTTTTACAATTAACAGTAGTGCTATCCATAAATTTCGCATTTGCCCAAAATAGTATTACAGGTAAAGTAGTGGATGCAAACAACCAACCGATATCAAACGCTATTGTTTCGCTTCTTAATGCAGAAACTAGTGCATTTATAAAAGGTGAATTAACTAACGAAAACGGCATATTTAAGTACAAATCCATTGAAAATGGAACGTACACATTATTGATTACCAGTTTAGGTATGGAAGATTATAAATTTGAAAATTTCAGTATTGAAAATAATGCCAAAAACTTTGAAACTATAGTGATGAAAGAAGCCTCGGAAGCCTTGGAAGAAGTAACCGTGGTCGCCGAAAAACCCATGATTCAAGTTCTAGCCGATAAAACCGTTTTTAACGTTGCTGGAACGATTAATGCCATTGGCGATTCGGGTTTTGAACTGCTGCGAAAAGCACCTGGCATCATTATCGATAATTCGGATAATATTGTGGTTGAAGGAAAAGCTGGTGTCCTTATTTATATTGATGATAGACCATCCGTTTTACGAGGTCAGGATTTGGTAAACTTTCTTAAAACATTGCAAGCCAGCGATATTGAAGCTTTAGAAATTATAACGCAACCTTCGTCACGCTATGATGCGGAAGGTAACGCAGGCATCATCAATATTAAATTGAAACGCGATAAAACCTTAGGCACAAACGGAAGTTTAGCTTCAAGTTTGACTGTTGGTGAATTTGCCAGAACGAGCAGTTCTGTTTCATTCAATAACCGAAATAAAAAGACAAGTATTTACGGCACCTACAGCAATAATTTTGGGAAGAGTTTTAGTTTTATAAACCTCAACCGAACACAAAATGGTACTAATTTCGATGCCAGAACTGAAACTATTTTTGACAATAATAGCAACAACATTAGAATAGGTTTTGACTATTTCACAACACCAGAATCTACTTTTGGAATTATCCTAACAGGAAATTTCAACAATTCAAATTCTGAAAGCGATAGCCGTACACCAATTACACCCCTTGGTAACGACAATCCTAATCAAGTTTTAATTGCTGAAAGTGATTCGGACAATCAAACCTCAAATCTCTATGCCAACCTCAATTACCGATTTAAAGATACTTTGGGTCATTCTTTAAATATTGATGTCGATTTCGGAAAATATGATAGTGACCGTACCAACCTTCAACCCAATCGTTATTTAAATGGTAATGAAACTCAAGTTTTAAGTGAAAACATTGTCTTTTTTGATACACCGATTGATATTTCCATCTTTTCAGCCCAAGCAGATTATGAACAAAATTTTCTGAAAGGAAAGCTGGGTTTGGGTGCAAAATATTCTAAAGTCAATACCGACAACAGTTTCGATGCTTTTGACAGAACCAATGGTAATAACAATTTAGACGAAACACAATCAAACGATTTCATTTACGACGAACAGATTATTGCGGCATATTTTAACTACAATAGAAAATTTAAAAAATTTAATTTTCAGATTGGATTACGTACCGAAACAACCATTTCCGATGGACAGTTGGAAAGTATGCAGGATAACGCAGACGACCGTGTGACTAGAAATTACACGAATTGGTTTCCGAGTGGTGGCATTACCTATCAAGTTAATCAAAAGAACAGTTTGGCATTAATCTATAGCAAGCGTATTCAAAGACCAAATTATCAAAGTTTAAATCCGTTTCAATACCGCATTGACGAGTTATCATTTAGACAAGGTAATCCCTTTTTACAGCCGCAATACACGGATAATTTAAAGCTCTCGCATACCTACAATTATAGATTAACAACATCATTGAGCTACAGTTTTATATCCGATTTTTTTGCGCAGGTGACAGAAGCTTTAGGTGATGACCAAAACTTTATCATTCAAAGAAATGTAGCCAACCAAAAAATCATCAATTTAGGCATTTCATATCCAACAAAATTTAATGATTGGTGGCGTGTTTATTTTAGCCTTAATGCTTATAGAAGTATTTATGAAGCAACAAATCCAGACTTTGTTTCAACAAAGCAAAATACACTGAGCTTGTATGCGCAAAACACCTTTAAGCTACCTAAGGATATCACTTTTGAAGTTTCAGGTTGGTACAGTTCACCTTCAGTTTGGGGAGGCACCTACGAAACCCGAAGTTTGGGTTCATTAAATCTTGCCTTTCAAAAGAAATTTTTTGATGAAAAACTCACGGCAAGATTGGGCTTTAACGATATATTGTTTACATCACCTTGGCAAGGTTCCACGCGATTTGGTGATTTATTCATCGATGGAAATGGTGGTAGCGATAGCCGACAAGTCCGTTTTAACTTAACTTATAATTTCGGTCGTAATGAGATTAAAAAAGCTAGAAAGCGTGATACAGGAATTGAAAATGAAAAAAACAGAATGAATTAAAAATTAATATTAATTAAAAACAAAAATTATGAAAATCACGAACAAAATGAAAACAGTAACAACACTATTCCTTTTAGCAATAATGAACTTAGGATTGGCACAGAGCAATTATTTAAAAATTACACGAAGCCATACGGAAAATGACTTTATAAAATATCCGCCAGGCACAGAGTTTCAGCTAAAGGACGAAAACGACAGCGTTGTTTTCAGCAATACATCAAAAGAAAAATCTTTTAATATTAATAAGCCTTATACGCTTGTTGTTAATCCGCCATACAAAACATCAAGCAATACTTATTATTTAAAAAAAGGAAAAGTTGAAATTAAAAGCAATATTGCTTATTACGATACTCAAAAAGAGCATAATAAAACCAAAAAGAAAAAGGAAGATTACGGAATGTATAATTACGATGCCAAAGATTTTACAAAAAGCTTGAGCATGAAGAAAACAATGACGCCATCAACGCTTAATCCTAAAATGTACAATGCTACGTTTGAGTTTAACAATGGCATCGTTGCAACGTATAATGATGGCGAAATGACAGCCACTTTGAATGATGAAAATCTTAAAATCCAAGGATATTATGTTATTTATTCTAAAGATGGAATTATAAAACTAAGTTTTAGACCCAAAACTGGAGAAACTTGGTGGGTTTTTGAGCCTGTTGAAGAAAGTAAGAACTAATATATGTTAGTTAATCTGTCAGTTCGAGAATTGGTTGAGGAATTTTTTTCCGAAAACACATGGCGAAGCAAAAAAATGCAATCCCTAAAAGGTTCTCGACTACGCTCGAACTGACAGTTATTTGATTTTACTAAACTACAGACCACTAATATAACTGCCATAAGGATCCTTAAATTGAGTTCCCTCTGCATATCTGTATTTGCTCAGTTTTTTAAACTGGGTTAATCCCCAAAGAATGAATTCTTTTTCAAAATACACATCTTTTGGGTCTATATCTGGTTGATAATCGGCAATTAATGTGTCTAAAGGTTTTATTTCATCTAATTTTGATTGGTAAGTGGCATCATCAAAATCATCCAACAATTCAAAACCATCACCATTAAAAAACCATGAAATCAATGCATCGTAAGGTGTCTCGTCACCTTGCTTTTCTAATTTTTCAATCTTCGGAAAATATTCAGGAAATAATGTTTTTATAGCACTGTTCAACAATTCGTTGGCGACAAAATCGGCACCTTCCTGTTCGCCTTCATACACCAATTCTACTTTTCCTGTAATGGCAGGAATAACACCTATAAAGTCTGAAAGTCTTACAGAAGTGCTTTCATCACCAGCCAACAACGCACGTCGCTCTGCGGTACTCAGCAAATTTTCAAAAGCGGTGATGCTCATTCTGGCACTTACACCACTTTTTGCATCAATGTATTCGCTCTCGCGTGCTTCAAAACTAATTTGTTCTAATAAATCCTTGGCCAAATCTGGTACATATACAGAGGTTGCCTGACTCTCAACTAACTTGGCCTCTTGTGAGGTAATGGTACGTGCAATTTCTACACTTTCAGGATAATGCGTTAAAATCTGTGAACCAATTCTATCTTTTAATGGTGTTACAATACTACCACGATTGGTATAATCTTCTGGGTTTGCCGTAAACACAAACTGCATATCTAAAGGCAGTCGTAATTTGAATCCTCTAATTTGAATATCACCTTCCTGCAAAATATTAAATAGAGCTACCTGAATTCTGGCTTGTAAATCTGGTAACTCATTAATAACAAAAATACAACGGTTGGCACGCGGAATCATGCCGTAATGAATCACACGGTCATCTGCATAACTCAGTTTTAGGTTAGCGGCTTTTATTGGGTCCACATCGCCAATAATATCGGCAACGGTAACATCTGGTGTGGCGAGTTTTTCTGCAAAGCGCTCATTTCTATGTAACCAAGAGATTGGTGTGTTGTCGCCTTTTTGGGCAACTAATTCTTTGGCGTATCTTGATATTGGATTGAGCGGATCGTCATTAATCTCCGAGCCTTCAACCACAGGAATGTATTCATCTAAGAGGTTCACCATCATACGTGCCAAACGCGTTTTTGCCTGGCCTCGCAATCCTAATAAATTGATGTTGTGGCGCGATAAAATGGCACGTTCCAATTCTGGTATTACCGTGTTTTCGTAACCGTGGATCCCTTCAAACGTATTCTTTTTATTTTTAATGTTGGCAATGAGGTTATCTCGTAGTTCGTCCTTTATGGATTTTGGCTGGTAACCAGATTGTTTTAATTCGCCTAGTGTGGTAATTTTATTTTTTTTCATAAGTCTTAAGTCTATGCTCTATATTCTATTTTCTTATATTTCTAAGACACCCCTAAAGTCCCCTCAAGGGAACATTTCGTGATATTAAATTAGGAGATACGTTTTTTTCTGTTGTTTTCATAATCCTCAAATATCATTTGTCCCAATCCTTTTAAGCCTGTGTAGAAAGCCTTTCCGCGATTAGCTTGTGTAAACTCCCTAATAAACTGCATTAAGTACGGATCTTCCGCAATCATAAATGTGGTGATAGGAATGTGCAAACGTCTGGCTTGTTGCGCCATAGCATAGCACTTATTGGTGATAAAAGGATCTAAGCCATTACTGTTTTTATAATATTGGCCGTCTGGCATACGCAAGCAACTGGGTTTACCGTCGGTTATCATAAAAATCTGTTTATTAGTATTTCGTTTTCTACGTAACATATCCATAGCCAATTGTAAACCTGCAACAGTATTGGTATGAAATGGCCCAACTTTTAAATACGGTAATTCCTTTATTTTAATGGGCCAAGCATCATTGCCAAATACCAAAATTTCAAGTGTATCTTTAGGGTAGCGTGTGGTGATTAATTCGGCCAAGGCCATGGCTACTTTTTTGGCAGGTGTAATACGATCTTCGCCATACAAAATCATGCTGTGACTAATATCTATCATCAGCACTGTGCTCATTTGGCTTTTGTGTAGGGTTTCTTCAACCACCAAATCGTCTTCGGTTAGGCTAAAATCACCGATGCCATTGTTAATTTGAGCGTTACGCAAACTTTCGGTCACAGATACTTTTTCGAGTGCATCGCCAAATTGGTAAGCTCTAAAATCGCCTGTATGCTCATCGCCAATACCAAGACCTTTGCTTTTGTGGTTGCCAGAACCGCTTCGCTTTATTTTACCAAAAATATGTTCTAAGGCCTGTTTACGAATAGCACGTTCGGTCTTTGCGGTAATAGATAGTTTTCCTTTTCCGCTGCCATCACCTTCGTCGCCAAATTCAATCTCTTCGCGTATATAACCTTTATTTTTAAGGTCTTCAATAAAATCGTCAATGGTATAGTCTGGTGTGGTAAGCTCGTATTCCTTATCGAGTTGGCGTAACCAATCAATGGCTTCATCAAAATCTCCCGATGTGTATGTAATCAACTCTTTAAAAATTTCGAAGAGTTTTTCAAAAGGAGATTGGTGTGGTGCTTCGTAAGTTTTAAATACGAATCCTGATCTGTTTTGTTTTTCATTCATAGCATCATAAAAATACTACTTTTTAAATTAAAAAACAGGTATAAATTGACCTTAACAACTCCTTAAGATTTCACAAATAAGTTTTCGTTATTTTTAGGCTGAATTAAACTAACCTAATAACAATGAAACATATCTTTCCCTTGGTTTTTCTATTCTGCATAAGCTTTATTTCTGCGCAAGAATTCTCGATGGATTTAGTAAAAAAAATGACACCAAGAAACATTGGTCCTGCAGGCATGTCTGGCCGTGTTACTGCCATTGATGTTGTAAATAACAATCCTGACATTATGTATGTAGGTACGGCTTCTGGTGGGCTTTGGAAATCAACATCTGGCGGTATAAAATGGGAGCCTATTTTTGATAAAGAAGTTACTGCTTCAATTGGTGCGGTAGAAATTCAGCAGTCAAATCCAAGTGTTATTTGGGTAGGTACTGGTGAGGGCAATCCACGAAATTCCCTTAATGGCGGTTACGGTATTTACAAATCTCTCGATGGTGGTAAATCGTGGATGGCTATGGGTCTGGAAAAAACTAGGCATATCCACAGAATCATTGTGGACCCAAGCAACCCAAACGTGGTTTATGTTGGTGCTATTGGCTCACCTTGGGGAGAACACCCAGAACGCGGCGTTTTCAAAACTACTGATGGTGGCAAAACTTGGAATAAAATATTATTTGCCAATAACAAAACTGGTGTAGCAGATATGGTAATGGACCCTACAAATCCTAATAAGTTGTTTGTAGCTATGTGGGAACATAAACGCGATCCTTGGTTTTTTAACTCTGGTGGAGAAGGCTCTGGTTTACACATGACGCACGATGGTGGTAAAACATGGAAAAAAATTACGCCAGATGATGGTTTTCCCAAAGGAAATTTAGGCCGTATTGGCGTAGCCATTGCGGCTAACAAACCAAATATTGTATACGCACTTGTTGAAGCCGAAAAAAATGCGCTTTATAAAAGTGAAGATGGTGGTTTTAAGTGGAAAAAAATTAATGATAAAAACGATATTGGTAATCGTCCGTTTTACTATTCTGAAATTTATGTAGATCCTCAAAATGAGAATCGTGTGTATTCCGTTTTTACGTACGTAAACGTTTCTGAAGATGGTGGTAAAAATTTTGAACAGCTTATGCCTGCTTATGGTGTAAGCAATGGTGTACATCCAGATCATCATGCGTGGTGGATTCATCCAGAAGATGGTAGTTTTATGATCGATGGCAATGATGGTGGAATGAATATTACCAAAGATGGAGGAAAATCTTGGCGTTTTATTGGTAATCTTCCTGTAGCTCAGTTTTACCATATTAATGTAGATAACGAATTTCCATATAATGTTTATGGAGGCATGCAAGATAATGGCTCTTGGCGAGGACCTGCTTATGTGTGGAAAGACCAAGGCATAAGAAATAGTTACTGGCAAGAAATTAGTTTTGGCGATGGCTTTGATGTGGTCCCAGATAGAGACGATTCGCGCTATGGTTGGTCCATGAGCCAACAAGGCTATGTAAGCCGTTACGATTGGCAAACAGGGAACAATTATGGCGTGCGACCAACGCATCCCGATCCAGAGATGCAATTGCGTTTTAACTGGAATTCGGCCATAAATATTGATCCGTTTGATAATAGCACCATTTATTTTGGTAGCCAGTTTGTTCATAAATCTACCGATAAAGGCGAAACTTGGACTATAATTTCACCAGATCTTACCACTAATGACCCAGAAAAACAGAAACAATCTGAAAGCGGAGGTTTAACCATGGACGCTACTGGTGCAGAAAATCACTGTACAATCTTAGTCATAGAACCTTCACCTGTGGAAAAAGATATGCTTTGGGCAGGTACAGATGACGGTCGTGTACATTACACTACAGATGGTGGCAAAAACTGGAACGATGTTTCTAAAAACATAACAGGTTTACCAAAAGGAAGTTGGATTGCACAAATAAAAGCCTCCAACAAAAACAAAGGTGAAGCATTGTTAATTGCCAATGATTACCGTCGCTTTAACTACGCGCCTTATGCTTACCGAACCAAGAATTATGGGAAATCTTGGGAACGTATTGTAGATGAAAGAGATGTAAAAAGTTACACGTTAGCTATAGTTGAAGATATTGAAGAACCAAATCTTTTGTTTTTAGGAACTGATGATGGACTATATATATCCCTAAACGCAGGCGAAAAATGGACCAAATGGACGGAAGGCTTCCCAACAACATCTGTAAAGGATTTAGTAATTCATCCCAGAGAACATGATTTAGTTATAGGTACGTTTGGCAGAGCGGCTTGGGTATTAGACGACATAAGACCTTTAAGGGCTATAGCAAAAAACAAATCGATCATCAATTCAAATATTGAATTGTTTGATCCACCTACAGCATATCAAGCGGCTTACCAACAACCAACGGGAAGTCGTTTTGGTGCAGATGCAATGTATCATGGTGAAAATCGTGGTTATGGTGCTCACTTTTCGTACTTATTTAATAAAAAAGAACCTGTTAAATCCGACATTAAAACAGATGCTAAAAAAGGTGATAAAAATATAAGTGACAAAAAAGTTGTAAATGAGATTAGTTGGGACTCTCTAACTTTAAAAATTTATGATGGAGACCGCTTAATTAGAACACTAAAGCAAAAGGCACCTAAAGAAAACGGACTGCATAAATGGACTTGGTATATGGACGAAGCTGGTGTAAGTAGACCTTCTCGCAGAGTACGTAAACAAGACCGAGAACCAAGTGGAATTAGTGTAAAACCTGGAAATTACAAAGCTGTATTGTATTATGGAGATATAACTTCAGAAACAAAGATTTCCGTAAAGTCAGATCCTCGATTAAATATATCACAAAAGAATATTGATGAAGTTTATACTGCTTCAAAGCACTTAGAACAGTTACAGCAAAAGGCCGCTGAAGCCGTTGAACAATTGGTAAAAAGTAAAACTATTGCCGTAAACTATAAGAAAGAATTATCTAAGCTTGACAAAGAATTGTACAAAGCACAAGTTGAAAGTTCTAAAGAAGCAATCAAAGCCATTGATAGTTTAATTGACAGATATTTAGGCAAAGTAGATAAGCGTCAAGGTATTACCAGAAATCCTGAAGTGACACCAATGCAGCGCCTTGGCACTGCAAGAAGTTATGTTAGTAATAGCCAAACAGGACTAACTACTACAGAAACTACATTAATACAACATGCTAAAGACGCTTTCGACAAAGTTTTTGGCGAAACCAATAATTTCTTTAATACCACATGGAAAGATTATCAAAATACAATGAAAGATTTAAAAATCGATCCATTTAAAGAGACTAAAAGCTTTAGTATAGACTAAACAAAAAGCGCTCTAAAAAAGAGCGCTTTTTTATTCCATCCATTTAAGGCCATTGTAATCTTCAACCTTTATTCGCTTGCCCGTAGTCGATATAAGCCCTTCTTTTTTAAACTGCGATAAAATGCGAATGGCAGACTCGGTTGCTGTACCCACGATACTAGCATAGTCCTCACGAGATAGTACTATACTTAGGTAGCCTTCATTATCCGTACCAAAATTATCATGAACGTACAATAATGTTTCAGCCATTCTGCGTTTTACGGACTTCTGAGCCATATTTACTAGAGATACGTCAGACTCTTTTAAGTCATTAGCCATCTCTCTTAAGACATCCATGGTAAACTTTGGATTTTTTGATAAATCGTCAATTATTTCACTTTTAGGAATAAAACACATTTCCATATCGTTTAGGGCAACAGCGCTCAAATTTGTTTTTTGATCAGATACTAAAGAGCGCTTACCCAATAGATCTCCTTTAACCACAAGCTTTACGACTTGGTCTTTTCCGTTTTCGCTCAACTTTGTTAATTTACAGACCCCATCCCTTACACAATAAACACCATTTAGTGTTTCGCCTTCTTCAAAAATGATTTGACCTTTTTTATAAAACTTACCTGTTTTACATGCAGAAACCCGCATTAATTCATCGCGCGTCAGAGACTTTAAGGAATTAAACTCCTTAATAATACAAGACTCACATTTACTCATACCAATTGATTTAGTGACTTAATTCAAATATACTAATTACATGACAAATATCATATTTTAAAACTGCACAATGTGTCACCTTTGTTACAGGTATAAATGAGCAAATTAAACTATGGAAAACAACTCTTGTTTTCATTGTGGTGACGACTGTGGCAGCCACCCTATCACGTTTCAGGATAAATCGTTTTGTTGTAATGGTTGCAAAACTATTTTCGAAATTTTTAACGAAAATGATTTAACCTGTTACTACGATTTACAAAGTTCGCCAGGTGCAATTCCAAAAGAAATTGAAGGGAAATATGATTTTCTATCTCAGGGAAATATTGTCGAAAAACTCACGGAATTTAGAAGCGATGAGATTGAGGTGGCAACACTTTATATTCCACATATTCATTGTAGTTCTTGTATTTGGATTTTAGAAAATCTAAAAAAACTGAATCCAAGCATATCAGATTCTCAAGTTAATTTTGGTAAAAAAACGGTTAGAGTCACTTATAATTCCAAAAAAACGGACCTAAAGTCTGTTGTGCTTTTATTAAGCAGAATTGGCTATGAACCGTACATCAGTTTAGATGATTTTAAAACCGGTAAGAAGCAAATCAATAGAACGCTTATTTATAAACTGGGTATAGCTGGTTTTGCCTTTGGAAATATAATGTTCTTGTCATTTCCTGAGTATTTTGAGATCAACGAATTTTGGTTAGAACAATACAAGCACATGTTCCGTTGGCTTATGTTTGCCTTATCTATTCCTGTAGTATTTTATGCTGCCCAAGATTATTTCATTTCTGCATACAAGGGCTTAAAAGCAAAGCTATTAAACATTGATATTCCTATTGCCTTAGGTGTTTCGGTATTATTTCTAAGAAGCACAGTAGAAATAGCTTTTGACATTGGTTCTGGATTTTTTGATAGTCTCTCAGGGTTGGTTTTTTTTCTTTTATTGGGTAAATTTTTTCAGCAAAAAACTTACGCTTTTTTATCATTTGAGCGCGATTATAAAAGTTATTTCCCAATTGCAGTTACTAAAATTGAAAAAGATGGAAACGAAAACTCAATTCAGGTTTACGATATAGAAAAGGGTGACCGATTATTAATAAGAAATGAAGAGTTAATTCCTGTTGATGGTATCCTTATCAATGGTAGAGGAAAAATAGATTACAGTTTTGTTACAGGTGAATCTCAACCTGTTACTAAACAATCTGGTGACAAACTTTTTGCTGGTGGTAAACAGACATCTGGTGTCATAGAAATCGAAGCTTTAAAATCTGTGGAGCAGAGTTACCTTACACAATTGTGGAGTAATGATGTTTTTAATAAAAATAAGGAAGATGGTTTTACTACTATTACCAATAGTATAAGTAAGCACTTTACTATTGCCATACTTACAATAGCCCTAATTGCAACAAGCTACTGGCTGTTTACCGATCCCAGTAAAGCCATGAATGTATTTACGGCAGTGTTAATCATTGCGTGTCCTTGTGCTATTGCCTTGTCTGCACCTTTTACCTTTGGAAACCTACTTCGCATTTTTGGCAAGCTAAAATTTTACGTAAAAAATGCCAGTGTCATTGAGCAACTGGCACATATTAATACTGTTATTTTTGACAAAACAGGAACTATTACATCTAACAAACAAAGCAATGCTGAGTATAAGGGTATATCGTTATCTAGTTCAGAAAGCTTGGTTCTAAAAAACTCTTTAAGAGGATCTAACCATCCATTGAGTAGAACACTATACAACATTTTAGATGAACATGACATCATTACCTTAGATAGGTTTGAAGAACACGTTGGTAAAGGTATTAAAGCTGAGCATGATAATATTAACCTAAAAGTTGGGTCCGCTAGTTTTGTTGGCAATGCTGAACAAACCTCTACGCTCAATACCACAGTACATATAAGCAGTAATAATAGTTACAAAGGAAAATTCACATTTTACAACAGTTATAGAAAAGGTGTTTCAAAGCTCTTTAATAAGCTTAAAAAACATTTTGATTTGGTAATTCTATCAGGAGATAATGAGGGTGAGCGCGAAAATCTCAAAAAATTACTACCAGGAAAAACGAAACTCATTTTCAACCAAAAGCCAGATGATAAGTTAGAGTTTATAAAATACCACCAGTCTGAAGGTGCAAAAGTCTTAATGATTGGAGATGGACTTAACGATGCAGGTGCTTTGGCACAAAGTGATGTAGGTATTGCAATTTCTGAAGATGTTAATGTATTCTCGCCTGCCTGTGATGCCATCTTGGATGCTTCAAAATTTAAGCACCTGTATCGCTATATTATGGCCTCAAAATCAGCTATAAAGACCATAAAATGGAGCTTTGTGCTTTCATTTATATATAATGTAATAGGATTATATTTTGCTGTTACAGGCCAGTTAGCTCCTGTTGTTGCTGCAATTTTAATGCCTTTAAGTTCTATAAGCATAGTGGTGTTTACAACGGTATGCACTAATTATATTGGTAGAACGCTTAAATAATAATTAGAAATAAATAGAGCGACATGATAAAAGTCATGTTTTAAAAAAAGGTTCAACTGTAAATTTGAACCATAACTTCAAAATAGGTATGAGTGTTATATATATAGTTTTAACAGTAAGCGTCATTGTTGGTGTGGCTTTCTTTATCGTTTTTTTAATGGCTGTAAAGTCTGGTCAATACGATGATGACTATACACCTTCGGTACGCATGTTGTTTGAAGATGAACTCGTTAAAGAAAAGACTAAACAATAAATATAGAATCTGACTAAATTATTTCATATGGAAATGCAACAATTTTACTACGATAACAAAATCGTTAAAAAATTCCTCTACGCCACCATAGTTTTTGGCGTAGTTGGTATGCTCGTTGGGCTTATCCTAGCCTTTATGTTTTTATTCCCAAATATGACCGATGGTATATCGTGGCTAAGCTTTGGGCGATTAAGACCATTACACACCAACGCAGTAATTTTTGCCTTTGTAGGTAATGCTATTTTTGCTGGTGTGTACTATTCGCTTCAGCGTTTACTTAAAGCCAGAATGTTTAGTGATTTACTAAGCAACATTAACTTTTGGGGCTGGCAATTAATCATTGTTGGTGCGGCAATAACGTTGCCATTAGGAATTACAACATCTAAAGAGTATGCCGAATTAGAGTGGCCTTTTGATATCGCTATTGCTTTAGTATGGGTGGTTTTTGGTGTCAACATGATTGGTACAATCTTAAAACGTCGTCAACGTCACTTATATGTTGCTATCTGGTTTTACCTCGCTACATTTGTTACTGTTGCAGTACTACATATTTTTAATAGTTTAGAACTTCCTGTTAGCTTAACTGGCTGGAAAAGTTATTCTGTTTATGCTGGTGTACAAGATGCCTTAGTGCAGTGGTGGTATGGACATAATGCAGTTGCATTTTTCTTAACAACTCCTTTCTTAGGTTTAATGTACTACTTTGTACCAAAAGCAGCTAACAGACCTGTTTACTCATATAGATTATCTATTGTTCACTTCTGGTCATTAATATTTATCTACATCTGGGCTGGTCCTCACCACTTATTATATACAGCTTTACCAGAATGGGCTCAACATTTAGGTGTTGCATTTTCTGTTATGTTAATTGCACCTTCTTGGGGAGGTATGATTAATGGTTTATTAACCTTGCGTGGTGCTTGGGATAAAGTACGTACAGATCCTGTACTTAAATTTATGGTAGTTGCGATTACTGGTTATGGTATGGCAACATTTGAAGGTCCTATGCTATCACTTAAAAACGTTAACGCCATTGCACACTTTACAGACTGGATTATTGCTCACGTTCACGTAGGTGCATTAGCTTGGAACGGCTTCTTAGCCTTTGGTATGATTTATTGGTTAATACCACGTTTATTTAAAACTAAATTGCATTCTATCGGTTTAGCCAACCTACACTTCTGGGTAGGAACTCTAGGTATTATACTCTATGCATTACCTATGTACGTTGCAGGTTTTACTCAAGCGAGTATGTGGAAACAATTTAACCCAGATGGAAGTATAGTTTATGGTAACTTCCTTGAAACAGTAACTGAGATTATGCCTATGTACTGGATGCGTGCTATTGGTGGTACCCTTTACATTACTGGTATGTTAATTCTTGTGTATAATGTTATTGTTACCATTGCTAAATCTGACAGCAAAGTAACAGACGAACTTGCTGAAGCGCCAGCATTAAAGCGTGTGTCAAAAAGACGTGTTGCTGGTGAAGGGTGGCATACTTGGTTAGAGCGTAAGCCTGTATTATTAACGATCTACGCTACCATTGCAATTTTAATTGGAGGTATTGTGCAAATTATACCAACCATAGTTGTAAAATCTAATATTCCTACCATTAGTAGTGTTCAACCTTACACTCCTTTAGAACTAGAAGGTAGAGATATTTATATTAGAGAAGGCTGTGTAGGCTGTCATTCTCAAATGGTAAGACCATTTAGAAGTGAAGTAGAACGCTACGGTGAATACTCTAAAGCAGGTGAGTTTGTTTATGACCACCCATTCCTTTGGGGAAGTAAACGTACAGGGCCAGACTTACATCGTGTTGGTGGAAAATACAACGACAACTGGCACTTTAACCACATGTACGATCCGCAAACCACTTCTTCAGGTTCTATTATGCCTGCCTACAAATGGTTAATCGTTGGTGAAGGTGCTAAACTAGATAAGTCTATGACCGAAAAGAAAATGGAAACAATGGTGAGTTTGGGTGTACCGTATACCGAAGAAGATATTGCCAATGCCCAGATTTCTATGTTAGAACAAGGCACTCAAATTGAGAAAAACCTATACACAGATCCAGATTTTGCTAAATCTTATGAAGCAGATAAGGCCACTGCTGGTGAGAATTTCGTAGAAATGCGAAATCGTGAAATTGTTGCTCTAATTGCGTACCTGCAACGTCTAGGTACAGATATTAAAGTGAAAGAAATTCTTAATGAAACGGCACAAAATTAATCATCATGCTAAAATTTGTAAAAAATCATATGGAAAGTATCACAGGAATAGAAATCTATCCCTTGATATCCCTTTTAATATTCTTTATCTTTTTTGTAGCGCTGTTTTTCTGGGTATACACAGCTAAGAAAGAATATATAACAACAGTCAGTAATATTCCTTTAGATAACCAAAACGACACACAATCATGAGACATTTAATTCCATCATATATTAGAGTACCTGTAGTATTCTTTGCAATTGCAGGACTCATAGAATACTTTGTAGATTCTGGTGACCAACCAGCGTTTATAGAGCAACCTGTCATCCTTTTGTTCCTATTATTGGTACTTCTATTTTTAATTGCTATAGAAGGTATTGTTGGTACAATGGATAACATCCTATACCAAAGTTTAGACGAAGAAGGTAAAGCCAGATATGATGCTCAAAGAGCTGCGCCATCTAAATTAGCATTATGGATTAAGAAAACCTATGACAAACTCAAAGGAGCTAAACCAATTGAGGAAGAAGGTGAAATAATTCTAGACCATAATTACGACGGTATTAAAGAATTAGACAACAACCTTCCGCCTTGGTGGCTTTATGGATTTTACGCAACTATCATTTTTGGTGTGGTTTATATGGCAAGATACCATGTATTTAATGCAGATGACCAGTTTGATGAATATGAGATTGAATATGCCGAAGCCAATAGAGCCATTGAAGAATATAAAAAGACAGCAAAGAACTTGGTTGACGTTAATACTGTTGTAGTACTGACCGATGCTGCAGACCTAAACGCAGGTAAAAAGATTTTTGAAGTCAATTGTGTGGCCTGCCACATGGCAGATGGTGGTGGTGGTATTGGCCCTAACCTTACTGATGAGCACTGGATTCTTGGTGGTGGTATAAAAAATGTATTCAGAACTATCTCCGAAGGCGGTAGAGACGGTAAGGGCATGGTTGCCTGGAAAAATAGTTTAAAACCTTTAGAAATGGCTCAAGTAGCAAGTTACGTATTACAATTTCAAGGCACTACACCAGCTAATCCTAAAGAAGCCGAAGGCGATATTTGGGTAGACGAATCTAAAGACAACTCTGAGGAATCATCTACCGAAGAGACAGAAGAAAAAACCAATGAAGCTGACGAAGAAGACCAAACAATAGCTTCTAATTAAGCGACATAAAACCAAATCTAAATGGAAACGCCAGAGAACGAAGTTTTTAGAGATTCAATCGGTACCATCAATGAAGAAGGTAAACGTAATTGGATTTTCCCTAAAAAACCCTCAGGTCCATATTGGGAAAAGAGAAAGTTAGTAAGTTATTTTCTATTAGCTTTTCTCTTTGCTGCACCATTTATAAAAATTAACGGTAACCAATTCTTAATGTTTAATGTCCTAGAAAGACGTTTTAACATCTTTGGTTTTCCGTTCTGGCCACAGGATTTTCATCTGTTTGTGATTTCCATGATTATTGGTGTGGTATTCATTACACTGTTTACAGTAGGATTTGGTCGTATTTTCTGTGGATGGATCTGTCCACAGACCATTTTTATGGAAATGGTCTTTAGACGTATTGAATTTTGGATAGATGGTGACCGCAATAAACAAATGCGTTTGGCAAGACAGAAATGGGATGCAGAAAAAATTAGAAAACGCACCTTAAAGTGGTTTATCTTTTTAGTGATTTCGTTTTTAATAGCAAACATTTTTTTAGCCTACTTAATAGGTGGCGACAAGCTTCTAAGTTATGTTAAAGAAGGGCCTTCTCAACATTTAGGCACTTTAGTTCCGTTGTTGATTTTTACAGGAGTGTTCTATTTTATTTTTGCTTGGTTTAGAGAGCAAGTATGTATTATTGCTTGTCCTTACGGCAGATTACAAGGTGTACTTTTAGATAACAAATCTATTGTTGTAGCTTATGATCATAAACGTGGTGAAGGTGAAAGTGGAAGAAAGAAGTTTAGAAAAAATGAAGACAGAGAAGCTCTAGGACATGGTGACTGTATAGATTGTTTTCAATGTGTACATGTTTGTCCTACAGGTATAGATATCAGAAACGGCACACAGTTAGAATGTGTCAACTGTACTGCTTGTATTGATGAGTGCGATACGATAATGGAAAAAATCAACAAACCAAAAGGATTAATCCGTTATGCCAGTGAAGATAATATAGAAAAGAAAACAGTTTTTAAACTTACGGCTCGAATGAAAGGTTACATTGCTGTGCTTGTCATTTTGATTGGTGTGTTACTGGGTATGCTAGCCCTAAGAAATGATGTTGAAGCAAGAGTACTTAGATTACCAGGACAGCTATATGAACATAAAGACAATAATATTATTAGTAACGTCTATACGTATAAAATTGTAAATAAAACCACTGAAACTATTGAGGATGTAAGCTTTAAGCTTAGAGGTATTGATGGTGAAATAAAATTGGTTTCTACAAGCGATACCTTTACAGTAAAAGAAAGTGGACTAGCAGAAGGAACGTTATTTATAGAGCTAAAACAAAGTGACCTTTCTGGCGACAAGAACAACTTGACTTTAGATGTTTATAGTGGAGACAAATTAATAGAAACAACTTCTGTGAGCTTTTTAGGCCCTAGAAGTTATAATTAACAATGACCTAGCAGGTTTGGGTTTTGAAAACCTAGCAGGTCTAAAAAAAAGGAGATTCCTGCTTTTGCAGGAAGTAGAGTTATGAAAGTAAATTGGGGAACAGCAATAGTTATAGCCTTTGCAGGTTTTATAGGCTTTATAATGTATTTTGTAGTGAATATGGCTACAAACAATAAGTACGACCATGATTTGGTTGTAGAAGATTATTATCAAAAAGAGTTAAAATTTCAAACTGATATTGATAAAGAAGAAAATTCTAAAAACCTAAAAACCAATATTAGTTGGAAGAAGACTAAAGATGGCATCCTTGTTGAATTCCCGAAAGATTTAGATATAAAAAAGATTAAAGGTTCAGTGTTCCTATACAGACCATCTAACAAGACGTTAGATTTTGAAATTCCTATTTCATTATCTGATCACAATTTGCTCATACCTGACAACAAATTGTTAGATGGTCGCTGGAACATTAACATTGACTGGACCTACAATAATGAAGCTTATCTTTACAAAAAAGCCATAAACTATTAGCATGTTATATTCGGCATTTGTATTAGGTTTATTAGGTAGTTTGCACTGCGTTGGTATGTGTGGACCAATAGCCTTTATGTTGCCCGTAGATCGTTCTAATTCTTTAAAAAAAGTATCTCAAATTGGTGTTTATCATATTGGTAGATTATTGGCTTACAGTTTAATAGGACTGGCTTTTGGTCTCGTTGGTAAAAGCCTCAATCTTTTTGGTGTACAACAACAACTCTCAATAGCAGTAGGAATTTTAATGATTGTTGTTGTACTTATCCCTTATCGAACTTTTGCTAAATACAATTTATCTAAACCTTTAAACAAAGTCATTTCTAGAGTAAAATCTAATCTTGGACAAGCTTTAAAGAAAAAAACACCAGATACGTTTTTAACCATTGGCTTTCTAAATGGATTTTTACCTTGTGGCTTGGTATATATGGCAGTGTTTGGTGCCGTAGCCACAGGCAGCTTACTACAAGGCAGTTTTTATATGGTTTTATTTGGTTTAGGCACTTTGCCTCTGATGACTTCAGCTATTTATTTAGGTAAGTTTTTAAACCAAACCATAAAACAACGCATACAAAAAGCCATTCCTGTTTTTGTAGTCTTAATAGGTGTTTTATTCATTCTTAGAGGATTGGGATTAGGCATTCCTTACATCTCTCCTGCTCCTGTAGTTGAAATGGCAACTAGCGCTATAGACTGTCATTAAAATTAAAAAATTCCACTGTTTAATTTTCAACTAACTTTTTTGGTATTATTGCAATATTAAAACATCAATCAATTGTAATATGAAACAATTTCTTCTAGCCTTAGTCTTCACCCTTTCAGTATTTGAAATAGCTGCACAAAATGCAAGTGTAGAAAAATCTACATTTGGAATTCAAACCGGCTTTTTAGGTGTTTGGGCTCATAATGAGTCTAAATTATCTAACGCTATTGCACTTAGAAGTGAACTAGGCTTGGATGCTGCCATTTTTGGGGAAAATTTTGTTGGCTCACAAAGTTTTATCATGGTACCAGCAATAACTCTAGAACCAAGATGGTACTACAACCTAAGTAAAAGAGTGACTAAAAAGAGACGTATTGATGGGAATAGTGGAAATTTTGTTTCAATAAAAACTACCTATCATCCAGATTTGGTTTTAGGATCTTTACCTGCAAATACCGTCTTCATTTCTGACATTACTATTATACCAACTTGGGGAATTCGTCGTAATGTTGGCAAACATTTCACTTATGAAACAGGTATAGGTATCGGTTATTACCACTTATTCAAAAAAGATAATGTTTTTCTCTTTGAAGATGAAAATGGTGTGGCTGTTAACCTACACCTAAGAATAGGATATCGTTTTTAATTTTATCGAAAAACAAACGCATAAAAAAACGCCAAAGCCCTCGTCTTTGGCGTTTTAACTTGATATTAATAACACTAACTAATAAACATCAAGAACTATATTTTAAAGGTCATTACTGGTAACGTAGAATGATTGGCAATGTCTTCTGAAATGCTACCTTCAAAGAAATGTGCCAAGCCTTTTCTGCCATGAGTGGCTACAGCAATAAGATCTGCACCAATAGTATTGGCGAAATTTAAAATGCCTTTTTCTATTGAATAATCTGATACCACATGAACATTTTCAAGATTATCTAAATCACCATCTGCTTTTTTAAGGAATAAGGATATACGCTTATCTATTTCTGTAGAACTTCTAAAATTACCATCTGGTGAGTTTACATACACTAAGTGCATAGTCGCGCCTATTTTTTTAAAGGTTTTTCTTGCATTGAGGTAAGGTGTAATGGCCTCATCCGTAAAATCACTTGCAAATACACCATTTTCAAAATCTAATAATATTGGGTTGTGTTTGATTACTAAAACTGGGATATCCGCATGGCGAACTACTTTCTCCGTATTAGAACCAACGAGTACTTCCTTTACTCCACTAGCACCATGCGAACCCATAACGATAAGGTTAGCATTATGTGCATTGGCAACATCGTTCACCTCACTCCAAACCTTAAAATGCTTTACAATCGGTGTAATTTTAATACCTTCTAAGTAAGGTCTGTCTAGAAAAGCATCAAATTTCTGTTCCGCTAATTTTAGATAGAAAACAGCTTCTTCATTAATAGAGTTCCCATTAGCCGTTAATATAGCATTAGATAGTTCTAACATGTGTAATACTATAAGTTCCGAACCAAACTTCTGAGCTAAGTTCGCAGCCGCTTCCAAAGCAAATTCCGAATGCTCTGAAAAATCTATAGGTACAATAATTTTTTTCATGGTTTTAGTGTTTAGATGGTCATTGAAAATAGTTGGGTATCTGGCTTTTTGCGTTGCAACAGCAAATCAAAGGCCATACAAACATTTCTTATAAAAGGTTTCCCTTTTTCAGTTACGGTTATCTGCTTTCTTTCAAATTCAATTAAACCGTCTTGCTCTAGTTCTTTTAGTTTTATAAGTATTTCTGGCAATTCTTCAAATACTTCTTCCGGTTGTTTCCATGAGGTTTTAAAGTGACACATTAAATTGAGAATATGCTTTCTAATTTTTAAGTCCTCTTCATTCAAAATATGCCCTCTGTAAACTGGTATAATATTATTTTCTAATATGTTGTAATATTCTTCAATAGACTTTACATTTTGCGCAAAGCCATACCAACTATCGCTTATAGATGATACACCCAAGCCAATCATAGCTTGTGTTTTAGAGGCTGTATAACCCATAAAGTTGCGATGCATGGTTTCGTTTTGCATGGCTTTGTAAAGTCCATCAGTTTTTAATGCAAAATGATCCATACCTATTTCGGTATAGCCTATTTTTTCTAAAAGCGATTTACCAGTTTCGTACTGTCTACGCTTAGACTCGGCAGTTGGTAAATCTTCATCTTTAAAGCCTCTTTGTCCATTTCCTTTAATCCATGGCACATGTGCATAACTATAAAACGCAATGCGATCTGGCATTAAGGCTTTTGTTTTTTGAATGGTCTCTATGACATCTATTTCCGTTTGAAACGGTAAACCAAAGATAATATCGTGTCCAACAGATGTGTAACCAATTTTTCTAGCTGTTTCCGTAGCACGTTTTACATTTTCAAAAGGTTGAATACGGTTTATCGCCTTCTGAACTTTCAGATTATAATCCTGAACTCCAAAACTCACGCGTCTAAACCCTAATTCGTACAGTGCCTGCAAATGCGCTTGGGTAGTGTTATTTGGATGTCCTTCAAACGAAAACTCATAATCTTTAGCAAGGTCAGACACTCTAAGTAATTCCGTAATAAGAAAGCTTAAATTTTCTGGTGAGAAAAATGTAGGTGTACCTCCACCAAGATGCAATTCTTTTATTTTTGGTTTTGTACCTAATAATTCTCGGTACAACTGCCATTCTTTTAAAACTGCCTTTATGTATGGCAACTCTACTTCGTGCCTTTTGGTAATACGTTTGTGGCATCCGCAAAATGTGCAGAGGCTTTCACAAAATGGCAGGTGCAAGTACAAACTTATCCCTTCTTCTGTATTAGACTCATCAAAGGATTGCTTTAAAACTTGTTTCCATTGTTGCAATGAAAATGTCTCAGCATTCCAATACGGAACCGTAGGATAGCTGGTATAACGTGGACCTGCCACATTGTATTTATTTACTAACTTTTGACACATACTAACTTTTGTCTAAAATCAAAATTACTCTGAAGCGACTGTATAAAATATGATTTTTGTCATATAATGGTTTAATTAACAACTAAATGCCAATGGCTAAAACATTAGAAATAGTATCTTAAATCCTTAAACGAGGTAAGTGCATATGTAAACCTATCAAGTAGACAGGATACCTTTTTTTATTTTCTTTTAAAGATTAATGTTACTGTATTTGCATCAGAAAGCTTATATCCTTAACTTTACTAAAAACTAATAACAACTATGAAATATATTAAATTGAGCGTTTTTGCAATTGCTATAGTTTTTGCTACAGCTTGTAAGGACAATAAGAAAGAAGTAGAAGAAACTATTGAAACCGAAGAAGATAATACTGTAAAACTAGAAAAAACAGAAATGAAGATTAAGTTAGATCCTAAGAGTGGTTCTAATGCAACTGGCACTATAAAGTTTATTGAAGAAAATGGTAAGGTTACTATGATGGCCTATCTTTCTGATTTAGATAAAGGTGAACACGCCATACATATACACGAGTCTGCTGATTGTTCATCACCAGATGGTAAATCTACTGGTGGACATTGGAATCCGACAGCCCAACCGCATGGTAAATGGGGATCAGAAACAGGGTATCACAAAGGAGATATTGGGAACTTTAAAGTTGATGACGATGGTAAAGGAGAAATTAAATTTACAACAGATGAGTGGTGCCTAACTTGCGAAGACCCAACCAAAAATATTATTGGTAAAGCTATAATAGTACACCAAGGAACAGATGACTTTACATCACAGCCATCTGGAGCAGCTGGTAGTAGAATCAGTTGCGGTGCCATCATAGAGTAATAATTAATAAAAACAAACACTAACCATAAAATAGCTAGAGCTATTGCAGTGCTAATACTTCCCCTTGTCTGCAAAAACTCTAATCAAGTCACATATGACGGAATTAGAAACATTAGTACAGCAGTTTCAGTCTAAAAACCAAGTTGCGTTCAAAAAACTATACGAGATGTATAGTGATAGCATACATGGTGTAGTTTATAACATCGTAAAAGATGCTGATATTGCCGACGAAATTATGCAAGATGTCTTTATAAAGGCATGGCACAAGGCGGATACCTATTCTTCAAAAAAAGGGCGTTTTTTTACGTGGATACTTAATATAGCACGCAACGCAGCTATAGATGTAACACGGTCTAAGGCCTTTAAACAATCCAAGCAAAACCTCAACTCAGATTATTTCGTAGATATAATAACAAGCAACGATAATTTAGATAACAGCACAGATGCTATCGGAATAAAAAAGTTTGTAACTAGCCTAGGTAAAAAATGTAAAGAAGTTATAGAACTATTGTACTTTAAAGGATTTACTCAAAAAGAAGCTTCAGAAGAGTTAAATATGCCAATTGGCACAGTAAAAACAAGAAATAGAAACTGTATTCAGCAATTAAGGGATATGGTATTGTAATATGGATATAAAAGCATACATAGAATCGGGTATTTTAGAGCTTTACGTAGCTGGTAAGCTTTCTGAAAAAGAAAATCAGGAAGTTTATGAGCTTATGCAACAACACCCAGAAATATTACAAGAAGTTTTAGAAATAGAAGCAGCTATCGTAAAACTTACTGCTGCGGTATCACCTCATGCTATAGATTTTGAATCGTTTAAAGGAAAATTAAACACAGACACCAAAGTTGTAGACTTAAAACCAAGAAAACCTAGTTGGATTTCCTACACAGGTTGGGCAGCCTCCGTTTTACTTGCTGGTGGTTTATTATGGACCCTTAACAATAAGAACAAGGTTGAAGAAGAGCTACAAACCGTTTCTACCGAAAAGCAATATCTCGAAATACAGATTGAAGAAGCCAGAGGCGATCTTACAGCTACCAAAAATCTGTTAGATGCCATTAGAGACAAGGATGTTATTGCGGTACCTTTAGGTGGCCAAGGAGACTACGCTTCTACCTATGCCAAAGTGTATTGGAACAAAGCCGACAATACCATTTACTTAGATGGTGAAGGTCTGCCAAACGCACCAGAAGGTAAAGTATGGCAAGTGTGGTCTTTAACACTAAACCCATTAACACCAACGAGTTTAGGTACTATTGACGATTTTAACACCGACGACAATAAAATATTTACCATTGCCAATGCCAACGAAAGCCAGGCCTTTGGTATCACCTTAGAGCCAGCAGGTGGTAGTGAAAGCCCAACGATGGAACAACTTTATACACTTGGTGTGGTAACGCCTACTCCGTAATTTTAAGACAGAATACTATTTATAAAAAAACCACTAATAGCTTTATTAGTGGTTTTTATTTTCTGTAAATTGTAACAGAAAACATATAATGTGGATATAGTTAATATTTACATCGTATTTGTGTAACTAATTCCAAGAAACTAACGAATGAAGAAAAAAGATAGACTTTCAAAATGGAAAAAAGAGGAAAAACATCCTCTAGGATTTGAAAGTCCAGTTGATTCTGATTTCGAAGAATTTCTCGAAAAGAGGAATAGTCGTAATAATTCAGAAGAAAAATATCCTTTTAGTTCAAATTATGATTTAATGAAAATGACTAGAGAATTGGTCTTTGATATTAAGAACAGAGTTCCTGTCTTTCATTATATCTGTCCAATGCTTGACACGAAAGAATTAAAACTATCATATCATCATCTTTTGGATAGTGTAATCGAAGGCGATGATGCCGACATTGAACGTGAGGTTATAAACACTCTTGGTCTAGCCACGGCACTTGAAGTACCTATTTATCCGAATAATGACAAAGTTGAAATTGAACTTTCAAATTACTATCGAAAATTGATTCAAAATGGATTTACTGCACCTGATGAAAAGGGCAATGATGTAAGAATCAGACCTGCAAATTCAATGAAGATGGACGACTTCAAAGTTGATAAATTATCAAAAATTGATTTGACAAAATTTTGGTCACCTACCGATTTATTAATGCTAAAACAAGTAGTTAAAGATGAATTTTTAAAATTGAACTGATGTTTTAAGAAAAGTAAAAAGCTTGAGAGATATTTTAAAAACTGAAAAAAACTAGCCACAAGGATGTACTAAGCTGATATCCAAACAAATATTGATTTAATTTATAGCATATTTAGATTCATACGATAATCCTGATTTCACAATAGCAAAAGCCTGTTTTAATAGTTTGTTGGCTACTGCAATGAGGGCCAGTTTTTTATACTTCTACAACTGTTCTATTTAAAAATTAAGTAGGTTTTCACTAATTTTAAACTTAGCTATCAACGTAAAGCATGAAAATAAAACTCGTAGTCCTATTAATCTTAATCACATTATCATCTTGCAAATCTGATCCTAACAAGCAAATTGACGAAGGCAAAATAACCGAAAACACGTATCATAGCGACGAAATCGCCTGGACTATGAATATACCAAATGGCTGGAATGTTACCCATAGAAGTGTTCTTAACCGACGTTCTAAAAAAGGTCTAGATATCATAAAAGAATCTACTGGTTTAGAATATGACGATAGCGAGTTAAAGCAACTTTTGAATTTTCAAAAAAATAGATTTAATGTTTTTCAATCCACATCCGAACCCTTTAAAGTAGAATATGATGGTGAATGGGAAGAAAATAATGCCTCAATTAAAGTATTACTATATGATTTATATACCGAAAAAGGTATTAAAACAGATACTACAGCCACAAAAATTGCAAATATAGATGGCTTAAGTTTTCATTATTTTACCGTCACACTTTACAAGCCTAATGGAGATGTGCTCCTTAACCAACGTATGTATGGCAGGTTGATTAACGGATTTGATTTTGGTGTTAACATCAACTACAACAACGAGGAAGATAAAAATGAGATGTTAGAAGCTTGGCTAAATTCTAAATTTGATCAATATTAGTTTATCGAACAATAAACCTGTACTAATGAAAAAAATAATTATAATAACCGCTTTTGTTATACTATCTATAAGTTGTAAAAATCAAGGTGCAATATATAACGACCCAATACCAGAACACGACAGCTTAACAATAACATCTAAGTATGTCAATGAAGATCGCGTTATTAATATCTGGACACCACAGAATTACAAAAACTCTAAAGAACATTTCCCGGTACTTTACATGCCAGATGGAGGTATTAAGGAAGATTTTCCACATATTGCCAATACATTGGCTAAATTGTTAGAAGAAAATAAAATACCACCTTTTATTTTAGTTGGCATAGAAAACACTGAAAGGGGAAGAGATTTAACGGGTTCTTCTGAAGCCGAAGACGATAAACAATATTGCCCAATTACAGATGGAGCAAAAGATTTTAGAGCTTTTATCTCTGAAGAATTAACACCAAAAATTAATAGCAGATACAGAACAAAAGCTAAAAAAGGTATTATTGGAGAATCTCTTGCTGGACTGTTTGTTATGGAAACCTTTTTTACAAAGCCAGAAACTTTTGATTTTTACATTGCTATGGATCCTTCGCTTTGGTGGAACAACAATTACTTAGCTAATAATGCAAATACGCTTTTAACCAAACTTCCTGAAAAAGACATAAAACTATGGTTTGCAGGCTCAAATACAGAAGATATTTCGCAATACACCAAAAAAGTTGAAATGGCATTGCAGAACGATGCACCATCAAATTTAACTTGGAAGTACTCTGATGAGCCTAACGAGGAACATAGCACTATTTTTAGAGCAACTAAAGAGAAAGCGCTTATTTGGACCTTAAATGACTAAAACAAAATTTATAAATATCCTATCTAGAATAGTTAGGTGCTTCCTTGGTAATCGTTACATCGTGTGGATGACTTTCGTGGATTCCACTGGCAGTGATTTTTACAAATCTGCCTGTTTCTTTTAAGGTTGCAATATCTTTTGCGCCACAATAACCCATTCCGGCTCTTAGTCCGCCGACAAATTGATGAATACTTTCGTACAATTCGCCTTTGTATGGTACACGACCAACAATACCTTCTGGCACTAATTTCTTAATATCGTCTTCAACATCTTGGAAATAACGATCCTTACTACCTTGTTTCATAGCTTCAACAGAACCCATTCCACGATACGATTTAAACTTACGACCTTCATAAATAATGGTCTCACCAGGACTCTCTTTAGTTCCTGCAAGCAATGACCCTAACATTACCGTATCAGCACCAGCAGCAATAGCTTTTGGTATATCGCCAGTATAACGAATTCCACCATCTGCAATTACAGGTACACCAGAACCTTTGATAGCTGCGGCAACCTCTAGAACAGCTGAGAACTGCGGAAATCCAACGCCAGCAACCACACGTGTTGTACAAATAGAACCTGGACCAATACCCACTTTAACAGCATCTGCACCAGCTTCAACCAAGTATTTAGCGGCTTCTGCTGTAGCAATGTTTCCAACGATAACCTCGAGATTTGGAAACTTAGATTTTATTTCTTTTAAAACCGATACCACACCTTTAGTATGTCCATGAGCTGTATCAATAACAACGGCATCTACACTTGCATTTACCAATGCTTCGGCTCTATCTATAGCATCTACCGTAACTCCAATAGCAGCCGCAACACGTAACCTACCGTAAGAATCCTTATTGGCAATTGGCTTTTGTGTTACTTTAGTAATATCTCTAAACGTTATTAAACCAGCGAGTTTATCGCCTTCAACAATGAGTAATTTCTCAATTTTATTTTCTTGTAGAATAGCTTCGGCATCTTTCAATGAGGTACCAACAGGTGCTGTCACCAAATTTTCACCAGTCATCACTTCAACAATAGGTCTGTCATTATTGTGCTCAAAACGTAAATCACGGTTGGTAACAATTCCCTTTAAGTTTCCGTTGAAATCAACAATAGGAATACCGCCAATGCTATGCTCTTTCATAGCATTTTTGGCATCAGCTACTGTAGCTTGAGTCGTTAATGTAACCGGGTCTATAATCATGCCACTTTCAGCACGCTTTACACGTCTTACCTTGGTCGCCTGCTGCTCAATAGTCATATTTTTATGAAGCACACCAATACCACCTTCGCGAGCCATTGCAATAGCCATTCTACTCTCTGTAACAGTATCCATTGCTGCGGATATTACAGGGATATTAATGGTAATATTTCTTGTGAATTTTGTTTCAATATTTACTTCGCGAGGAAGAACTTCAGAAAAAGCTGGAACTAAAAGGACGTCATCATAGGTAAGACCCTCACCTAAGATTTTGTTTTCGTGTGCTGTCATAATGCAATTAAGATATAATTGCATGCAAATATACAGTTTTTTTCAATGAGCAAATGTCAACTTACAGTTAAATAAAATTTATATAGAAAAAGTGATCCTTCTTAAGAAACTGTTTATCAATACTTATGATTATTTTATTTTTATTTATTCTAAATAAAGTTTGAAAAAATAAAAACAGGTTGTAATTTTGCGCCAGATTAACAACCTATATTTAATAAGTCTAAATAAATGAAATTAAAATTAGCTCTATCAATACTTGGTTTTACAAGTATTTTATTAAATGCACAAAACAAAGAAAGACAAGAAAAACCTCTTGATTCCATTCAAAAATTAGATGAAGTTATTATTAATTCTAATCAGATTTTTGGTAGTAAATATGTAGCAAGACATCGCACTGGTTCTGCCTACTACATATCGCCTAAAGAGTTAAAGAAATTTAATTACACAGATATTAATCGAGCGCTAAGATCTGTACCAGGTGTTACCTTCTACGAGGAAGATGGTTTTGGATTACGCCCAAATATAAGTCTTAGAGGAACATCTCCTCAACGAAGTGCTAAAATATCGTTAATGGAAGATGGTGTACTTATAGCACCAGCTCCCTACAGCGCGCCTGCTGCCTACTACTTTCCGTCTGTTGGGCGCATGGAGGCTGTTGAAATTTTAAAAGGTAGTAGTCAGGTACAGTTTGGTCCTTTTACAACAGGTGGTGCCATTAACATGATATCTGCTCAAATTCCTAATAAATTAAATGGCGAAGTAAGGGCAAGCTACGGTCTTTTTAACACTCAGCAATTATTGGCTAGAGTTGGTGACCGCAAAGAGAATTTTGGCTATTTAGTTGAATATTTAAATTTTGGCTCTGACGGATTCAAAAATCTACCAGACGACAGTAATACAGGGTTTGATATTAATGAAGTAACCGCAAAATTCAAAATTAATAGTAATAAGGATGCCAGATTAAAACAAGCCTTAGAAACTAAATTTCACTACTATGATGAGCGCTCTAATGAAACGTACTTAGGGTTAACCGAAGAAGACTTTGACCTAGCACCTTACAGTAGATATGCTGCATCACAAGACGATAGGATGACAGCTCAACAATTGCAATTAATGCTTACCCATACTTTAGATTTTAGTAAAAACGTTAGACTTACAACTAATGGATATTACAATAAGTTTTCGCGAAATTGGTTTAAATTAGATGACGTTGTCTTTAATGGTGATGCTCAACGTATAGCAACAGTAGTTTCTGATCCGACAACATTTGCAGACCACATGGCAATTGTACGCGGAGAGGTTGATTCTGCGGCAGATGCGCTTCTTTTAAAAGCAAATAACCGTGTATATTATTCTAAAGGTCTACAAACAAAGTTTGATTACCATTGGTATGGTGAAAACACGTTTCATGATATAGAAGTTGGTGTGCGCTATCACTATGATGAGGAAGACCGTTTTCAATGGGAAGATGGTTATAGCATAATCAACCAAGAAATGACGAGAACATCCTTAGGTCCAAGAGGTGCTCAGGGTAATCGAATTAGCAGCGCAACAGCCTTTGCTGCTTATGCCATGTATAAACTAAAATACAATAACCTAACCCTAACACCAGGTTTACGCTATGAAAATATTGTATTGCAACGTGAAAACTTTGGTAATAATGACCCTAATAGAACAGGTTCTGAATTGGCATTTAGAGAAAATAAAGTAGATATTTTTATTCCAGGAATGGGCTTTAATTATTCCTTTTCTAACAATATTTCTGTTTTTGGCGGTGTGCACAAAGGGTTTTCACCTCCAGGAAGTTCTGTAGGCGAAGAATCTGAAGAAAGTATAAATTATGAGCTTGGTTCAAGGTTTACAATTGGTGGTATCCGTGGTGAGGTAGTTGGTTTCTACAACGATTACTCCAATCTTTTGGGCAGTGATTTAGCAGCCACAGGAGGGACCGGATCTTTAGACCAGTTTAACGCAGGTGAAGTCGCAGTTAGCGGCCTTGAGTTATTATTGAATTATGAAGTGCTTAAGAACAACAGCAGTTTTAAATTACCTGTAACCTTTGCTTATACATTTACACATACGGAGTTTTTAAATAGTTTTGGAAGTAGTAATGATTTATGGGGCGAAGTAAATGAAGGTGATCAATTACCATATATACCAATGCACCAATTTAACACCTCTATATCATTAGAGCATGCAAAATACGAGTTAAATTTAAGTGGTCGGTACAATGGTGAGTTTAGAACATTGGCTGGTACTGGTACTATACCAAATGATGAAAAAGTAGCATCGAGCTTTATTATCGATTTTTCTGGAAAATACCATCTCTCTAAAACCTTAAGTCTAACGGGAAATATCATTAACCTTTTAGACGAAACTTATGCTGTATCTAGAGTACCAGCAGGATTAAGGCCAGGACATCCTTTTGGTGGAAGTCTAGGATTTGAATTTAGATTTTAATTAATTTTTTTAATTGGTTGATTGTTAAAAGGCGTTGCTTTATTAGAGTAGCGCTTTTTTATTTAATGGTATTTTGAAAATATCTTAGTCGCTTCATTATAAGCACTCTCAAAGCTCATGGCATTTAAGTCGTGAGCTTTTTGTTGTGTAAAATAAGATAACATTTTTTCGGTTGGCATATTACCTGTAAGATCATCCTTTGCCATTGGGCAACCGCCAAAACCTTGGATAGCTCCATCAAAACGACGGCAACCAGCTTTGTATGCAGCATCTATCTTTTCGAACCATGTAGTTGGCGTGGTGTGTAAGTGTGCTCCAAATTCTATTTTAGGATATTTGGGAATAAGGTTAGAAAACAAATAATTAATATTCTCAGGATTAGAGCTTCCTATTGTATCACTTAGCGATAAAATTTTTACTCCCATTTTTGCTAAGCGTTCTGTCCACTCTCCTACGATATCAACATTCCAAGGATCGCCATAAGGGTTGCCAAAACCCATAGAAATATACACAACTACTTCTTTGTCACTTTTACCTGCAATTTCTAATATTTCTTGAAGTGTGACTACAGATTGTGCAATTGTTTTGTGCGTATTACGCATCTGAAAGTTTTCAGAAATTGAAAATGGAAATCCTAAGTACTGAATTTCAGGATGGATTGAAGCATCATTCGCACCTCTTGTGTTTGCAATGATGGCCAGTAATTTGCTTTTGGTGGCAGATAAATCTAACAGCGACAAAACTTTGGCTGTATCTACCATCTGCGGAATGGCTTTTGGAGACACAAAACTTCCAAAATCAATAGTATCAAAACCAACCCTTAATAAGGATTGTATGTATTGTACTTTCTTTTCAGTTGGAATAAAATCTTTGATGCCTTGCATGGCATCTCTAGGACATTCTATAAGTTTAACCGCTGTATTCATTGCCTCAAATATACGGTTTCCGAAAACGATTTCATAGTGTCATTTTTCAGACTAAAATAAATACAGCTATACCAATAAAGACAACGATCTGCAGCCATTGAAACACAACTCCCGATTTTTTATGTTTTAAGGTATAAGATTTAATTTGTCCTGCCAATAAAGCTATAGTAGAAAAAATGATGAAAGACACTAACATAAAAATACCACCTAAAATGTAAAATTGCCAAATTGTACTCATAGAATCACTAAACAAAAAACCAGGAAAAAATGCCAAAAAGAAAATGGTAACTTTAGGGTTTAGAACATTCATAAAAAACCCTTGTACAAAAAGCGCTTTTAGGCTTTTTTTCGGAGCTGTTTCAGAATCAAAATCTAATTGAGAATCTGATTTAAAAACTTTGTAAGCTAAATACAACAAATACAATGCACCTAAGACTTTAATACCAAAAAACAAATCTTCATTTGCTTTTATAATTGCAGAAACACCAAATGCCAATAGTGTGGTATGAATAATGCAACCTGTTATTAAACCACAAACCGTTGCCAAACCATAAGCTTTGCCATTAGTAATACTTTGTACTAACACATAAATGTTGTCCGGTCCTGGCGAAATTGCCAAAACAGAAGCAGCTATTGCAAATGATATGAGCGTTTCAGCAACCAATAATAGTTAAGCTTTATGAAGCAAAGCCTTGTTTATAGAAGCAACTAGTTTTGGGCCTTCATAAATAAAACCTGTGTACAGCTGTACCAAATCGGCACCAGCTTCTAATTTCTCTAAGGCATCTTCTGCGGAGTGAATACCTCCTACACCAACAATAGGAAATGCCTTATTACTTTTTTCAGCCAAATATTTAATCACTTCTGTTGAGCGCGATTTTAAAGGTTTACCACTCATACCTCCAATTTCAGATTTATTTTTGCTTTGTAAACCTTCACGAGAAATAGTTGTATTCGTAGCTATTACTCCATCTATTTTAGTAGTTTTTACAATATCAATAATATCATCTAATTGCTCGTTTGTAAGATCTGGAGCTATTTTTAATAAGATAGGTTTACTCTCTGGCTTCTGAAAATTAAGTACTTGCAAGGCTTTAAGTAATTCAGTTAATGGTTCTTTATCTTGAAGCGCTCTTAGATTTGGGGTATTTGGTGAACTTACATTAACCACAAAATAGTCTACATAATCAAACAAAGCATTAAAGCAAATTTTATAATCTTTTACTGCATCTTCATTGGGTGTTATCTTATTCTTACCAATATTACCACCAATTAATACTCCTTTATTCTTTTTTAGTCGCTCAACTGCCTCTTCTACTCCTCCATTATTAAAACCCATTCTATTAATAATAGCTGAGTCTTCTTTTAATCTAAACAAACGTTTTTTAGGATTTCCATCTTGAGGTTTTGGTGTTAGTGTACCTATTTCAATAAACCCAAAACCAAAATTAGAAAGCTCATTATAGAGCTTTGCATCCTTATCAAAACCTGCAGCAAGACCAACAGGATTTTTAAAGGTTAAGCCAAAAAGCTCTCGCTCAAGCTTTTTATCTTCAACTAAATACAACTTTTTAAACAAACTTTTAAAGCCTGGTACTTTTGAAATGGTTCTTATTAAAGAAAATGTAAAATGGTGCACTCTTTCTGGATCGAACCAGAACAGAATTGGTCTTATAATAGCTTTATACATGGAAATAATTTTGCATTACAAAAATAATAATCTTAACAAACTTATGTGTGCTCTGGCTTCGATTAATAATTAAAACATAAACTGTCATTTATCATTATTTTTAATCATTCAAATTATTAACTTTGAGCAATAACTAATCAAATACAGTCATGAAAAAAATTATAATTCCAGTAGATTTCTCTCAACATTCAGAATACGCATTAGAAACTGGCGCTATGCTAGCTAAGCAGCACAATGCAGAGCTTATTGTTATGCACATGCTAGAATTGTCCGAATCTATTTTTTCTACATCAGGAGCTGAAAAAAGTGAGGAAACTGCATTTATGCTTATGGTAACCAATAAAGAATTCGAAAAATTCCTGGATAAATCTTATTTAGAGGATATTACGGTAACACCAGTAATTAAGCATCATAAAGTACTAAAAGAAGTTTCTGAAATTGCTAGTCATGAAAAAGCAGACCTAATTGTCATGGGATCCAGAGGTCATAGTGACCATGATGGAGTATTTACAGGTTCTAATACAGAAAAAGTGGTGCGTTATAGTGATACTCCGGTCTTAGTCGTTAAGTCCAAACCTGATTCTATTAACTTTAATAACGTTGTACTTGGTTGTGACTTTAGCGATGAAAGTGTATCTGCAGTTAAAAATGCATTAGAAACACTAAATAAATTAGCAGATAAAGTAACATTATTGCATGTTAACCTTCCAAACTTAAGTTTCTTAAGCACAGACGAGATTAATGAAAAAGTAGAAGAATTTTTAAAATTGTCTAAGCTAAACACAAAAAATGTAAATATCGCTTACACAGCAGACCATATGGTAGAAGATGGTGTTTTAAACTACGCTAAAAGAGAGAGCGCAGATGCTGTTTCTATAATAACGCATGGTAGAACCGGTCTAAGTCATTTCTTTGGTGGTAGTATTTCTGAAGACTTGGTAAACCATTCAAAATTACCAGTTATTACTTTTAAGCTTTAATACATAAAAAGATTAAAACATGCAGCATATTATAGATCGTTTTATAAGCTATGTAACTATAGACACAGAGTCAGATCCAAACTCTACCACTACTCCAAGTACCAAAAAACAATGGGATTTAGCTAATAAATTGGTTGAAGAACTAAAAGCTATTGGTATGAGCGATGTAAGTATAGACGATAACGCCTACATAATGGCAACTTTACCTAGTAACATAGATCATGATGTGCCTACTATTGGCTTTATATCGCATTTTGATACTTCACCAGATTTTACAGGAGCTAATGTTAAGCCACAAATTGTTGAAAATTACGATGGTAAGGATATTATTTTAAATGCTGAAGAAAACATCATTCTATCGCCTGATTATTTTGAAGATCTATTGCTTTACAAAGGCCAAACTCTAATAACAACTGATGGCACAACGCTTTTAGGCGCTGATGATAAAGCAGGAATTACAGAAATTGTAACAGCGATGGAGTATCTTATTAATCATCCTGAAATAAAACACGGAGAGATTAAAGTAGGTTTTACACCAGATGAAGAAATAGGGAGAGGTGCACATAAATTTGATGTTGAAAAATTTGAAGCTGATTGGGCCTATACCATGGATGGTAGTCAAATAGGTGAATTAGAGTACGAAAATTTTAATGCTGCATCTGCAAAGATAAAAGTAAAAGGAAAGATTGTACATCCTGGTTATGCCAAAGGCAAGATGGTAAATGCCATGTACTATGCTACCGAGTTTATTAATGCTTTACCAAGACTAGAAACACCAGAACATACTGAAGGTTACGAAGGCTTTTTCCATTTGCATAACATAGATGGTAAAGTTGAAGAAACATTACTTCAATACATTATCAGAGATCATGATAAAGATAAATTCGAAGCTCGCAAAGCTCTCATGGAAAAAATTGTGTTTGACTTAAATACTAAGTTCGAAGCCGAGATCTTCGAAATAGAAATCAAAGATCAATATTATAATATGAAAGAAAAGGTAGAACTTGTAAAACATATTGTAGATATTGCTGAGGAAGCCATGATTTCTTTGGGTATAAAACCATTGATAAAACCTATTAGAGGTGGTACTGATGGTTCGCAGTTGTCTTACATGGGTTTACCATGTCCTAACATTTTTGCTGGTGGCCATAACTTTCATGGGCGCTATGAGTATGTCCCAGTAGAAAGTATGCAAAAAGCTGTAGAAGTTATATGTAAGATTGCTGAACTTACTGCTATAAAAAATTAATTTGCAGGTTTTATAAGTAAATTATTCAGCAAGCCCATTGCTAAATACATTAAAGGTGAAATTAGTATTTCTTGAATTGACCTTGCAAAGATGCTAAGTCTTGGTATAGTATTTCCTTCAAGAAACAACCAATCAAACAATCCTATACCAGTTATTATGCACAATCCACTGATGTGTACCATGTGCCAAAACTTTGACATCCAAGTTGCTTTGAGTTTTCCCAAATGAAAAGTTCCTGCAAAGTAAACTGCAACCGTAAATAGAAGACTTATAAAATGCCTTAGCCTTCTTGGTATCATTGCTGTATCTCTATGCTCAGCAATAAATATATAGTAACAAGAATATAGTATAAAAATAATAATAAGACCCATTATAAAACGAATCTTATCTGATTTGTAAAGTTTCATTATTTAAATGGATTTTTCTGGTATAGATTACCCATAATAAAAAGGTAACCGAATATACAGTAACATTAAATATGTATTTATGGGCAATATCAAAATAATACTCATAGTACTCTTGTAAATAAATTAGGCCTATACACCTAGCTATATTCACTAAATCGAGTATAATTACACCTATAATTATATATCTAACTTTTCGCCAAAATGAAGAAGGTATACATACAATAAAGCCAATGTACAATGCAATTAATTCTAAGCCATTACAAAGGTCCGCGATATATAAAACTCTTCTATCGTTATGTAATATGAGTGAAGCAATTTCTGTTGTAGACTCGCCTTCATAAATAGAAGTCTTTGCTTCTCTAACAGCTCTAAAACCAGACATAGAAGTCCAATTATTTAATATCTCAACACATGCATCGCCTATATGTGTTGTAAGCGCATGGTCTAAAACCTTGGATTCCAACAAAAAACCTATATATACGATCTTCCATACAACAAAAAACAATAAGGCTTTTCCTAAAAAAAGCCTTATTGGTGTTGGAATGTCGCTTAATAATGTCTTAAGCTTTATCACGTTACTTCAAATTATCTCGTAATTTTTTAACTCCAAACGCTGCAGCACCAATTACCAAGGCAATTAGGCCACCATCTAAGGGAACATCCTGTGTATCAGTCGCTCCTCCTGGAGGTCCTTGTGCGTTTATGTCCGTAGACATAAACAACGCACATACTATAACCATTGTACCTATGGCTCTAGAAATTCGTTTTTTAGAATTCTTCATAATATTTAAATTTATTAATTAATAATTAACTTTTTGGTTGTTGTTCTACCTTTAGAACTCAACTCTACAAAATAGGTTCCCATACTAAAGTCAGAACCAGCCTCAACTGTAATTCTACTACCAGCATTAAATCCTGTTTTGTTATATAATCTAGTTCCTAAAACATCATAAATTGTAACTTCTAGGTCATCCATACCTAGTGGAACGTTTAAATAGAATTTACCAATGTTAGTTGGATTAGGATAGAGCTTAATACCATCTAAATCAAAACTACCGGTTGATAAAGTTGATTGGAAAAATACAACTTTAAAACGATCATTAGCAGATGAAGATGCAATACCAGCTTCTACAACATAGCTATAGTTAACAGAACCCGTCTGAGGAATCTCAGTATATGCACCAGTGTAATTATCGTATAAGTAAGGTGTTACACCTTCTATTGATATACCCTCAGCTACAATCGTATAATTTGTACTTCTATAAGTATTAATCTCCAATTGAATTTCTTCTGTTTCCTGCGGCATTGCTCTGTTTTCTATACTTAGCAATTCGCCGTTATTAATGGTTGTAAAATTCTCGTCTAAGTTTGTAATGCTTAATGCATCGTTAGCATCTATACCATTATTTCCATTAGCGCCAAATAATATTAACACACCATCAGTAGCTGTGTCGTTATTAGCAAATGCACTACTTTCATATAAAGATAAACGCAATTGACTTAGACTTGTACTTGCACCATTATCCGTAAATGTTGAAGTTTCTAAACCAGAATTATTCTTACTGGTTTGGTCAAAGATTACAGACGACTGTCCTGCACCAGCTGTATAAACCCAACCAGCTTGTCCTGCCTGTAAGTATTGATTAGCATCAGATCCTGTTGTAGAAGCAACACCTGAAGCTGCGACAACAGCTGTATATGCTCCTCTGGTACCCAACGTAGGGTCCCAAACCCAATAGAAATTAGGGTTAATATTTGTAGAACCTGTCGTTAACACAGTATTCATATCAATCTGCGCCTGGAACGGATTACCAACTGCAATAAATCGTTGTTCAGGAACATTTACTGAAATCATTTGAGATCCAATATTTTCAGCTGTTAACTCACCTGTGGCATTTAATGTAGTCTCTGATGGTGTAGCATTATTATTCCCTAAATCTGTATTTCTATCTCCTCTTATCAAGATATGATACATGGTACCAGGAATTAAATTAGTGGCATTTGTATTAGCCAACTCTACATATTCATAAGCTACGTTATCAAAAATATAGGCCGAAGGGTTTCCTGTAAACGTTACATCAAATCCATCTGTATTACCTGCTGGGCCAGTAATATGGGTATCTTGCTGCCAATTATCAGATATAGGTGTACTTGTTGTAACTGGAGTACCTAATTGGCGATAAGCTCTTTTCGCAGGAATATAGCGTTCCACAGTGAAATCACCCATAAACATACCCATTCCTGATCCAATGTAAGCAGAACCTGTTGCATCAGACTCAAAAGTTACTGTACCATCATTAGAAACAACACCGTCATTAGTAACTTCTACATTTGGACTGACATTTAAAGATGCTCCATCTTCTACAGTTACCGTAGAACACTCAGAGATATATAAATCTTGTCCTCCTGTTAACACTGGATAATTAGGTGCTCCCATCGAAATAGTTACATCTGCAAACACCATTAAGCCTGGCGCTTCATTATTATCCCAGTTACCTGTATTTTCCCAATTGGTATCCATAGTCCCTGTCCACGTTAATTGTGGTAATGGACCAGCACATGGATCTGGTGTTTCACAAGTTATACTTAAATCAAAATCACCTGTTGCAGCACCAAAACCGCTTACATAAATATAATAGGTGGTTCCTACTTCAGAATCAAATGTAAACTCTGATGTAAATCCACCACATCCCGAACCATCATCATTATTTCCTAAACAAGTAAGATCATCACAGACACCAGTATAAACTGTTATTTCTGTATCAAAATTAGCTGCGTCACATACTGAAGCCGTTACTGTATCGCCAGTTCCCATATAGGCATACCATACACCTACCGCAGAACTAGACGTTCCACAACCATCGGCTGCTACACCATCTCCGTCTGTAGCATTTACATTAGTTCCACTTACTGTTTCGCCACATGAAATCATCTCAGCATCCATACATAAATCATTATCTGGTGCTTGTGGAGGTACTTCACAAGAGACACTCATAGTATAAGCTCCTCTATTTGTACCAAAACCTGTAACATACACGTAATATGTTGTTCCTGTCATAGATGATATTGTGATTGATGACGTTGTACTATCACCACCATCATCATCACCATCTAAACATGTTAAGTCGTCACAAACTCCCGTATAAACAAAAATCTTCGTATCAAAAGACGACCCAGAAAGATCAAATGTTACATCACTTCCGTCACCCATAAATGAATACCATACTCCACCATTAGAAGAACTTGGTGCACTAGTACCGCAATATGATTGTTCCGAATCTGAAGTTGCATCAGTAGTATCACCCATTACCGTATCACCACAGGCGACCATCGCTGCATTTGCACATAGGTCATTACCTGGTGCTGGTTGTGGACAGGTAAACGTAAACTCCCCTAGATCTGCATCACAGGCATCATCCGTCGCATCTACAGTTAAGTTCACCGTATCACCACTGTTGTAGGGTCCTGCCACTACAGTGCCTGCCACTACTGGATATGTATTTGTACCATCGCTGATCACTGTTCCTGCTGATCCTGCATCGGATACAACAACCTCTACGTTGAACGTGCCTGTGCCATCAACCTCACTACACGTCTCTACTACCGTAGCACTGTCTATTGTTGGTGACACACACTCTGGTGGTGGTATACATGTTACTGCCAAAGTATAGTCGCCCGAAGCACCTGTGCCGCTAAACGTACTAAAGAATCCTTCTACTAAAATGATATACGTCGTAGCACCATCTGATGTAAAAGTTACTTCTGACTGAAGTGAACATGAATCGTCATTTGAGGCAACTACGGTTCCGTCGCATCCATCCAATACGGTTAATATGGTATCGAATGAGGAACCACATAAACTTACCGTGACTTCTTCTCCATCGGCTGTACCTGATAAAGAATAGAATACGTCGTTAGAATCGTTGCCTGCCGTATTTGTAGCGTTGGCCGTTGAGCCCATTACGGTATCACCACAGGCGACCATCGCTGCATTTGCACATAGGTCATTACCTGGTGCTGGTTGTGGACAGGTAAACGTAAACTCCCCTAGATCTGCATCACAGGCATCATCCGTCGCATCTACAGTTAAGTTCACCGTATCACCACTGTTGTAGGGTCCTGCCACTACAGTGCCCGCTACTACTGGATATGTATTTGTACCATCGCTGATCACAGTTCCTGCTGATCCTGCATCGGATACAACAACCTCTACGTTGAACGTGCCTGTGCCATCAACCTCACTACACGTCTCTGCTACCGTAGCACTGTCTATTGTTGGTGATACACACTCTGGTGGTGGTATACATGTTACTGCCAAAGTATAGTCGCCCGAAGCACCTGTGCCGCTAAACGTACTAAAGAATCCTTCTACTAAAATGATATACGTCGTAGCACCATCTGATGTAAAAGTTACTTCTGACTGAAGTGAACATGAATCGTCATTTGAGGCAACTACGGTTCCGTCGCATCCATCCAATACGGTTAATATGGTATCGAATGAGGAACCACATAAACTTACCGTGACTTCTTCTCCATCGGCTGTACCTGATAAAGAATAGAATACGTCGTTAGAATCGTTGCCTGCCGTATTTGTAGCGTTGGCCGTTGAGCCCATTACGGTATCACCACAGGCGACCATCGCTGCATTTGCACATAGGTCATTACCTGGTGCTGGTTGTGGACAGGTAAACGTAAACTCCCCTAGATCTGCATCACAGGCATCATCCGTCGCATCTACAGTTAAGTTCACCGTATCACCACTGTTGTAGGGTCCTGCCACTACAGTGCCCGCTACTACTGGATATGTATTTGTACCATCGCTGATCACAGTTCCTGCTGATCCTGCATCGGATACAACAACCTCTACGTTGAACGTGCCTGTGCCATCAACCTCGCTACACGTCTCTGCTACCGTAGCACTGTCTATTGTTGGTGATACACACTCTGGTGGTGGTATACATGTTACTGCCAAGGTATAGTCGCCAGAAGCACCTGTGCCGCTGAACGTACTAAAGAATCCTTCTACTAAAATGATATACGTCGTAGCACCATCTGATGTAAAAGTTACTTCTGACTGAAGTGAACATGAATCGTCATTTGAGGCAACTACGGTTCCGTCGCATCCATCCAATACGGTTAATATGGTATCGAATGAAGAACCACATAAACTTACCGTGACTTCTTCTCCATCGGCTGTACCTGATAAAGAATAGAATACGTCGTTAGAATCGTTGCCTGCCGTATTTGTAGCGTTGGCCGTTGAGCCCATTACGGTATCACCACAGGCGACCATCGCTGCATTTGCACATTGGTCGTTACCTGGTGCTGGTTGTGGACAGGTAAACGTAAACTCCCCTAGATCTGCATCACAGGCATCATCCGTCGCATCTACAGTTAAGTTCACTGTATCACCACTGTTGTAGGGTCCTGCCACTACAGTGCCTGCTACTACTGGATATGTATTTGTACCATCGCTGATCACAGTTCCTGCTGATCCTGCATCGGATACAACAACCTCTACGTTGAACGTGCCTGTGCCATCAACCTCGCTACACGTCTCTACTACCGTAGCACTGTCTATTGTTGGTGATACACACTCTGGTGGTGCCGTAAATGTTAATGTCCACTCAAACGGCCCTGAGTCCCATTCATTTGACCATTCTATATAATAGGTCTGACCCGCAACTACAGGATAACCTAATATCTCTGATGAAAAAGCAGTACATCCTGCGGTGTCATCAGATGCTTGAATATTGCTTAAATCCTCACATGGCCCTGTACCCACAGCTAGATCAGTATCAACACCACTACCACAAGCCGATACATCAATTGTACCGTCTTCAGTAGCTGTATACGCAAACCATGCTGCATCTAAACCGCTTGGTAATGTCATGTTGGCACTACCCGAACCATCATTAATTGTCGTTGTATACGTGCCAGGAACTATAGATTCTGCAGTAGAACACATATCCTGCGGCTGTGCTGGCTGTGGTTCTACGCATGTTATACTTAAATCAAATGTTCCGGTACCAGCGCCAAAACCACTTACATATATATAGTAAGTAGTTCCTACCTCTGAGTTAAATTCAAACGCTGATGTAAATCCACCACATCCCGATCCATCATCGTTGTTACCCAAACAAGTGAGATCGCCACATACTCCAGTATATACTGTAATTTCTGTATCGAAATCTGCTTGATCACAAGTTGAAGCAGTGACTGTATCTCCTGTTCCTGTAAAAGCATACCATACGCCTACTGCTGTAGTCGATGTTCCACAACCGTCTCCAGCCACTCCATCTCCGTCTGTTGCACCCACATTGGTACCACTTACAGTATCGCCGCAGGCAATAATTGAAGCTCCTGAACACAAATCGTTTACTAATTGGGCATTACTTTGCCAACAAAACGCAAGCAAAGCAACACATGCATAAATAATTTTTTTCATAAAATTTACTTTAAGTTAGGTAATTAGGTTAGAATCTTCATTGGGACTACACATAGTTCTATGATGAATTAAATTTTAAGGTATAACTTCTCATAATGTCATGGTTAATTAATGTTAGTAATAATTTACCTAAACATCCCTTAAGGATAAAGGGTAGATGTAAGTTATTGCAGAGTAAGGGCATCAATTTTAATATGCCTAAATCAAAAAAAGGTAAACTTGCGTAGATTCGTCAATCAACTCTTATATATCAGACGCGTTGTATAGTAGATGCAACATGTGTATTGCAAACCTAATACAAACAATATAATATGATAATAGGTAATTGTAATTATTGAAACAAGTTTAGATAGTTAATGATTAATAGCATTACAATGTAATAAAAAAATAGCCTTAATATTAAAATAATGTTAAACAAATCGTTAAAATGTTAATATTTTCTTTAAACAGTATGCTAAAAATTTAGGAAAAACATGCAATAGTGATGAAATATTTTAATAGTCAAAGCGAACACTTACGGTGTAGTTAAGTTTTTAAGATTAATTATTATCTTATAAATGTTTTGAGATGTAATATAAATTTTTAAATGCAGAAAAACTGGCCCAAAAAAGCAACAAAAGGATAAAGCATAGTAAAATTTTAATACCTAAAACTCAAAGTACTATTAGTTTTTTTACAATTGTTTTTCCTTGAGACTTTAACTCCACAATGTAGGTACCTGCACTTAACACGTCATCAGTAACTATTGTTATAGTTCGGTCTTGTAAAACGCGGTTAACAGCGTAAAGCTTAGTGCCTAATATATTGTATATTGAAATGTTAAGATTATGTATTTCTGATGGAATATATAAGTAGAATTTACCTAGTCTAGTAGGATTGGGATATATTGATATCTCTTCTAAACTGCTTATACTATCTGATAGTGTTTCAACATCAAAAACTATCCTAAATCTGTCACTAGCAAGGGACTGAGCATCACTAGTGTTGATGGAATAATTATAACTGATTGTGCCACTTTGTGGTATTTCAGTACTAATTCCTGTAAAATCATCATATAAAAACGCGATTGCATTTTGTATAGAGATACCCTCAGCTACTATAGTATAGCTTGTACTTCGATAGGTATTAACTTCTAACTGAATTTCTTCGAGATCTACTGGCGCTGCTCTACTTTCTATACTTAACAGTACACCATTATTATTAGTTGAAAAGTTTTCATCTAGATTAGGAATGTCTGGTGCATCATTAGCATCGACGTCATTGTTACCATTTGAATCAAATAAAATTAAAACACCATCTGCAGCGGCTTCGTTATTGGCTAGTGCACTGCTCTCGTAGAGCGATAATCGCAATTGACCTAAACTCGTTAAGTTATTAGGTTTTGTGTTTATTTGTTCTTTACGATTATCAATATTCAAATTATTATTTAAACTAGAACTTGATTGGCAGTTAGATATTGTACTATCTTCTAGCTTTTCTTTTTTTAAATTTTTCGAATCTATTGCGTACACGCTTACATTAAAGAGAATAACGAGTACAGTAAAAATTATATAGGATAGTATCTTCATTTTACAAAAATTAAAAGTTGATTTTAAATTTTACCATAACCAACATTTAAAATGAAGAAGTAGAAATTGTAGATAGAGCAAACTTATTGTTGTAAACTTAATCAAAATTTACACATCAGCAAAAGCAATATAACTCATAAAAGACTTATGAAACAAAACTCAAATTGTAGAAAAATGTAAATTTGAACCTTAAAACCTTGTTAAAATGAAAAAAGTCTCATTAGTTGAAGAATATATAGAAGTAAATGCTCACTTTGAATAAGAGCTCTCTATCATTAGAGACATTATTAATTCTACCGAATTAGAAGAAACTCTAAAATGGAGCGCACCTACTTATACTTTAAATGGGAAAAATGTTGTTGGTCTTGGTGCTTTTAAAAACCATTTTGGTATTTGGTTTTTTCAAGGTGTCTTTTTAAAAGATGAAGCTAAGTTACTCATCAACGCTCAAGAGAACAAAACGAAAGCCTTAAGGCAAATGCGTTTTGAATCTAAAGCAGATATCAATAAAAGTGCTGTTCTAAAGTATGTAAAAGAGGCTATAGAAAATCAACGTTTAGGTAAAGAGATAAAACCTCAACGTAATACTAAAGCTGTAATTATTCCTACAGAGTTAGAGCGTATTTTTTCTACCAACCAAAAATTAGAAGCTGCTTTTAAATTATTGACATCAGGCAAACAGAGAGCGTATTGTGATTATATTAGTGAGGCTAAACGAGACGCTACAAAACAATCTAGAATAGAAAAAATAACACCTATGATTCTTAAAGGTGTTGGTTTGTATGATAAATACAAAAACTGTTAGAACTATACATTAAAAAAGCCACTCTGTTTAGAATGGCTTTACTTGTAAGATAAATAATCTAGCCTTATTTTACTTTAGCTGGAGTATTTAATTTTTTACTCATTTCCATTGAAATTGCAGAACGGTCAAACTTAATCTTACCTGCTAACGTTTCTATAACGCAACTACTATCTTTATCGTTTAGCTCTACAACTTTGCCGTGCATTCCACTTTTAGTAATTACGCGATCACCACGTTTTAATTCACTCGCAAACTTCTTTTCTTGTTTTGCGCGTTTCATTTGTGGTGCAATCATAAAAAAATACATCACTGCAAAAATGGCTATAAATGGTAAAAATGAACTTAATCCTTCCATTATAAATTAGTCGTGGTTATGACCTTCGTGGCCAGGTTTTGTTGATGTTTTTGCGTTTAGCATCGGATTCTTTGGTGTTGCATTCGCTGCTGCTGCCTTTTTTTCCGCTGCTCTCTTAGCAGCTTCTGGATTGTTAACCATTGCTGTAATTTTAACAACCTCAGTTCCTTTTTCTGTATTAGTTGTCATGGTTAAAGACTTAGATACTTTACCATTTCCTTTACCATTAAACTTTACAGTAAACTGACCTGTTTCACCTGGTGCAACTTCCTTTGTATAGTTAGATGGCACAGTACAACCACAAGTACTCTTAATATTACTTACTACAAGCATAGAGTTACCTTTATTTGTATACTTAAAAATTGTTTCTACAGGAGTACCGTTTTCAATTGTACCAAAATCGTGTACAGTTTTATCTAATTCCATCACTGGGAAATCACCAGCATTGGCATCTCTCTCTGCTGCAACAGCTACATTTTCTGAATTTACTTTACTAGCTGCATCGTCTTTACAAGAAGTAAAAGCAACCATGCATAACGCACTAAATCCTAAGATAATCTTTTTCATTACTTATATTTTAATTAATACTATTGATTTTCTAAGTTGCCAAAGGTAACAATAATTCGCTGCAATTAAAATTTTTTAGAATGTCCTTAACAGAAGTACCAAAGAAACACACAGCGTAATCGACTACATTAGTCCTCTCCCTGTTTTTGCGTGTAAGTTATTTGACTGATATTCTTTCACGATTTTATCTAGTATGCCATTAATAAACAAACTACTTTTTGGTGTGGAGTACTCTTTGGCTATCTCTAAATATTCATTAATAGTTACTTTATAAGGAATTGATGGAAATTTCTGAAATTCGCACAAGGCCATTTTTAACAATAAACCATCTAAACTTGCTAATCGCTCTGTGTCCCAATTGGTAGTCTTTTTAGATATTTCATCAGAAAACTTAGAGTTATTCAATATTGTCTTTTTGAATAATTCTTTGGCAAATTCTTTATCGTCTTCGTCCTTATATAAATCTGGCAATAATTTAGTTTCTGGAGATGTAAGCTTTATTTTGCCCAATACTTTTAAAAGTACAGTATTTACCACAGGAAAATCATCTACCCACGTTAATTTTTTATCCTCAAAATAATCATAAAGCTTATCATTTGGCGCTATGATTTCTGTGTAGATATCTAAAATAAATTGCTTATCTGTTTTTAAATCTGTTTCCGAATTATTTACATAATCTTCGTAAAGTTTACTGTTTTTTATCTCTTTGAATAAAATATCTACGTACTCAAAATCTAAATCCCAAAAATTCAGTTTTCGTTTTGTTATAACCTCCTGCAACATTTTATTATCACTGATAATACCTAACAGTAAGTTGTCTTGAAATTTAGTGTTTGGATTTCTATCTGAGTCTGATCCTAATAGTTTTTTCTGAAGCTTACTATTGTAATCCTTACTCTTTTTGTGCAATTCTGTGAGTAAAGCCAAGATAGAAAGGTACAAATCTAACATGCTATCTAAACTGTGCATCAAAAACTTCTCGTCTTTTGCCAAGTCATCACTTTCATGACCTTTAAAAGCGTACAATGATTGCATTACTTTTATTCTAATATGTCTTCTGTTAAGCATGTATACAGAACTGCTTTTTATAGGTTATTAAAAAAGGTGAATCGCTATCAATTCACCTTGCAAAAATACTATTATTTAACTCTGAAAAAAATTATTTAGAATTTTCTCTTTTACGAGTTTCTATACGTTCTCTTGCTATATTTAATGCCGCAGTATTAGTAGTAAGATTATTTACTTTAGCATTATCTAAAATCTCAAGTGTGGTGTTATATATATTTTCAGTTTTACGCATAATCTCTTGCCTGTCATAATTTTCTAATTCTGCATAGACATTGATTATACCGCCAGCATTAATTAAGAAATCTGGTGCATATACAATACCTCTTTCTTGTAGGATTGTACCATGTTTATTCTCTTCTGCTAACTGATTGTTAGCCGCACCTGCAATGATATCTGCTTGTATTCTATTTATTGTATCATCATTAATAGTAGCACCCAAAGCACATGGAGCGTAAATATCCATAGGTTCACTGTAAATATCATTACCACCATATATAGTAGCTCCGTACTTAGAACGCACTTCTTCAAGTCGTTCTTGGTTTATATCTGCAATTGTTACTTTGGCACCTTCATTAACCAAGTGTTCAACAAGTGCTTCACCAACATGTCCAATACCTTGTACGTAAACAGACCTGTCTTCTAATACATCTGAGCCATATTTGAATTTTGCCGCAGCTTTCATTCCCATAAATACGCCATAGGCTGTAATTGGCGAAGGATTACCCGCGCCACCTTTACTCTCGGATATACCAGTTACATAAGGAGTTACTTCTCTCACAGTGTCCATGTCTTCAGTAGCCATACCTACATCTTCTGCAGTGATGTATTTACCACTTAAAGAGTGTACAAATTCACCAAAACGTCTCATTAACTCAGGAGTTTTTTGAGTTTTGGCATCACCTATAATTACAGCCTTACCACCACCAAGATTTAATCCTGTTATCGCAGACTTAAATGTCATACCACGAGACAAACGCAATACATCGTTTAGTGCCTCCCACTCGTTATTATAATTCCACATTCTTGTACCACCTAGTGCAGGTCCTAAAACAGTGTTATGGATGCCAATTATAGCTTTCAAACCAGTATCTTTGTCGTTGCAGAAAACGATTTGTTCGTGGTCATCAAATGAAATTTGACCAAATACAGGGTCTACTTTTGCAAGTTCCTTAGAACTTATTAATTCTGAAGTCATTATTGATTAAGATTTAAGGCTGTTTGAAAATAATTTAAAAACAGCGTGCAAAAATAAATTATAATTAGAGGATTAGCAAAATATTAACGTCAAAATCAGATTATCATAATACTTTTGACCGACCAAACGTAACATGAAAGCATTAAAACATCTAAATAAATATTTTTACAAATACAGATTTCGATTAATTATAGGTGTAATTATTACTATAATTTCTAAGATATTTGTCTTATTCACACCACGTTTCATAGGAGATTCCATAAATATTATCTCAGATAAACTTAGTGGTGAAATTACTTACGAAGTCTTTAAAACAGACCTTATTACTAATGTCTTGTTAATCATTGGCGCTGCTGTTTTAGCTGGTTTGTTTACATTTTTAATGCGTCAGACTATAATAAACGTATCGAGATATATTGAGTATGATTTAAAAAATGAGATCTACAAGCATTATCAAATTCTTTCTTTAAACTTTTATAAATCTAACCGTACAGGAGATTTAATGAATCGTATAAGTGAAGATGTTGGTAAAGTACGTATGTACGTTGGTCCTGCTCTAATGTATACCATAAACACAATTACCTTATTTACAGTAGCAATTATCTACATGGTAAATACAGCACCAACACTTACACTATACACATTATTACCATTACCAATTTTATCTGTTTCAATTTATAAATTGAGCAGATTAATCAATAAACGCAGTACGATTGTACAACAATCATTATCTACTTTATCTACTTATGCGCAGGAAACCTTTAGTGGAATTTCGGTAATAAAATCTTATGGTATAGAACCTAAAACTAACGATGAATTTGAAGGGCTTTCAGCAGAAAACCGCCAAAAACAAATTAACCTAACTAAGGTACAAGCTCTTTTCTTCCCATTAATGATTTTATTGATTGGCATTAGCAACCTCATCGTTATCTATGTTGGTGGTGTACAATATATCAATGGCGAAATTGAAAACATAGGTACCATTGCAGAATTTATAATCTATGTAAATATGCTCACTTGGCCTGTAGCCACGGTAGGTTGGGTTACATCTTTAGTGCAACAAGCAGAAGCCTCACAAGAACGTATTAATGAGTTTCTAAAAACCGAGCCAGAAATTCAGAATACGGTTAATAAACTTACACCCATAAAAGGTGATATTGAATTTAAGAATGTTTCCTTCGTTTATCCAGATACTAATATTGAAGCGCTTAAAGACGTTAGTTTCACTTTAAAATCTGGAGAAACTTTAGCAATATTAGGCAAAACCGGCTCAGGTAAATCAACAATTTTAGACCTTATTGGTAGACTTTACGACATAGATAATGGCAACATTCTCATAGATAGTAAAAAAATATCAGAGCTTAATCTATTCAGTTTAAGGGAAAGTATTGGATATGTACCACAAGATGCATTTTTGTTTTCAGATACTATAAAAAACAATATTAAGTTTGGTAAAGAAGATGCTACAGATAATGAAGTTATTGAAGCAGCCAAAGATGCCAAAGTTCATAAAAACATTATTGGTTTTAGTAAAGGTTATGACACAGTTTTAGGCGAGCGTGGCATTACACTTTCAGGTGGCCAAAAACAACGTGTATCAATTGCAAGAGCTATTATTAAAAAGCCTGAAATACTTCTGTTTGATGACTGTTTATCTGCGGTAGATACAGAAACTGAAGAAAAAATTCTAAAAAATTTAGTTAGGCTAACTAAAGACAAAACTACTATTATAGTTAGTCATCGCGTGTCGTCTGCAAAAAACGCAGACAAAATTATTGTGTTAGAAGATGGCATTATTACGCAAACGGGAAACCATGAAAACCTCATTAATGCAGAAGGGTATTATAAGGAACTTTACTTGAAACAACTATCCGAAAAAGAAATACAATAAATTATTTGTCAGTTTACTTTTTTTTTAGATTTTTGAGAATAAATTAAAAAAAGATTGATTTATGAGCGATTATGAAATGACGGATAAAGAAGAAATTTATTCTAAAGTACTACGCGCAGGAAGACGAACCTATTTCTTTGACGTTAGAGCAACAAAAGCAGAAGATTACTACCTAACCATTACAGAAAGTAAAAAATTTACAAACGACGACGGCTCTTATCATTATAAAAAGCATAAAATTTACCTTTATAAGGAAGATTTTTCTGAGTTTAGAGAAATTTTAGCTGAAATGACGGACTACATCATTTCTGAAAAAGGTGAAGAAGTGATAAGCGAGCGCCACCAAAAAGACTTTAAACGAGAAGACGATTTTGTAGCTCAAGAAGCTAAAACCTCAAAAGATTTAAATGGTACAGATAGTTTTACAGACATAAGTTTTGATGACATCTAAAATCAACTTCTGTTAAATTATAAAAACCCTGACAAAAATTTGTCAGGGTTTTTTATTTTTAGAACTTAACCAACACCTAATAAGTACATGCAACGTATTGCTTTAGTTTTCTTTTTATTTACCGCTATTCTTTTCTCACAGCCACAAACAGATCTATCATATTATCTACCAGACGGTGTTATATATAATCCTAATATACCAACTCCCAAGAGTATCGTAGGACATGAAGTTGGCGAGTGGCACATTACACACGATAAACTTGTGCAGTATATGCGAGAACTTGCTGAAGTTTCAAATCGTGTAAGTATAGAAGATAGAGGGCAAACTTTTGAAGGCAGGCCATTAATTCTACTAACCATAACCTCACCAAGTAATCATTCTAAGTTAGACCATATAAAAACACAACATATAGAAGCTACCGATATAGACAAGGCTAATTTTAAAGATATGCCCATAGTAGTGTATCAGGGATTTTCTATACATGGTAACGAACCCAGTGGCTCTAATGCAGCACTAGCTCTAGCCTATTATCTCACTGCTGCTGAAGGTTCTAAAATTGAAAATTTACTAGAAAACACTGTAATACTCTTCGACCCTTCATTAAATCCAGATGGTTTACAACGTTTTGCATATTGGGCAAATACTAATCGTGGCATGAATCTTAATGCCGATCCTAACGATAGAGAATTTAGTGAAGTCTGGCCTGGCGGACGCACCAATCACTACTGGTTTGATATGAATAGAGATTGGCTACCTGTACAGTTACCAGAGTCTAGAGCACGTATACAAACATTTCACGAGTGGTTACCTAATATCTTAACCGATCATCATGAAATGGGCACTAATGCGAGTTTCTTTTTTCAACCTGGTATCCCATCACGCACACATCCTTTAACTCCAAAATTAAATCAGGAATTAACAAAAGATATTGCCAAATTTCATGCTAAAGCGTTAGATAAAATAGGCTCTTTATATTATTCTGAAGAAAGTTTTGATGATTTCTATTACGGTAAGGGTTCTACGTTTCCCGATATAAATGGTGGTATTGGTATTTTATTTGAGCAAGCCAGCTCTCGTGGCCATATTCAAGAAAGTGAAAACGGACTTCTTTCATTTCCATTTACTATAAAAAATCAGTTTACGGCTGCACTATCTACGCTTGAAGCGGCAAATGGAATGCGAAAAGAACTATTAGAATATCAACATAATTTTTATAAAAACGCACGTAGAGAAGCTTCAAAAGAAGGAAACAAAGCCATAATCTTTGGTGATGAAAAGGATGCAGCCAAAACCTACCATTTAGCAGAAATCCTTAAACGTCACAAAATAAAATTTCATCATTTAAAATCTGATGTTGGCTTAGATGGTAAAACCTATAAAAAAGGGTATAGTTACGTGATTCCTAAAAACCAAAAGAATACAAGACTCATAAATGCCATGTTTGAAAAGCGCACAACGTTTCAAGATAGTTTGTTTTATGATATTTCTGCATGGACATTTCCTCTTGCATTTAACCTCGATTATGCAGAAACCAGCATGGAAAAGGCCGGCAATATTGTAAATGATTTAAAACATTTACAAGGTGGAGTAAATTCAAAAAGCGAATATGCTTATCTATTTCCTTGGAATGAATATTATGCACCAAAACTTCTAAATTCAATTCTTAAAAAAGGAATTCGTGCCAAGGTAAGCATGAAAAACTTTAAAGCTAATGGAAAGGCTTACGATTATGGTACAATTATGATTCCTGTACAAAATCAAGATATGGATTCTTCTGCTTTGTATGCATTCTTAAATACTGCTGCTCAAGAAAGTCATATTATAATCGACGCAGTATCCACAGGACTAAATGAAGGTATAGATCTCGGAAGCCGAAATTTTAGAGCTTTAGAGCTTCCTAAAATAGCGTTGTTAGTTGGCGATGGAGTCACATCTTATGATGCTGGCGAGATTTGGCATTTGTTGGATAATAGATACGATATCATTCCTACAAAACTAGACACAAAGAACTTTGGCAGAGCTGATTTAAGCAGATACAATACCATTATTATGGTAAATTCTTATTCGGCATTAGACGATGGTAACACTAAAAAGCTAAAGCAATGGTTACAAGATGGTGGTTCTCTTATAGCCTACAGAAATACATTGCGTTGGCTAAATTCTAAAGAATTAATGATGATTAATTTTAAGAAAAGAAAATCACTAAAAGCAAAAACTATATCTTTTGAAGAACGAAGCAATTTTAGAGGAGCACAAGTTATTGGTGGTGCTATTTTTGAAACAACATTAGACCGTTCTCACCCAGTCAATTTTGGATACAAAAATGATAAATTAGCGCTATTTAGAAACACAACATTGTTTATAAAACCGAATAAGAATAGTTATGACAATCCCATTCAATACACCGCAAACCCACTAATGAGCGGTTATATTTCTGAAGAAAATTTAGACAGCTTAAAACAAACCATTCCCTTTAAAACAGGTAGAGTTGGAAGAGGAAAAATCATGGCCTTTACAGATAACACTAATTTTAGAGCGTTTTGGTATGGTACTAATAAATTATTGATGAACGCTATTTTCTTTAGAAATGAGATGTAGTGAGTAGTGAGTAGTGAGTAGTGAGTAGTAAGTAGTGAAACTAAGAATAGCCTAAATCCACAAAAAAGGATGATTCAAAAACTTCTCAACAACCCAACGAACCAACGATTAACCGTTTACGCAATTCCACAGTTAAACATTAAATATCACGATACTTGCGAGCCATTCTTTACCTTACTTTCAGGATGTAATAAAAAAACATCATTTTCTTTTACAGCTCCGACAACGAGACATTCGCTCATAAAATTGGCAATTTGCTTTTTTGGGAAATTTACGATAGCTACAATCTGACGATTTTTTAAATCTTCCTTATTGTACTGCGTTGTTATCTGAGCAGAAGATTTTTTTACACCTAAATCCCCAAAATCTATAGTGAGTTGATAAGCAGGTTTAAGTGCGTTTAAAAAATCATTGACTTCAACAATAGTTCCTACTCTTAAATCTACCTTTGTAAAGTCTTCAAATGTTATTATATTACTTGTTGTCATGCTGAACTTGTTTGGCTAAGCCGAATCTTTGATTTCAGCTTCTTTTAATCCTTTAAATAAACTTCTAAAATACAAAAATATAATGGCTCTAACACCATCAAATATGCTGCCTTTAGGCACAAAGGCTCCAGATTTTAATTTAGTAGATACTAAAGACAATCAAAAAAAATCACTAACCGAACTTAAAGGTAAAAACGGTACTTTGATTATGTTTATTTGCAACCACTGCCCTTTTGTAATTCATGTTAATGAACAATTAGTAAAATTAGCTCAAGATTACGAGTCAAAAGGCATTTATTGCATTGCTATTTCTAGTAATGATGTAGAAAACTATCCACAAGATGGTCCTGATAAAATGAAAACACATGCCGAAGAAAACCACTATCCTTTTCCGTATTTGTATGACGAAACACAAGAAGTAGCAAAAGCTTATGACGCTGCCTGCACACCAGATTTTTTTCTTTTTAATGACGATTTAAAATTGGTATATGCTGGGCAATTGGATGGATCTAGACCAGGAAATGATATTCCTGTTACTGGTGAAGATTTAAGATCTGCTATGGATGCACTTCTAAATAACGACACCATAAACCCTAACCAAAAACCTAGTATGGGTTGCAATATTAAATGGAAATGAACATCAAAATAGAATCAGAACGCCTTTACCTTAGACCAATCAACGAAGACGATGACCAAGACTTCTTTGAGTTAGACTCTAATCCTAGAGTACACGAGTTTTTAGGAAACAATCCAGTAACATCGATTGAAGAATCTCGTGCCTACATTAAAAGCATTTTACAGCAGTATAAAGATTATGGAGTTGGTCGTTTAGCAATGATAAAAAAAGATACGGGTGAGTTTATTGGTTGGTGTGGACTAAAATTTGAACGTGAAGTACGTAAAGGATTTGATTATTATGATTTGGGCTACAGACTTAAAGAGAGATTTTGGGGACATGGTTACGCAACTGAAGCTGCAATTGCGTCTTTAAGCTATGGTTTTAATGATTTAAATCTCAAAGAAATTTGTGCAGCTGCGTATACCAGACATAAAGTTTCTAATATAATTCTTAAAAAAATAGGTTTAAAGCCTTCTGGCACTTTCACTTATGATAATGAACTTTGTAATTGGTACACATTAAAAAACCCAGACCTATAACTAACAGAACCCCTTCTTTCGAAGCGGTTCTGCAATCAATCAAAAACTTATCTAAACCGTCTTTTTAGATGTAATTTATTGTTCTTGTAATTTAAAGTTTATTGGTATGCTATAAGGAACACCTACTGGTTTATTTCGCTGTTTACCTGGTTCCATCTTTGGCAATAAACTTATAATACGTTCTGCTTCGGTCTCCAGCAATTCGTTGGGTCCACGAGTTTGAATCTTAGCTACTTTACCGTACTTATCTATTAAGAAAAACACAAATACTTTGCCTTGTATATCAAGCTCTGCTGCAGTAGGTGGATATCTAAAATGCTTTTGTAAGTGCTCTTGCATTTTTTCTTGAAAACAAGCCTTTAACTCAGCATTATTACCTTTACATCCTGGGAACTGTGGCACTCTTTCTATGACTGCAAATGGCACTTCTACATCTTCCTCTACTTCCACAACTTCTACTTCTTCTACACTTACTACGCGCTCTTCAATAATATCATCCTGACCTACTTCACTACTTTCAACAAAGGTCTCCTCTACTTCTTCCACATCCTCAACTACGGTAATAACCTCTGTAACTAATTGTTTGGGAGGTGGTGGCGGTGGCGGAATATTAATTGTTGTAATAGGAATATCTTCTTCTAACTGCTCTGTCATCATTAAGATATCAGCCTTAACCGTCTCAGTTTCGTAAGTCTTATGTTCTAGTCCTAAGTATGTAAGGAGTAACATTACGTTTAAGCCAACAGCAAAATACAAACTGCTGTTTCGACCTACATTGGCTTTTGGGTTCTTCTTTAATTCCATGACGTTTAATTTTATATTATAAAGTTACCCATCATAAAGCGTAAAACATATGACTTTTGTCATGTTTAAAACCAGCCAGCTACTCTAACATCTTAAAGGTTGTCTAATTGGTTGTCACTTCCGTCTTCACTAATGGTCCAAAAGAAGCCTATAAAAAAGAATTGATCCGTTGCTGGCCGAAATGCCATACGATTAAACTGACCGTTTACATTTGGTGTATTTGAGTATTGATAGCCATTAATATTTCTAAAGCCAAGAACATTGTTTACCGAAAAATATAAGATTTTCTGTTGATCTATTAAATAAGCCCAATTAAGACTTATGCTGTTAAACGGTTTGGTGCGCTCTGCAAGAAACTCATCTGTATTTGGGTTATTGTATGGTCTTCCGGAAGCAAAAGTGTAGTCTATACCGAGTTGACTTTTCCAACTATCTATCCAATACTTACCAACTACTGAAAAATTATGGTTTGATGCAAAATTTGGCTGTGCTGCTACAGGAAAATTCTGATGGTTACGTTCTGTATCTAAGTATGAATAACTTAACCAATAATCTAGATTTTTAACGCTAGTATTGTCTCTCCAAAATAAATCAACACCTTGAGCATAACCATTACCGCTTGTGTTGAAATTGGTATTTATAGTATTGTTTAAGTCGTTATTTAAATTGGTAAAATCACTATCAAACTTTACTAAATTGTCGTAATCTTTTCTGTAGGCCTCAGCTCTAAAAATCTTACCATTATTTACATATTGATAATTAAGAATATACTGTGTTGTTTTTTGAGCTTCTAAATCTTGTTCAAATCTCAAAATATTATTACTTGGATTTTGAAAAAAGTTACCATAGGCTACAGAAAACTGTCCATTCTTAGAACTTTTGTATGCCAAAGCTGCTCTCGGACCTAATTCAGTGTCATTAAAAACTGAACTGTAATCTGCTCGTATACCTGCTTTTAATGCTAATTTTTTAGAAAAAATTACATCAGCCTCGGCAAAGCCTGCAGTTATATTATTCTCAAAACCATAAGACACATTAAAGGAATCGTCTTTAAAATTTTCGTTATAGCCAGTTATGAACTGTTCGGCACCAAAACTCACTTTAAAACGACTGCTAAATCGTTTTTTTAATTTTAGCTTTAAATGTGCTGAATTCTCAAAGCTATTAATAGCAATAGTCTCGATACCATTCTTAGAATCATCATGCGTAAAACTCAATCCAGTTTGTATTGACCAACTATTTCCTAGAACACCTTTGTATGAGGAATTAAGGTAAAAATTTCTGTTGTTTAAGCTAAAGTTTAAGCCGTCCTCAAAATTGATATCTTGTTGTGTCAATTCAAAATCTGTTGTATCAAAAGCAGAGTAGAATTTAAAAAGACCATTGTTTAATTTTCTTCTAAATACCATTTCGCCTTGAGCTGCCTGGAATGGCTTCTGAAATGTGTTTCTGTTATCAAAGATTTCAAAATATGGTGCAAGATTAATGTATGATGCATTAAAGCTTAATGAAGACTTTTCCCATTTTTGTGTATTTCCTAGCGTAGCACCAACACTCATAATGCCAATATCGGTTTTTTCTTGGTCGGGTTCGTCTATTGTATTTAACAACAATACACTAGATAAAGCTTGGCCGTACTCAGCAGAATAGCCACCTGTTGAGAAGGTTATACCATCAAATAAAAATGGCGAGTAGCGTCCGCGAGCAGGTAGATTGTTGGTAGTAGGAGTAAATGGTGTAAACACACGTATACCATCGATAAAAATCTGGGTTTCGTTGGCATCACCTCCTCGCACAAACAAACGACCATCTTCTGCATTGTTAGAAGTACCAGGAAGCGTTTGTAATGCACCGACAAAATCACCAAGAGCACTAGCTGTAGTTACCACATCTAGTGGTTTTAATACCGAGACTTTACTATTGTCATTAGCTTCAAAAGTACCTGCACTCAAAACTACCGTATCTAACGATTCTACATCTTCTCTTAAAACAACAGATACATTATTAAAATTTGAAACATCATTCACAATGGTTTTTGTTTCATACGATAAAAAAGAAATCACCAAAGCTTGCGTTCCGGTTTCTTCGGTCGTAAATGAAAATTGCCCATCTACGTTAGAGGTTGCACCATCATAAGTTCCGTCGAGATAAATATTTGCTCCCTCAATAGGTCGTTTTTTGTTATCCAATACCTTTCCTGAGATCGTGGTCTGAGCAAAGCTTAGGTTAATGAGACATAAAACTATTAGTGTAATTAATTTGTTCATTTTTCTTGTGCTGAATTTAGTTCAGTATGACTGATTTGATTTATCTTGTTTTGATGTGACAAACTTCAATCATTATGATCTATTACTAAATTCTATGTTACTGAGTTGTAATTTTTAAAGGACGAATTGAATATTTTTAATTAATTTCAAAGTCATGAAACTAACCAACACTGAGAAACAATTTAGTATTCTATACTCCATAATTGTACTTTTTGAAATTATAACAGGAAGTACAAGAACCTTAGAAATAGTACATTATATAGCTAAACCTGCTATAGTCTTCAGCTTAATGTTCCTATTTATCAAAACGTCTGGAAGCATTTCAAAATCTATAAAACGGATTACGCTTTTGGCATTAGGATTTTCGGTTTTGGGTGATATTCTATTAATGTTTGTAGATCAATCACCACACTTTTTTACCATTGGGCTAGTTGCTTTTTTGTTAGCACATGTAATGTACATCCTTGTATTTTTAAAACATAGAAATAACCAAAAGCCAATTATAGGCTTTGTGATACTGCTATTAGCTTATGCTTCAGGACTATTCTATTTGTTAAAAGATGGTTTGGGAGAAATGCTTATTCCTGTAATTGTCTATATGGTTGTAATTTTGAGCATGGCAACCACAGCATTTATGAGAAAAGGCAAGGTAAACAACCTCAGTTACAATCTGGTTTTTGTTGGTGCTATTTTCTTTATGATTTCTGATAGCATTTTAGCATTGAACAAATTCTATGAGCCACTACCCTTTTCTAACATAAGTATTATGCTAATTTATGCATTGGCGCAGTTTTTTATTGTGATAGGAATTTTAAAGTTGAAAAGGAGTTAAGACTCACGACTTTAGTATTTTAAAAATATGTTTTAATTGATGCGTCAATTCGAGTGGATTTTTCGATTGAAATGAGAAAAATTTGTACTTCGACGTAGCTCATCAGCAGAATTATCGAGAATTAGAATTATATCAATTAAAAAAGTTCTCGATACGATTCCTCGTACCTCAGAATCACTCGAACTGACAAATTTTATTAAGATAAAAACGGTTTAAACTCTACCTCTTAAACGGTCTAATGATGAGTCTTGCTGCTTTGTCAAAATTAATGTAGTTATACGTCCAGTTGAAGAATACAATGACTCTATTTCTAAAACCTACTAAAGACATAAGATGTACAAACATCCAAATGAACCATGCGAAAAAACCACCAAATTTAAAGGCTTTTAAATCTACAACAGCTTTATTTCTACCAATTGTGGCCATGGACCCTTTATCGTTGTAAACAAAGGATTTCATTGGCTTATTATTAATTAATCTCAGTAGATTTTTCCCTAACAAAATGCCTTGCTGTATAGCTGGTTGTGCTACTTGTGGATGGCCTTTAGGGTAATCTTCAGAAGTCATTTGTGCTATATCTCCAATGGCAAAAATATTGTCATAACCTTCAACTTGATTAAATTCGTTAACCTTGTATCTGTTGGCACGTTCTACCAAAGCAGAAGCATTTAAACCATTGACTGGAGCACCAGTGACACCAGCTGCCCATATCAAAGTTTCAGATTGTAATTGTAAATCTGTGTTTGTCGATACCTCTAACCCATCATAATCTGTAACTTGCGTATTGCAATGCACGTTGACACCTAAAGTTTTTAAGAACTTTTCTGCCTTTTCGGAAGCGTGCTTACTCATTGGAGGTAATACTCTTGTTGAGCCTTCAAGCAAATGAATATGCATATCATTAGCATTAAGATCATGATAATCTCTTGGCAAAATATTATTCTTTAATTCTGCAATGGCACCAGCCAGTTCTACACCTGTTGGTCCGCCACCTACAATTACAAAATTAAGATAGGCTTCACGCTCTTCTTTAGTATTTGCAATAGCAGCTTTTTCAAAATTTTGAAGAATTAAGCTTCTAATATTTAATGCCTGAGGCACTGTTTTCATTGGCATACTGTTGTTTTCAATCTCGTTGTTTCCAAAAAAATTGGTTTTTGTTCCCGTTGCCAACACTAAGTAATCAAAAGTTAAATCTCCAATACTGGTTTTAATATTTTTTTGTTCTGGCTGTATTTCATTTACCTCAGCCAATCTAAAAAATGAGGTCTTGTGCTTTTTTATAATTTTCCTCAAAGGATAAGCTATAGAGTCTGGCTCCAATCCAGAACTAGACACTTGATATAAAAGTGGTTGAAATGTATGATAGTTATGCTTATCTATAAGCACAACCTGTAACTTTTTATTCGCTAAGGTTTTTGCTAAATTTATGCCAGCAAAACCACCACCAACAATGACAATTCTTGGTAAATTAGACTCAGGTATATTCATAAAAAACAGAGGTTAAAGGACACTCACAAAGATACGGTTTAAGGTACGTAAATGATACTTTATTAATATTTGTGTAACAATAATTAAAATTGAGCTACTTATAGTTAACTAACCAAAACGATTAATTGAACAAAGAGCTAGAACATAGTTTTGTAGAGCAGTTGCAAAAGCATCAAAACATTGTGCATAAGGTATGCCGTTTGTATACCAACAATGCTGATGCGCACAACGATTTGTTTCAGGAAATCACTATACAATTGTGGAAAGCCTATCCTAAGTTTAGAGGCGACTCAAAATTTAGTACATGGATGTACCGTGTGGGATTAAATACAGCGATTACGTTGTATAGAAAATCGAAACGGAGAATTAAAACACAAGAGTTTGATAACGTTAAGTTTAAGATAAAAGCTGAGGAGTACGACGATACAGAAGAACAACAATTAAAGTTAATGTATGAAGCCGTACAACAACTAAATGACATTGAAAAAGCCTTAGTTTTTTTATACTTAGAAGATAAAGATTACAGGGAAATAAGTGAAACCCTTGGTATAACCGAAGTTAATGCACGCGTAAAAATGAACCGTGTAAAAAAGAAATTAAGAACAATATTAAATCCGTAAACTTATGGATGAATTAGAATTATTAAAGAAGGATTGGAACAAAGGAAGTGATGAGTTTAAAAACTATTCAGATTCTGATATCTACCCAATGTTGCACAAAAAATCATCATCTATTGTAAAAACCTTGTTTCACATTAGTGTTGCTGAGCTTATTTTTTGGATCCTTGTTAGTTACGTTCCGTATTTCTTTTCAGACAAAATGCGAGCAAAATTAGAAGCCAGCTATGAAAACCCTCTTTTTACAGGATTAACTATTTTTGGGTTTGCGGTGGTTGCATTATTTGTATATCTACTTTACAAATCGCATAAGTCCATATCTACTACAGATAATGCCAAAAAATTAATGGAGAGTATTCTTAGAACAAGAAAAGTCATTAAGTACTACGTATTGTATAATCTTGTTATGATCTTTATTTCTATACCACTTTCGCTTTATTTTGAATTCAATCAAAACTCAGATTTTCATGATCAGGTAGCTGCTTTTGACGCAACTCAAATGTCAATTTTAGTAGTAATAACAATATTGATAACAGCCGTTTTCTTAGTTATTATATGGCTGTTTTATAAGCTTATCTATGGTATTCTATTAAAACGCCTTAACAGAAACTACAATGAGTTAAAAAAGCTGGAAGTTTAGATTATTAGAGTTTTAGACTTGTTAGACAAGTATTGCATAAACAAGCTTAAGTATCCACTGCCTACTGTCTACTGTCTACTGTCTACTGTCTACTGTCTACTGTCTACTGTCTACTGTCTACTGTCTACTGTCTACTGTTTACTAAATCTACCAATCCCTAAGCTCTTTGTTTAAGCGCTCTTTTTCCTCTAATTCTTCTTGCGGAATTACCTTTAGAAACGAAGGATGCTGCTCAATAGCATATTCAATTTTTTCTACGATATCTGCAATAGATTCGTTGTCATAATCTATTTCTAGAGGTTGTTTAATTTCAAAAGATTGATAGATATTCTTCTTCTTAATGCGTAATCCCTTTTTATCAAAAGAGCGTCTAAAACCATCAATAACAATAGGCACAACTAAAGGTTTGTATGTTTTTATAATATGAGCTGTACCCTTTCTAATGGGTTTAAAAGGTGTCGTGGTCCCTTGCGGAAACGTAACCACCCAACCATCATCAAGCGCTTTTTTAATATTGGTGATATCGCTCATCTTTACTTGGCGATTTACATCTTGCCCTTTAGATCTCCATGTTCTTTCAATGCTTATAGAACCAGTGTATGCAAAAATCTTAGGTATAAGTCCCGATTTCATAGTTTCCTTAGCAGCAACATAATACATATTTAGCTTAGGATTCCATAAATAACCAACATTTTTAATATTATCTAATCGTCCACTAAGACTGGCATTAAACACATGAAACATAGCTATAACATCTGCAAAGTATGTTTGATGGTTAGATATAAATAGCACATTGGTATCTGGTAAGTTTTTTATAATTTCAGAACCTTCAATCTGTAACTCGTTAAAACCTCTAAAACGTCTATGCGTTAAAAGGCCTAAGATTCTGATTAACCATTTTTTTACCCAAAGTATATGACCAAAAGGATTTTTTTTGAATAATCCCATTATAAATTTTTATTTTTTAACGAGGCTTTAATGAAATTCGTCATTTCGGGTGTATTTTACGATTGAACCTGAGCAAAATATGTATCGAGAAAAAGAATTTTATCTAACAAGTTCTCGATTCAATTTTGTTTCCAATCTATTTTGGAAACAAAACCACGCAAACTGACAATAAAATATTTGATTAAAGTATCTTACCGTTATGTTCGTTCATGCAAAAGTAACAAATAAGACAACTTATAAAACCTGTTTTAACAAGTCTTTGATTTCACCTAGCATCATAGCTGTTGCTCCCCAAACAATATGGCCGTTTAAATTAAATGCTGGTACATCTACCCTAACGTTTAAGGAGGTGGGTACATTGGTGGTTATTACGTTACGTTCATCTAGAAAATCTTGTAACCGTACTTGGAGAATATCCTCTACTTCGTCATCTTGTTTTACGAATTTTGGTGTAGCATTCAAAAGCCCTAAATAAGGATGCACCATAAAATTACTAGGCGGAATGTACAAGGGAGAAATGGTCTTAATTACATTTATTGTATCCATTGGCACACCAACCTCTTCTTCTGTTTCTCGCAGTGCTGTTACCATTAAATTATCATCGCCTTCCTCATACTTACCACCAGGAAAACCAACTTGGTTAGAATGTACTCCTTTGTATGTTTTTCTAAGAATTAACACCAAATTAGTCTCTGCTTTTAGATCTGGGTAAAACAAAGCCATTACACCTGCTGTCTTAGCTGTTTTGGCTTTCGCTTTCATATGCTCGGCCAATTCTAATCGGTAAGGTGGAGACATTTTGGCATGCGATTGTTCGCCAAAAAGCTCTAGATGTTTTATTTTTACTACAGATTTAGAAAACGTATTAAAGTGCATTTATGAGATTTCAATTACTGTTTATAATCGTTCTTTTTTTATGGAACTGTGAAGATAAACAAACTTCAAAAAATTCTAACACTACGGTTGTAAAAGATACCATAACTACTAAAGCGAAGCCAATAACAAAAAAGAAAGCAAAAAAGTCATCAGAATTTCCTGTACTTACCGATGCCAATGCCATGGAGTTCTTCTTAGAGTACGACAAAGAACATAAAGAAAATAAGGTGAGAGTCACGACAGACTTTGGTTCTTTTGATATACTGCTTTACGATAAAACCAAATTTCATCGTTCTAATTTTATCTACCTCACAAAACGTAAATATTTTAATGGCACTCAATTTTACAGAGTAATTAAGGACTTTGTTGTACAAGGTGGTAGCAGTGATGCTTTAGATCTGTACAAAAAACGACGAAAAATAGGACACTATCTGCTGCCACCAGATACCAAACGTGGCTATACGCACCAACGCGGTTCTGTTTCGATGCCTAGCAGCGAAATTGAAAATGCTTATAAACTCGCCTCACCATTTCAGTTTTTTATTGTAATAAATAGAGAACGCGCCAAACACTTGGATGGTGATTATACGGTTTTTGGTGAAGTTATAAGAGGTATGGATGTTGTAGATAAAATTAATGCTGTAAAAACCGATGAAGGAGATTGGCCACTAAAAAATGTCTACATCAAAAAGGTAGAGATTATAGAATAACTAAGTAGTTTATTAAGCTACTTTTAATAGCCTCTAATATAATGGTATGCATTCTATACCTTATATGCGCTTGCCTTCACTGAGCGAAGTCGAAGTGTCAAAGTGTAGCTTCAGAATATCAATAGACTAATTTTAATCTACTTTGATGTGTCCTTATACAAACTCGGTAAACTCACCTTAAAGCGCACAGCTATTAATCTTATAACAATGACAACCAAACCTGCTATGATAAAAAGGTAGTTTTCATCTTGCAGAAAAATGCGCATTAAAAAATAACTGAGTCCGCCAACAATACAAGCAGTCGCATAAATTTCCTTTCTAAATATTACCGGAATTTCGTTGCACAAAATATCTCTGGTAACACCACCAAAACAAGCGGTCATAGTTCCAAGTGCAATGCAAATTATTGGGTGCAATCCTGCTACTAGACCTGTTTCTATACCAACAACAGTGTAAAGCCCAATACCAATAGTATCGAACAAAAAGAGAGAACGTCGCAGATGTTTTAGGTAATTTCTAAACACTATAGCGAAGATGGTTGAAGCAATAATAACGTATACAAAAGTCATGTTTCGCATCCAAGACACTGGCTCTACACCTACCATGATGTCACGCAACGTTCCGCCACCAACAGCCGTGACAAAAGCAATGATTAACACACCAAACGGATCCATACGTTTATGCATAGCCACAAGTACACCAGATATGGCAAAGGCTATGGTTCCTAATATGTCTAAGGTTTGAAAAAACATTACATGCTTTGAGTGTAGTAATTATAATCCTTCAAAATGGTATCAATAAATTGTATATCATTTTGGTTGTATTCTTTGAGCTCAATAACCTCAATAATCTTTTCTCGCAACTTAATAAGAGTCTCATAATCTCGTGCTGCTTTAGCTCTCGTATAGGTCTCTTTAATGATACGCGCATCATTATCAGATAGTTTTATAACATTAGGATAGGTTGGCACATAATCATCTTCTAATTCTTCTAAAATGGTATGGCTAATGTTTATATTATTCTTGAGCGTAATTACCGAAGTACCAGCAGTCATGTCACCTAAACGTTGACTTTTTTTGCTCGTAGTAATAGTAATGAGTGCCACTATCCCTGAAGCCATATTTAAATCTATGATTCTAAAAAACCATCGCACTAAATAATCATAAATAGAAGCCTGATAACCGTCAATCTTAACCACTTTAATCTTCATGATGCGTTTACCAATGGTTTGCCCATCTAAAAACGTTTCAAAAATTAATGAGTAAAAAATGACAGGTAGATAAAACGTTAGAATAACAGCAATAATAGACCACATATCCATACCTTCAAGTGCATTATTTATCTCAAAAGCGTTAAAGAAAATCTGGTATGTTACTACAATATAGGCCAGCTTTATTATAAGATCTATAAGGTATGCCAAGATGCGCTCTCCCACACTTGCGGCAACAAAATTTATATTAACGTTTTGTGTGGTATTTATTTGTAACTCTACCATTAATTATGTTAATTTGGTTCTCTATGAGAGAAGTCGCATTTATTAAGCAAAATAAACAAAAATGGCTCAATTTTGAAAAGGCTATTTTTGGGAAGCAACTAAAAAATCCTGATGAACTTGCGTCGCTCTATATTCAACTTGTAAACGATTTGTCTTATGCTCAAACCTATTATCCCAAAAGTAAGACAATTCTATATTTAAATAATCTTACAGCACGAGCATTTCAAAAAATATATAAAACAAAGCGCGAAGACACTAACAGATTTGTGCATTTCTGGAAAACAGAAGTACCACTCATTGTCTATGAATACAGACGTTATGTTTTATACGCCTTTATAATTGCTTTTAGCTTTATAGCTATTGGTGTGCTTTCTGCGGCTTATGACGATGCCTTTGTACGTTTAATCTTAGGTGATGCTTATGTTAACCAAACCCTAGAAAATATTGAAGCTGGTGATCCTGTGGCTATATATAAAAGCGGAAGCAATTGGGGAAGTTTTATAGGTATAACACTAAACAACCTCTATGTAGGCATACAGGCATTTTTATATGGTGTCTTTGCTGGTTTGGGCACGGTCTATGTGATGCTTCATAATTTTATTATGGTAGGGTCGTTTCAGTATTTCTTTTATCAGGAAGGTGTGCTATGGGAAAGTGTTAGAGGCATTTGGATTCATGGTTCTATGGAAATTTTTGCCATTGTTATAGAAGGTGCTGCAGGTCTCATCCTTGGTGCCAGTATACTGTTTCCTAAAACATACTCTAGAATAATCTCTTTTAAAATGGGAGTAAAAAACGGAGTAAAAATTTTAATAAGTACATTTCCTTTTACCATTGCTGCTGGGTTCTTAGAAGGTTATGTTACACGCTACTCTAATACAATGCCAAACTGGTTGAGTGTTGGTATTATTTTAAGTACCTTAAGTTTAATCTCATTTTACTATTTAGTATATCCCTTCGTGGTAAACAACAAATTAAAAAAGGCACATGCAACTTTATAAATCGAGAAGTTTTGGAGAGTATTTTCAAGATACGTTTTCATTTTTAAGACAAAATGGGAAGCATCTCTACAAGAATTTTTTCATCATCAATGGCATCTTTATTCTTATACTCCTGGTATTGGGATATTTCTTCAGCAATTTCTACACAGAAGTTGTTTTTGGTGGGCTTACTAATAATAATACTAACGCAATAGAAGATTACATGAACCAAAATGCAACTACAGTTGTAGTCTTCGTTTTACTCTTTGTAACCATTGGTTTGGTCTCTGCGGTAATATCTTATGCATTTGTCCCTATTTATTTAAAACTTTACGCTAAAAACGACGGTAAGCATTTTAATGCATCAGATATTATAACCGAATACAAAGCAAATACTGGTAATATCATCATCTATCTACTCTGTGCTATACTAGTTGCAATACCTATTTTGATTATAGCAGGGATTGTAAGCTTTGTTTTAGCCATAACTATTATTGGCTTTTTGCTTTTACCTTTAGTTTTAGGAGCCGTGAGTTTGTTTTATCAAGGAACATTGATGGAATATATTGAAAACAAAAAAAGCATATGGGCTAGCTTTGGCTATTCTTGGACGCTAATGAGTTCTAAATTCTGGGCTGCTATTGGTTGTGTTGGATTGTTTTTTTTAATGAGCTACATAGTGCAAAACATTATTGTTATGATACCGTATTTTATATTCATTGTAGATATGTTTACAAACATAGAGTCTGGTACAGTTGCTACCTCTCAAGAAATAAGTAAATCTGCAACGGTAATGTTGGTGCTTATATTCTTACTTTCGTATCTACTTGGTTTATTTTTAAATATAATTGTACAGATAAATCAAGGGATTGTTTTCTATAGCCTTAAAGAAGATGCAGAAAATATTAACACTAAAAGCGATATTGACTTTATAGGATCTGGTGAGTAAGCTAAAGTATCTATATATTATTTTTTTATGCTTCGGGATTACATCGAGCGCATACGTTTTGCCACCTACCAAAATACTGAATACTATAGTACAAGATAGTGTATATGAAGATAAAGAACCTATTGAAAAGCGTAGCTACGAAGATTTAAAAGACAAATATTCTGGAAACGATTTTATCTACGAACGCGCGTCTAATAATGATGGCTGGTGGACGCGTTTTAAGCAATGGTTATCAGATTTTTTCAAGAATCTGTTTGATATTAATACCGATGCAAAAGCAGCAGATGTTACAGACATAATTTTAAAAATATTCTACGTCGTTATTTTTGTTTTGGTGGTGTTTTTCATTGTAAAAGCCATTATAAACAAAGAAGGGAAATGGGTTTTTGGTAAATCCTCAGATAAAAGTATTATACCTATTACAGATGTTGAAAGTAATATTTACGAAGCAGATTTTAAGGCACTTATAGCTTCAGCCGAAAGTGAAAACAATTATCGTTTAGCCATTAGATACTACTATTTGTATCTTTTGAAAAACCTTTCTCAATCTGGCATTATAGAGTATGATGTAGAAAAGACCAATAGCGATTACTACTACGAAATAGCTTCAGAACAACTAAAAAAAGAATTTTCGTATACATCGTATTTGTACAATTACATTTGGTATGGTGAGTTTGATATCGATCAGGTTCAGTTCAAAAAAGCAAAAACAGCGTTTAATCAATTTTTAGATTCCGTAAACTAATGAACAGAACCCTAAAAATATATATCGCCATTTTAGTACTGCTTTTTATTGGCATTGTTGTTATAGAATTCTCTACTCCACAACCTGTTAACTGGCAAAAAACTTACAACGAAAAGCACAAAATTCCTTTTGGTACTTATATTTTTTATGAGGAATTAGAGGCATTATTTCCTGAGAGCAACATAAAAGATATTAAACGAACTCCTTATGAATATTTTAATGATTATTACGATTGGGAAGACTCTACATATTATGCCACAGGAACATATATGCTCATAGATGAGCGTCCGCAGCTCGACAATACATCAGCCCAAGAATTACTAGATTTTGCCTCTTTTGGCAATGACATCTTCATTTCTGCTAATTATTTTCCAGATCGTTTAAAAGATACCCTTGGTTTTGAAACCGACAACAAATACAGTTTCTCAGGAAAAGCCAATTTAACGTATACAAATCCTTCATTTAGAAACGACAGTATTACCATAGAAAAAGGCTTAAGTAACATCTATTTTTCTAAAATAGATACAACTTACACAAGCGTTTTAGGCTATCAGAAATTTGGTGATTCGTCTTATACTAATTTCATCAAAACATCTTGGGGACAAGGTTATTTTTATATTCACTTACAACCAGCAGTTTTCACCAACTACCAACTATTAAAAAAAGACAACAAAAAGTATGCTGCCGCTTCAATGTCTTACATAGGAGATGAAACGATATACTTTGACTCCAGAAACAAATTAAACGCTACAGAGAGCAGCTCACCGTTGCGCTTTATTCTCAGTCAACCAGCATTACGCTGGGCTTGGTATCTCGTATTAATAACAATACTTATTTTTATAATATTTAATGCAAAACGAAAGCAACGCATTGTTGGCGTAATAAAGCCTTTAAAAAATACAACTGTAGATTTTACTAAAACCATTGGTAACCTCTATTACGAAACCAAAGACCATAACAATCTTATAGAAAAGAAAATTACCTATTTTCTAGAATATATAAGACGTGTCTATTATTTAGACACTCAAATATTAGATGATAAGTTTGTAAAAAATCTGTCATTAAAATCTGGAAAAGACCAAAAAGACATTAAAAAATTAGTAAACAAAATCGCTCATTTAAAATCTAAATCTAATTGTACAGAAGACGATTTACTACAACTAAACAAAGCGATAGAAGATTTTTATAAATAAACAACTATGGAAGCCCGTAATGGGCATTTGGCAAACGATGCTATTGCCTATTAACCAATATAATAACTGAACAGAATGTTCTTAAAAAATAAAATTGATGACAGACATAAATAACGAACTAAACGAAAATACCGAACAGAATAAGCCTGAAGAACTAACAAATTCTACAGCAGAAACAAATGCTGAAGACATTAGCTTTAGCAACAGAATAGATCTTTCTGAACTCAAAGATGGTATTGCCTTAATTAAGACCGAAATAGAGAAGGTCATAGTTGGCCAGAAGGAAATGATTGATATGCTCATAGCTTCAATCTTAGCCAATGGTCATTCGCTTATAGAGGGTGTTCCTGGTGTAGCCAAAACCATATCTGCTAAACTATTAGCAAAATCCTTAGATATAGATTTTAGTCGAATTCAGTTTACACCAGATTTAATGCCTAGCGATATTTTAGGAACGTCAGTGTTTAACATGAAAACTTCAGAGTTTGAGTTTAAAGAAGGTCCTATTTTCTCTAATATGATTCTTATTGATGAGATTAACAGAGCACCAGCAAAAACGCAAGCTGCGTTGTTTGAGGTAATGGAAGAACGCCAAATAACCATAGACGGCAATAAGTTTAAAATGGATTTACCGTTTATTGTTCTCGCTACCCAAAATCCAGTAGAACAAGAAGGGACTTATCGTTTGCCAGAAGCTCAGTTAGATCGATTTCTTTTTAAAATAGACATCGATTACCCAAATCTAGACGAAGAAATAGAGATTTTAACCAGAGAACAAAATCTAAAAGGTGATGTAAAAACAGATCAGATCGCAGCACATCTTTCTAAAGCACAAATTAATAAGTTTCAAAACCTTGTAGAACAAGTCCGTATTGAGTCGCACTTGCTAAAATACATCGCAGATATAATTGTTAATACACGTAACAATCCATTTTTATATTTAGGTGCCTCACCAAGAGCATCTATTGCAATATTAAGAGCTAGTAAGGCCTTTGCTGCAATGAGCGGAAGAGATTTTGTTACACCAGAAGACATAAAACGTGCTGCAATTCCTGTTTTGCAACATCGTGTTATAGTAACACCAGAACGCGAGATGGAAGGCATTACCACAAAACAAATTATTAAGCAGATCATTGAAGCTGTAGAAATTCCGAGATAAATCAGTAGACAATAGACAGTAGATAAAAATAAGTTTAAAAAGACCGAAGCTTGAGCCAGAAGCTAAAAGAAAGGCAAATTCCTAATTACCAAACACTAAATCTTGAAACGACTTAAACCATTTTACTTACAAAACAGATTCTTCTATGCCTGTATTGGCATTATCATTCTGTTTGTATTTAGTTTTATTTTTCCTAGACTATTTAATATTGTTAAGCTTCTTTTATTACTTCTTATAACACTTACAGTATTGGATATTATAATACTATTTACTGCAAAAAATGGTGTAAAAGGAGAACGTATAGTACCCGAAAAGTTTTCAAATGGAGATGAAAATCCTGTGAGATTAATTATTCAGAATTTCTACACGTTTAGTGTTTTTATCAATATTATAGATGAAATACCCGAACAGTTTCAGGCTAGAGACTTTAGCATTAACAGAAAATTAAATGCCTCTAGTGCGTCTGAACTAGAATATAAATTAAGACCAACTGAACGAGGCGAATATCATTTTGGCAAACTCAATATCTATGTCACCTCCGTTTTTGGACTGATAGCCAGACGGTTTTGGTACAACGAGGCTGCAATGGTACCCACCTATCCTAGCTTTATACAATTGCGTAAGTACGATTTACTAGCTATAAGCAATAATCTGCATCAATATGGTATAAAAAAAATTAGAAAGATTGGTCATACCATGGAGTTTGAGCAAATAAAAGACTATGTGCTTGGTGATGATTTAAGAACCATTAACTGGAAAGCTACCGCAAAGCGAAACCAATTAATGGTCAATCAATTTCAGGATGAAAAATCGCAACCCATCTACTCAATCATAGATAAAGGCAGAGTAATGAAAATGCCTTTTGAAGGTTTGTCGCTTTTAGATTACGCTATAAATGCCGCTTTGGTAATATCTAATGTTGCCTTAAAAAAACATGACAAAGCAGGTATTTTGGCCTTTTCTAAAAAAGTTGAAAATATAGTTGTTGCGGAACGAAGAACATCTCAAATGAATCTAATTTTAGAAACGCTATACAACGTAAGTACCGATTTTTTTGAAAGTGACTACAGCAGATTATACGCAGATGTTAAACGAAACATCACACATCGAAGCTTAATGCTGCTCTACACAAATTTTGAAACTTTAGACAGTTTGCACAGACAACTACCCTATTTAAAGGGTATTGCAAAAAATCATCTTTTGGTGGTAGTATTCTTTAAAAATACAGAACTCAATTCATTAATATCAGAGCCAGCCGAAACCGTACAGCAAGCCTACGACAAAGTTATTGCCGAAAAATTTGCTTTCGAAAAACGATTGATTGTTAATGAACTTCAGAACTATGGTATTCAGTCTATTTTAACCGAACCAGAGCATTTAACTATTAACACCATCAATAAGTATTTAGAGATAAAGGCACGTGGCTTACTCTAAGACAACTATTATTGTGATTACTCATAGTATATAGTCACTTCCATTTTACCTCCAATAGCTACAAGCGCTTGTTGCAAATTAGCTAAGCTTCCGCTTCCTGGATAGCAGCCCGTATTATTAGGATTTACCGAATAATTGCAGCCATTACCAACAGCTTTAACATAAAAGTTGTCGCCTATTCTTCCATCATTATATCCTGGCACTAACGGAGATAAAGCAACCTCACTAGGAACTGGGTCAAAAGCATTCCAACTTACTTCAAAATGTAGATTAGGCGCACTGCTGTCATAAAAACGTAGTTCATAACGGACAGCATCAGGATCAAACGGAAAAATACCCAACAAATAATTGGCATGAGCTGGTTCACTAGCAGTGACATCATATGTAATCTGAGTGAGAGGATCTAATATAAAGGTGTAAGGCGGCTGTGGCTCAAAATCCGTATTATCGTCATCACTAGAACAACTTACAGACAATACCATAAGACAATAAAAGAAAAATTTAAAATTGGTTTTCATAATCATAATTTTATAGTGTTTAAGTATACATCGAGACGGTTTTAATTTGTCATCATAAATTTAAAACAACAGGTATTTACAACTCATCCAATCAAAACTACAATTCGGTTATAAAGATTATTCCCAATCAGAAGTTTTATGGATATTTGAATCAACAAAATAAATAACCATTAAAATATCTGTATCATGAAAAATTTAATCTTAACATTCGCTTTTGCTTTAATAACACTATTTAGCTTTTCTCAAGACGAAGGCATCACAATCACAGTAACTATAGATAATGTTACAAGCAACGAGGGCAAAGTCCTCATGTCTTTACATACGTCCGAAACTTTTATGAAAGGTAAAGGCATTAAGGACGCTGATAGTACAATTGAAGACGGAAAAGTGACTATGACATTTAAAAACGTTTTACCTGGTGAATATGCCATCTTAGCACTACACGATGTTAACGATAACAAACGAATGGATTTTGAAGAAAACGGAATGCCTAAAGAGTCTTTTGGAATGTCTAACAACGTAATGCTTATGGGACCACCACAATATGACGACGCCAAGTTTACCGTTGCCGACAAAGACTTAGAACTAAACATTAGATTTTAGATTAATCTTTTAGCATCAATCAAAAACAACACATTAAAATAATCAAACAGAAAAGACTGCTAGTGTGGCAGTCTTTTTTTAATTTCAAAGCAAATTTTTCGCTGTCCTACACAGTCGTAATTTATTAAATTACAGCACATTGTGTGTTTATAAAAGGTCGTGCACCAAAATTAAATTGAGCGCAAAACAATATAGCTTTTATAAATAGTTTTTATATTTTTATAGCTCAATTAAATAGTTATGACAATTACCCAACTTAAATATGCTTTAGCTATTGCTGAGCACAAAAATTTTACAAAAGCGGCTGAGAAATGCTTTGTAACACAGCCTACGCTGAGTACTCAGATTCAGAAACTTGAAGACGAATTAGACGTCGTTATTTTTGATAGAGGTAAAAAACCTATCGAACTAACCGAAGTTGGTAGAAAAATAGTGTTTCAGGCCAGAAATATTGTTAATGAAGCAGAGCGTATTCAAGATATTGTAGATCAGCAAAAAGGCTTTATTGGTGGCGAATTTAGACTTGGTATTATACCAACCATAATGCCTACACTTTTACCAATGTTTCTTAAAAATTTCATTAAGAAATATCCTAAGGTAAAATTAAAAATAGAAGAACTTACCACTGAAGAAATCCTTACGCGTATTAACGATGGCCACTTAGATGCTGCTATTGCTGCAACACCTTTAGAAAGCGACAATATAAAAGAGCGTGTTTTATATTACGAGCCTTTTGTAGCTTACATACCAGACAATCACAGATTAAGCGATAAAAAAACTGTAGAAGTATCGGATTTAGATATTGAAGACATGCTATTACTAGAAGATGGCCACTGCTTTAGAGAAGGAGTTATAAATTTATGTAAAACATTTAAAGATCAAATAGATGATAACTTTCAGTTAGAAAGCGGTAGTATAGAAACGCTCATAAAATTATCTAACGAAGGTATGGGAATGACGCTATTGCCTTATTTGCATACCTTAGATTTAAAAGAAAAATTAAGTCCCAATCTAAGACATTTTGCAAAACCCTCACCAGCAAGAGAAGTTAGTATTATTTATCACAAAAGCGAGCTAAAAATGCAGATCATTGATGCCATGCATAGTGTGATCTCAGGAATTATACGTGGAGCGATTGCCTTTAGTGATGTAGAAATTGTAAGTCCTTTGTCTAAATAAAAAAAGCGACTCGTAAGTCGCTTTTTTTTATGCTTTTAAATAAATTAAACATTGATTTAATTCTGGGTTTTGATTGATTAGGGACTGAATAAATATTCGCAATTCTTCTAGTTCGTGAGGCAGTAAACGTCTTACTGCTTTTTCCACTTCCTTACAGAATAATGTCGCATCAAAACTAACCTTTTTAAGTACAGTTTTTGTGTACTCAAACATTGCTCTCGCCATGGGTAATTTTAAGTTTTAGGTTCAACAAAAAGAGTAATTTTCTCTATAGGCTATTGTTTCAATTCAATTTCTAAGATAGAAAAAAATCATATTTGCCGAAACAATATTCCCAAAGTTTAACAGCTTATTATGTTAAAAGTTGAAATTACTCGTTGAACGTTTAATTTGTTAAAAGGGAATTCTTACGCTGTAAAGTTTTGATTTTATGAGAATTAAAGTTTTTAAAACCTATTATCACCATCCAATAAATCACCTAATCCACCAAGGATGCTTCCTTCGCCTCTGCTTTTACCACCTGCTTTTGGTGCTGATGCTATAACTCTATCTGCTAATCTACTAAAGGGTAATGATTGTATGTATACTTTTCCTGGTCCTGTTAATTTAGCAAAGAATAAACCTTCACCTCCAAAAATTGAATTCTTTATACCACCTACAAACTCAATATCGTAATCGACATCTTGTGTAAAGCCAACAATGCAGCCTGTATCTACGCGTAAAGTTTCACCTGGTTGTAAAGTCTTTTCTGCCATAGTACCACCAGCATGCACAAATGCCAAACCATCTCCTTCAAGCTTTTGCATTATAAAACCTTCACCTCCAAATAAACCTCTACCAAGCTTTTTAGAAAACTCAATACCAACACTTACACCTTTAGCGGCACATAGAAAAGCATCTTTTTGGCAAATAAACTTCCCTCGATATTGTGTTAAGTCTATAGGTATAATTTTTCCTGGATATGGTGATGCAAATGACACATTGCGCTTTCCTGTAAGGTTGTTATAAAAAGCAGTCATAAACAAGCTTTCGCCTGTAAGGATGCGTTTTCCTGCACCTAGTATTTTACCCAAAAATCCTTTATCTTTTTGTGAGCCGTCACCAAAAATGGTATCCATTTTAATACCATCGTCCATCATCATAAAACTTCCTGACTCTGCAATAACCGCTTCCTGTGGATCGAGTTCTATTTCTACATATTGCATTTCTTCGCCATAGATGCGATAATCTATTTCGTGTGCATTTCTATCTGTAAAATCTGGTAATTGTTCCATATTATATTTTCGTTTTAAGGTTGATGTATCTATAAGTTGATTTGTAAAAAGATTTGTTACAATTATTATGTCAAAATAAAATTACTAAACACTTTATACTATTTACTGTCTACTTTAAAGTAAAATCTAAGATTTTACTTTAAGCGTCCATTCAAAATTAAAAGAAGACACCTCTACTCCATCCTTATTGACTCCATTGGCACATAGCCAAACTGTTTGTCCTTCTCCGGTTTCAATAGCTTTACGCATCGCTTCGTCTATTTTATGACCTTCCTTGCATGTAAAAATTATTCTTCCTGTTGCTTTTTTTGTAAACGTCGCGTTATTATTGGCCACTAACATGGATATTTTTTTACCACTTTCTTTAATTTTTTTCATTACCAAAGCACCAGTTGTTAACTCTGCTGCCATACCTTGTACTGCCCAAAACATAGAGTTAAAAGGATTTTGATTTATCCAACGATGCTTTACAGTAACGACACAAGTTGTATCATCTAAAGAGGTTGTTCTTACACCAGTAAAATACGCTGCAGGTAGCTTAAACATTAAGAACGTATTAAGCTTAGAAGGCGATATGTTCATTTAAAATAATTTTGATTTCGCACTAAAATAACTCAAATAATTCAACACAACTAATGTTAAAAAAGTGTTAATTTTAAGTACTATGCGTAACATAATACCTTCTTTTAGACATATATTTGTATAAGAAACTATTATATATTTTTAAAAATGGTAGACAATCATCATAAAAATTTAGCAACATTTATACATCTTTCAACCTTTTCTAGATTTATAATTCCGTTTGGTAATTTTATCGGTCCAATAGTATTATGGGCTGCTAATAAAGATAAATCTGAGTTTGTAGATCAGCATGGAAAGCAAGCCATTAATTTTCAGATTAGTGTATTACTCTACGCTATAATTATAGGTACTATCAGTGTTCCGTTTTTCATCTTTAAACTTTTTAGAGGGTTGGATGTTATAGATTTTCATGGTTTTCATGATTTTCATATTAATGTTGGAGAACCTTCTCCACTACTCTATATAGGTGGAGGACTTGGAGCTTTGGCTGTTATTGGATTTATAATAGAATTAGCACTTATTGTTAAAGCAAGCCTATCTGCCAGAGATGGAGAAGTTTATAAATATCCGTTAACAATCAATTTTTTAAAATAAAATCATTTGCCCTGAGCTTGCCTGCATTGAGCGTAGTCGAAGTGTCGAAGGGTCATCAATAATCAATCAAAAAATGAACAGTTTAATCACATTTAAGACCTTATTACTATGAAGATCGAAAATACAAAAGCACAAATGCGTAAGGGTGTTCTGGAGTATTGCATCTTATCCATCTTAAAAGATGAAGATGCCTATGTTGCAGAGATTCTGGCAACACTAAAAGACGCAAAAATGCTTGTTGTAGAAGGAACCATATATCCACTATTAACAAGATTAAAAAATGCTGGATTGCTCAACTACCGTTGGGAAGAATCCACATCTGGACCACCAAGAAAATATTATGGTCTTACAGAAACAGGCAAGTTGTTTCTAAACGAATTAAACACGACTTGGAGTGAATTACAAAATGCAGTAAACCTAGTAACCAGTACAAAAACAACAAAAAAATGAATAAAACAGTCAATATAAATTTAGCAGGTATATTCTTCCATATAGACGAAGATGCATATCTTAAGTTATCGCGCTATCTTGAGGCTATAAAACGTTCATTTACAGACTCTCAAGGTCGTTCAGAAATTATAGCAGATATTGAAGCGCGTATTGCTGAGCTTTTCTCTGAGCGCATACAAAACGAAAAACAAGTTGTAGGTATTAAGCTTGTAGATGAAGTTATAACTATAATGGGACAACCAGAAGATTACTTGGTTGATGATGAAATCTTTGAAGACGAACCTCAACAAAAAAAATCTTACAGCTCAGGCCCTATCAAAAAACTATTTAGAGATACAGATAACTCATACATTGGTGGTGTTGCTGCAGGTTTAGGACACTATTTTGGGATAGAATCTATTTGGATGCGACTCATATGGTTATTATTGGCCATAGGCTCAGGTGGTACATTCATTTTCATCTATCTTATCTTTTGGGCATTAGTACCAGAGGCCAGAACCACAGCAGAAAAACTAATGATGACTGGCGACCCTGTGAATATCAGTAACATTGAAAAAAAAATTAAAGACAGCATTGATTCGGTCTCAGAAACCGTAAAAAACGTTGATTTTAAAAAAAAAGGTGAAAAATTTAAGGAAGGACTTGATGATCTTACCGACAATATTTCTGAAACTGTAAAAAGTGTAGATTTTCAGAAGCAAGGCAATCGGTTAAAATCGAGTTCCCAAACCTTTTTTGATTCTATAGGAAGTATTATAATGTTCTTTCTGAAGATTATAGCAAAGTTTATAGGTATTATTTTAATCATAACAGGTATTAGTGCCCTAATAACATCTATAGTACTATTATTTACAGTTGGTCTTACAGATGCTATTAATTTACCAGGCGTAGACCTACTATATGTTGCCAATGCTGCAAATATCCCATTATGGTTAATGTCAATGTTATTGTTTTTTGCTGTTGGAATACCGTTTTTCTTTATCTTCTATTTAGGCTTAAAGATTCTGGTAAACAACTTAAAATCAATTGGAAATGTTGCTAAGTTTACCTTACTTGGTGTGTGGTTAATAGCAATTGTAGGTATCATTATTTCTGGTATTAAACAAGCCACTGAACACGCCTTTGAGGCCAAGGTTACAGCAAAAGAAGAACTGAATATTAAGTTTGGCGACACTATTAGGTTAAACAATTCAGAATTTGACCAAAATAGCAGTTATCGTTATCATCATAACAATGATTTTAATATCGTTGAAGACGATGAAGGTCGCAGCTTGGTTTCATCTAATGTGAGATATATTGTAAAATCAACCACAGATTCGGTGGCATCTATAATTATTGAAAAAGAAGCCACAGGAAGTGACTACAATAGAGCCAAAAAACGTGCAGAAAATATTAATTATGGCTACAGGTTAAATGGAAATACTCTTGTTTTAGATAACTACTTAAAAACCGATATTGAGAATAAGTTCAGCGAACAAGAAGTTAGGGTTATTCTTTATTTACCAGATGGCACAATTCTTTACACTGATAAGTACTTTTCTAGGTCTTGGCGATATAACTACTCTAAATATGGCAATAATATTCTAAGAAATATTGAATTTGGCAAGTACTACAAAATCACAAAAGATAATGCAGAATGTTTAGACTGTATTAAAGATGAGGACATTGAAGACAATGTAACCTCAGAAGAAGAATTATCGTCTAAGCAAGATAAGCCTGAAGTTAGCCTAAAAATAGACGAAGACGGTGTTGATCTAGAGGTCAATGACAATTGATACCAAGAAAACGACAGTTTGGTAATAATAAGTTTAAATCAATTAAAATAAAACAGACTTTTGCGCTGTAATCATCAATCAAAAAATGAACCAATCAAAACTAAACCAATCAATCAAATCACTTTTGCTATGCAGTATTGGACTATTAATGTCTGGTATTGCATTAGCGCAAGTGAACTCAAATTCTGAACTTTTTAAAACATTAAAGGCTAAAGACAGTATTCTTTTTAAAATAGGTTTCAACAAATGTGACCTCGAAAAAAGCGCAGAATTAATGTATGACGATTTAGAGTTTTATCACGATAAAGGTGGTGTAACACATTCTAAAGAAGCGTTTATATCAACCATGAAAAACGGAATTTGCAGAGACGATAATCCTGAAAAAGTATACCGATTTCTTGTAGAAGAAAGCTTAGAAGTTTTTCCTATGTATAACAACGGTAAACTCTATGGCGCTCTACAAAACGGAAAACACTTTTTCTCTACAGACGAGAACATGTCTTTTGAAAATACTGACAATTATGCCTTGTTTTCACATTTATGGATTCTAGAAAATGAAGCGTGGAAATTAAAACGTGTTATAAGTTATAACCATACATCTGTAGAAAAATAGTAGTGTTAACTTTTAAAAAACATCAATCAAAAACATCTAAATATCATGATTACATTAGTAAAAATAGTAGTAATAAGCATTTTAAACATCATATTATTATATTAAAAACCAAATTAAATGTGGTTGCACCAAAAGTAAAAATACCACATCTCCCTTAACACAACAACAACCTATAAAACAGACAATTACAAACCGTTTAAAATTCTTTATAGAGTTTGGGGCGGTTTTTGCATATCTTTGTTAAACAGCGTAAAAGTGACATAATTAATGAATGGTGTCATATACATAGCTAAACAAAGATTATAGATGAAAAAAGTTTTACTTATTCTGGCTTTAATAATAGCGTCGAGCCCTATTAGTAATGCACAAGAAAAAATTAAAGGTGATAGAAATGTAACCATCAAACAAACCTATGTTGACGACTTTAATACAATCGTGGTTAATAGCGATTTTTCTATAGAAATTGTATACAATAGTAAACCATCGGTAAATATAGAAACAGATGACAACCTACATGATGTTATTCAGTTTGAAGTTGTAGATGGTGTTTTATCTTTTACCCAAACAATGCGAATTACCTCCAAAAAGCGACTAAATATTACTGTAAATTATGGTGATGCGCTTCAAAATATTGAAATTAGAGGTGATGGAGAAATACGATCACTAACCTCAATGGAGCTTGGCGATGTAAGCTTAATAACGAGTGACGATTCGAGGGCTTATCTCAACATAAATGCCAATAACTTTACCTACAAAAGTTCAGGAAAATCTAAAACACGTTTAAACCTTACAGCAGACTCAACAAAAATTGAGTTAAGTGACAACAGCAAACTAGACGCCCTAATTAATAGTAAAATAGCGGATTTTGATTTGTATCAACGATCTGATGCTGTTATCGAAGGTGCTGCGAATAGTTCTGTAATTAGACTAGACAATTCTACTAATTTTAACAGCCCAAAGTTTGATGTCAAAACCGTAGATACCACATTAGAAGGTAATAGCGATTTAACAATAAGCACAATAGATAATATTACTATTGCAGCATCTGGTGATACAGAAGTATATCTTTATGGCAATCCTAATATTACGATTACTAAGTTTGAAGATACAGCGAAACTTCAAAAAAAGCAGCGATAATTTTGTTTATTCTATCTTAAAATTTAACGAGAACTCTATTTCAATAACTGGAGATACTTTAATAACACCCAACATTTTTTTTGGTGGCTCAAGGTTGTAATCATCAATATTTAGTGTTAAAAGTCCATCAGTATCAATACCATTATTAGATTTTGAAGCAGAGATAGGTACTTTATACGCATTATTAATATCGCAAATAGCAACTTCTATCGTTGCCATTATACAATCCTCATAATTTTTTGGTTTCATTACTTTTTTTAATGCTAGTCGTATTTCCGGAAAATCATCGACCTTAAGCAGTTTCTTAAAATCTTTATTTATCATTTTCCCTCCACAATCAAAATGTTTGGCAGGTATCACCAATTGAGCATCTCTAAAATTTAAGTAATCTTTAGACTCCTTATAAGTAACTAAAACAGGTTTTGATAAAGCACTTACATCTAAAGCACACTCAAACTTATTAACGTTAGAGGTTCCTTTAATCTTGAGCGAACTTCCTTCACAAAAAGATACGGTAGATGTTTTTGGAAATGAGCTTATGTCATGTATCCACGAAAAAAGAAAGGACGTGAAGACGAAAGACCCTAAGAGTAAATGTGAAATTTTCATAACTACAGAAGAAAGGCCTTCCTAAAAGAAGGCCTTAATATATTACCTTATATTTCTAGAAGCTAATTACAGCCTCAAACATTAAGCCATTAAATTTACCTTCAAAGAGAACGTTATCTGATGGATAGCCATCATAACTTTGATTAACATATTCAAGTTTTGCTAGAACATTTTTAGTTAAGAAATAACCCGCTGACAATTGAAATCTATCTACATCTACATCACCAAATGATTGTTCTGAACTTACTGTATTATAACGACCACCAATATAGAAGTCTTCGGATGATCCAAAACGATAGATGACTTCACCAGCTAACTGTGTTGTACTACGGTTATCAGATTCTGAAGCAGCTCTACCATTAACAAGTTCTAGAGTACCAAAGAATTCTAAGCCACCATACTTTACGAATGGGTTGAACATAACAGCAGTAATTCTATTTCTAAAACCAGGATCAAAACGTCCTGTTCTAAATGAATTAGTAGCTGTAGTATTTTGTAGAGACTGTGTTCTAAAATCAAAATATTGTTCTGGTGATAAAACAGAATAATATCTAGAACCTGCTCTATCTGCTGTATAAAGATAGTTGTTTGCAACATACCCTGTAGTGTATAAAGACCCTGTTAATCTGAATCTGAAATCTTCGGTTAATTGTTTGTCATACCCTAATTTTGCAAGAAATGCTGCTCCACCAGTTTTACCATTAGCACCTTGTAGAACATTTTGGTTTAACTTACCATTAGAGAATCCAATCATACCGATAAATCCATTTCTTTGATAATAAACTTCAGCTCCAACTTCCGTTGTAAAAGCATCCATAATCAAGTTACCAACAAATGGGTTGTAAATAGCCTGCGCATTATCACTTCTTCTAAAATGTGCATCACCATAGTTATTTTCCATATGCCCTATTTTAACGGTAGTATATTTCATAAGGTTACTCAATAAACCTTCACTAATGAAATCTAGGTTGTCTATTTGAAAATAACCACCTTTTACATAAGGTTCTGGGTGGTGACGAGAAGATAGATAGGTTCTTAAGTGCATTCTTAAACCTTTAGCTAAGGCTACATCTAAGTCTAAGTTGGCTGTAGCTAAGTTAAAGTTATAACCTATTTCTTGTAATGTATTCGTTGTTGTTAGATCGGCCTGTGCTACACCATTTTCATGGTCTATGGCTTGAAATTGCAATGTAGATTGTCCACCTACTCTTACTTTTACACTTTCAAAAGTTGAAACACTGTCTTTTGGTGCTTCAAAAACATTTATGCCACGTTGGTCTGGTTGCCTGTAGTTGTCTAGATTTCTATTTTGAGCATTTAAGTTTATAAAACCTAAGATGGCCATAATAAATACCGAGGTTTTGAGTGTAGTTTTCATATCTTTTGTTTTAGTTATTGGGTTAAGATTTAGTTTCTTTTAAATGTCGCTTCATAAGTAATGGTAATGGCATCACCTGTTTTTATTGTCCCTAAAAGCGCGGTTGGTGGCTCAATACCAAAATCAGTCATTTTTATTTCATTTTTTCCAGACAACAATACCATATCATCTTTTATCTCTATCTTTAATGTCATCGTAATATCTTTGGTATTACCAACAATAGTCAATTGTCCTTTACCCTTAACTTCGTAGGTATAATCACCAAGACTTTTTATTTCTGTTGCCTTTTTTAGTTTAAAGGTTATATTCTTATAATCATCGGTTTCTAAGGCTTTGTAAGTATTCTTATCCATCCTGGATTTTCCACTTTTTAAACTTTCACTTTCTACGGTGAGATTCAGCGCTTTCACGCTAATTGTTTCGGACTGATGAAGAACTATGTTTCCTGCTTGTTTTTCTACATTTATATGCCAATCGTGCAAAGAAGAAGTTCCTTCTATTTTCATAAAGGAAGTATCATTGTCTAATTTATAATCTTGAGAGTACGTTACTGCAGAGATAACAAATACCATTGTATAGAGCAGTGATTTTTTGGGAAAGTGTTTAAGTAATTGCATCGTGTTAAAAATTAATTCGATACAAAGGTTGAGATTTCAAGTTTTAAATTTTATGATATTTATCACATTTGCTGTTTATTGTTGAAGTATTGTTTTTTTCAATGGAATATTCTAAGAATTCCATAAAAAAATCCCGAATCGTGCGATTCGGGATTTAAACATTGTATAAGTTTAAAGTAATCTATATCCTAATTATAAGTGGATGTTGCAACTTCAAAATCAGCTTCTTTAGCTGCTAGATAACGTTCAGCATCCAAAGCCGCCATACAACCTGTACCAGCAGCTGTTATAGCTTGCCTGTAAACATGGTCTGCTGCATCACCACTTACAAACACTCCTTCAACATTAGTTTTGCTTGTTCCTGGTTGTGCATTGATAATATAACCTGTATCATCTAGGTCTATCTGACCTTTAAAAATATCTGTATTAGGTTTATGTCCAATAGCTACGAAAAACCCTGTTGCTGGTATATCGTGCTTTTCGTTAGTTTGGTTGTTAAAAACCCTTACTCCTGTAACAACTTGTCCATCTCCTAATACTTCGTCAGTTTCGGTGTTGTATAAAATTTCAATATTTTCAGTTTTCTTTACACGCTCTGCCATAATCTTAGAAGCTCTAAACTCATCACGACGCACTAGCATGGTTACTTTTTTACAAAGTTTAGATAAATAATGGGCTTCTTCACAAGCAGAATCTCCGGCACCAACGATTACAACTTCTTGATTTCTATAAAAGAAACCATCACAAACTGCACAAGCCGATACTCCACCTCCTAACTGTAAATATTTTTGCTCAGAAGGCAACCCTAAATATTTTGCTGAAGCACCAGTTGATATTATCACAGTCTTTGCATGAATTTCCTTTTCATCATTAATCCATACTTTATGAATATCACCAGAAAAATCTACTTTAGTCACCCATCCATGACGCACATCTGTACCAAAACGTTCAGCTTGTTTTTGTAATTGTATCATCATTTCTGGTCCTGTGATTCCATCAGGATATCCAGGAAAATTTTCAACATCATTTGTAGTTGTTAACTGACCGCCAGGCTGTTCACCTTGGTATAAAACTGGTTCCATATTTGCTCTGGACGCATAAATTGCTGCCGTATAACCAGCAGGTCCAGACCCTATTATTAAGCATTTTAGTTTTTCGATTGTATCAGACATATGTTGTATTTTATCACAAAGCAAAAGTAGGATTTTTGTATAAAATCTTTGCCATAAGTTATTAACACTAACTATAGCGTCATAAAGTTTTCAAATTGCTTTAATTTCTCAGATTAATTTACTAATTTTTAAGAATCTAATAGCTAAATCAACCTGTCATGAAAACAAAAATTCTATTTCTAAGCATGCTGTTGTTGCTTGTACTATCGTGCAAAAACGAAACAAATAGTACCGAGAAAACAATTAAAAATGCCAATACAGAAAATGATCAACCTACAGACCTAAAAGGCACATGGGAGCTCACAGGTTTTTATAATTATAAAGATAATGTTGTTGTAGACTCTTTTGAGATGGATCCAGAGTTTAGACAAATAAAAATGTACACCGACACTAAGGTGATGTGGTGCAAGCATAGAGCGGCTGACTCATCTGAATGGTTTGGATTTGGTACTTATAAATATGATGGTGACAGGTTAACGGAGGTGCTAGATTTTGGATCTAAGGTTATGGATGAAGTTATTGATGAAAAAAAAGAATTTATCTTTGAGCTTGAGCTTTCGCTAAATAAATTTCAGCAGATTGAGCTAGATGAGTACGGCAATAGAATTTATTCAGAAAATTACGTAAGAGTCGAATAAACTTACACAAGTGTTAAATCTGCCTTTTTGTATATTCTTTAACAAAATCTTATTAAAAACGAACCATTTAAAGCTTAAAAGCATAAAGGTTTAACCTTTTTTAACTTGCGAAAATTCCTTAAAACCTATATCTTTTAATGAACCCATAAAATATTAGAAATGAAGTTTATAAAAGAAGAGGATGAAGAAAGAAAAGACTATCTTTTCCAAAAAGATAAAAAAACAATTATTAGTGCAAGATTAATTGGTATTGTGCTCATTGTTTTAATTGGTATAGTTATTATTTCAGGAACTATTTTATAATTGATAACCTTTTAATACAAGAAAAAGCTCAGCAGTTGCTGAGCTTTTTCTATAAAAGTCGGGGTGGCAGGATTCGAACCTGCGACCTCCGCGTCCCAAACGCGGCGCGATAACCGGGCTACGCTACACCCCGAGTATTGGCTATCAATTTTAGGACTGCAAATATAGCCTTTATTCTTTATTATCCAACAACATTTTTCTAACTTTAAAAATTGATATTACATATCTTTTGAATTATGAAATTAAGATTTCCAATAATAGGTTTAATTCTAATAAGCATACTCACCTGCGCACAAGATAAAAACCCAACCAATACCAAGAACACTCACGAAGTTGTTGTTTCTGATTTAAACATCCCTTGGGGTTTTACGTTTTTACCTGATGGATCTATGCTTATTACTGAAAAGGCTGGACAATTAATTCATTTTAAAGACGGAAAGAAAACTGAAATTTCTGGGTTACCTGAAATTTATGTACGAGGACAAGGAGGTTTAATGGATGTGACGCTTCACCCTGATTATAATAATAATAATAGCCTAGTTTATTTTTCTTATGCTTCTTCTAATGGTGAAGGTGATGGTGGCAATACAACAATAGCATCTGCAAGATTCAACAATCAAACACTTACCGATTGGAAAGTACTATACAAGGCTGAACCTAATTCTAGAAGAGGGCAGCATTTTGGCTCAAGACTTCAGTTTGATAAGGATGGTTATCTATATTTCTCTATTGGTGACAGAGGAAACCGAGACGAAAATCCACAAGACATAACTAGAGACTGTGGTAAAATTTATCGTATTAATGCTGACGGTAGTATCCCAAATAGCAATCCATTTTACGAGGATTCTAATGCTAAAAAAGCCATCTATTCATTTGGACACAGAAACCCACAAGGTATGACCATACATCCCAAAACAGGCGAAATATGGACACACGAGCACGGCCCAAAAGGCGGTGACGAAATAAATATTGTAAAAGCCGGGAAAAACTACGGTTGGGCAGTAATTAGTTATGGCGTCAATTACAGTGGCACAAAATTTACAGACATTACCGAGAAAGAAGGCATGGAACAACCACTTCACTATTGGGATCCTTCAATAGCACCAAGCGGCATGGCTTTTATTAATAGCGACAAATATGGTGATTGGAACGAGAATTTACTGGTAGGTTCATTAAAATTTCAGTATTTAGACATGTGTACTTTAAAAGATGGTAAAGTCATTAAAGAAGAACGTTTATTAGATGGTATAGGGAGAGTTAGATCTGTAGAACAAGGACCAGACGGTTATATTTATGTTGGAGTAGAAAATTTAGGAATTGTAAAGTTATTGAGAAAATGATAAAATATTTACCAAGGTTGATTTTAGCACTGTTGGTTACTTCTTGTAATTCTGATAACAAGAAAAAAAATCATGCAGATTATTCAATAAACAAAGAAAACATAACCTTAGACCCACAAATAAAAGACAGTTATGAGCGCGGCAAATTAGTTTATAACGATTTGTGCATAACTTGCCATATGAGTAACGGTGAAGGTGCACCTAAAGCTTTTCCGCCATTGGCACAATCAGACTATCTAAAAGAAAACCAAGAAGCAAGTATAAAAGGGATAAAAAAAGGTATGTCTGGTAAAATTGTTGTAAATGGTATTACCTACAACAGCGTAATGGCACCTTTAGGCTTAAGCAATGAAGAAGTTGCGGACGTTATGAATTACATAAACAATAGCTGGGGAAATAATTATGGTAAAATCATTACCGCAGAAGATGTGACAAAAGTCATTAAATAGTAGCCTTATTTAGCTAACTTTGCATAACTAACTAAATCTAAAATCTACAATGCTTATAATCGGAATTGGTGGAGGAACAGGATGTGGAAAAACCACGGTTGTTAATACAATTCTAAAAGAACTCCCAGAAGGTGAAGTAGGCGTCATTTCGCAAGATTCTTATTATAAAGACACATCGCATTTAAGTTTCGAAGAACGTGTAAAAATCAATTTTGATCATCCGCGTTCCATTGATTTTGAACTACTAGAAAAACACCTTAAAGAGCTTAAACAAGGTAAATCCGTAAACCAACCTGTATACTCATTCGTTAAGCACAATCGAACAGGAGATATTATTGTGACACAGCCAAGAAAGGTAATGATTGTTGAAGGAATCCTAATTCTGTCTCATCCTGAAATAAGAGAATTGTTTGACATTAAAATATTTGTACATGCAGACTCTGACGAACGATTAATACGTCGTTTAAAAAGAGATATAACAGAGCGTGGACGCGATATTGATGAAGTGTTAAATCGATATCAGAACACTTTAAAACCAATGCATCAGCAGTTTATTGAACCCATGAAAGAGTATGCAGATATTATAATACCAAACAACAAATACAACACAGTTGCTGTAGATATCGTTAAAACGATTATAAACGAAAGACTATAATGAAATTTCTAAATAGTAAATATCTAAAACCATTTAAAAACATTTACATACTCGTATTAATGGTATTTATTGTTTGGATGTTGTTTATAGATGCGCACTCATGGTTTTTTCACCATGAGTTAAATTCCGAAATTGAAGAACTAGAGTATCAAAAAGAGCACTATAAAAACGAAATTGCAAAAGACAATAAAGCTATTAAAGAACTAAGTACCGAAGAAGGAATTGAACGCGCTGCACGCGAAAATTACTATATGAAAAAAGATAATGAAGACATTTTCATTATAGAGTACCAAGACAGTATAGCTAAACAAGATAACGATGAGTAAATCCTTATTTAAAGATTTTGAAGCTGTTTCCTCAAAAGCCTGGAAACAAAAAATACAAGTAGACCTTAAAGGCGCAGATTATAACGACACCTTAATTTGGCATACCAATGAAGGCATAGACGTTAAACCGTTTTACCATTCTGATGAATTTGAAAATTTACCAGAAACCTCAGCGAGTAAAGCCACGCAATGGAAAATCTCACAAGTTATTGAGGTAGAAGATGCTAAAGAAGCTAATATAAAAGCTACAGATGCTATTTCCAGAGGCGCTGAACATATAACATTTGTTATTAAAAATGAAGCGCTTAATCTTGAAGAACTTCTTAATCAAATAGATTTGGAAGAAACAAGCATACGTTTTAAAATGCCGTGTCTTTCTTCAAAATTTATAGAACAAAATGCCGCTGTATCATCTACTGGCTTAAGATTACATTTTGATACGGACATAATCGGTCATTTGGCGAAAACAGGTAATTGGTATAAAAACTTAAAAGACGATCACAAAAAATTTGATGCTATTGTAAAATCATCTTATCAATTTTCAATAGATGCAAGTCTTTACCAAAATGCTGGTGCTAACATTGTACAGCAATTGGCTTATAGTTTAGCACACGCCAATGAATATCTCAATCATTTAAATAATCTATCAGATGAAATAAAAGCATCAATAGAAGTAACCTTTAACACAGCCGTTGGCTCAAATTACTTCTTTGAGATTGCCAAACTAAGAGCACTTAGACAATTATGGGCTACACTTGCTACAGAATATGGTTTTAACACCAACTGCAAAATTATTACAACACCAAGCAAACGCAACAAAACCATTTACGATTACAATGTAAACATGCTTCGCACCACTACAGAGTGTATGAGTGCTGTATTAGGTGGCGCTAATGTTGTTGCCAATTTACCATACGATAGTTTGTATCACCATCCAAATGAATTCGGTGATCGCATAGGGCGTAACCAACTTTTAGTACTTAAAAATGAAAGTTATTTCGATAAGGTTAATAATCCTGCTGATGGCGCTTACTACATTGAAAGTTTAACCGAACAATTAGCAGAAAAAGCTTTAGCTCTTTTTAAAGATATTGAAGCTAACGGAGGATTCTTAAGTCAATTAAAAGAAGGCACAATCCAACGAAAAATAAAAGAAAGTGCTGACAAAGAGCAAGCCGATTTTGATGCAGAAAAACTAATCCTTTTAGGAACAAATAAGCATCCAAATCCTGCTGATAAAATGAAAAATGATTTAGAAGTAAGTCCTTTTTTAAAGATTGAAAAACGAAAAACTCTCATCGAACCAATAATTGAAAAAAGATTGTCTGAAACCTTAGAATTAAAACGATTAAAAGCTGAGTAAGAATTGAAAGATTAAGATTTCAAACGATACTCAAATAAAATCAACTTAAGATGACTCGCAAAAACCTTCAACATATAAAGCTAAAAACCGAGAGCCAAGAGCCAAAAGCCAAAGGCCATTTCACAACAGCTGAAGACATTAAAGTTAAATCTAACTATTCAAAAGAAGATCTAAAAGATTTGGAGCATTTAGATTTCGTAGCAGGTATTGCTCCTAACCTTCGTGGCCCATACTCTACCATGTATGTACGTAGACCTTGGACCATCAGACAGTATGCAGGTTTTTCTACCGCAGAAGAAAGTAACGCCTTCTACAGAAGAAATTTGGCTGCAGGACAAAAAGGACTTTCAGTAGCGTTTGATTTAGCTACGCATAGAGGTTACGACTCAGACCACGAGCGAGTTGTTGGTGACGTTGGTAAAGCTGGTGTTGCCATAGATTCGGTTGAAGACATGAAAATTCTCTTCGATCAAATTCCGTTAGATAAAATGTCGGTTTCTATGACCATGAATGGTGCTGTGCTGCCAATTATGGCATTCTATATCGTTGCTGCAGAAGAGCAAGGTGTAAAACCAGAACAACTGGCAGGAACCATTCAAAATGATATTCTAAAAGAGTTTATGGTGCGTAACACATACATTTATCCACCTACTCCATCGATGAAAATCATTTCAGATATTTTTGAATACACTAGTCAGAATATGCCGCGTTTTAACAGCATCAGTATTTCTGGTTACCACATGCAAGAAGCTGGAGCAACCTGCGATATTGAGTTAGCGTATACTTTAGCAGATGGTTTAGAATACATAAGAAAAGGCTTAGGTGCAGGTATGGATATCGACACGTTTGCTCCGCGTTTATCCTTTTTTTGGGCAATTGGCATGAATCACTTTATGGAGATTGCCAAAATGCGTGCTGCACGTATGCTTTGGGCAAAACTTGTAAAGCAATTCAACCCTAAGAACCCAAAGTCTTTGGCTTTAAGAACGCATAGTCAAACGTCTGGTTGGAGTTTAACTGAGCAAGATCCTTTTAACAATGTTGCGAGAACTTGTATAGAAGCTGCTGCTGCTGCTTTTGGAGGCACACAAAGTTTGCACACCAACGCACTAGATGAAGCAATTGCTTTACCAACAGATTTTTCGGCACGTATTGCACGTAATACACAAATATACCTTCAAGAAGAGACACATATTACCAAAACTGTAGACCCTTGGGCTGGTAGTTTTTATGTTGAAAGTTTAACCAACGAGATTGCAGAAAAAGCCTGGAAACTTATTGAAGAAGTTGAAGAATTAGGCGGAATGACAAAAGCCATCGAAGCCGGAATTCCAAAATTACGTATTGAAGAAGCTGCTGCACGTAAGCAAGCACGTATCGACTCTGGACAAGATATTATTGTTGGTGTGAATAAATACCAACTGAAAGAAGAAGATCCGCTTCATATTTTAGAAGTAGACAACCAAACGGTTAGAAACCAACAGATAGAGCGCCTTAATCATATAAAAAGCACCAGAGATACCAAAGCAGTTACAGATGCTTTAGCAAAATTAACAGCTGCTGCAAAATCTGGTGAAGAAAATTTATTAGCTTTAGCAGTAGATGCAGCAAGAAAGCGCGCCACTTTAGGTGAAATTAGTGACGCTCTTGAAGCTGAATTTGGACGTTACAAAGCACAAATAAAATCATTTAGCGGAGTGTATAGCAAAGAAATAAAAGACGACGAAAGCTTTAAAAAAGCCAGAGAACTAGCAGATCAATTTGCAGAACAAGATGGTCGTAGACCACGAATAATGATTGCAAAAATGGGACAAGATGGTCATGACAGAGGTGCCAAAGTTGTAGCTACTGGTTATGCCGATGTGGGTTTTGATGTGGATATTGGCCCTTTATTTCAAACACCAAAAGAAGCTGCTAAGCAAGCTGTAGAAAATGATGTACACATTTTAGGTGTATCTTCATTGGCTGCTGGACATAAAACTCTTGTACCACAAGTTATTGCGGAACTTAAAAATTATGGCCGAGAAGATATTATGGTCATTGTAGGTGGTGTTATCCCAAAACAAGATTACCAATATTTATTCGATGCTGGTGCAGTTGCAGTCTTCGGACCAGGTACCAAAATTAGTGATGCAGCGATTCAGATTTTGGAAATTTTGATTGATTAATTTTCAATTTTAATAATAAAAAAAGCCCTTTATGCAAAGGGCTTTTAATATTTATAATTGATACTTATTAATCATCTACTTTATCATCTTTCTTAATTTCATATTCTTTAAAATCACCTCCATTTACAACAGTCCAGTCTTTCATGTCTTTAAAATAGGTTTTAATCGCCTTATTAACATCTTCAACGGTTAGACTTTTTACCTTTTCCTCAACGTTTTTCTGAAACATCATATCTCTTTCATAGTACAAGTTGTTATTAATTGTACTTGCTAATTCATTATCTTTTGCTCTAGAGACACTTTGCGCTTGTACCCAACCTGCAACCGCATCGTCGAGCTCTTGTTGCGTAATTCCGTCTTTAATAAAGCGCGCTATTTCTTCTTCAAATCCTTTTTGAACTTTAGCTTCGTTCTCTGGCGCATAAATCGCATAAATGTACATTCCAGAATTTTTATCATCTTTATCGCTATCTACATTAACTCCACCTCCTGCACCATAGCTTACACCATCTTGCTGACGTAATCTCGTTGCTATACGAGAGTTTAAAAAACCACCACCAAACACAGAGCCAGCTACTTGTAAAGCTGCATAATCGTCATCATACTGGCTACATTCAAAGTTTAAGAACCCCAACGTGAAGGCATTCTTTTTGTCTGGAGTTTTTATTTGTTCGTTTGCTGGATTATTGGCTCTGTAAGGATCTTTAATTTCAGAATACGGCAAATCTGATTTAAAATCAGCGTACGCAGTTTCAAAATATCCTTTTAGAGCTTCTTCATCAATATTACCAATAGCTACTAATGTCGCGTTGTTCGAAATTCCGTAGAAATCATCATAATACGCTTGCATTGCTTCAACCGTCACGTCATTGATCGCTGCTAGTTCTTCTTCCATAGACATGTTGTACAACGGATGTCCTTTAGGATACGTCTGATTAATTTCACCCAAACGCTTTTGCACCAAATATTGTGGTTCGGTTTTGTTACGTTCAATGTTAGCGATATCCTGAGTCTTAAGTTTATCTAATTCCTCTTGACTAAATGATGGCGATTTTAACATCTCAGTCATTAAATCTAGAGTTTCCATTAAATGTTCTTTAGTGGAAGTGACGTAAGCATAAGTTCTGCCATTGCTACCACTGAAATACACGCTAGATTTAAGTTCACTTAACTTATCTTCAATATCTTGTCTAGATTTTGTTTTTGTGCCTTTATTGAGCATTCTTGCTGTATAATTTGCAACGCTTCCTTTGTTCATTAAATCATTAACACTACCATTTCTAAAGGTAAAATTGACATTAACAGTTTCACCTCTATTATCCTTTTTAATAAAGCCGTATTCAATACCAGTTTTTCCAATGGTACCCGTTTCTAAGCGGTCTTGAATGTTTGCGTAAGACACATCAAAAGCCTCACCGACACTCATGGCCTCCTTACCTTTATAACTAGACACCAATTCCTCCAGACCTTCTGTGTGAGGAATTTCGATACGCATTGGTTGTTTTGTTGGCACAAAATTGCCGACTGTTCTATTTGTTTTTATAAAATAATTATTTAACACTTCGTTGACTTGCTCTAGCGTTGCAGCCTCTACACGATCTCTATGAATAAACATTAACCTCCAGTCTCCTGCACCAATAAATTCACTTGTATAAGTTCCTAAAAATGAAGAGTTACGCATCATTTGGTCCATTTGCTTACCTAAGTTGGCTTTAGCACGCTTTAATTCTTCCTCTGTAATTGGATTTTCGCGTAGTCCATCAAAAATCTCTAATAATGTAGACTCAGCCTCAGCTAAAGACTTATCAGAAGGCACATCAACATTAAAGTACATAAAACCAGGTTCCTTGGTAAATGGCGAAAAACTCCATATTGAAGATGCCTTATTACTCTCTACCAACGCTTTGTACAAACGTCCAGAAGGTTGATCGGTTAGAATATTTTCTACAAGCGCTAATGGTGCATAATCTACATGCGAACCTGCTGGTGTGTGATACAGTGCAGATACCAACTGCAAATCTCCCACTCTACTTAATTCTACGCGCTTTTCACCATCTTGCGGAGGTTCTATAGTTGGAACGTCTCTTAAAGGAATATCAGGATTTTTTATTCCGCCAAACTTCTTTTCAATTAAAGCAAGCGTTTTATCCTTATCAAATTTACCTGTTACCATTAACACAGCATTATCTGGTCGGTAATACTTTTTATAGAATGCTTTTAGGTTTTCAATTGGTACACGCTCAATATCAGACTTATTGCCAATAGTAGATTGTCCGTAATTGTGCCATAAAAAAGCAGAACTAATTACTTTTTGCATTAAGACACTAGTTGGTGAGTTTTCACCAGATTCAAACTCATTTCTAACAACCGAAAACTCGGAGTCTAAATCTTTTTTGGCGATGTAAGAGTTTACCATACGATCAGCCTCCAGATCTAAAGCCCAGTCTAAATTGTCTTCTGTGGCATTAAATGTTTCAAAATAATTGGTACGATCATACCAGGTGGTACCATTGGGTCTTGCACCACGAGCAGTTAATTCCTTTGGAATATCAGGATGATTAGGTGTGCCTTTAAATACTAAATGCTCTAATAAATGAGCCATACCTTTTTCCCCATAACCTTCGTGTCTCGACCCTACTTTATAGGTAATATTAACTGTAATAGTTTGTGAAGAATTATCTGGAAACAATAAGACTTTAAGTCCATTATCCAATTTGTACTCAGTAATACCTTCTACTGAGGCTGTCTGCCTAGGCTGTGCTTCTACAACAATAGAAAAGAGTAAAGCAATAGCCAGCACTAATGTAGTGCGAAAATTAGTTTTCATGTTTTTGATTAATTTATTGGTTGAGCTAAAGTTAAATATTAAGATTCTAAAACTTTGTTAAAAAACTGACAATTAAGCTACATCAGAATTTAGCGCGGCTAAAACTGACTTAATTTATAACGTAAAACCGTTTAAAAATATTACGGTCTAATAAAAAGCTAAACTGTTAACAACTTCAATTTTCAAAACCCATAATAAATTGTATTTTTAAACCCTTAATAAACCAAATCATTTAATGGGTAAAATCATTGCTATTGCTAATCAAAAAGGTGGTGTTGGAAAAACGACCACCTCAGTAAACTTAGCAGCTTCTTTGGGTGCATTAGAGAAGAGAGTCCTACTTATAGACGCAGATCCACAGGCTAATGCAAGCTCAGGTTTAGGTATCGATGTAGATACTGTAGAGCTGGGATCGTATCAGGTTTTAGAACACACCAAGACTGCTAAAGAAGCCGTTATCGCTTCAAATGCACCCAACGTCGATGTTATTCCTGCACATATAGATCTTGTGGCTATAGAGATAGAACTTGTTGATAAAGATGAGCGCGAATACATGCTTAAAAAAGCAATATTAGATTTAAAATCTGAATACGATTATATTTTAATAGACTGCGCTCCTTCTCTCGGTTTATTAACTTTGAATGCCCTTACAGCTTCCGATTCTGTGATTATTCCTATTCAATGCGAATATTTTGCGCTTGAAGGTTTAGGAAAACTGTTAAATACTATTAAAAGTGTACAAAAAATACACAACCAAGCGTTAGACATTGAAGGCATGCTGCTTACCATGTTCGATTCGCGTTTACGCTTATCTAACCAGGTAGTAGAAGAAGTACAAAAACACTTTAGCGACATGGTGTTTGAAACCATTATACAACGTAATGTTAAACTTGGCGAAGCACCTAGTTATGGTGAAAGTATTATTAACTATGATGTAAGTAGTAGAGGCGCTGCCAATTATTTAAATTTGGCAAAAGAGCTCATAAAGAAAAATGAATTATAATGGCGAAGGCAACTAAAAAACAGGCGTTAGGTCGTGGGCTATCTGCTTTACTAAAAGACCCTGACAATGATATAAAATCTGCAGAGGACAAAAACGCAGACAAGGTTGTAGGTAATATTGTTGAGCTTGATATTGATAGTATAGAGGTTAACCCATTTCAACCAAGAACCAATTTTAATGAAGAATCGCTTAGAGAACTAGCATCATCAATTAGAGAGTTAGGTGTTATTCAACCAATTACAGTTAGAAAATTAGCCTTTAACAACTATCAGTTAGTTTCTGGTGAACGTCGTTTTAGAGCATCGAAGCTTATTGGTTTAGAGACCATACCTGCTTACATAAGAATCGCTAACGACCAAGAGTCTCTAGAGATGGCTCTAGTTGAAAATATCCAAAGACAGGATTTAGATCCCATTGAAATTGCGTTGTCGTATCAACGTTTAATTGATGAAATTAACCTTACACAAGAGCAAATGAGTGAGCGCGTAGGTAAAAAGCGCTCAACTATTGCCAATTATTTACGTCTGCTAAAGCTAGATCCAATTATCCAAACCGGAATGCGAGATGGCTTTATTTCAATGGGTCATGGTAGAGCTATGGTAAATATAGAAAGTCCTGTAGACCAGCTCGAAGTTTATGAAAAAATTATCAGTAATAAACTTTCTGTGAGAGCTACCGAACAACTTGTTAAGAATTTGAACAACCAAGAAGAAACCTCTAAACCAGAAAAAATATCTACTGAAGTTCCTAAACACATAAAGAAAGGCATAAAAGATTTTTCAGATTACTTTGGTCACAAAATTGATGTAAAGCTCGGAAAAAACGGTAGTGGCAAGATTACAATCCCTTTTCATTCCGAAGAAGATTTCAATAGAATTAAAAAACTAGTACAGCGTGCTAAATAACCATCTTTTCTTTGGCATCCTATGCATAATTTCTTCATCATTTTCATTTTCCCAAAACGAAAGTGATAGTATTGTTAGCACTATAGAAAAGGAGCCTGTTCTTATTAACGATGCATTTATAGAAAAACAGGAAATAGACCCTTTGAGGCCATCTAAAGCCGCCTTTTATTCTGCTGTTTTACCAGGTGCAGGACAGTTTTATAACAAAAAATATTGGAAAATCCCTATCGTTTGGGGAGCTATAGGCACAGGAGTTTATTTTTATTTAAGAAACGACAAACAGTACGACCGCTATCGTGATGCTTACAAAAGACGATTAGCAGGTTTTACAGATGATGAATTTTCAGATGCAAATGGCAATCCACTTATTTCTAACGATGGATTGATAAGAGCACAGCAGCAATTTAGGAGAAACAAAGAAGTTTCGCTTTTAGTTACCATTGGTTTGTATGCACTTAATATTATAGATGCCAATGTAGATGCCCATTTACTTCAGTTTAATGTAGATGAAAATTTGAGTTTTAGTCCACACTATCAATACAACCAAATGGAAAACTCAGGAGATTTAGGCTTAACACTTAATTTTAAATTCTAAATGAATATAGCTTTACTCGGTTATGGTAGAATGGGAAAAAGTATTGAAGCTATTGCTCTAGAGCGTAACCATACTATCGTTTTAAAGGTCTCTAAACCTTCTGAAAATTTCAATTTTTATAATGCAGATGTCGCCATAGATTTTAGTATTCCTAGTGCTGCAGTAAATAACATTAAAATGGCTTTAGATGCTAATGTGCCTGTTATTTCTGGCACTACAGGTTGGTTAGAGCATTATCAAGAGGTTGTGGACTACTGCCAATCTAAAAATGGTACATTTCTATACGCTTCAAATTTTAGCTTGGGTGTCAATATCTTCTTTGAAGTGAATAAACGATTAAGCAAACTGATGGCTACAGTTGAGGGCTACACTACTGAAATTGAAGAAATTCACCATATTAAAAAATTAGATGCACCAAGTGGAACCGCAATAACCTTGGCAGAACAGATTATTGAAAACACGCATTACAAAGGTTGGTCACTAGAAAATCCAACTTCTAATGAAATACCTATAAAAGCTAAGCGTATACCCGAAGTTCCTGGTACACACGAAATAACTTATAATTCTGAAATAGATTCTATAAGCATTAAGCACACAGCGCATAGTAGACAAGGCTTTGCTTTAGGCGCTGTTATTGCGGCAGAATGGATAAAAGACAAAAAAGGCATATTCACTATGCGAGATGTGTTAAACATTGGTTAATTTGCCCATCATTTGAAACAAATTAAAATATTTTTCAACCTACTAGACTAAACATAACATCATGACTTGGACAGAGTGGTTTATTTTTTTATTGATATTACAAATTATTCATGGCTTAGGCACATGGAAACTTTATGTTAAAGCAGGCAGACAAGCTTGGGAAGCATTTGTCCCTGTTTACAATGCTGTGATTTTAATGAAAATCATTTCGCGTCCATGGTGGTGGGTAATACTAATGTTTTTGCCTATTGTTAATCTTATTATGATTCCGGCTGTATGGGTAGAAACAGCGCGAGCGTTCGGTAAAGACAGCAAATTAGATGCTTTAATCTGCATTGTAACACTTGGGTTTTATCTTTATTACTTAAATTATATTGAAGACGTTACCTATGTTGAGAATAGACAACTAAAACCAAAAACATCTACTGGCGAGTGGATTACTTCTATCCTATTCGCCATTGTTGCGGCTACAATTGTGCATACCTACTTTTTTCAACCGTTTGTTATTCCGTCTTCATCGTTAGAAAAATCGTTATTAGTTGGTGATTTCTTAATCGTTAGTAAAATACATTATGGTGCGAGAGGCCCTATGACTACTGTTGCAGCTCCTATGGTACACGATACTATACCAAAACTCGGTATAAAATCATACCTATTTGACGATAATTTTGAAGAGCGAGAAACCTCATGGCAAAATAAACTACAGCTACCTTACTTTAGGTTGCCTGGTTTTGAAAACGTAGAACGTAATGATATTGTCGTTTTTAATCAACCAGCAGATACACTGTTAGATATGAACGATTTTAATCCAAATCGTAATTATTACAAACCTATAGACAAAAAGACCAACTTAGTTAAACGCTGTGTTGGTACGCCAGGTGACACTTTAGAAATAAAAAACGGTTACGTTTTTATTAACGGCAAACAAAATGTACTACCACCACGATCGCACCTACAGTTTTCATACAGGTTGACGTTAAAGAAACCAATAAGTACAGTAGGCGAAGAGCGTATGTTTTATAATATGCTAGATAAAGCAGATATAGATGATGGTTTTAGGATAAATCCTGATGGTTCATTTTATTTAGCAGCAGTTTCAGATGAAGCAGCTAATAAACTTAGAGTACAACCCAATGTAGCTAGTGTAGAACGTGTTATTCAGGAAAAAGGTATTTCTGGTGATGTTTTTCCTAGAGACACCTATCATAATGATTGGAATACAGATCATTTTGGGCCATTGTGGATCCCTGAGGCTGGCTCCACTATTCAATTAAATAAGACAAACATAGCTTTATATAAGCGCGCTATTGGAGAGTATGAAGGTAATAAAGTAGTAACACGAGGAGACGAGATTTACATTAACGATAAACTTGCAACATCCTATACTTTTAAACAAGATTATTATTGGATGATGGGTGACAACAGAAATAATTCTATAGATAGTAGATATTGGGGATTTGTGCCATACAATCATATTTTTGGAAAACCTGTGTTTATATGGATGAGTATAGACGGATTGATGAGTGGTGGCATTAAAAACTGGAAATTCCGTTGGGATAGAATCTTTACAACCGTTAGCGGTTCTGGTGAGCGCACCTCTTATTTTATTCCGTTTTTAGTTATTGTTTTAGGTATTTATGGGTTTAATAAGTGGCGTAAGAAAAAGAAAGTGTCTGCATCTTAAACCCAAAATAAATGGATTGTCTTATACATCCTACATACTTTCCTAACATAGTACACTTTGCAGCTATGATAACTTCTAAATCGGTTTGTTTGGAGGTGTGGGATAATTACCAAAAGCAATCGTATAGAAATCGTACTGAGATTTATGGTGCAAATGGCAAAATAGCATTAACTGTTCCTGTTAGTTATTCTCAAAAAAACAGACAATTATACAAAAATGTAAAAATTGCCAATGAAGATAATTGGCAATTACAGCACTTAAAATCATTACAATCGGCCTACAGCATGTCTCCTTTTTTTGAATTTTATATTGATGACTTAATGCCGCTTTTTGAAACTAAATTTGACTTTATCTTGGATTTAAATCTCAGGTGTTTTGAAATTCTTCAAGACAGTCTTCAATTAGAGTTAAACGTTTCTGAAAGCACAGTCTTTGAAAAAGATGCCATAAACAAATTAGACTTTAGGTGTTTGGTAAAACGTAATTACAAAGCCAGTAACTTAGAGCTTTATACACAAGTATTTACAGACAAACATGGCTTTATTCCTAATCTAAGCATTTTAGATTTACTGTTTAACGAAGGGCCTAACGCAGAGTTATATCTTACTCGCCAAAGCATAAACTTATGCTAAAATTTGCCATTCATTATGGTTTGCATTTTGGACTGCCTCTAACAATTGCATTAGTATTCTACAAAAAGGAATGGTTAAAAATGTACGTTATTATGATTGCTGCATTTGTAATAGACTTAGATCATTTATTGGCCACTCCAATTTTTGATTCTAGCCGATGCAGCATCAACTTTCATCCGCTTCACAGTTATTATGCCATTGCTATATACTTCTTGTTACTCTGGCCAAAAACAACTCGCGTTTTTGCCATTGCCCTGTTGGCACATATCGTTTCGGATAGCGTAGATTGTTTACTTATTTAAGTTAAGAGTTGCTTTTATAGGGTAATGGTCAGACAGATTGATATTACTATATGTTTTAAAGCCATTGACTTTGAAACGCTTATCTGCTAAAATAAAATCGATTCTTAACGGAAAGAATTTAATATCGAACGATTTACCAAAACCATTGCCAGCCTTTTCAAAAGTGTCCACCAGATCACTACCGATAATTTTCTTATAACTGTAAGAAAATGCAGTATTATTAAAATCTCCTGCAACAATAGTTCTGTAGTGGCATTGAGATTTATGTTTTAAAAATTTTTCGACTTGTGATTGTTGCTTTTGAAATGCCCACTTAACACGTTTTACAAAAACATCTCTTGAGTATTGACTATTAATGTAATCTATTTGCGTATTAATTTTTGCTGATTGCAGGTGAAGGTTATAGACTCTAATAGTGTCTTTTCCTTTAACCACATCAACAAACACAGCATTGTTATTGGTGTCTTCAAACTCTAATGAACCTGAATTAATAATAGGAAGTTTAGAAAAAATGGTGTGTCCACCCTTTGTGTTTTTCACAAACCTACCATTAAAATCCGTATAACCGTCTAACCGTATAGGTTTTCCTCTCGTATACTCTTGAATACAAATTATATCTGGTGACTCCTTGTAAAAGAAGTCTATAATATCTTCCTTTGTTGTAATATTAGGTTTCCAGTTATACTTATTAAATAGCCTAACATTAAAAGACATTACAGAAATATTACCTTGTTCTTCAATCTTTTTTGAAGATGAAAACTTATAAAATGTTCCCAAATAACTCCAACCCAAAAGCAAAACTACAAGCGATAACACCATTTGTTTTTTCACCTGAAGTAACCAAAATATAAGGAATACCACATTTAGAGAAATTAAAAATGGGACACCCAAACTCAGTACTGATAAAATCGCAAAACTTTTTGGAGGAACATACGGCAATACATAGGAAACCAATAAAAAGAAGGCAGCCAATGAATTGACGAAAAATATGATCTTATTAAAGAAGCTTAACTTTTTCATATTTATCAATCTTCTTTACTAGCATCAAACAAAAATGCTTTTTCTTCTGATGATAAGCTATCGTAACCACTCTTGCTTATTTTATCTAAAATGGCATCTATCTTTTTTTGTTTATTGCTTTTGTCCGATGACTTTGGTTTTGACGATTTCTTAGACGTTCTGTGTACTGTTTTTAGATGAGATTTTGGTTTAAACCAGCCTGCAACAGCATCCATCATGCGCTCAAAGCCTTGACCTATATCTTTTCCTTTCACCAATTGCGTAGCATAATAATACCCTAAAATATAGCCACCTATGTGAGCTACATAACCACCTTGGTTAATACCTAACAGTAATCTAAAAACGTCCATCGCAACAAAAAAGAGTGCTATATGCATCCATTTTACATTAAAAGCATTAAACAACCTAATCTGCGAATTTGGCATATAGATAGCTATGAACATTAGCAAAGCACTAACACCTGCAGATGCACCAACCATAATACCATTTTTAGCACCAAAGAAATTAGTTGGAATGATATTAGCTACAGCGAGATAAGCCAAACCGCCTGCTATGATTCCGAGAAGATAGATATTTAAAACCATTTTAGTTCTAAACAAATTTGATGCTACTCTAGATAAGTAGAATAAAAACAACATATTAAAGAGCAAGTGGAAAAAGCCACTGTGCAAAAACCCATATGAAATTAAAGACCATGGCTGTAAAATAAAATCACCAAAACCAGATGGCAGTACAAAGTATTTTACAACACTGAGTCTAAAAAGATTTGTTAGTATTAGATCTAAAATAAAAACAATCACGTTAATAGTAATAATCTTACCAAAAACATCGAGATTGTTATAGCGGTATTTTAAATTTTCAATAGTCGTCATCTCTAGTTCCAACGGTATTTATCGCGTTCATTTTTCTTCCAGAAAATCATTAATAAAAATCCTGTTAAAGCACCACCAATATGTGCCATATAAGCTGTGTTGCTCGGACTTAATATAGAATGACCCGAAAATTCTGAAAACAAGTTTATAGCTATTAATCCTGGAATAAAATATTTTGCTTTAATTGGTATAGGAAAAAGTAGTAACATAACTTCAGAATTTGGATATAGCATACCAAATGCAACCAGCACGCCAAACAACGCTCCTGAAGCGCCAACCATGCTAGAATTAAAAAAATAGAACATCTCTTGCAATTGGTTTCTCTGTTCGGATGATATTGATCTTACAACCTCACCTGTTGTCATCATCTGTTTAACTTCATCGTTACTGATACCTGAAGCTAATATTTCTGCCTCTAGAGGAGAATACTGAAAATAATAATACGCCAGCATTATGAGGGCAGCGCCTAAACCACTCAGCAAATAAAAAATTAAGAATTTTTTAGCACCAAAAACACGTTCTACAGCAGTACCAAACATCCAAACACCAATCATATTAAACAAAATATGAGCAGGACTACCATGCATAAACATATGGGTTACAATCTGCCATGGCCGAAATAGATTATCATTCTTAGGAAAATACAATGCAAACCATTCATAAAATGTTTGCCCATTACCTATAGTTAATGTTCCGATAAACATTATCACATTGATGATCAATAAATGCTTTACCGTGTCTGTAATTGTAAATCTCATATACTACATAAATTTCTTTTCAATGTCTTCTGTAGACATTGTTATAAACGTTGGTCTGTTGGTTGGTGACACACTAGGATCCTTACATGCAAACAAACTATTTACCAAATGTTCTTGTTCTGTATTGTTTAGTGTTTGTCCGCTTTTAATAGCTAAACTCTTAGCCATAGATTTAGCTAATAAATCTGCAGCACTAAAACTCGCATCTGGCACATCATTCTCAACGTCACTAATAAGTTGCTCTAATATTATAGACACTTCACTCTCTGGCACTCCAACAGGAACACCTGTAATGGTTATTGTTTCTTCTTTAACGTCTGAAAACACAAAACCTGTGTGTTCAAAATCTTCTTTTAAACCTACTATAATATTAATTTCATTAGGTGTAAAACTTAACTGTAAAGGAAACAACAATTGTTGACTCGTAGCTTCTTTAATAGTAATGTGTTTAAGAAACCCTTCATACAAAATACGTTGGTGTGCCCTATTCTGGTCTATAATCAACATACCAGACTTTAATGTACTTACTATATATTTTTGCTGAAGCTGAAATGTAGTTTTACTCGTTTCTACAGAAGCATCGCTAAAAATTGTTTCAGTCTTATCGTCTCTTTCAAAACTTACTTCAACATCATCTTCTTGTCTTCTATTACCCTTGGATTCCAAACCGACATATAAGCTTTCCCAATTAGCTGTTGGAGATGATTTAAAACTTGTTCGCGTCGAAATAGATTTAGAAGAAGCGTTACCAGAAGTACTGCCTTCAACTGCAAAGGGATTAAAACTTCGGTCTACCTCTATTGTTGGTGCTTTACCAGCTTTATCTTTGTAACTGTAAGGTGTATCAAAACTATTTTGCTGTTCAAAATCTAGAACTGGAGCTATATTAAACTGTCCTAAACTATGCTTTACGGCTGATCTTAAAATGGCGTAAAGTGTATGCTCATCATCAAACTTAATTTCTGTTTTTGTTGGATGAATGTTAATGTCTATTGTTTTTGGATCTACCGTAAGGTGTAAAAAATAACTTGGATGATAACCATCCTTAAGCAAACCTTCAAATGCTGCGCTTATAGCATGATTTAGATACGGACTTTTGATAAATCTCTGATTTACAAAAAAGAATTGCTCTGAGCGTGTTTTTTTTGAATATTCGGGCTTGCCTACAAATCCTGAAATTTTTAAAACTTCAGTTTCTTCTTCAACAGGCACTAATTTTTCATTGGTTTTATTACCAAAAATATGAACAACACGTTGTCTGTAGTTTTCATTAGGAAGATTAAAAAGTTCACTCCCGTTGTGATAAAATGCAAAAGCAATATTGGGATGTGCTAATGCCACACGATGAAACTCATCTGTAATGTGTCGTAATTCTACAGTATCAGACTTTAAAAAATTACGCCTAGCTGGGATGTTAAAAAATAAATTTTTAACAGCAACTGATGTTCCTGTTGGTGTTACGGTGACCTCTTGAGATTTCACTGCACTGCCTTCGATTTCAATAGCAGTACCCAACTCATCCTCTGGACGTTTGGTTTTTAACTCTACATGCGCAATAGCCGCAATACTAGCTAGAGCTTCGCCTCTAAATCCTTTGGTATTCAATTGAAATAAATCTTCAGCAGATTTAATTTTTGATGTGGCATGACGCTCAAAACTTAAGCGTGCGTCAGTAACACTCATACCTTTGCCGTTATCTATTACTTGTACAAGTGTTTTACCAGCATCTTTTATAATGAGTTTTACGTCGTCTGCTCCAGCATCAATAGCATTCTCTAAGAGCTCTTTAACTACAGAAGCAGGTCGTTGCACTACTTCACCAGCTGCAATTTGGTTGGCAACATGGTCTGGTAAAAGTTGAATGATATCTGTCATTAGCTTTGCGGGAAGAAAATAGACAAATCGAAACCTATTAATAATAAAAACAAAAGAACTAAGATGCCTGCAATGATAAAGACGCGTTTGTTTACAGTTTCATCTCTATTGTTCTGATATTCATCTATTGCAGCATTCCATTTTCCCTTTATACCTTTTGGTGGATTTACGGTTTTACGGTAGTCATCAAACTTGTGCTTTAATTCATAAGGATTACCCTCACCATTGTAATAACGTGGTTTGTAATTGTACTTCCGGTTTTTTTTCAATTTCATTAATCCCATGATATCCTTATTTAATATATCCTTCTAAGACATACATTAAAACAAAAAGCGCTATGAGCATTATGATTAAAGCAGGTAAGGAAAATAATTTATTAGATTTTCGCTTAGTATTACCTTTTATTTCATGCCACTTACGCTCCAAGTCGTCTTTCGACTCTTTCCGATGGCTATCGGCTTCAGAATCCTGAAAACGTGGTTTATAATTAAACCGTTTATTTTTTCTTTGATTAAACAAGTTGCCTTATAAATTAAAACCTTGATTGTCTCAAAAGTACTTAAAATACAAGGAAAAAATGCCTAAGGATTCCTTAAAATTATCAACAAAAAGGATGCCATTATTGAGTGAACTAGTACTAAGTGTAAAGTAATACGTGATAAATTAAGAATAGGTACTATTTCCTAGGTATTACTTACTGCCTACTTAATACTACTTCGTCTCTTTTCTAAGCTGTGCCATTTTAATTGCGGTGATGGCAGCTTCGGTGCCTTTGTTACCATGCTTTCCACCAGACCGGTCAATAGATTGTTGCATATTGTTATCTGTTAGCACACAGAAAACAACAGGTATATCTCCTTTTAGATTGAGATCCTTAATACCTTGTGTAACGCCTTCGCAAACAAAATCGAAGTGTTTGGTTTCGCCTTGTATAACGCAACCTATAACTATAATAGCATCTAACATGCCAGATTCGGCATAAATGCTTTTAGACATTCTGGCAGCTCCATAGGTAAGTTCAAATGTTCCTGGCACATTCCAGCGAACAATGTTTTCTTTTTGTGCACCACAATCTAGTAATGCATCAAAAGCACCTTGCCAAAGTCCTTCTGTTATTTTTTCATTCCATTCTGAAACAACAATCCCAAACCGAAAGTCTTTCGCGTTTGGGATTATTGCTTTATCGTAATTTGATAAATTATGATTTGCGGTAGCCATTTATTGCATTTTAACTTCAACCATACCTATTAAAACATCAACTTGTGCAGCTTCTGTAGAACTGTCAAATTCATTCTTTATACGCTTTAAGTAATCTAAAGCTTTTTGGTTTTCGTTTAATCTAATAGCGATACGAGCTGCTTTCATTAAAAACATTGGGGTTGTATAGTTGTTTACATCAGCTTTAAATGCTTTTTCGTAATAATCTAATCCTTCTTTGTACTGCTCTAATTGTACAAATGCATCACCAATAGCGCCTTTAACTATTGGACCAGGAATGGAAGCATCGCTTGTAAATTCTTGTAGGTAGCTTATTGCTTTTTCATAATCTTTCAGGTTTAAATACGATATACCAGCATAGTAATTTGCAAGGTTTCCTGCTGGTGTACCACTGTATTCTTTGGCAATATCCTTCATACCAAACTTTCCTTCTCCTCCTTCGATAGCCATAAGGTAAAGTGAATCTGATGAAATACCATTAGCAGCATCTTCAAAATATTTTTTGGCTTGATACATTTCGTTCATTGCCTCTTTTTCTTGAGGCTCTACAATAAATTTATTGTACCCTAAATAACCGAGCACTACAATTGCCACTGCAGCGATGACACCAACAATGTAGTTTTGATTTTTAACAAACCATTCTTCTGTTTTTGAAGCTCCTTCATCTAAAGTATTAAATACTTCTGCTGTAGTTGAGTTTTCTTCAACTACTACTTCCTTTTCTTTTTTAGTTTTTGGTTTATAGCCTCTTTTCTTATACGTTGCCATATCTTGTCTATTATTGCGTGCGCAAAAATATAATTTTTATTGGGATTTAAAAGCCTAATTATTCGTTATTTTTCAATAATTTGCAAGACTATTAATTACATTAAAACACCACTAAATTCAAGCAAAGAACATCTATTTTTTATGGTTCTAAACGCATTATCTTTAGTTAATTACAAAAATTTTGAAAGTCAGGTTTTCGATTTTGACAGTAAAATAAATTGCTTTGTTGGTGCTAATGGCATTGGTAAAACAAACGCTTTAGACGCTATTTATCATTTGGCTTTTGGTAAAAGCTATTTTAATCCTGTTGCTGTACAAAACATAAAACATGGCACCGAATTTTTTGTGGTTGATGGTAATTTCACCAAAAATGAGCGCAGTGAAAAAATTATTGTTTCGTTAAAAAGAGGTCAAAAAAAAATCATAAAACGCAACGGTAAAGCTTATGAAAAATTTAGTGACCACATCGGTTTTATTCCACTGGTGATTATATCTCCAGCTGACAGAGACCTAATCATTGAAGGCAGTGACACTAGACGTAAGTTTATAGATAGTGTGATTTCACAAAGTGATAAAGCATATTTATCTGCACTTATAGCCTACAACAAAGTACTTTCGCAACGTAATGCGCTTTTAAAATATTTTGCTCTCAACAACACCTTTAATGCAGACACACTTGCTATATATAACGAACAACTAAACACCTATAGTGCAGAGATTTTTAAAAAACGTGATGAATTTTTAAGTGTATTTATCCCAATTTTTAAAGAACGATACGAAGCCATTAGCCAAAGTAAAGAAGCTATAAATTTAAAATACAAAAGCGATTTGTTTGATGGTGAATTAATAGAACTTTTAAAAACCAACATTAACAAAGACAAGGCTTTACAATACACAAGCGTAGGAACGCACAAGGATGATTTAGTGTTTACAATTGATGATTTTCCCATAAAGAAATTTGGCAGTCAAGGACAGCAAAAATCCTTTTTAATTGCTTTAAAACTGGCGCAATTCGATTTTATAAAGCAACAAAGTGGTGTCTCGCCTATTTTACTACTCGATGACATTTTTGATAAGTTAGATGAAAATAGAGTAGCACAAATCATTAGTTTAGTAGATAATGACCATTTTGGTCAGATTTTTATTAGCGACACCCATGCCGAGCGAACAGAAAATGTGGTTAAGCAAATTCATCAATCTTATAAAATTTTTAAACTATGAGAAAGTTTAGCTTTATCCTACTGATTCTGATATTTAGCTGTTCTAAAAACCCTGAAACACTCATAACACACCTCAATGGTTATTGGGAGATTGAGGAAGTCACTTTAGCCAATGGCACTGTAAAACAATATCAATTCAACGAAACTATAGATTATATTAATATTAATGATAGTCTGCAAGGATTCAGAAAAAAATTAAAACCTGGTATTAACGACACCTATTTTACCTCTGACGATGCTGAAGCGATTACCTTAAAAATTGAAAACAACAAACTCGTCATGTACTATAAAACGGCTTATGCGGAGTGGAAGGAAACCGTTTTAGAAGCTTCAGAAAAGCATTTAAAAGTAAGTAATGAAAATAAGGACGTATATTTATACAAGCGTTATATACCAATACAATTGGATATTGATTAATAGTGGTGATAGAAAATGGCAAAACGAAACAACGATAACCGTCCAATAGAAGAAATTTTAAAAGAATTTGTACAAACCAATAATCTAGAAGCTGGTTTAGACAAAGTAAATGTTCGAGAAGCTTGGGCTAATCTCATGGGAAATGGCGTTAACAATTATACAACAGCAATAGAACTAAAACACGAGACGCTTTATGTGCAACTAAGCTCTAGCGTATTGCGTGAAGAACTGAGTTATGGCAATGAAAAAATCGTAAAAATGCTAAACGAGTCAATTGGTAAAGAGATTGTAAAAAAATTAGTGTTACGCTAAGTAAAAGCGTTAAGATTTTTAGAAAACCAGAAAAGGTCGGTCTAGTATTTTGTAACTTTATTTAAAAAAGATGTTAAGACTCTATGCCTTGTTATTATTTATCTCATTACAATAATCTATGACTTTATATCAATTTAATTCTGAAAGCAAACTAGATAGTTGGGCAATTTTAGATGATGTTGTTATGGGTGGACGTTCTGATGGTCACCTAAAAATTAATGAAGACGGCCACGGAGAATTTTACGGACAAATCTCCTTAGAGAACAATGGTGGTTTTTCGTCTGTCCGCCATTATTTTGAAACACTAGACTCATCAAACTTTTCAACATTTAGTATACGTCTAAAAGGTGACGGCAAAACCTATCAGTTTAGAGTAAAAAATAGCCGTAATAATCGTCACTCATACATTTATAAATTCGCAACATCGGGTGATTGGCAAACTATAAAAATTCTATTTAAAGACATGTATGCCTCTTTTAGAGGTTATCGATTAGACATTCCTAATTTTGAAGGAAATAAAATGGAAGAAATAGCCTTTTTAATCGGAAATAAGAAAAAGGAGAGTTTTAAACTTCTTGTGGATTATATAAGCTTAGAATAATATTTGGTATTTTTAGGCCTCAAATAGTGCTACCTAATGAAATATGCTAAGCTCATTGTCTCTTTCGTATTAACGATAGGACTTTTTTTTACCCTAAACACCAAACTAGGCTCCATTCCACCAATTGGTAAATTTTTGAATCCATATTCTGGTATTTGGCAAAATGAATCAACCGAATCTATTTCTGGAAATGTTAGAATTCCTGGATTAAAAGACAAAGTTACCGTTCACTATGATGAACAACTCATTCCACATGTTTTTGCTCAAAATGAAAGTGATCTCTACAAAGCGCAAGGGTACTTAACCGCCAAACATCGTTTATGGCAACTCGAGTTTCAGACCTTTGCTGCCTCTGGACGTTTATCTGAAATCATTGGCGAAAAAGCACTAGATTATGACCGTACAGAACGTCGCAGAGGCATGGGCTATGGAGCAGACCAAGCTATAGCTTATATGGAAAAATATGATAAAGAAACCTTAGGATATATTAAAGATTATGCAGATGGAGTTAATGCCTATATCAGTCAATTAAAACCTGAAGATTATCCTGTTGAATACAAATTACTAGACTATAAGCCCGAAGCTTGGACACCAAAAAAAACAGCATTATTATTAATGTACATGACCAAAATGCTAGCTGGTAATGATGATGATTTAGAATACACCAATGCATTACGATTACTCGGTAAAGATAATTTTGATTTATTGTTTCCTGATTTCTTCGACATTACAGATCCTGTAATACCAAAAGAAACCGATTGGAGCTTTATAGATGTACCGCAAACACCTTTGCCAAATAGTAAGGCTGTATTAGACACCATCACAGAAACAATCTCAAAACCAAATCCAGATAATGGTAGTAATAACTGGGCTGTATCAGGCACAAAATCAGCAACCGGAAATCCTATACTGGCAAATGATCCGCATTTAGGTCTTAACCTACCTTCTATATGGTTTGTTATGCAACTAAGCACACCAAATCATAATGCGTTTGGAGCTACTATTCCAGGTGCGCTGAGTGTTATTTCTGGCTTTAACCAATACATTGCTTGGGGAGAAACCAATGCAACCAGAGATGTTATTGATTGGTATAAGGTTGAATTTAATGAAGACCGTACGAAATATAAGTATGATGGCCAATGGAAAGATGTTTCCATACGTGTTGAAGACATTAAAATAAGAGGAAAAGAAAACTACAAAGACACAGTACTCTACACCCACCATGGTCCTGTGGTATATGACAAAAACTTTAAGTCTAATATGGAATTGGCTGGCTATGCCATGAAGTGGATAGGACACGAAGGAGGAAATAACCAAAAAACATTCTTAGAGCTCAATAAAGCAAAGAATTATGATGATTATGTGCAGGCTTTACAATACTGGAATGCACCTGCTCAAAACTTTGTTTTTGCTTCAACCGAAGGTGATATTGCCTTATGGATACAAGGAAAATTTCCGAATAAATGGGAAGGTCAAGGAAAATTTTTAATGGATGGTAGTAATCCAGAAAATGACTGGCAAAGCTATATACCGCAACAATTTAATGCACATACCAAAAATCCAGAACGTGGTTTTGTGAGTTCTGCCAATCAGCATCCTGTAGATGAAAACTACCCTTATTATGTCTTTAATGATGGCTACGAGACGTATAGAAACAGAGTTATTAATGACTATTTTAATTCTAAAGAAAAATTTAGTGTTGAAGATTTTAAAAAATTACATAACAATAATTACAATCTCAAAGCTTCTGAAATTGTGCCATACATGTTAAAACATATGGACATTTCTCCCCTAGATGAAGAAGAAATGTCTATCTACAATGCAATTAAAACATGGAAATTTAATAACGATATTGATGAAGTTGGTCCCAGTATTTTTAGGCAGTGGTACAGTAAATTGCACAGTTTGGTCTGGGACGAACTTGATATTGAAGACACTGCACTAGATACACCGTTTTCCTATCAAACTATATACCTATTAAAAAATTATGGTAATCATGAGTTTATGGATATTAAAGCAACTAAAGACAAAGTAGAAACAGCAAAAGATTTATTTTTAATCGCTTTTAGAGGGGCTGTGTCAAAGTTAATTGAAATTAAAGAAGAAAAAGGAGATTACAAATGGTCTACCTATAAAGCCACCTATGCAGGTCACTTACTACAAGCCTTACCTGCATTTTCAAGATTTGATATTCCTATTGGTGGAGATCGTAATATTGTTAATGCCACTTCAGAAAATCATGGACCTTCATGGCGTATGATTGTTGAAATGAGTTCGCCACCCAAAGCCTTAGGTATTTATCCTGGTGGACAATCTGGAAATCCAGGAAGCAAATACTACGATAATTTTATAGACGATTGGGCTGCCGGAAAATATCATCAACTTAACTTTTTACAATCTAACCAAGCTACTGATGCTATAATTAGCACACAAACTTTAACACCTAACAACTAATGAAAAATATTTTAATCAACTTTTTTGCTACAATCTTAGTAGCATTTTTATTGTCATTTGTATTGCCCTGGTGGTCTGTAATGACGGCTGCTTTAGTAACTTCATTATTTTTTCCGTTAAAAAGAGCGGCAGTGTTTTTTGTGCCTTTTTTAGCTATCCTCGTATTTTGGGGACTCTACAGTTTTATATTAAGTAGTGGTAATGATTATACACTAGCAAAACGCGTGGCAACACTCTTATATCTGGGCGGAAATCCATATATGTTGATGATAGTTACAGGAGTTATAGGTGGTTTGGCTGCTGGATTTACAGCTATTTTTGGAAAACAATTTGCCGCCTTATCAATTAAAAAAAGATAAACCTGAATTATAAAAAACACCCACACTTTCGTGCAGGTGTTTAACTAACAAAAAAACTCAAAAAAGTATCAAATTTCAATGATACCGATTAACTGTAATCAGCAGTTAATCTTTCTTGTTAGCAACCAATCAACCAAACTTAATTTGCTTCCCCACAAATTAAGTGTTGACCTTTAAAAATTGTAGGTTACGATGCCTTTAATAAAAAAAGGCGTTCCTGGTGTAAAATGAATTTCTTCAACCGAGTTAACCTCGTTTTGTAGGCGAGATTCTGTTGCAAATTGAGTCTCATTCCATTCTACATCAAAAAGATTTTCTACCATAATACCTAGCGTAATATTTTTAATACTATAATTAATATTAAAGTCAGAAACAAAATAACCCTCTGCCACTATAGAATTGTCTTCATTTGCTGGTCTATTATCTAAATATCTAAATCTTAATCCACCGGAAAATCCATCTAAATTATCTATTGATAATCCTCCTGTAAATGTAAAATCTGGAGCTAGTGGTATAAAATCTTCACCATTTGGTTCGTCAATACTTCTTGCGTGTGTATACGTAGCATCAGCATCTAAAAACAACCAATCATTGGCCTGATATCTTAAGCCTAAATCAACTCCATAGCGGTTGGTTTTGCCACTTGGTTCTACAATGCCTGCATCACCAACATACACAAACTCTTGTTCTAAAAATAAATACCATAGTGCCGAGTTAATTACCAATTTTGGAAACGGTTTCCAGATTGTTCCGAGATCAGCACCATAAGAACGAGGTAGAATATCTTTACCATTATTAGCAACAACTACTCTGGCATCGTTAGAATGAAATCCTAATCCTGATTTTAAGTAAAGTTGTAAATTATCTTTGGCATTGTAATAAAAATTTAGTTTTGGACTAACAATTGTTTTTGTTTCCGACTGTGTTTCATAATTAGTTTGCAACACATCGTTGTACATAAACTTAAAATAATCTAAACGCAAGGCAGGAGCTATTTTAAATTTACCCAACTCAAAATCTGCTTTTATAAAGGCATCAATATTAGTTTGATTAATATTACCTAATTGGATATTCTCTAAAGTGGTTGTTCTGTTTAGGGTTTTAGATAGTTCTACGTCATCTACAATGTCGTGCCGTAAACCGAAACCCGATGTGAGATTCATTTCTGTACTACCTAAATAAGTCGAATAATTTATCTCTGCATTCGCTCCAAAAATCTGCCTATTTTCCTTTTGTTTTATCTGATCGCCATTTACAGGGTCTTCTAAGAAAAAAGTGAAGTTAGAAAACAACTCAAAAGCATATTGTGTATAATAGGCATTAGCGCTCAATGTTGCATTATCTGTTATGTACTTATTGTATAAAACACTCAAATTGGTTCTAGATGTTTCGCCACCTTCTGTATCATCTATAGCACCAAACCGTGTAATGTTGCCATTATCAACCTCGCGTTGCGGTATTTGACCAGAGGCATCCCAACGGCTTGTAAAATGCGATGCTGTAAGTGTTAATTTATCATTTTCAGGTGAATAGGTTACATATTTTCCAAATAGGTTCAGTCGGTTAAAGTTTTGTGGAGAATCAAAAGGGCCATCTGTACCTATGTACTCTACGACCATGTAAGCGTTTTGGCTTTTAGCATTCTCCAATAAATTGAACAGACCCACAGTCCTTAAGGTATTAAACTGCCCAAGCGAAAATGATACACTGCTTTTATCTATATAGTCTTTGGTTTTAAAATTTACATAACCTGCGGTATTAAAATCTCCTTCAGAGGCATAATAAGCTCCTTTACCAAAATCTATCTTATTTACGGTTTCTGGTATTACAAAATGTAGATCGCTATAACCCTGTCCGTGTGCATGAGACACCATGTTAACAGGCATTCCGTCTACACCAATACTTACGTCTGTACCATGATCTACATCAAAGCCTCGCAGAAAAATCTGCTCTGCTTTACCACCTCCTGCATGCTGACCAATAAATAATCCAGGCACTTTTCTTAAAACTTCTTGGGAAGAATTTACCGGAGATACATTAAGATCTAATCTGGTTATTGTGCTAACAGGATTTAGTTCTTGTCTAATAACCATCTCATCTAACTGAAATACTTTCTCTTCTAAAAGAATAACCAAATCTTCTCTACTCGTAATTTGTAATACTTTAGTTTTATAACCCAATATTCCTATTTTCAACGAGTCGCCTACATTGGTTTTATTAATGTAAAACACACCATTTTCTGAAGTATGCGCGTGAGATTCTGAATTTAGATTGTACACATAAGCTGCTTCTAGGGGCTGGTTGAGTTCATTTAAAACAACACCCTTAAGATTTTGGCTATGTATACTAAACGCAAAGCATGTTAAAACGATAAATAATAATCTTATCTTCATCATTATTATAGTTCGTTAATTTTTGACTTCATTGTAGGTCCAAGTTCATACAAACTAGCAACCAACTCACTTTTTAAATCCAAAACTTGATCTGTTTTTCCTGCCGCTTTATATATTTCGGCTATGTGGTATAGAACATTGGGTTCAAAGGTGTTACCCTCTACATACTTTTCAATGATCGCGTTAGCTTTTTCTACATCGCCTTTTTTAAAATAACTCCATGCTAACAGATCGTAAGATTGTGGTGTAGGTCTTTTTTCTACTTCGGTTTTAGCAATTTCTATAGCTCTTTCTGGTAATAACATATCTTCTGTATAAACCAAAACGTTATAAGCGTTATACATATCGCCATAATTTTTATTACGCACCATGTAATTATAATCAGCTATGGCTTTATTCTTCATCTCCAGATTCTCGGTAAAGTCGGCAATTTCAGCCTTAAACAACTCATAGTCTGGTGCAGTATAATACGTCGTTATTGAGTCTATAATCTTTAGTGCAGTATTAGGTTTTTTTTCATAAGAAAAAGCAATCCAAGCTATACCTTTTTTTGCATATGCATCTGTTGGGTCTAATTTTAGAGCTTTTAAGTAAAGGTTGTAGGACTCTTCTATTTTACCTGCATGACCATAAAAGTCTGCCAGATTTGTGTAAGACCATTGCTTAAGTCCCTTTAAATTTGAAGCTTCGGCAATCGTTTTAGCTTTTTCCATCTGAGCAATAGCACCTTCTAAATTTCCTTTATGATCCTCCCATTTTGCTAAGCGTATTAAATAATCAAAATCGGACGTGTTTTTAAAACTTTTTAAATAAGATTCTGCCATAAGATAGTTCCCTAACTCTAGGTATACATCGAAGAGCATTTTTTTTGTACCTATTAGATTATCACCGTTTTGTTCTGCCTGCTTTAGCAACTGCAACGCTTCGTTAAATCGATGCTGAGAAATGTAATTTGAAGCTAAACTCTTTAGGTATGATGTGGTTTTTCCTTTAGTGACCTCAACAGCTTGTTTTAAATCATTTTCGGCTTTTATAAGAAATTCTATATCGCCTGTAGCGTCAAAAATAGAGGTATATGCAGCCGCTCGTTTTACTAAGTAAGGGTATTGATTAGGGTTTTTGTTAAGCTTATCTGTCCACTGTTGCGCATTGGCAATAAGTGCAGATTTATCTGCTTTTTCTGATAGATATTGTGAATAATCTTTACTATTGGTCACTGTATTTTTACAGCCGAACATTAGCAGTAAGACAATGAGGGGAAAGGTCTTTTTTAGTATCATGGTTGTTTTGTGAATTTTGTTGTTAAAAATATTCCTGAAGCAGACAATTAGTCTATCTACCTCAGGAATTAAGCTTAGTGTTTTACCAAGGTGAAGCTAAATAAGGAAAAGATGTTAAAAATGGCTTGTCATTAGCATCGACATTATCATTAGATAAGCCTGGATTTTCGGAGAAGTCTTCTCCACCAAAAATAAGGAGTAATTCTACCGTGATAACATCATCGGCTAGGGCTCTACCTGTTAAAACATTTGTACCGTCAAAAAATGTAGTTGTTCCGTCTAAAGAAACATTAAGTACATCTGTTGCCAATAAACCTGTAAATGTTGCTGAGTCTAAACCTAAAGCATTGGTATCGCCTGGATTTGCATACGCTGGACTCAACGCTTCTAGATTGTTTTGAAACATGGCTTGGAAAGCTGCTCCTTGGTTAGACGGTACCGTAGTATTAAAAGCGTCTTTCATACCTGAGGATACAAATACTGTATTTACAGCTGGTCTTCCCATTTGGTCTTGCTGAGCGTAAGTACCAGAAAAATCTGGACCCATTGGCTGAGAAGCACCATCGTCATCATTATTACAATTAAATGCCACTAACGACATTAGCATTGCAATAGCATATAGTTTAATATTATTAATTTTCATCATTATAAATTTTAAGTTTGTTATTGTCTTCTTTTAGATTCTACCCAAGTATTTATTGTCCCTGTACCACCTATCATGGATTTAGGAACCTCAACCACAACTGAAAGCACGTTGGTGCCAGCAAAGGTGTCTGCCCCAGGATTATTAAAACTTGTAGCGTTACCTGCTATAATTTGAGAATACTGTGCAAAATCCATAAAAAACGGATCATCTCTTGGACCCGCAAATGCCATCATTCCACCAGAGCTTTCTATAATTGCAGATTGCCCATAGGGTGTAATATCTACTGAGAGTTGATTGGTCGCATTAGTGGCTATTGTACTGTTTAAACCCGTTTGGGAAGGCGCTATTGGCCCAAACACATACATTTTACCATCTCTTGCTATGGCTTGGATTACTAAATCCTCTACGTTATCTCCTGTATTATCGATATTAAATTCGATTAATACATTTTCATCAAAAGCCGCATTTTGTGTATCACTACCCGAACCTAAAAGTCCTTGTACATTTGCTACAAATGCAATATTTGATGTGTTCTCGCCCTGAAAGGCATAAAAATCTGTGATATCACTCGTACCACCTTGTACAGCAGGTGCATCTATGTGATCTGCTGCGATAACAACAAATGTTGCAATTGCTACAATTGCTGCTGCCATTAAAAATTTTGTTTTTTTCATAATTTGAGATTTGTTAATTATTGTGTCTCTATATTACCTACGAAAAAATCACAGAGGCAGTTTTATATTTTTTTCAAAAAGTTTGAAATGTGGTTGTTTTTTAGATATAAAAAGTATCTTTATATTTTAATAGTGTTACCATGAATCCATCAGCAAAAGGCTGGATAAAAAAACTACTTAAAGACCTATCAAATCATAATCTGGCTGATATTGACACCTTAGATTTTTATAATAAGCTGAGACAAACTGGTTTTATTTATGGTAGTAATATTTCTACATTACAATTTATAGATCAATCTTTTGATTTTACAGAAGAAGAGCGAAGTAAAATAAATTTGCTTTTATGTTTTTATCATATTCACTTACGTGAAGGGTGCTCTAATGAGACATTTGTTGAGAAGCTTGTTGCTTATTACAAAATTGTTGGTGAAAACGAACGTTCTTTTTTTGAAGAACTTTTTGGAGAATCGTCTAGTGATAGATTACTAGAAAAAATGATGCATAAACGCATTCATATAGATGATAATTTTATTTCTAAAAGCTTTAATTACTTTTTAGTTAACGCCTTGCTCTTTATAGATGTACTTGGCTATATACAGTTTTTAAATGGTAAAAAAGACATTAAAAGTTACGTAGACAATTTAGAATCTGCTTTAGAGTCTGTAGTTATCTCTGTAATGGATACTAAATCTAATAAGTCTAATTACGACGAAAATTTAATGAAGCTTTTTGAAAGCTCCATGCGTCAAAAAGGCACAGATATTAACACTTACCACGATGTTATTAAACTTATTAATCATCCTTTAGAAAAACGGTATCTTGTAGACTTGGTTTGCATGGCTTCTTGGAGTGACAAAATAATTGATACAGCTGAGAAGAATTTTCTTAACCAACTAAAAGACGATCTTCACCTAGAACAGCATGTTATTGATAATTCTATTGCATCTATAAACTTATTTTATGACGAGCATAAAGAAGAAGTTGCGTTTTTAAGTTCTAAAAACTTAGCACAAAGTTTTTATGACAACAGTAGCAAACTGGTGTCTAAGCTTGTTAATCGTAACAAAAAGCGCCTTTTAAAAGAACTGTCTGAGAGTAAAGAAGCAATGAAATTACTGACGGCCTCAACCTACAGAACACTAAATGACGACGAGCAAAAAAAGATACAGCAACAACTATTAGATATTTTTAAATCTATACCTAGTTTGGCCATTTTTATGCTACCAGGTGGTGCAATTTTATTACCGCTTTTTGTAAAAATTATTCCAAAATTACTGCCTTCTGCTTTTGATGATAATAGGATTGAAGAAGAGGACTAAGTACCTACTCTAACCAGTTTTTAAAATCCTTTACGCGCTCTCTTGCTACAATAATATCTTGCTCATTAAAGTGACTGAGTTTAATTTGCAACCTAGAGTTGGTATAGCTAATAATATCTTTTATGGCATTAATATTAACGTAAAATTTTCGGCTTACCCTAAAGAATACATGTGGCTCCAACTCGTCTTCGAGTTGATCTAAAGTTAAGTCTAACAGATAATTTCTACCTTCGTTAGTATGTGCATAAGTCCCTTTATTTTCGCTATATATACATTCTATATCTTCAATATTTATAAGCTTTAGGTGTTGACCCACTTTTACAGAAAAACGCTTTTTGTACTCGCGCTCTATTGGATTTACAAGTAGTTTCTTGATATCGTTAAAGTCTAAAGTAACAGATTGCTTTTGAGGTGTTCTACCTTTAAACTTATTTACCGCAATTCTTAAGTCGTCATCATCAATTGGTTTTAAAAGATAATCGATACTGTTGAGTTTAAAAGCCTGAAGCGCGTATTCATCGTAAGCCGTGGTAAAAATAACCGCAGAATTTATGTCTAAAGCTTCAAAAATCTCAAAAGATAGACCATCACTTAACTGTATATCTAAAAAAATGAGGTCTGGATGCTCGTTGTGTTGAAACCATTGCAAAGATTCTTCAACCGAATGTAACATTGTTTCTGCGGCTACATCCATAGATTTTAGCATGCGTTGTAACCGTCTTGCTGATGGTTTTTCGTCTTCTATAATGATTACGTTCATGTTGTATTATATTTTTTGGTTTGTTAGTTTATTCCCACATCTTGGTTTCCTCGGTTGATCCGTTCTCCAGATAAGAAGCTATTTTTTTGTCTTCCCAGCTTTTTTTAAAGACCTTCCGTTCTTTATAAATTATAAAAGCGTGTATCATAATAACAACTGTCCATAATACTAAAATTGAAAGATTAAGACTAATTATGTTATTCTTGTATTCCCCTTCAACAATATAGAGATTGTATAACAACAGTGCCACTACTACAAGGTATCCTGCAAAGTGAATGTAAAACAGTTTTAATCGTCTTACGTGTTTTTGAGCTTTTAGCAATCCTTCTTTGTTCTTTATTTTCATCATCGAGCCTATTCTTTAAGAAGTTGGCCTTTTTTCCACACCTTTTTCTGATTCATTATTGCATTAATATCTTCTATAACATCGCCTTCAATAAGAATAAGATCAGCCAAATACCCTTCTTTGACAAAGCCAGTCTCTTTAAGACTAAATGCATTTGCAACATTACTTGTTACTGTTTTTAATACTTCTATGTTGCTAAGTCCAGCTTCACGTAATAACTGCATTTCCTTATATAAATCAGTTCCATAATTGATACCTAAATTAGGAGGGTCAGTTCCAGCTAATATTGGAATATTTGCATCATGCATTTTTTTTACTTCATTAAGTAAATCTTCTTTTTTGAGAAATTTATTCGAACCTTCTCCCATACTCTCAAATGCTTTTAGTGTTGTGAGCAATGTTGGGATTACAAAGAAGGATTTGTTTTTGGTTAATGTTTCTAATTCTGAAGTTTCTATAGGTTTATCCCACCAAATATGCACTAATCCGTCTGCATTTTTATTAAGTACATTTATAGCATCTTCTAGCCTACTAATATGCACTACTGCAATCATTTTGGCTTTATGCGTTTCTTCGATTATCTCGGATACTGTTTCTAAGGACAAGGTTTCTTTCCAAGGTTCTACAATAATTTTAATATAATCTACATTGGCTTTTATACGGTTTTCTACAAAAGATACAGCGTTTTCTGGTTTGGTTAATGTTGGTACAGGAAAACCAAACTGTGTGCCATGTCCATTAGGTGCAGTTGCTGCATAACCAGCCACATAGTACCTAGCATAATCAGTGGAATCTTTAAGTTGCCGCATTGCCGTTTGATAAGGTTCTACACCATGCATATCCATTACATTGAGTACACCAGCTTTTGCAGCATCTTTTAACGATTGTGGAGACCAAGCATGCACATGTGCATTAGAAAGTGCAGGAATCAAAGTTTTTCCTTTGCCATCTATTATTTCATCCTTCTTTTGTAGAATAATAGCTTCTGAAATCTCTACGATTCTTCCATTCGCAACTCTTACTGATGTTTGATCAATGATTGTATCTCCATCAAAAACTCTTACATCTTTAATAACAAAGCTATTTTGAGCTTTTAGCGTGATTACCGAAAATGTGAAAATTAAAAACAATTTTAGCGCCTTCATATTACTAAATTAAAGATGAAACTACTCCCAATTACGGTCTTCTTTGTCCATAAACTCTTGAATCTTCCGTTTTTCCCAATCTTTACCGAAAAAGAAATCTGGTCCAAATACGCCAATAAAATGAAACGCTAAACCTATGCCCCAAAATACTGCTGTGGCATAAGGCCCAAAACCTCTAAAGCCGCTTTCTGAGTTAAGTCCTATCAACAATATTAAAAACAGATTAACAACAATGTAAACTGCAAAATGCCAGTAAAACCCAATTAAGGCATCTACTTTTTTCTTGGCTCTTAAATACGCTTCTTCTTTTCTAAAATCTGAAACCTCGTCTTTATCTTCATAGGGTTCTAAACTGTATCTTTCCATGTCTTTATTAATTTGAATCGTTAGACAATTCTCTCTTCATGTATTCTTCAATTTTACGTTCTTCCCATTTAGCACCAAACTTAAATGATAAAAAATGTAGGATTACAAATACTCCCCAAATTGTCCATGAACTTAAAACGTTAATGGTTAAAAATGCATCTACAAAACCGTCCCAACTATTAAAATTTCCCCAAACTTTTATTAGAGTTATAACTGAGTTAACGAGTAAGTAAATGATAAGGTGCGTGTAAAATCCTTTCTCTTTTTCAACTTTGCGTTTGGCTTTTATGTAATTTAAATTCTGATCTTTCATTTTTTTAATTTTTTAGATTACCAACTTCAACTCTTTCCTTTTGGTAAAGTTAGGATGAGCTTTTAGTTCCAACGGTTTTTTTCATCTTCCTTACGCATGTATTCTTCAATTTTGCGTTGTTCCCATTTAGCACCCAATGCGCCATTATCTACATATACACGATAGGCTTGGAACACTAAACTAATTCCCCATCCAAATATTGGAAACCAAAACCATTGAATGGTATGTTGCGAAAATCTATACCATATGAAAATTAAAAATGGTATAACTAAGACATACGATATTAAACTATAGTAGAATGCCTTTAACTCATCTACACGCTTGCGAGCTCTGACATAATCGTTGTTAAGACGATCGTTCGATTTATGTGCTGTTCTCATTATTGATACTTGTTTGGTGAGCATAGGAATTGCAACTGCAAAATCTTTCTCTCGTTGATTGATGTAAACTTTTCGTTCTGTAAGTAACTGATAGCGCTGCTTTATATTTTCTAAACCAACTCCACTACTCTTCTTTACAATTTGTTTTGGCTGAAGATTGTTCATCACCACTAAATGATTTCCGTCTTCGTATATTTTTATGTGTAATGGTTTACTCGAGGTTACCATATTGTGCTTTACTGCATTTTCTAATAACAGCTGTAAGGACAAAGGCACAACTTTACTCTCAGGATTTGATGAGTTATCTGGTATCTCAAAAATGATACTATCTTCAAATCTCATTTTTAATAGCGACATGTACGTTCTGGCAAAATTTAACTCTTCATCTACCGTAACCAACTCCTTATTTTTTTGTTCTAGAACATAGCGATATACTTTTGATAGCGCTGTTGTAAATTTTTGTGCACTATCCGGATTTTCTTCAATTAAACTCGTTAAAACATTGAGACTGTTAAAAAGAAAATGTGGATCTAATTGATTTTTTAGTGCATCAAACTTAGCACTAGCTGCGCCAGCAATTACTTTTTGTTCCTTAACCTTGGTTTTTTGCAATTCTTTATAATAATAAACCGCGTGAAAAAACAAGGAAATAACTAGTGTTATAAGGAGCGCGCTAATGTAAAACTCTGGTCGTTCAGAGTTGACAAACTCCATCCAAGACTCGCCTTCTAGAACGATTTCTATAAATGCTCTGATAAAAAAAATTGTTATTAGCGTGATGATTACCGACCCTAGAAATCCTGTGGCTAATCTGTATTTGTTATAACGCGTCCAGACATCTAAACCATTGATATAGTCAAAAAAATAAGAGTTAACCAAACTTAATGGTACAGAATAAATAATATAGTAAGCAAACGTACGGTAGAAATTTTCGTTCAACTCAATAGCCATGCCTGTAAAATAGCGTATAGACTGGTCTACAATCATAATTACAATACCTACTAGGATACCAGAGACTACCGTTTTAAAAAATCTCTTCATATTTTTTACTTACAAATTAATACGTTTATTCTTTACACTCTGCTAATACTTGTTCTGCACGCTCTTTTCCCCAGTTTGGATGAAAATCGCTCTGTGGCTTAAAGGTATCAAAAAGTTCTATTGCTGCTTCAATTTCTTTGCAGAATGGAGCTGTATCCTGACCGAAGTATTTGGCACTTCCCATTTCCCAATCTGCTTTACCAAATGCTGCTCTTGGATTTGCTGGGTCTAGTTTTACGGCTTTGGCATACAGCTCTGCAATCTTGCCAGCATACTTCATGCCGTAAGTTGCACCATCATAAGCCACCCAATTGGTATATATCTGAGCTTGCATTACTATAAGCTCTGAGTTGTCTTTATCACTTTTGGTCATTGCAATATCTAAGTGTACTTGTGCTTTTTCTAACTGCGCTTTTAATACGGTTTCGTCCTTCTCGTTCCAGCTTTTTAGACTGTTCATTTGTGCAATGTAGTAGTTAGGCAACCACTCATCTTCTTCGGCTTTTGAGATGCGCTCAAACATATTTTCAGCGTCGTCCAATTTGCCTGCTTCCCAAAGATCAAAAGCTTTGGTCATTCCTTTTTCAAAGTTGGTTTGCGCATGCGTTAGTCCTGTGATTGTAAATAATGCGATAAATAGTATAGATTTCATAATTAAAGTATTATAGTTATAGTTTTATCTCTTTGTAATGTAAATTTGGCATCGTCCCATTTTGGCGGTCCCATAATCCCTTTTGCATCATTAGAGCAGCCATAATCTTCTTTGGGAATTCCAAGAAAGTTGCAGTCTAATTGTCCATTATCATTTTCGTCATGAAAAATAGAAACCGCATAGGTGCCTTTTGGTAGGTTTTTAAAAGTGACAACGCAGCTATTATTGACTATTTTAGAGGTTATCCCTTTGTAGGACTTATTCAAAAAGTTTGCCTCCTTATTGTATACCGACACAAATATTTGTCCATCGTCGCTATCTACATCCGCAACCTGTATCGTCAATTTACAAGTTTCCTGTGCGTATAGATTAGCAGACAAGATACTTATAATGATGGCAACTGCAATTTTTACTAGTGTACTCATTATGCTTTTCATTAATATGCAATAATTATGATACAAATATGCGTCACATTTCTAGCTTCTTAAAAAGAGCATTACCGAATTGTCGCTTTTTAAGGATGAATTGTATCCTTTTGAAAAACCCAAGCAAATGAATAATTCCAGAATGCCATTTTTTAAAGCCGATTGCCAAGAAATTAGTACGTGAACAATTACTGCGCAATTACGCATAAGCAAAAACCTAGCTTTAGCGCAACCATTAAAATTTAGTTACCTTTAAAATGTAATACGGTGTAGCTATGTAATAGATCTGTTTTTTGCTGTAACCATTAAAATATAATTTTATGAAAAATATAGTGTTGCTGTTTTTAGGATTGATAGTTTTAGGTTGCAATCCTGATGATAAAGACGAAAACGTAGAAGAAAGCTACGAAACTTATCTCAAGTATTCTTTAAAATTAAAAAGTGATCCAACTCAGATCCTTTACATTCAGGAATATGTCTTTGATAATAACGGAAAAGTTGTTTCTGAAAATTACACTAACATAAATAACCCTCAATACAACCATTATAGCACGTTTGCATATGATGACAATGGACGAATTATTCAAGAAGTTAGGGATGGAGACGTTTTTTTTAATATTAATTGGACTAATGATCTTGCAGAGGTGTATAATAGTCAAAATGTAAAAATTTCAGAATTCAATTTCAACGGAACTATATTAACTTACTATAAAACAGGATTTAACACCAATACTATTAGAACAAAATTCTTCAACTATGATTCAAATCAAAATATAATTTCGATTGAGAACGAAACCGAAATATATGTTGAGTTTTTAGATTATGACTTAGACAAAAGAAATCCCTTACACTTAATCGAGTCTATAGGTATCTTAAGAATTGATTACAAACCTTATTTTAAAAATATATTTGGCACGGAAAAAGTATACCCTTTTGAAGGAGGTGACTATACGCAACCTTTAACCTTCTACGACTATTTTTATGAGTTTGATGCCGAAAACAGAGTTTACCAAATCGAAGATGAAAAATCCCTTATTTATATAAGAGAATTTGAATACGAATAGCATAAAAGTTGCCATAAATAGCTATTAGTACTGGCGCTGTTTCCAACTGTACTTCACAAATTTTAAAACAAAAAGACCATCCTTACAGATGGTCTTTTCAACTATATATAAAGTGTTTATTCTTAAAACATCTCTCTGCCAGCAAAGTGAAACGCACCTTCAATAGCAGCGTTATCATTACTATCACTACCATGTACAGCGTTTTCGCTAATAGAATCAGCATACATTTTACGGATAGTACCCTCTGCAGCATCCGCAGGATTTGTAGCTCCAATTAAGGTTCTAAAATCTTCAACAGCATTGTCTTTTTCTAAGATCGCTGCTACGATTGGGCCACGCGTCATGTACTCAACCAATTCACCAAAGAATGGACGCTCCTTGTGGATTCCGTAGAATTCCTCAGCATCTGCCTTTGTCATTTGAGTTAACTTCATTGCTACGATTCTAAATCCTGAAGCTGTAATTTTTTCTAATATTGCGCCAATGTGTCCTTTTTCAACAGCATCTGGCTTTAACATTGTAAATGTTCTGTTAGTTGCCATTTGTAATTTTTTAATTGGGTGCAAAAGTAATGCATTTCTTTAATTTATCAAGCGCCTCAATTATTAAATTAATGTTACTACATACTGTAGCTCTGAGCACTGTTAAAGCAACTCTATATTGTCATTCCGCACTCGATACGGAATCTCATTTCAAATCAACTAATAGATTCCTGCCTTCGCAGGAATAAGAACGATTCTTAATTTCATATTAAAAACGTTTTCAAAAACACTAAAAATTGTAAATTCGCTTCCTATGATTAAAACACAAATTCCAGAATTAAAAACACTAATCAATACACCACAAGATATTGTGGTTGTGCCACATAAAAATCCAGATGGTGATGCTATGGGCTCTACATTAGGCCTGTTTCATTATCTAAAAACTTACAATCACCAAGTAACTGTTATTGCACCTAATGATTATCCAGATTTTTTAAAGTGGTTACCAGAAAATGACAGCGTTTTAATCTTTGAGTCTCAGCAAGACCAATGCGAAGCAATAATAAACAAAGCACAGCTTATTTTCACTTTAGACTTTAATGCCTTACATCGTGCTGGTGATATGGCATTATCTTTAGAACAGTCATCGGCTACCAAAATTATGATAGATCATCATCAGCAACCCGATGATTATGCTAAGTATATCTACTCTGATGTGAGTATGTCTTCTACCTGCGAAATGGTTTACAATTTTATTGAAATGCTAGGTGATTTAGATAAAATAGATAGTGCCATTGCTACTTGCTTGTACACAGGTATTATGACAGATACTGGTTCGTTTCGTTTTCCGTCTACCACAAGCAGAACGCATGAAGTTATTGCAGACTTAATGAAGCGTGGTGCTAAGAATTCGGATATTCATAATAAAATCCACGACACCAACAGTTACAGTCGTTTGCAACTTTTAGGCAGAGCAATGCAAAACCTAAAGGTCATACCAGAATTACGCACAGCTTACATTACCTTATCGCAAGCTGAGTTGGATGAATTCAATTTTAAAAAAGGAGATACAGAAGGGTTTGTTAACTATGGATTATCATTAAAGGATATCATCTTTGCAGCTATCTTTATTGAAAACCAGCAAGAGGGTATCGTAAAAATATCTTTACGCAGTAAAGGAACATTTTCTGTAAATGAATTTTCGAGAGCACATTTTAATGGTGGAGGCCATACCAATGCTGCTGGTGGACGCAGTGAAGACAGCTTAGAAGCTACGATTGAGAAATTTATTAGTATATTACCACAATATAAAAATGAATTGTCCCAGTAATGAAACACCTACTCTACATACTAATTGCAACTTTTGTTTTAGTGGGTTGTAAATCGCCCGAAGCCAGAATGCCAGAAACGGTACAGTCTGGTTCTTTCCTTAAAGAATCGGCAGAGCGCAACAAAAAACTAAACGAAAAAGAGCAAGAGATTATTCAAACGATGATAAAGAATAATCCAGATAAAGATTATATCGCCTCAGAAAGTGGGTTTTGGTACTACTATAACACCAAAGCTGAAAAAGATACTATTCAACCAGATTTTGGCGACATTATTAATTTTGAATACAACGTGTCTGACCTTAGCGGAAATGAAATCTACGCAACTGCAGAAAGAACGTATGTAATGGATAAGCAGGAGCTTTTTACTGGTTTGCGTGAAGGTTTAAAACTCATGACTGCAGGAGATGAAATAACATTTATCTTTCCATCACAAAAAGCATACGGCTACTATGGTGATGAAAACAGAATAGGAACAAATGTTCCATTAATTTGCGAAGTAACTTTAAACACTATAACCCAAGAAAATGATTAAAAAAGCACTTACAACGTTTATAATATTAGTTGTATTGGCAAATATCTCTTGCCAAGAGAAATATCCAAATTTAGAAGATGGACTTTATGCTGAATTTGTTACCAATAAAGGTACAATGATTGCCAAACTACATTATGATAAAGTACCTGTGACAGTAGCAAATTTTGTCGCTTTAGCCGAAGGTAATCATCCCATGGTAAAAGAAGAATACAAAGGAAAACGCTATTATGATAGTATTACTTTTCACAGAGTGGTAAACAATTTTATGATTCAAGGTGGAGATCCTACTGCTTCAGGAATGGGAGATCCTGGTTATAAATTTCCGGATGAATTTCATCCAGATTTAAAGCACGATAAGCCTGGTGTTTTATCAATGGCAAATCCTGGTAGAGATGCCAACGGAAGTCAGTTCTTTATCATGGAAAAAGAATGGCCAAGTTTAGATAACAGACATGCTGTTTTCGGACAGGTTATTGAAGGTATGGACGTACACGATTCTATCTCTAACGTTAAGGTAATTGATCCTGCAAGAAGAAATCACAAGCCTGTTGAAGATGTTGTTATTACTGAGCTTAACATCATAAGAAAAGGAAAAGACGCCAAATTTTTTGATGCACCAAAGGTATTTGAAGAAGAGATGCCTAAAATCATAGAGAAAAGAGAACAGCAAGAGGCAGAAGCTAAGAAAAAAGCTGCAGAATTAGCTCAAAAAGCTAAAGAAGAATGGCTTAAGAAAAATGAATCTATGGATGGTCGTCGTATTGAGTCTCCTACAGGAATGGCCATGATTTTTACAAACGAAAGTGATGGTGTGCAACCAAAGTCTACAGATCGCGTAAATATAGACTGTGCTGGCTATTTTGAAAACGGCGAGTTATTCTGGACAACCTGGGAAGAAGTTGCTGAGAAAAACGGCAAGTTAGACGAAAGACAAGCCCAAGCAGGACAGTATAAACCCTTTACAATGCCTTATAATGAAACTGCAAGTTTAGTTGCCGGTTTTAGAGAAGCAATGCTAAACATGAAAGTTGGTGACAGAGCCAGAGTATTTATTCCATATTATTTAGGCTATGGAGATACTGGTAGAGCACCTTTAATTCCACCTAAAACAAACCTAGTTTTTGATATAGAGATTGCAAGTATTGCTGAATAAGCAGATAACAGAATTATAATAAAAAAGGCAACTGCACTTCGACTACGCTCAGTGACCAGTTGCCTTTTTTGATTTTATAAACCGTGACCAAACGCTGAACAACACTTCGACAAGCTCAGTGTGACAGTTCAACATAACAAATACAATTAAGCTTTCTTCGGAATATTTTTCAAAATCTCTAAAACAAATTCCCAATATTTCTTTGCTGATGAAATCTGAGCACGTTCATCTGGTGAGTGCGCACCTTTAATATTTGGTCCAAAACTAATCATGTCCATTTCTGGATAATTTTGCCCAAGGATTCCACACTCTAAACCTGCATGGCAAGCTGCAACATGAGGTTTTTCTCCATTATTAAGACGCTCATAAATTGGCACCATTACTTTTAAAATAGCAGAATCCATATTTGGCGCCCAACCTGGATAACTTCCTGAAAATTCAACCTCACAACCTGTTAGCTCAAAAGTTGCACGAAGTGTATTGGCTAAATCCCATTTAGAACTTTCTACAGAACTACGTGTTAAGCATCCAATTTTCACCGCGCCATCTTTTACAATAACCCTGGCAATATTATTAGAAGTTTCTACCAAATCTTTAATATTTGGACTCATTCTATACACGCCATTTAAGGCAGCGTACAATGCTCTTGTTAATCCTTCTTGCACACCTAAATCCATGATTTTTTCTGGTGTTTCAGATTTAGAAATTTTTATTTCTAAGTCTGGCTCCATGGTTTTATACTCATGCTTAATGGTATCTACCAAAGTTTTCATTTCAGCTTCAAAAGTTGCTTCGTTAACAGCATCAATCGCAACAACTGCTTTACTTTCTCTTGGTATGGCATTACGTAAACTACCTCCATCAATTTCAGAAATACGTAAACCATAGTTTTCAAAACCGTCAAATAATAATCGGTTCATTAACTTGTTTGCATTTCCTAAACCTTCATGGATTTGCATACCTGAGTGACCACCTTTTAAACCTTTTACTTCAATGGTGTAACCAATTTTAAACTCTGGTGTTTGCTCTTCGTTGTATGTGCGTGTGGCAGTAACATCTACTCCACCTGCACACCCAACTCCAATTTCATCATCTTCTTCGGTATCTAAATTCAGTAGTATTTCACCATTAAGCAAACCACCTTTAAGACCCATAGCGCCTGTCATACCAGTTTCTTCATCTATGGTAAACAACGCCTCTAAAGCAGGATGCGCAATACTATCACTTTCTAAAATGGCCATAATTGTCGCCACACCAAGACCATTATCTGCACCAAGCGTTGTACCTTTTGCCTTTACCCAATCTCCAGCAACATACATATCGATACCTTGTGTATCAAAATCAAAAACGGTATCGTTATTTTTTTGATGCACCATATCTAAATGCGATTGCATAACAATGGCTTTACGGTCTTCCATTCCTGCGGTTGCTGGCTTTCTAATGATGACGTTACCAACCTCATCTTCCATAGTTTCTAAACCCAATCCTTCACCAAAATCCTTCATGAATTTTATAACACGCTCTTCCTTTTTTGAAGGACGTGGTACTGCATTAAGATCTGCAAACTTGTTCCATAGTGCCTTTGGCTCAAGGCTTCTTATATCTTGACTCATATTACTTACCCACGGAAGTGAGTATCTTTTTAAATTAATACTTGATTTTCGATTACAAAAGTACAAAAATGATAACGGAATATTTAGTGTTCTAAGCTCGCGTTTCTTTAATAGAACGTCATAAATATGTATGCAATTGAAGTGCTAATCTTGAATAAATATAGATTCCGCATCAAGTGCGGAATGACAAGTTTTTCCTATTTTTGAGTCATGCCGAAAAACAAAAAACTCATCATTGCACTTTTCTTGATTGTCCAGATTTTTGCTATTCAAATCTTAAAGTTATTCCCTGAATTTGTAGAGCAATTTTACAGTAATGTTGTTTATGTTTTTACCTCTAAATTAATGCGCTATGCCTTTGGTTGGTTACCATTTTCAGTAGGTGATGTGTTTTATACTTTAGCTGGTATTTATATTATTCGCTGGATTATCATTAACCGAAAACGCATTTATAAGGACACTAAAAATTGGTTATTAGACATTTTAGCAACCTTGTCCTTAGCTTATTTTGCGTTTCACGTGTTGTGGGCATTTAACTATTACAGGCTTCCACTATACAAATCGTTAGATCTTGAAGCAGAATACACCACAGAACAGCTGGTTAATTTCACAAAGCGATTGATTGAAAAATCGAATAATCTACACAATCAACTAGCCCTTAACGATTCAACAAAAGTAGACATGCCTTTTACCAAATCTGAGGTTTTTGATATGGTAAAAGACAGTTACAAAACATTGTCTGAAACCTATCCGCATTTAGATTATAATCCTGTAAGTATTAAAAAGTCCATTTACAGCGTGCCTCTAACTTACATGGGATTTTCAGGCTATTTGAATCCTTTTACTAATGAAGCACAGGTAGATGACTTAATTCCAACCTACAAATTCCCAACCACATCATGCCACGAAGTTGCGCATCAATTGGGCTATGCAGCTGAAAATGAAGCTAATTTTATTGGTTGCTTAGCCGCTATTTATAATAAAGATCTTCATTTTAAATATTCTGGTTATACTTTTGGATTACGCTATTGTTTGGTAGAAATCTTTAAACGCGATAAAGATTTGTACTATGAAATTCTAGCCACCGTGAATAAAGGTATTTTAATGAATTACCAAGAAGTCAAGGATTTTTGGAAGTCTTACGAAAACCCAATTGAACCCGTTTTTGAAAAAACCTTTGATAATTTCCTAAAAGCAAACAACCAAGCTGACGGTATGAAAAGCTATAGTTATGTTGTGGCTTTACTGGTTAACTACTTCGAAAACCAGTCACTATAAACGTTAAAAAAACTAAATTCAATTTCAAAATTGTCTTTAATTAGTATCTTTCAAAATCTAATTAACTAACCATTTTATGACAAAAGTTTTTTTACGGCTGCTCATCCTTATGTTCAGTTTTTCGCTATTTGCGCAAGATTACTTTCCAAGTAATACTGGTGTAAAATCTAAAAATACTAATTACACTGCGCTTACCAATGCTACAATTTACGTTTCTCCAACAGAGGTTTTAAACAATGCTACTTTATTAATTAAAGACGGTAAAGTTGTAAACGTAGGTACTTCAGTAAACATTCCGAAAAACACCACAACTATTGATGTTTCAGGAAAAACCATTTACCCATCATTTATAGATCTTTACACGACGTTTGGTGTAAAAACCCCAGAACGTAGTGGCAATGGCCCAAGATATGGTGCTAGCAGAAGTGGCTTTTATTGGAATGACCACGTGATGCCAGAACAAGATGTAATGGCAAGTTTTAACTACGATTCTAAATCAGCATCAGAACTGCACCAACTTGGTTTTGGTGTAGTTAATACGCACATGCCAGATGGTATAGTTAGAGGAACTGGTGCGCTTATTGCCTTAAATAATGATGCGGATAATTCTCTGCGCGTTGTCGATGGCGAAACCACACAGCATTTTTCGTTTCGTAAAAGTGTAAAATCACGTCAATCTTACCCTTCATCCATTATGGGAAGCATGGCGTTATTGAGACAAATGTACAACGATGCCAAATGGTATGCAGGTGGCAATGTAGACACTAAAGATTTATCATTAGAAGCCTTAAATAAAAACACATCGCTTTTACAAATTTTTGAAGCTGGTAGTAGAGCTAATCTATTAAGAGCTGATAAAGTTGGTGATGAATCTAACGTGCAATATACCATCGTTGGTGGTGGTGATGAATACGAACGCATTAACGAAGTAAAGCAAACTAATGCTACAATTATTCTACCGATTGACTTTAGATTGGCTTACGATGTTGAAAATGCACACTTAGCTTCAACATTATCATTGAGCGATATGCGTGCTTGGAATCAAGAGCCACATAACCCAAGATTATTAGCTGAAAATGGAATCAATTTCGCCTTAACAACACATGGTTTAAAGTCTAAAAAATCCTTTAAATCTAATTTACTAAAAGCCATAGAAAGCGGACTTTCCAAACAAAAAGCACTTGAAGCGTTAACTACAGTTCCTGCTTCGTTATTAGGAAAATCCGATGTTTTAGGTACTTTAAAAGCTGGTAGCTATGCCAACTTTTTAATTACTTCTGGAGATATTTTTGAAAAGAACACAAAACTCTTTGAAAACTGGGTGCAAGGTGAAGCGCATGTTATTGAAGACATGAACACCAGAGATATTGACGGTGATTACACATTTAAATTAGCAGGCGAAGATTACAAACTATCCATTTCTGGGAGTACATCAAAACCTAGTGCAAAACTTGAAAGTGGAGACCATCAATTAGGTTCTAAATTAAACTACGCAAATGATTGGGTCAACCTCACCTTTAAAACTGCAGATAGTACTAAGAGTGAATTCATTAGAGTTGTAGCCAATGCCGCAAATAACAACAGTCTTAATGGTAAAGCCATTTTACCTAATGGTAACGAATTGTCATTCTTTGCCAGTAAAGCAAGTTCAAACGAGCAAGACGACTCTAAGAAAAATGTTAAGAAAGACTCAGAAGCCGCAAACGAAAGTATGAGTCCTATCACCTATCCTAATCTGGCATTCGGATTTACAGAACAACCAAAATCTGAAACCTTATTATTCAAAAATGCTACGGTTTGGACCAACGAAAATGATGGTATTTTAGAAAATACCGATTTGCTAATTAAAAACGGTAAGATTTCAAAAATCGGTAAAAACCTTTCAGACAAAAATGCTACCGTAATTGATGCTACAGGAAAACACATCACTGCTGGAATCATTGACGAGCATTCACACATTGCAGCTGCTTCTATTAACGAAGGAGGACAAAACTCTTCTGCCGAAGTTACCATTGAAGATGTTATAGACGAGGAAGACATTAATATATATCGAAACCTTGCTGGTGGAGTGACATCGATTCAGATTTTACATGGTTCTGCAAATCCTATTGGTGGTCGCTCTGCGATTATTAAATTAAAATGGGGAGAATCTGCAGATAACCTCATTTACGATAATTCGCCAAAGTTTATAAAATTCGCTTTAGGTGAAAACGTAAAACAATCGAGATCTAGTAGAAATGAGCGTTTCCCACAATCGCGTATGGGAGTTGAGCAGGTTTTTGTAGATTATTTTACAAGAGCAAAAGCTTATGACGATGCCAAAAAAAGCGGCAAACCATATCGTAAGGATTATGAGATGGAAGTTTTAGCTGAAATTTTAAATAAAGAACGCTTCATTTCTTGCCACTCTTATGTGCAAAGTGAAATAAATATGTTAATGAAAGTTGCAGAGCAATTCGACTTCAACGTTAACACCTTTACACATATACTTGAAGGTTATAAAGTTGCTGATAAAATGAAAGATCATGGTGTTGGTGGCTCAACCTTTAGTGATTGGTGGGCTTATAAATACGAAGTTAATGATGCCATACCTTACAACGCATCCATAATGCACAATGCAGGTGTGGTTACTGCGATTAATAGTGATGATGCAGAGATGGCACGTCGATTGAATCAAGAAGCTGCAAAGTCTGTAAAATATGGTAATGTTAGCGAAGAAGATGCATTAAAATTTGTGACTTTAAATCCGGCGAAACTGCTGCATTTAGATGACAGAGTTGGTAGCCTAAAAGTTGGTAAAGATGCTGATGTTGTTTTATGGTCAGACCATCCACTTTCAGTGTATGCAAAACCTGAAAAAACAATCATTGAAGGTGTAACTTACTTTGATTTAGAACGCGACAAACAAATGCGAAAAGCCATTAAAAAAGAAAAAAGCGAGCTTATTAATAGCATGCTTCAAGAGAAAAATAAAGGGTTGAAAACACAGCCTATCCAGAAGAAAGAAAAAGAATTATTGCATTGCGATTCTATGGATGGAGAGCATACTACACATCACCATTAAAACTTATTAAAATGAAAACATTAAAATCTATAAATATTGTTCTTTTAATGCTGTGTGTTACTTTCAATTTTGCACAGCAAACACCTGCACCACAACAAACTAAGGATTTTGCTATTGTTGGTGCAACAGCACATATTGGCAACGGAGATGTTATTGAAAATAGTATCATTGTAGTAAGCAATGGTAAAATAACAACGATTGGTCCTGAAACTTCTACTCCACTTACAAGACAGGCTATGGATATCATTGACGCCAAAGGCAAACACGTGTATCCTGGATTTATAGTATCTAACGGAACCTTAGGTTTGGTTGAAGTCGATGCCGTAAAAGCCTCTAACGATCTTTCTGAAATGGGTACTTTTAATCCTAATGTTCGTAGCATTATTGCTTATAATGCCGAGTCTAAAGTAGTAGAATCTATGCGACCTAATGGTGTTTTACTAGGTCAAGTAGTGCCTCGAGGTGGACGTATTACAGGAACCTCATCTATTGTACAATACGATGCATGGAACTGGGAAGATGCATCTATTAAAACAGACGATGGTATTCATATTAACTGGCCTAGTAGCTTTAGTCGTGGTCGTTGGTGGCTGGGTGAAGATCCTGGATTAAAACCAAACAAAAATTATAGCACTCAGGTTAAAGAATTATCAGATTATTTTGCCGAAGCTAAGGCTTACAATACAGGCAGTAAAAAAGACAAACACTTGCCATATGAAGCAATGTCTGGTCTGTTTGATGGTTCTAAACATTTATATATTAATGCAGATGATGCTAAAAGTATTACGGACGCTGTAAACTTTGCAAAAAATCAAGGTATAGAAAAGCTAACTATTGTTGGTGGCTACCAAGCTAGCGATGTGGCTGATGTTTTAAAACAAAATAATGTATCAGTAATGTTAAGACGTGTACATTCATTACCAGAATTAGAAGACCATGATTATGATTACACCTTTAAACAAGCTAAAGCATTAGTGGATGCAGGTGTATTGGTCTCTCTAGAAACTAGCGGACAAATGGAACGTATGAACTCTAGAAATTTACCATTTTACGCAGGCACAACAGTTGCTCACGGATTAACGAAAGAGCAAGCGCTTCAATTAATAACATTAAATGCGGCCAAAATAATGGGTATTGACGATCTATATGGAAGCTTAGAAGTTGGTAAAAGCGCAACTCTTTTTATTAGCGAAGGTGATGCTTTAGATATGCGAACTAATAAGTTGACACATGCTTTTATTGATGGTAGAAACATAAGTTTAGAAACACATCAAACAAAGCTTTGGAAACGTTATTCTGAAAAATATAAGAATCAGGAAAACTAGAAACTAAAAAAAGCGAGCTAAATAGCTCGCTTTTTTTTATTTGCCGTCATTCTTAACTCGTTTCAGAATCTAAAACAAGTTCAGATTGACAAATTTCTATCATTGTACAATATTTGCACCTTCTGGCATTTTAAATATTGTTGCTTCTGGTGCTCTTTTAGATAGCGAAACATCTGTAAACTCAACTGTATTTCGTTTTTCTGTTGGCAGGTTGTTTTCGTACTTATACCAATCTACAGATTTAGGTAATTTTAAACCATTAATGATTTGCCAATTGTTATAACGAATAAAATGAAAATCTTTACTTTTTTCATCCTTACCAAAAGTTACTGTATATCCTAACCATGCCATTTCTCCTGTGGCTTCATCATAGTATATTTTATATTGATCGTCTGGAGACTCACCAACTCCAGATTCGTAAGAAATTAGAATTCCTGAATAGGATTTTCCATCAAAAGTAAGTGATTCAATAGCTTCATACATAATGCCATCATCACCTAAAACAAAAGGCATGGCGTAAAAATAAAACATTAAACCTTTGTAAAACTTTGCATTGCCCTTGTACTGTTTATTATTCTTTTCTAAAACCCATTGCGTTGTACCATCATAACCCATTTTATAATCTGGTGTTTCAATAACTTCAGCTCTGGTTTTTAGATTTAAGGTGGTCACTTCTTTTCCGTTTGGTTTTTCCATGGTGAAGGAAAGCGACTTCATGGTATTCCAAGTATCTATTCCACCATGTGCATTAAACACTTTGGTAATTGACTCTGGATAAATACTAGTGGTAATGTCTTCTTTTGACACTTCATTGACAACTGTAGATTCTGTCTGTTTTTCGTTTTTACAAGCTGAAAATAATACGGTAATAAGTAAAAGGCAAATTGTTTTTTTCATGGTTAGATTTATTAATTGCTAAATTGGACGAAATCTATTTTTAAACATTACAAAAAAAGCTTCAGAATTAATCTGAAGCTTTTTTTCGAAGAATATTATAATCTTATGTTTTATTCAACAATCAACTTTTCAGTAATGGTGTTATTTCCACTTCTTAGTTGAATAAAATACAATCCTGAATTTAAGGTAGATACATCTAATTCTACAGTATTATTAAATTCCTTATTCGGAATATTAATCATCTTACCTTGAATGTCTACCAAAGATACCGTCGTTGAATTTAAAACATTTTGACTTAATGTAACCTTTACTTTGTCTTTTGCTGGGTTTGGGAAAACACTAATCTCTACACCTTCAAAATCATTGATAGAAAGTGGCTCAACAAAAGTTGTATTGAATGTATTTGTAATTACAGGTGCATTGAAATCAAAATAAATGGCTGCGGTATTCGGTATAATATCACCAAGCGCATATCCTGGCTGTGGCCTTATTCTAAAGTACACAAAACCGATACTACCTGCTGCATCATCTTGCTCTGCTGGTAAATTAATATTATCAAAATACCATTCTAAGTCCTTACCTGTTCTCGTTATTACATAGTCATGACTGGAACGCAACATCTGAAATGTTGATTCATCTAGTTGAGCATTTAGTTCATCTTCTATTCTTACAAAAATAGCTTCGGCTGTACCTAAATTCTGAAAACGAATAGTATAATACAACCACTGATCACTAGTTACAAATTCATCATATACAATCTCTGGTCCATGAGCTTCCATTTTATCATTAGGATCGTAAGAACCGACCACTACTTCGGTTAAAGTTGAGGTATTATTATTTGCAACCGTATCGTTAGTATCTGTTATATAAGAAGCAGAATTAGTAACGATCTCGTCTAAAGCTACAGTTACAGGTGTCTGTAAAGTTATTTCTACTGTTTCACTAGAACCAGCTGTAAAATCTACAAAGTCTAATGTAAAGCCAGAAGCCGTTGTTGTGATGGACATGTTAGGGTTACTTAGCGTAGTCGAGTTAATTTCCAAGTTTTCATCTAAAGTAAATTCAATTGAGCCATTGGCAATATCTCCACCGAGTAGATTCTCAATAATCAACAAATTGGTATGCTCAAAACCAGGACGTGGTGGTGCAAAAGGGTTGACTAAATACACAGCTAAGTCTTCGCAAGCTAGATTGTCTACCACAGGAAAATCTATATTAGCAACTTCACCAAATAAAACTCCAACATCTTCAATAGAAGATAGACTTTGTGTATAACAACTTGAAGAATCTTCATTTACTAAAAATGAAATGTTATAAATATCATTTTCATCTGTACTAGCTATTGTAAAACTTCCTGTTGATGTATTAACCACGCTTACAATACCATCGTTATTTTTTTCGTAGGTAAAAGATCCATTTGTAAAAGCTGTTTCGTCAATATCAATTGTGCCATTATTGTTAAAGTCATTAAAAGCACTAACATTAATTAGTCCAATATTACCCAAATTAAAACTATCGCCTTCTAAAAAAATTGCGGTATCCCAAATGCTATCACTTTGGTCAGCTACAACTAGTTTTATTTCGTACTCAGTATTTGGTATTACAGAAGCTGATGCTGTTAAAACAGCTGTTCTACCATTGTAATTAGTATCTCCAATACTATAGCCTTCAAAATATTCTGTATTGCTCGCACAATTTTGAGCATTATTAACATTAGTAACATTTACTGGTGTTCCGTCCGGTAATACTGCTAAATTTGTATATTCAGTAGTACCTACCTCTCTTAATAAGAAAGCAAAACTATCTGAGAAAAAACACTCCGAACTACCGTCGTATTCTTCAGAAGCTAATAAATACCTAAAGCTAATCTGGTCTCCTCTTGGTATGAAGTTGAATTTAATAAACGCTGCATCGTTAGTATTGGTAATATTAAGAGCGTTTTCTAAATCTATATCACCTGGCTGACCAATATCATTACTTACTAAACTAGTAACGGTAGTATTACCGCCTTGATAGGCAACTCCCGTAGATAAAACTATCCCTTCTTCAAATGGAAAATTCTGAGCGCCTTCTCTATTGAAATAACCGTAGTTTTTTGTCTCTAGATCTGTAGGGTTTCCGTTTACCTGAGAAGAAAAAATGTTTACAGAAGCATCCTCTGATGTAAAAACGTTAAAGATTAGCTCTTCTAATGACAAATAAGATTCAGGATCATTAGCGTTATTAATAGATACTATATTGTCCAATATCTCAACCGGAATTATCATACTTTCTTCACATCCTATAGGGTTATTGTCTTGTACAGTTAGCGTAACATCATATGTGCCAGGAACTGTAAATGTATGCATCGCACTTTCTCCTGTAGCTGTATTGCCATCTCCAAAATCCCAATTAAAGATAGCACCTGTTCCGTTATCTGAAAACGTCGCACCAGCGCTAAAAGTAACTTCTTCAATATTTGAAGCTATTATAACTCCGTTTTCATTGGCTTCTGGAACAGTACTATCAATTGAAGGAGTGATATCTTGGCAAGATTGAAAACAATTAACATCAGCCATCCAGCCATTCGTGTTTCCAGATACATTTGAAATAAAAGTAACCGTTAAACATCCACTAGCATTAATTTCTGAAGCTATCACTTCTCCTGGAGTATTTAGGCCAGAAAATATGCCTATTAAATTAGCATTCGTGCTATCTCCATCATATATTGATAACGAATCTGCACTTAATTGTGAGGTGAAATATGTAAAATTTAATCCTATAAGATCACCATCTACATCAGGACAAAATGTAATGGTGTAATTTTCATCATTAGAATAATTTTCATCTAAACCACCTGAATCTGTAAAAATGCCACTACAAGCGCTAAAAGTGCCATTTTGCATTGTAATAACTTCTTCTGTATTACAGTTTGTATCCAAAATTAAATCAAAAGAAGTTGTGTTATAACAACCTGTAACATCATCTTCCAATCTTACAAAAATCGTCTGTGGATTTGATGTATTTGTATAAGGTGAAAGAAGAGCATTTATACCACTCTCGGCATCAACTAAAGTTTCATGAAACGATGCTGTAACACCTATTTGATTATCTAAAACCTGTGCCAACACATCTTCTAATACAAACGATTCGAATCCGTCATTATCGTCATCACACAATTGAAGAGGGTTTGGTTGGTTGGCAAATGGTGTTGGATTTACAATTAAATCAAAAGTAGTTATACTATAACACCCTGTATCTGTATCAGTTACTACAACATAAATCGCCTGCGGATTAAAGGTGTTTGTGTATTGTGTTGGGTTTTGTATTGCATTAAATTGTGCAACAGCATCGTCTAGAGTCTCATAATAAGTTACTGCCCAAGTGACATTGCCTCCCGTTATTTCACTATCTTTTACTGTTAAATCAAAAACAGTATTTTCATCACCATTATCATCACAAAATTCAAGAGGTGTTGGTTGTATAGCTATAGGAGTTGGATTCACAATTAAATCAAAAGACGTGGTGTCATAATTTCCTGTTGAACCTTCTACCCTTGCGAATATGGTTTGTGGGTTAGATATATTAGTATATAATGACGGAATAGCATTTACTCCACTTTCTGCATCCGCTAAAGTCTCATGATATGTTATTATCACATTTGTCTGACTTCCAATAATTTGCGCATTCAAAATTGTTAAATCAAACTCTGCAAACCCATCATTGTCATCATCACAAACAACTAAGTCCGATGGTTGATTAGCAATTTGAGAAAATGCATTTAATAAAAAGAAGCAAAAAGAAACCGTGAGTAATAATTTTTTCATAGTGGATTGATTAGATAGTTCTATAATGTAGATAGTAAAACTGTAAAAGGGTTGCGCCTCAATTAAGTTTTATTTCAATTTCTTAATAATATATGCTGTAAATTTGCACTTATAAAAGGACGCTTCAATATATGTCAAAACAAATAACCAGCACACAAAACCCATTAATTAAAAACTTGGTTCAATTAAAGGAAAAGTCGAGACAACGAAAGAAAACTGGGCAGTTTTTAATTGAAGGGAAGCGCGAACTCTCTTTGGCTATAAAAGGTGGCTACAATATTGAAACAGTTTTGTTCTTTCCAGATTTATTTTCAGAGAGTGAAGCCAAATCAATGAGTCGTTATGGTATTGACATCATTGAAATTTCAAAAGAGGTATTCCAAAAATTGGCACATCGAGACACAACAGAAGGTGTTATTGCAGTAGTAAATAGCAAAACACATCGACTTGAAGACTTAAAACTCACCAATAAAAACCCTCTGATTTTAGTTGCTGAAGCACCAGAAAAACCTGGCAATGTTGGCGCATTGTTGAGAACCGCTGATGCTGCTAATGTAGATGCTGTGATTATTGCTAATCCAAAGTCAGACTTATACAACCCAAATATTATTCGCTCTAGTGTAGGTTGTGTGTTTACGACTGAAATTGCTATGGCAAGCACTACCGAAGCTATCGATTTTTTAAAATATTACGGTTTCAATATTTTTTCGGCTATTCTGCAAGAGTCACAACCGTATCATAATCAAGATTATACGTTACCAACAGCTATTGTGGTTGGCACAGAGGCTACAGGTTTAACCCAAGAATGGCGAGATGCCACAACCCAAAATATTAGCATACCCATGCAAGGTGTTATCGATTCTATGAATGTGTCTGTTGCCGCAGGAATTCTTATTTTTGAAGCTAAAAGACAACGAGATTTTAAATGAATTGAACAACGTCAGTTCGAGTGATTTTCGAAGAATGAGAAAATCGTATCGAGAACCTAATAAGGTAAAAAGCTTCTCGATACAAAATTCCTAAGAGAATTTCACTCAAAGTGACGGAACAAAACATATCACAAAGCAATGACCGCAGATATTCTTTTCTACATCATCATAGCCATAATCCTTATCAACTTTATAAAGGATAAAATTCTAGACGCATTAAATGCCAAACATTTTAATGACAAAATTCCAGTAGAATTAAATGATGTATACGATGAAGACGAGTACAAAAAATCGCAAGCCTACAAAGCCACTAATTACAGATTTGGCATTTGGTCTTCCTTATTTTCACTTGTATTGACTTTAGGTTTTCTGTTTTTGGATGGTTTTGAATATGTAGATAATATAGCAAGGAGCTATTCTGAAAATACAATAATTATTGGTTTGATTTTCTTCGGTATTATTATGATTGCTAGTGATATCATTACAACACCATTTGCTTATTACAAAACGTTTGTGATTGAAGAAAAATTTGGTTTTAATAAAACCACAAAAAAGACCTTTGTGTTAGACAAGCTAAAAAGCTTACTGATGATGATTCTTCTTGGTGGTGCCATTATTGCCTTAATTATTTGGTTTTATCAACTTACTAAAAGCCAATTCTGGCTCTATGCTTGGGGAATTGTAACGGTATTTACGGTTTTTATGAATATGTTTTACTCACGATTAATCGTACCCATGTTCAATAAACAAACCCCTTTAGAAGATGGCGAGCTACGCAATAAAATTTCAGATTATGCAAAGTCTGTTGGCTTTAGCCTCAATAAAATTTTCATTATCGATGGTTCTAAACGCAGTACCAAAGCCAATGCCTATTTCTCAGGTTTTGGAAGTGAAAAACGCGTTACGCTTTACGACACTTTAGTTAATGATTTAGAGGATGAAGAAATCGTAGCGGTTTTAGCACACGAGGTTGGGCACTACAAACGCAAGCACATTATTTTTAATTTGGTCTCTTCTGTTCTGCTCACAGGACTTACACTTTATGTATTATCAATTTTTATTTCCAATCCATTATTGTCTAATGCCATTGGTGTAGCAAATCCTAGTTTTCATGTTGGTCTCATTGCTTTTGGATTGCTCTATTCACCAATTTCGGAACTCACAGATTTAATAATGAATTACGTCTCAAGAGTTTTTGAATACCAAGCCGATGATTATGCCAAAAACACATACAAGGCTGAGCCATTAATTACATCCTTAAAAAAGCTTTCAAAAAATAGTTTGAGCAACCTCACACCTCACAAAGCGTATGTGTTTATGCATTACTCGCATCCGACGTTGTTACAAAGAGTTAGGAATTTAAGCAAGTGATGCACTTGACTTAATAAAATAAAAAGACGAACTTCGTAATCAAAGGATATAAATTTATTTTCTAAAACGTCTGAACGATCAAAACAAACAATAAATGAATAGACAAATATTAACATTAGGAATATTTTCAATCTTTCTTTCTTGCGCTTCAACCAAGGAAGCATCCAAAAATACTGCTCAAATCCTTCGTGATAATAGTACATTTTTGGTTACAGAAATATCTACTGATAAAACTTATGGCTATTCACCAAAAAATCCAGTTGAGGTTGGTGGTGCTAAAAACTCTGAAGGCCCAAGAAATGAAAGAAGATTTCTTAATGCACTTGCAGGACCAAATGGCGAAAAAATCTCATACTATAGAGCTGGGAGTTGTTGCCCTATTAAAAGTAGCAATGACCCTTATGGCTTTGGTAGCGTGATGTTAGATAACTATCGTGTTACTTGGAAAAATGCAAAAGATACAGTTTCAATATACATTAACATGTATGACTCCTCAAAACTAAAAGCTCCTGTTGGGTTTACAATCAAAGAATAAAAGACGAACTTCGTTATCGGTGGATATAATCAACCTATACTGAGCGAGGTCGAAGTATCAAAACGGATTCATATCCATAACGCTAACAAAACCACCAAAAATTTCCTTCAAAAATCCCATTGCCTATCTCATAGACTTTGTTTACTTTAGTTGTTATGACGGAAGTAGACATTGAAAAAGAAAATGCAGCCATTGCACAAGCCTACAAAGAGTTACTCCGAGTAAGCTATCAAACCTTAAGCAAAGACGATAAAAAATTAATTCGCCATGCCTTTGAGGTAGCATTAGATGCGCACAAAGACCAACGACGCAAATCTGGTGAAGCCTACATATTTCATCCAATTGCTGTGGCAAAAATTGTTGCTCAAGAAATTGGTTTAGATGCTACCTCTATTGCTGCAGCACTGCTTCACGATGTAGTTGAGGATAACCCAGATTACACCATTGCAGATATGGAGCTCCTTTTTGGCGATACCGTTGCTCGCATTGTCGATGGACTCACCAAAATATCTGTGCTCAATAGAGAAATGGATGTGTCGTTGCAAGCAGAAAATTTCCGCAAAATGTTGCTAACGCTTAATGAAGATGTCCGTGTTATCATTATTAAAATCGCCGACCGTTTGCACAATATGCAGACCATGGATTCTATGCGAGACGATAAACAGGTAAAAATCGCATCAGAAACCTTATATATCTATGCACCATTAGCACACAGAATAGGGCTTTACAATATTAAAACAGAGCTTGAAGATTTAGGCCTAAAATACACTGAACCCGAAGTTTATAATGACATTGCAGAGAAAATGCAAGAGAGTAAGGAAGAACAAGATGCCTATATTAACGCCTTTTCTAAAGTCATTGAAAAATCGTTAAATAAAGAGGGTCTCAATTACGAAATTAAAGGACGACCAAAATCCATTTTTAGTATACGACGAAAAATGGTAAAACAAGGGGTTTCCTTCGATGAAGTCTATGATAAATTTGCGGTTAGAATAATCTACAAATCAGATTTTGAAAACGAAAAGTTTCTGGCTTGGAAAATTTATTCCATAGTTACAGACCACTTTACGCCAAATCCAATTCGTTTGCGCGATTGGATTTCGTCTCCAAAATCTACAGGCTACGAAGCACTGCATATAACTGTTGTAGGACCAAAAAGTCGTTGGGTAGAAGTGCAAATCCGAAGTGAACGCATGAACGAAATTGCCGAAAAAGGCTATGCCGCACATTACAAATACAAAAATGCCAACGACAAAGAGGATAATTTAGATCTATGGATTAAGACTCCAAGAAGCGTTAGAAAATAATGAAGCTAATGCTGTGGATTTTGTAGAGCAGTTTAAACTTAATTTATATTCAAAAGAAATCTTTGTGTTTTCACCAAAAGGTGACTTAAAATCCTTACCCAAAGGTGCCACTCCTCTAGATTTCGCATTTAGTATTCATACTGAAGTGGGTATGAAAACTCGCGGAGCTAAAGTTAACGGTAAATTGGTGCCACTTAGCCATGAGTTGCAAAGTGGTGACCGTGTAGAAATCTTAACCTCAGATAATGCCAAACCAAACGCAAACTGGTTAGATTATGCAACCACTGCCAGAGCACGAAGTAAAATTAAATCGGCATTAAACGCACATACTAAAGAGATTGCCGAAGAGGGCAAGGAAATTTTGAGGCGTAAATTAAAACAGCTCAAAATTACACTTAACCAAAAGGCGGTAAACGAGTTGGTCAACTACTTTAAGCTAAAAACCTCGTTAGATTTATTTTACCGTGTTGGTATTGGCACTATAGACAATGCAAAGCTTAAAGCCTTTGCTTCATCAAGAAGCAATGCTTTTATGACTTATATAAAGAATAAAATTCGTAAACCAGATATTTCTAAAGATATCGATAAGGATGAGATTACATCCAAGTACGATATGCTTGTTTTTGGTAAGGAAGAAGAGCGTCTTAATTATACATTGGCCAACTGTTGCAATCCAATTCCTGGCGATCAGGTATTTGGTTTTGTTACCATAAACGATGGTATTAAGGTACACAAAAAAAACTGCCCTAACGCTGTAAGTTTACAATCTAACTATGCCTACAGAATAATGCAAGCTAAATGGATAGATTCATCACAACGAACGTATACCTCACATATTAAATTATCTGGGATTGACAATCTTGGCTTGGTAAATGATATTACAAAACTCATTTCAGAAAACCTTCATGTTAATATGAAAAGTATAAGCTTTTCTAGTGATGACGGTATTTTTAACGGAGATATAACGGTTGAAGTTAAAAACCAAACCATGCTAAAAAATCTAATCGATAAACTCAAAAAAATTAATGGTATTGATAAGGTGACAAGAGTTTGATTTTTTCGGTTTAAAAACTATTGAAAACTTGTTCATTTCTTTCAGTTTTAATGTAAAATTAAATTAATCATATCCTATATTTTTACGTAAATTTGTACCTCAATTATGAATGCAACTACAGAAGAAAGTAATCAGGAAATTGTAAAACGTGTTTTTACCCAATTCCTTGAAGATAAAGGCCATAGAAAAACACCTGAACGCTATGCTATACTTCAGGAAATATACGATAGTCAAGAACATTTTGATATAGAATCACTCTACATTAAAATGAAAAACAAAAACTATCGTGTGAGTAGGGCCACACTTTACAATACCATAGAATTGCTTTTAGAATGTGCATTGGTGCGCAAACACCAATTTGGTCAAAACCAAGCGCATTACGAAAAGTCATACTTCGATAAGCAGCACGACCATGTAATTCTTACCGATACAGGTGAGGTTATAGAATTCTGTGATCCTCGCATTCAGTCCATAAAAAAAACCATCGAAGAGGTTTTTAATATTGAGATAACTAATCATTCACTATACTTTTACGGCAATCGTAAAAAAGACGACTAACTAATTTTTTAAAATGGCAGTAGACTTACTACTTGGATTACAATGGGGAGATGAAGGCAAAGGGAAAATTGTCGATGTATTCACCTCTAAATACGATATTATTGCACGCTTTCAAGGTGGGCCAAACGCTGGTCATACTTTAGTTTTTAATGGCAGAAAGCACGTGTTACATACTATACCTTCTGGGATTTTTCATGACAATACCGTAAATTTGGTCGGTAACGGAGTAGTTATAGATCCTGTTATTTTTAAAAAAGAATTAGACAAATTAGACGAACAGAATGTTGACTATAAAACATCCCTCTGCATCTCGCGTAAGGCACATATCATTTTACCTACGCATCGCTTATTGGATGCTGCGAGCGAAGCTTCAAAAGGGAAAGCAAAAATAGGCTCTACGCTCAAAGGTATTGGGCCAACATACATGGACAAAACTGGTAGAAATGGTATTAGAGTTGGTGATATTGAACTAGCAGATTGGAAAGAAAAATACAGAGCTTTAGCCGATAAGCACGAAGCTATGATAGACTTCTACAATGTAGATATACAATACGATTTAAAAGAGCTAGAAGCAGACTTTTTTAATGCCATCGAGACACTTAAAACCTTAAAGTTTATAGACTCGGAAGAGTACGTTCACCAAGCACAACAATCTGGTAAAACGATTTTAGCAGAAGGTGCTCAAGGATCGCTTTTAGATATCGATTTTGGCACATATCCTTTTGTAACATCATCCAATACTACAGCTGCAGGTGCATGTACAGGTTTAGGTGTGGCACCAAACCAAATAGGAGATGTCTTTGGTATTTTTAAAGCGTATACAACTCGAGTTGGTTCTGGTCCTTTTCCAACAGAATTGTTCGATGAAGATGGTGAAACCATGGGACGTGTTGGCCATGAGTTTGGCGCAACAACAGGTCGCCCAAGACGCTGTGGCTGGTTAGATTTGGTAGCACTTCGTTACGCCTGCCAAGTTAATGGTGTTACGCAATTAATTATGATGAAAGGCGATGTACTTTCTGGTTTTAAGACCTTAAAAGTGTGTACAGCTTACAAGTACAAAGGTGAAACAATCACTCACCTTCCATATAATATTGAAGAAGAAAACGTCACTCCGATTTACACAGAAGTAAAAGGTTGGTCAGAAGGTTTAACGGAAATGACCGAAGCATCACAATTACCAAAAGCCTTTAATGACTATGTTGAGTTTTTAGAAAAAGAACTTAATATTCCTATTACAATAGTGTCTGTTGGTCCTGATCGTAAGCAGACGATTGTTAGAAAAGCACTTTAAGGGTAAAATAAACCATGCTAAGGTCTAAAGCTATTGTTATATTTTTTTTACTTCTTAATTTAACCTCTTGCTTATTTGGTGTTGGACTTGTTGAACATGAATTAGTAGACAGCTTTTGGCTTTTTGCAAGTGGTTCTTACGAAGAAACAGAACTATACTATTCTGATAAAGACCATAACATTTCTTATACATTAGTAGATAGAACAATATTAAAAGTTGGTTATAATGATAAGTTTATTATCATTAAAAGTCGTCCAGAAGGGTTTAATGATAAAATTTACTATCATATTATAGATATAGAAGAGATTAGAAAAGGTAGCTATGACAAAGCTCCATTTTATACATTAGAACAGTTTAAATTACTTAGAAAAAAATTGAATGTCCCTAAAGATTTAAAGTTTTCAATTAACTTTGAAGATAAGCTAAACAACGTTAAAAAAACTGTTAACTCATACTAAAGCTGATTGATGAATGTTATCTTATAAAAAACATACAGCTTTGAATCTCATAAAGAATCTAGTTTTCATCATAACAGTCTTTCTTTCGGCATGTAGCTTTGCACAAGAAAAACAAAAGATTACCATAGAGTATGCTGGTATTACAACATCTGATCCGGAGATTGAAGATGGAGCTTTAATTTTTCTAAGAGATGATTCCCAACAAGTGCATTTCATTCATAAAGGTGTAAATCTATGGTGCGACAAGGCAGTTTATTACCAGGACCAAGATTATATTGAAGCGTTTAGCAACGTAAATATGAAGCAAGGCGACTCTATATCTATGGTTGCAAAATATATAGACTATAGTGGTAAAACTGAAATTGCCGTCGCAAAAGGAGACGTCGTATTAACCGAACCAAATTCGGTATTAACAACAGATAAACTTTATTTTGACAGAACGCGACAACTCGCTTATTATGACACTAGCGGGAAGGTGGTAAGAGATTCGTCTGGTACCATTACCAGTCAAATAGGTCGCTATTATATGAATGCTAAAAAGTATCAATTCACAAAAGATGTTGTTCTTGTAAATCCGGATTATACTTTAAAAACTGAACGCTTAGATTTTTTTCCAGATAATGGCCACGCCTATTTATTTGGGCCTTCAACCATAGTTGGTGAAGAAAGTAACATTTATACAGAACGTGGTTTTTATGATACCAATGCCAATACAGGTTATTTTCAACGTAATGCTAAAATAGATTACGACAACCGAACAATTGAAGGAGATAGTATTTATTTTAATCGTAACAAAAGTTTTGCTTCTGCCACTAACAATATCACCGTTACAGACACTATAAATAATAGCATTGTTAAAGGACATTATGCCGAAGTTTGGCGCGATAAAGATTCTGTTTTCATTACCAAACGAGCCTTAGCAATTACTGTACAAGAAAAAGATTCTGTGTATTTGCATGCAGACACTTTAATGGTAACTGGTAAAGAAGACCATCGTATAACAAGAGCCTATTACAACGCTAGGCTTTACAAAAGTGATCTAGCAGGTAAAGCAGATTCTATTCATGTAGACCACAAAACAGGTTTAACAGAGCTCATAAACCTCAGTAGATTTAGCTCTGGTGATGCTTTTTCAACAGCTCGTAAGCCAGTATTATGGAACATTGGCAACCAAATGACTGGAGATACCATTCATTTAATTTCTAATACAGAAACTGAAAAACTAGACTCTTTAAAAGTGTTTAACAATGCCTTTTTAGTGAGCAAGGACACTATTAGCGAGGATGGTTATAATCAAATAAAAGGTCAGCGGCTTATTGGTTTGTTTAAAGACAATGCGCTTTATAATGTAGATATTATAAAAAATGCTGAAACGATTCGGTATATGCGCAATGAAACAAATGAACTCATTGGTATTCAGAAATCAAAATCTGGCAGTATTAATATTCAGATTGTAGAACAAGCCATAGAAGAAGTGAGATTTATCAATCAGATTGATGGCAATATTTTTCCAGAACCCGATTTTCCGAGAAACGCAAGACGTTTAAGAGGTTTTGATTGGCGTGGTGAAGAACGCCCAGGATCTGTCCAGGATTTATTTAAAGACGATCCGCCTTTAGTATTGCCTAAAATTTCTGGCTTAGAGGACTACGTTCCACCCGAAGATTTCATTGATGACAGCGTTGCAGAACGGATTGAAGAAGCAGGAAAAGCCACACCAAACAAACCAAACAAAGCAGCTCAAAATCTTCCCGAAAAAGAGGATAACGAAAATTCTGAAAACACAAAATCAAAAAAAGAACAAACCATGCAACCAAAGGCAGATTGGTCACCAAAACCTAAGCCTGCCCAGGTTTCTGAAGAGAAGAAAAAGTTGAAAGCAAAAGGGGGAGATTAATTGCAAGCCGATTTTTTTAAATACCAAGCACAAACAACACCGCATCCGTTAGCCATGGAAGTTGGCCATGCCAAGGGTTCTTATATTTTTGATAAAAAAGGAAAAGCCTACTTAGATTTTGTTGCTGGCGTTTCGGCTTGTTCATTAGGTCACTCTCACCCAAAGGTAGTTAATGCCGTTAAACAACAATTAGACAAGTATCTTCATGTCATGGTTTATGGCGAATATATACAAGAGCCAGCAATAGAACTTGCTAAGCTTTTGGCCAAGCATTTACCAGACCCCTTAAAAACCACCTATTTGGTTAATTCGGGCACAGAAGCCATAGAGGGTAGCCTTAAGTTGGCTAGGCGTTACACTGGTAGAGCAGAAATCATAGCTGCTAAAAACTCCTATCACGGCAATACAATGGGCTCTTTGAGTCTTATGGATTATGAAGAACGTAAAACCCCTTTTCTGCCGTTGATTCCAGAGGTTAACCATATTGCTTTTAATTGCGATTGGTGTCTCCAAAAAATCACCAATAATACAGCTGCCGTCATTTTAGAAACCATACAAGGTGGTGCAGGTTTTATCGAGCCACAGAATGACTACCTTCAAAAAGTACAACAGCGCTGTAATGACGTTGGTGCTGTTTTTATATTAGATGAAATTCAACCAGGAATTGGAAGAACTGGTAAACTATTTGGCTTTGAAAACTACAATTGCCAACCAGATATTGTAGTTACAGGCAAAGGTTTAGGTGGAGGTTTGCCTATCGGTGCGTTTACCGCATCTAGAGATATGATGCTATCACTAAGCGATAAACCAAAACTAGGTCACATAACCACCTTTGGAGGCAATCCTGTAATTGCAGCAGCAGCCCTAGCCACTTTAAAAGAAATAACAGAGTCTAATCTTATTGAAGACACACTCAAAAAAGAAAAATTAATTAGGCAATATCTTAAACATAAACATATAAAAGAAATTAGAGGAAAAGGATTAATGCTCGCTGCTATTGTAGAAAATTCTGAAATAACCAATCAAGTCATTCTCAAAGCTCAAAAGAAAGGCTTAATCTTATTTTGGCTACTTTTTGAGCCCAATGCCATAAGAATTACACCTCCACTCACCATTTCTAACGAGGAAATTATTAAAGGTTGTAAAATAATAACTTCAATATTAGACAGTATTTAATCCTTTCCTTTTATTTTAATTAACTGACTAACAACCAAAAACAAGCTTTAATCAAAGTTTAAATCAATGTTAATTAATTTGTTAAAAACAAAAACGCAAAAAACCTCTAACATTTGATGATAACTGTAATTTAGATTAGTGAATCTTAAAACCGCTTATGAATTATAGTCACGAAGACGAAAACTATCCGCTTACAAGATTTGAATCCATGTTAAAAACAAATGATATTTTGTTTTTTGATTCAGATGAATTTGAAAACATCATCCACCATTATCTCGAAAACGGAAAAATTGCTTTAGCAAAGCGCGCTATTAAACTCGGATTAGAACAACACCCAGCATCAATAAATCTTAGGCTATTTCAGGTTGAAATTCTGGTTATAGAGAACAAATTTACCGAAGCAGACGAAATTTTAGACATGCTTCATGATATTGAACCTAACAACGAAGAAATCTACATTCAGAAAGCCAATGTACTGTCTAAGCAAGATCAACACGAAAAAGCAATAAACACGCTTCTAATTGCGATAGATATTTCTTCTACACCTGAAGATGACTCTGATTTGTATGCCTTAATAGGTATGGAATACCTGTTCCTAGACCAGTTCGAAAATGCTGTCATTTATTTTAAAAAGTGTTTAGAAAGCGACACTTCAGACTATTCAGCACTGCACAACATTGTTTACTGTTATGATTTTTTAGACCAGAATGAAGAAGCCATAAGCTACCTTAATAACTTTTTAGACTCAAACCCTTATTGTGAAGTAGCTTGGCATCAGTTAGGACGTCAGTATTTCACCATAAAGGATTATGCAAAAGCTAATGCTGCCTTTGATTTTGCAATTATCTCTGATGATACTTTTGTTGGTGCTTATATTGAAAAAGGAAAAGTTTTAGAAAAACTAAAACAATATGAAGAAGCTATAGAAAATTACAAGGTAACCTTAGCGCTAGATGAACCCACATCGTTTGCTTTGTTAAGAATAGGGTATTGTTATGAAAAACTTGGCAAAGACGATTTGGCCGTACAGTTTTTTAACAAAACCATTGAAGATGATGCCTTATTAGATAAAGGCTGGATAGCCATTACCAAATTCTACATGAAACGCCTAGACTACAATAAAGCGTTAAAATTTATAAAAAAAGCCGTAAATATCGATGGTGAAAACGTACTATACTGGAAACTCTATGCTACTATTAACAAGCGGTTAAATTTTCTCGAAGAAGCCGAAATAGGATATAAGCGCACTTTAGAACTTGGTAACTACGAACTTGATACTTGGTTAGATCGCTCAGACATTCTATTGGCTTTAGGTGAATATGATGCTTCAATTTACAACCTTCTTCAAGCTGCTGAGTTTTATCCTGAAAATCCTGAGATAGAATACAGACTTGGTGGATTGTATTTTATGGTATACCAAACTGAAGAAGGACGTTTTCATTTAAAAAACGCATTGAGACTTAATATAGATTATTGTTTTATCATTACGGAACTCTTTCCTATGCTTGCGCATAGACCAATGGTAAAGGCCATAATTTCGCAAGCAAAGAAGACGATAGACTAAAAAAATCCATACCTTAGCACCTCTTATAAAAAAGAAATGCAAAGACGTTTTTTAGACTATCTTATTATCGCTTTTAAAGGTGTAGCCATGGGTGCTGCGGATGTTGTCCCAGGTGTTTCTGGCGGCACTATAGCTTTTATATCTGGTATTTACGAAGAACTTATTGAAAGCATCGACAAAGTAAATCTCGGTGTTTTTAAAGTATGGAAACAACAAGGTTTTAAAGCGGCTTGGAAATCTATCAATGGCTCATTCCTTTTGGCATTATTTTCTGGAGTTGCTATTAGTATTTTATCGTTGGCAAAACTTATAAAATGGCTTTTACACAACGAGCCTGTATTGTTATGGTCGTTCTTTTTTGGGTTGGTTTTAGCAAGTATAGTCTACATCGCCAAGCAAATAAAAGGTTGGTCGCCAAAAATAATTATAGCCATAATAGCAACTTCTGCTCTTTCCTACTATATAACATTGGCAGAACCATTTGCATCTCCAGACAGTCCATTTTATTTATTATTCTGCGGATTTATTGCCATTATCGCTATGATTTTACCAGGAGTTTCAGGTGCATTTATCCTTTTAATTCTTGGAGCTTATCAAACAGCTATTGATACCATAAACAATTTACGAGATGGACTACTTAATGGTAACATGGAATTATTTAAAGACGCTTTACTAAAGTTTGTTTTACTTGCTGTTGGCGCAGTTGTTGGGTTGAAAGTGTTTTCAAAGGCGCTTAACTGGATGTTTAAACACAAAAAAAATCTGACCCTTGCTATATTAACGGGTTTTATGATTGGCTCTCTTAACAAAATATGGCCCTGGAAAAAAGTTTTAAAAACCAGAGTTAATTCTGATGGAGAAGTAGTGACACTCTTAGACCAGAGCATCTTACCTTCAGCTTATGAAAGCGATAACCAAATGCTTTTAGCTATTATTTTTATTGTTATTGGCTTTGTAACAATTTTAATTCTAGAGCGTTTAGGAGATCAAAAAAACAAAGTCTAATGCAAAGCACCAGAACTTTTAAGGATCGTATTTTTTTGGTCATTAAAGGACTGGCAATGGGAGCTGCTAACAAAGTTCCAGGTGTTTCTGGTGGTGTCGTAGCTTTTGTGGCAGGTTTTTACGAAGAGTTTATTTACTCACTTCAGCGCGTTAATAAGACCGCATTTAAACTACTTTTTAATGGGCGTTTTAAAAGTTTTTATCAATACATAAACGGAAAATTTTTAGGGCTTTTATTCTTAGGAATGGTGGTGAGCTATTTTAGTGTTTCTAAAATACTCGATTACCTCATCGTTAACTTTCAACTTTATGTTTGGAGCGCTTTTTTTGGTATGATACTTGGTTCTATCTATTACATAAGTAAAGATTTTAAAGCGTGGAACAGCAAAACCATTATAGCATTGATTCTTGGTGCAGTTGTTGGTATAAGCATTAGTTTTTTAGATCCTGCAAAAGAAAATGACAACTTATGGTTTGTGTTTTTCTGCGGTATTATTAGCGTCTCTGGTATGACGCTTCCTGGATTTTCAGGTTCGTTCATTTTAATTCTACTGGGAAATTATGTCCTTCTTCTAGTGGATTCTGTTAATGCCCTTTACGATACGCTTTCAGACATTTTTACTGGTAATTTTGAGTTTATTAAAAATGAAGCTCGAATTAGAATGCTTAAAGTGCTTGGTATATTTACGCTCGGCTCTGTAACAGGTTTGGTGACCTTTTCGCACGTTTTAAACTACATTTTACACCATTACAAAAATATTACGCTGGCTACTATTGTTGGATTTATTATTGGGTCGCTCGGCGTAGTTTGGCCATGGAAAGAAACTGTCTATAAAACCAACATGGATGGCAGTTACATTTTAGATTCTACTGGTAAACAAGTCATTGCAAATTACAAGCGTTTTTTCCCTGAAGCTACGACCGAAACTTATATTGCAATTGCGTATATTGGCCTGGGAATTCTCATTGTTTTGGGATTAGAATGGTATGGACAACGCACAAGACAAATTAAAGCTTAAATTCGGACTGGTAGGAAAAAACATCTCCTATTCGTTTTCAAGAGGGTATTTTGGAGACAAATTTTCAAACGAGGGCTTACCGCATACGTATGTGAATTTTGATTTAGAATCAATTGACAAACTAAAGGACATTATTGAAAATACTTCAAACTTAAAAGGTCTTAACGTTACCATTCCTTACAAAGAAGAAGTGATTCCGCTACTAGACAAATTGAATAAACGTGCCAAAAAAATAGGTGCCGTTAACACTATAAAATTTAAAAAAGGTAAGCTAATTGGTTATAATACCGATTACTATGGCTTCAAAAATTCATTAAGTCCACATTTAAAAAAACATCATAAACGTGCCTTAATTCTGGGTACAGGTGGAGCTTCTAAAGCCATTGCGCATGCATTGAAGAAACTTGGTATTGAATATCATTATGTATCACGCATCAAAAGAGAAAGCGCTAACTATATCTATTCTGAATTGACTGAAGACATCATTAGGTCATTTCAAATCATTATAAACTGTACACCTTTAGGAACATTTCCTAATATAAACGAATGTCCTGACATGCCTTACGATGGCATAACAGACAACCATATTTTATACGATCTTATCTATAATCCTGAAGAAACTAAATTCCTTTATTGCGGAAAGATAAAAGGAGCTACAACAATAAATGGCTTAGACATGCTAAAGCTCCAAGCTGAAAAATCTTGGGAAATCTGGAATAAGTAGTGAGTAGTGATTAGTGATTGGTGATTGGTGATTGGTGATTGGTGATTGGTGAAACTAAATTCGAATAAACTTTTATTCAAAGCCTTCAACATTCTTTTTAGCCAACGATTAAATAAATAAACACATCAACGATTAAACAATTACACAAATAAACTTCACCACTTTATTTCCTTTGTAATTCAACACGTTGTTAGTATCTTTAACCCTTAACAAATATTTCGACATATGTCTGAGAATGATAACCTGCAAGATGCAGACGGAAAAAAAGAAGTAGAGTTACAAAACACTGCTCCGCAAGAAGAATCAACACCACAAGTTGAAGAACATACTGATGTGAAAAATGAAAATGAAACTACTAAAGCTCCTAACAATGAACCTAAGGTAGACGCTGATGCACATTCAGAAATTGAAGCTTCTAATGCAGAGGACGCAGAAGACGACTCAAATGCAGAGCGTCATGATGTCGAAGAAAAAGATTACCATGCTATGTCTATGCAAGATTTAGCTGAAGAATTAAACAGACTTTTAAAACATCACAAAATTCAGACCATCTCAAAGCAAGTCAATGAAATTAAAGCCGAATTTAATGCTAAATTCAGTGAGCTTTTAGAGGAGAAAAAAGAAGAATTTATAAACGATGGTGGTAACGAAATAGACTTCTACTACACTAACGACACCAAAAAATTATTCAACCAACTTTATAAAGATTACAAACAAAATATAAGTGCCTACTACAAAGAGCGCGAACATAACTTAAAGCAAAATCTCGAAAACAGATTAGCTATTATTGAAGAAATTAAAGGTCTTCTTTCTGTAGAAGAAAACATGGGTACTACCTATAAAACCTTTAAAGAACTTCAAGAAAAATGGCGTAATGCTGGCCCAATACCAAGAGATAAATACAATAATGCCTGGAACACCTACCATCATCATGTAGAGCGTTTTTACGATTTTTTACATCTTAATAACGACTTGCGTGACATGGACTTTAAACACAACTATGATCAAAAATTAAAGATTATAGAACGTGCCGAAGAACTTGCTAAGGATGACAACGTAAATCGTGCTTTTAGAGAGCTGCAGGTATTACATAAACTTTGGAAAGAGGAACTTGGACCTGTAGCCAAAGAACATAGAGAAGACATCTGGGAACGTTTTAGCAATGCCACAAAAACAATACATGATAAGCGCCAAGCTTACTATGCAGATTTAGACAAAGCTTATGAAAAGAATCTTGAAAAGAAAGAAGAAATCATAGCCAAAATACAAGCTATTGCAGATGATAAAGCTAATGCTCATAGTGCTTGGCAAAAGAAAATAAAAGAAGTTGAAGCACTACGTGAAGCATTTTTTAATGCAGGTAAAGTGCCTTTAAAGGTAAACGAAGCTACTTGGGCAAAGTTTAAAGACACGGTACGAAACTTTAATCGCGGTAAAAATAAATTTTATAAAGATTTAAAGAAAGACCAATACGAAAACCTTCAAAAGAAGAAAGAACTTATAAAAATTGCTGAAGAAAACAAAGACAGTGACGACTTTACAGTTGTTACTCCTTTAATGAAGAAAATTCAAAACGATTGGAAAAAAATTGGTCATGTTCCAAGACGCGATAGCGATAAAATCTGGAAACAGTTTAAAAATGCATGTAACCACTATTTTGACAGAATGCATGCACAACGTAAGGCTGAAAACCAACATTTGTATGATGCGTTTGATAAAAAAGTAAAGCTACTTGATGACTTAAAAGCCATGGAACTAAGTGGTGACAATAAAGCTGATGTAGAAACTTTAAAAACAAAAATTGCCGAATGGAAAGAAGTTGGCTATGTACCACAAAATAAACGCTACATAGATGGTAAATTCTACAAAGCAATAGACGATGCTTTTGATAAGCTAAAAATGGAGAAGTCTAAGTTAGAAATGATAAAATTTGAAAGCAAGCTTGAAAATTTAGCCAACAATGATGATGATACCAGACTTTTAGATAACGAACAAAACTTTATCCGCAAAAAAATTGGCGAGGTAAAATCAGAAATAACGCAGCTTGAAAATAACTTGCAATTTTTCACTAATGTAGATTCAGATAATCCATTGGTAAAAGACGTGCATAAAAACATTGCTAAGCACAAAAAAGAATTAGAAACTTGGAAAGCTAAATTATCTAAGCTTCGTGGAATGTATTCTTAGTTTCTTAACCTCTTTATTAGATAAAAACCAAAACCCATCTGTTACTAACAGATGGGTTTTGTCCTAACTAAACTAAATTAACCTTAATTACAACCGCTTAATAATAATTAAGATTTCCTACTAAGATTATAAAAACGTTTTGCTTTTATATACTTTATTTACGTGGGGAATTTCTGTTTGGATGTTCCATATTTCGTTTTGGGATAATTTTAACATTATCAGATTCTAAAACAAATACGGAATGGCAAACAACTAAAGAGATTTCGCTTCTTCCCAAAAAATATCCATTTCAGATAAGGTCATGTCTTTTAATGGTTTATTAAGCGCTTTAGATTTACTTTCTAGGTATTGAAAGCGTTTTATGAATTTTTTATTGGTACGTTCTAAGGCATTTTCGGGATTAACTTTTAGAAAGCGCGCATAATTAATCATAGAAAACATCACATCGCCAAACTCACTTTCTATAGCATCTTGATTACCTTTTGCTATTTCTGCTTTTAATTCAGCTAACTCCTCTTCTACTTTTTCAAAAACTTGTTCTGGTTGTTCCCAATCAAAACCAACACCTGCTACTTTATCTTGTATGCGATTGGCTTTTACCATAGCTGGCAGACTTTTGGGTACACCTTCAAGAACACTCTTCTTACCTTCTTTGAGTTTTAATTGCTCCCAATTACGTTTTACGTCTTCCTCGTTTTCAACTTTTACATCACCATAAATGTGAGGATGACGATCTATAAGTTTATCGCAGATACTATTGCATACATCTGCGATATCAAAATTGTCTGTTTCGCTTCCTATTTTAGAATAAAAAACAATATGCAGTAACACATCTCCCAACTCTTTTTTTACCTCATCTAAGTCATTATCTAAAATGGCATCACCAAGTTCGTACACCTCTTCTATAGTGAGATGACGCAGCGATTCCATAGTTTGCTTTTTATCCCAAGGACATTGCTCGCGCAACTCGTCCATAATAAGAAGCAAGCGTTCAAAAGCTTTTAGCTGGGCAGTTTTATCCGACATTGTTAATTTATAGCTATATAAAATTCGTCAATTCGAGTGAATTTCATGATTGAAATGAATGAGATTTTTATCGAGAATAAGAATTTCTAACTTTGAAATCTCGATACAATTCGTCATTCTTTGGAATCACTAGAACTGACGTCTGTAATTATTCTTCTTCGTCAAGAGCAGTTACTTCTTCTTCGGTTTCAAGAGATTCTAAAAGATCGTTTTTGTGCAATAAATTGTACCACTGAACCACCTTTTTAATGTCTGATGCATATACGCGATCTTCATCATAATCTGGTAAAACTTCGAAGAAATATTCTTCTAAAGTATCTTTTCCGTCTTTATGGCTAATCGATGTTTGTTCACCATTTTCTTTGTCCTTAATCTTCTTAAGCACATCTTTTAAAGGCACTTCTTCGGTTAAAGTATAAATAGCGATTTCACTTAGTATACTGATGTTACTGTGTGCTCCTACAGTAATTCTCTTTTTATCAATTAAAGATTGTACAACAGCGCCTGTTCTTGTTTGTGTTACAATTTGGTATAGTCCTGGTTTACCAGAAATAGCTAATATTTTTTCTAAGCTCATATATTTTGTATTAACGCTTTCTGCTCATTGCAGGAAAACGCATTTTATAATCTATTCTTATTTTTCCTTTTGAAATATTTGTCAACTTCCCTTTTATCAAACGTTTTTTAAACGACGAGAGTTTGTCGGTAAATAAAATTCCTTCGATATGGTCGTACTCATGCTGAATAACTCTGGCGATTAAACCGTCGTATTCTTCCACATGCGTTTCAAAATTTTCATCTTGATATTGAATTTTTATTTTTGGCTTTCTAAACACATCTTCCCTAACATCTGGAATGCTTAAACAGCCTTCATTAAAAGCCCATTCATCTCCTTCTTCTTCTAAAATTTGAGCGTTGATAAATGTTCTCTTAAAATTCTTCATTTGCGCTCTATCTTTTTCAGATAGATCTTCATCGTCAGAAAAAGGCTCAGTATCTACCAAAAATAAACGGATGGGCAAACCCACTTGTGGTGCAGCTAAACCAACACCATAAGCACCATACATAGTCTCGTACATATTTTCTATCAACTCATTAAGCTGAGGGTAATCTTTATCGATTTCCTTAGCCTTTTTCTTTAATACGGCATCTCCATATGCAACTATTGGTAAAATCATAATATCGTTATTTTCGGATGCAAAAGTACAATTCTTATTTAAGAATTTGAAGCCAAATAACTCTGCAATATTAAGGTGGCACTTATTTCATCTACAAGCGCTTTATCCTTTCTTTGTTTTTTCTTTAGACCACTATCTATCATGGTTTGAAATGCCATTTTAGAAGTAAAACGCTCATCTACTCTAACGATTGGGATTTGCGGAATTTCTTTTTGTAATTTTTCTAAAAACTTTTGAATATGAACTTCACTCTCTGAAGCAGTGTTATCCATCTGTTTAGGTTCGCCTACAACAAATTTATCCACACGCTCAGTCTCAACGTAAGTTTTTAAATACTGAAGTAATTCTTTCGTTTCAACAGTTGTTAGTCCCGAAGCAATAATCTGCAGAGGATCTGTAACAGCTAATCCTGTTCGTTTAGTACCGTAATCTATAGCTAAGACTCTTCCCATAGTTGCAAAGATAGTGTAATAAAAAAACGCTTCTCCACAAAAAAGAAGCGTTTTTAAAATTAGTTATTAATTAAGTCGTTGATTTTATTACCCTCTATAAATAAATCACGTTAATTACATCATTAAGACACCATATCTTTTAAATGGTCACATTTTTTTCAAAAAAAAAAGAAAACTCCTCAATTTAAGGGGAGAGGAGTTTTCGTAATTAGCTATTAATTAAATTCTCAGATAAACTTACATGAAATAAATCTACATCGCATTTAATGTTATTAAGACACAGCGTTTTGGATTAAGTCACATTTCTTAGTAAAAATATTTTACCAAGGCTACTTAACACCTTATCTTTGCTGAAATTTTTAACACATGAAACAACTACAAACTGTTATAGAAAATGCCTGGGACGATCGTTCTTTGTTAACCAACCATGTAACCGTAGATGCTATAAAAAGTGTTATTGATCTCATTGACGCTGGTACACTCAGAGTAGCAGAACCAACTAAAGATGGCTGGCAAGTTAACGAATGGGTTAAAAAAGCGGTTGTACTCTACTTTCCTATTCAGAAAATGGAAACACACGAGGTTGGTATTTTTGAATATCACGACAAAATACCATTGAAACGCAACTATATGGAAAAAGGCATTAGAGTTGTTCCGCATGCTGTAGCAAGACATGGAGCCTATATCTCTAAAGGTGTTATTATGATGCCAAGCTATGTTAACATTGGCGCTTATGTAGATGAAGGTACAATGGTAGACACCTGGGCAACTGTTGGTAGTTGTGCTCAGATTGGAAAAAATGTACACCTTTCTGGTGGCGTTGGAATTGGTGGTGTTTTAGAACCATTACAAGCTTCACCAGTTATTATTGAAGATGGTGCTTTTATTGGTAGCCGTTGTATTGTTGTAGAAGGAGTACATGTAGAAAAAGAAGCAGTACTTGGTGCTAATGTGGTATTAACTATGAGTACTAAAATTATAGATGTTACTGGTGATGAACCTGTAGAAATGAAAGGTAGAGTACCTGCGCGTTCAGTAGTAATTCCTGGAAGTTATACTAAGAAATTTGCAGCAGGAGAATACCAAGTACCTTGTGCTTTAATTATTGGAAAACGTAAGGAAAGTACAGATAAGAAAACTTCTTTGAACGATGCTTTACGCGAGTATGATGTAGCGGTTTAAGCAGTTGGCAGTATTCAGTATCAGTATCAGTATCAGTATTCAATATTCTATATAATTTAATAATAATTAGTTAGCCACAAGTTAAAAAAACTGAAATAGAAAATATAATATGGCAAGAATACCAATCTCAGTTTCAAAAATACTTCAAGAAAGAAAAATTTTTAGAGGACTCAACGAAAATAAATATAGTGAAAGCTTCTTAATTCAAATTGAGGAAAAGAATCAAAAATGGGATTTATCACATATTGCTCATAGAAAAGACTTAATCAAGTTTAGAAATGAGCTAAATGATGTGCTTGGATTTAAAGAAATTGCTGAAAAATTCAATTGTTCAATAGAAGAAGCTGAAAAAATCTCTGACTATCAAGAGAGTGAAAAAATTTGCAAAAGTTGTCCCCAAAAGAATTTAGTCTGTTTTGATTGTATTTATACTTGCCAAAGTCCTTTAGAGCAAAAACTTTACGTTGCCTTGAAAAACTCAAATATTGATTCCGAATTACAAAGGAGAATACGAAAAGATGGAACAGGATATTCGAAAGAATTTCAAGTTGACAGAAAAACGATTTTGACTTTACCTGATTTTTACATTGAGACTTCCGACAAAAAGATTTGCATATATGCAGATGGACACACTTATCACGAAAGAACTGAATATCAAGCATTACGTGACAGAAATATTGACCGAGAATTACAAAATTTAGGATTTGTTTGTTTGAGGTTTACTGGAAAAGAAATTAGAGAAAAAATTGAAAACGTTATTGAGACTATTAAAAAGTCAATGGAATTAAAGCCAGTACCTAACAACGTATAATCGCAACTACGGCGGATTCGACTACGTCCGAATTCACTCGGAATTGGGCGCGTAAGTACTTAAACGAAAATTATTTTAACTTTAATCCGTAACTTACGATTATACGATACCGTTTCTTAAACTTTGAAAATTCTAATTATACAGCAAAAAATGATTGGCGATGTTTTGGCTTCGAGCATTTTGTTTGAAGCCATTAAACATCACTATCCTGATGCAGAATTGCATTACCTTATAAATACGCACACATTTCCTGTTGTAGATCAAAACCCTCATATAGATAAGGTTCAGTTTTTTACTCCAGAACACGAAAAAAGTAAACTGAAACTTTTTAAGCTTGCTAAACAACTTCGAAAAGAAAATTATGATGTTGTTATAGATGTTTACTCTAAATTATCGAGTAACCTCATTACTTTATTTTCTAAAGCGAAAATTAAAATTTCTATAGATAAAGGCAAAAATAAGTTATTATACACGCATCTATACAAACACAAGGCCAAAGCAGATACTAATGCAGGTTTGGCCATAGAAAATCGACTGCAACTACTGCAGCCTATAGATATAGACAGCAGCAAAATAGTAAGACCCAAAATATATCTTACTAAAGCGGAAGAATCTAAAGCCAAAGCATTTTTAGAATCAAATAACATTGACACCAACAAACCACTATATATGATTGGTGTTTTGGGTAGCGGATCTGCCAAAACTTATCCGTTTGATTATATGGCTTCTGTAATTGATACAATCGTAACAACTCAACCCGAAAGTCAGATTTTATTCAATTATATACCAAAACAAGAAGCTGATGCAAAAACTATCTTAGATTTGTGCAACCCCAAAACTCAACAGCACATTCATTTTAACGTTTTTGGTAAAAATTTGAGAGATTTTTTAGCCATAACACAGCATTGTGATGCACTAATAGGAAATGAAGGAGGTGCTATAAATATGGCAAAAGCCTTAAGTATTCCAACATTCACTATATTCTCTCCTTGGATAAAAAAAGAAGCTTGGAATATGTTTGATGATGGTAAAAAGCACGTTTCGGTTCATCTAAAAGATTATGATGACAGGTCTTATGCCAATATTGAGCATCCAAAAGTTTTAAAGTCTAAGGCTTCTGAATTGTATTTAAAATTTAAGCCTTCTCTTTTTGAAGAAGACTTGGTTAAATTTTTAGAAAAATTATAGACTTAATCTTTTTTAATACCGAATTCGGTCCACTTTAAATTTTCTTTTTTCACCTTAGCCCTAATCGCTAAATTTCTATCTAAAGATTCTTGTGTTTTATAACCACGTGCATGATCTAGATGCAAACAAATGGCTTTGTAACGTATTTGTTTCGTTTTAATACCGTTGTTTACTAAACGCTCACCCAATTCTCTATCTGGACCACCATATTGCATACGTTCGTCATAACCATTTATTGCAATTAAATCAGATTTCCATGCCGAGGAATTACAGTTGTTAAATGTTGCGCCTGTTGGAGTTACAACATCCAAGAAATTAGCTAGGCCATTTTTAGCAGAAAGTTTCAACTTATTTTTTCCACTTAATATTCCCTGTTCTTTAAGCCATTTTACCTCAAAACAACGCTTAGATTTTATATCGTCTTCAGCAATAGTTTGGCTGATATTCATTGGGAGTTTGCAGTAACCGCCAGATAAAAAGTAGCCCTTTTCGGCGTGTTTAGCATGGGTTTCTACAAAATCTTCACGCGGTATACAGTCTCCATCTGTAAATAAGATATAGTTATGCCTTGCCATGACTATAGCTTCATTTAAAATTTTTTGGCGTCTGTAACCTTCATCTTCATGCCAAGCGTGCGTAATTTCTACAGGATAATCTTGTTTAAATCTATCAATTAAATTTTTGGTTTCTTCTGTAGAACCGTCATCAGCAATAATAATATCAAAGTCTTTGTACGTTTGTACGCTATAGCCATACAACACTTTTTCTAACCAATCGGTTTTATTATAAGTAGCAATAATGACTGTGATTTTTGGTAACGCCATGAATTTTTTATCTCTTAATACCAAACTTGGTATATATTAATTTATTTTTTTTTGTTTCTAGTCTAATTTTCAGATTTAGAGCCTCTGCTTCTTCGTTTTTATAAGGTCTTTCGTGATGCAAATGTACGCAAATGGCACTATAACGTACTTGTTTAAATCTAACACCATTATTCATCATTCGCTCACCAACTTCCCTATCTTCACCACCATATTGCATGCGTTCATCAAACCCATTAACTGCCATAATATCCTTTTTATAGCAAGACACATTCATGCCATCAAAAGTGGCTTTTGTAGGTGTTAATGCATTTAATACAATAGCTTTAATTTTAGATGTCGTTAGTTTATTAAGCTTAAACGTTTTGGGTTGACCTTTGATCAAAAGCCACTGTTTATCGAAACATTTTTGGCTATCTACGATCGCTTTATTAATACTTAGTGATAATGTTTTCGTTAACTTAAAATACCCTCCAGAAAGTGCACAATTAGATTGTTTTAATTTTAAATGTGTTTCTACAAAATCTGCTCTTGCTATACAATCTCCATCTGTAAATATGAGGTATTCTGAATTTGAAACCACAATAGCTTTATTGAGAATTTTGGTTTTTCTAAAGCCTTTATCTTCTTGCCAAACATGAATAACGTTTAAATCTGTTTGTTTAGAGAACGTATCAATCACTACTTTTGTTTCCTCATCAGAGCCATCGTCTGCTATAATCAATTCAAAATTAGATTCGGTTTGAATGTTATAACTATGCAACACCAACGCTAACCATTTTGGCTGATTGTAAGTACTTATTATAACTGATGCTTTAGGTGCTAATTGCATAAGCACAAAAATACTATTTTTACGGCAGTGAAATCACAACTATGCTAAAACTATCTGGTGTTATTATTACCTTTAACGAAGAGCGAAACATTGAGCGCTGCTTACAGTCTTTAGTTAATATTGCTGATGAAATTGTTGTTGTAGACTCCTACTCTACAGATAATACCAAAGCCATTTGCCAAAAATTTAATGTAAAGTTCATTGAGCAGGAGTTTTTGGGTTATATAGAACAGAAAAACTTTGCATTAGAGCAAGCTACGCATAACCATGTTGTTTCTCTTGATGGTGATGAAGCACTTTCTAAAGAACTTCAAAAGTCTATAAATGCTTTAAAAAATAACTGGATTTTTGATGGTTATTACGCCAACCGTTATAATAATTTTTGTGGCCAATGGATAAAACACAGTGATTGGTATCCTAACAAAAAGTTGCGTGTTTTTGATAAAACCAAGGCAGAATGGAAAGGTATTAATCCACATGACAATGTTCAGTTTTACGATAATACAACTAAAAGTGGATACTTAAAAGGCGACATTCTGCACTGGACGTATCAAACCTATTCTGAATTCAATAAAAAAACGGAACACTTTTCTTCAATTGCAGCCAAAGCTTATTACGATAAAGGAAAAACAGCACCTATTTGGAAAATTATTTGGAATCCGACTTGGGCATTCTTTAAGTCGTATATATTAAGGCTTGGATTTTTAGATGGCTTTAACGGCTTTGTTATTTGTGTGCAGACCGCAAACATTACGTTTTTAAAGTATTCTAAATTACGTGAGATTTATAAAAAACTATCATAGTTTATGTCTTCCAGAACTTTAGTTTCTTTTTCAATCTTTTTTTTCTGTAGTATTTTTCTTGAAATGTTTGAGTAGCATTCCACATAAGACTAAACACTTTATCATAAGGCTGATTACAACATTTAGAATACTCATCACTCATAACTTTTACCATAGACTTATGCGTTGTTAATTTTGCAAAGTTCTTAATTCTGGTCTCAAAATTCATAAAACCAAATTGCATACGATTAAGATCTACAAGATAAAAATTGTAATTACTGTCATTAACTTTTATAAGTGTATTACCTGGCGAATGGTCTAAAAAATTGATGTTTTTTTCATGCAAATTATATGTAAATCTTGTAAAAGCTCTTAAAATTTCTTCGTGGTTAGGATAGTTTAAATCTGTGGTTAACTCTCTGTAAGTTAGGTCGTAATCTAATTGCTCGCTTACATAATAACTTTTTTTGAATAGTAAAGCAGTCTTAAACTCATAGTAGGCAATGGGTTGTGGTGTGCCAATATTAAGATTTGTTAATTTTTTTGCATAGTCATATGAGCGTTGCGCTTTACTTTTTCTAAAAAACCTATAAGCTATTTGATTTATAAAATTTGGAACCTTAAACGACTTAACGTTTATTGTTTTTCCTTCTATTTCAAATAATTTTAAAGAATTTCTATCTTGATTTCCAAAGGGAGTTCCTGTAGTATCAAAATTTATAATACCATCATCTAAATGTGCCGCAATGGCTTTAAAATTTTCTGCAATTACTCTATTCATACAACAAAATTACAATTAGTTTACAACATTTACTTTAATTTAGCCGATATTGAAACAAACCTTCAACGATTTTTGAGACCATAAAAAATGAAAAACATTTTATCTTCATTAAAAAGAAAACGGATAAAAAATAAAACCATAAACGCTATTCTAAATACAGATCAACAAAATAATTCTGTAATTAATCTGCATAGAATAGACCGCAATAATGTCGGTGATTTTTATTGTGCACCTCACCTTTATTTCGATGTTTTAAAAGGTAAATCCTTAGATATTTTTGATTATAAAGTTGATGATAAAAATGTGACCGCTAATTTCATCAAAAAAATCTCTAACAATAGTTTAATTATTGGTGGTGGTGGATTACTAAACCGTTCTGGATTTTCTAAACAGATGAAAATGTTTGAAAAGCTAACCGATAAAAACAAGAAAATAGTACTTTGGGGACTAGGTCATAACCGCAAAGATCCATCGACCTTTAATAAAAATGTAGCGTATAACATTAAGACCTCTAAATTTGGCTTAGTTGGCACAAGAGATTATAGTATGCCTGGCGAGTACGTGCCTTGTGTAAGCTGCATGCACAATATTTTCGATAAAAATTACACAAGTACCCAAGAAACTGGTATTATTTTTCATAAAGATACTTTAAAGAAAAATAACCTTCTAAAACGGCTAGAAAACTACCCAACAAGCTCTAATACAACCAATCTAGAAGAAATGGTAGGTTTTATAGGAAAATCAGAAACCATAATTACAGACAGTTACCATGCCATGTACTGGTCTATGCTTTTAAACAAAAAAGTCATTGCAATACCTAACTCATCTAAATTTTATGATTTTAAATACAAACCCGTTTTTTCATCGTTCGACAACTTTGAAAACGATATAAAAAAGGGACAGAGTTATTCGGGAATTCTAGAAGAATGTCGAGAGATTAATCATAACTTTGCCCACAAAGTATTTAATTACCTAAACGTATCGTAAAATGGAATACAACCATTTTTTAATTACTCGATTTAATCTTAGAAATCCTAAATGGGTGGCAGACAAAAAAAATGCACCTGTCTTAACGGATCAATGGCACCATAACAGATTTAAACTGTTTAATGATTTTTGTTTTGAAAGTGTTAAAGCACAAACCAATCAAAATTTTCAATGGCTCGTTTTTTTCGATACAACGACACCACAAAAATTTAGAGAAACTATTGATACTTTTAAATCTAGAATGGACAATTTCATTCCCATCTACATAGACGGAATGGATGTATTTTTACCTTCCATTAAGAAATATATTTCTAACTACAATACCGAATTTCTTATTACCAGTCGTCTAGATAATGATGATTGTATTAGTAAACACTATATCAATGAAGTTCAAAAGCGGTTTAATCGCCAAAACTTTATGGCTATAGATTTTATTGACGGTTACTCTTTACAAATAAAACCAGATGTAAAAATTGGTAAACGAATAGACCAATACTCTCCATTTATAAGCCTCATTGAAAAAAACGATAATCCAAAAACCGTTTGGAGTGCTAGTCACTCACACTGGAAAAGAGAAAAAAATGTCCTTTTTGTTAGAAATGTAAACGTTTGGACAGCAGTTTCGCACTTAGAAAACAAAGTCAATGGATTTGGCGGATACGGAAACGTCAATATTGAAGATTATTTAAAAACGTTTAAAATAACCAAAAACCAAGAAGACCATATTAAAAACAACCTAGTAGCAGCTAATATTTGGGAATCTAACAATATAAAAATGAGACTTAAGTCTCACCTTAACTATCATTACAAAAATCTTAAAAAAGCGTTGGGAGTATATAAGTTTAAATAGACTACGCAATGGTCGCGCAAAAATAATATTATCTTTTATTTAGATCGAGCCATTAATACTGATAAATATTTATAAGTCGTATCTTTGCAAAACCATTTTTAACGCATAAAAATGAATCACAAACAGGCTCTAAAACACCGTATTTTTAAAACCATCTCGCAATCCGCAAAAGAATTAAATATAGATTCTTATGTTATTGGAGGTTATGTGCGCGATTATCTATTAGAGCGCGGTAATGCCAAAGATATCGATATAGTGGCCATTGGCAGCGGCATAGACTTGGCGCTACAAGTTTCAAAAAACCTAGCAACAAATCCTAAAGTACAAATATTTAAAACGTATGGCACTGCAATGCTACGTTACCGAGATATTGAAATAGAGTTTGTTGGTGCACGAAAAGAAAGTTACAACGAAGACAGCCGAAATCCTATTGTAGAAAACGGCACTTTGCAAGACGACCAAAACCGACGCGATTTTACAATAAATGCACTCGCTCTAAGTCTCAAAGAAACAAACTTCGGGAAGGTATTAGACCCTTTTAATGGCATTGAAGACTTAGATAAAGGTATTATCCGTACACCTTTAGATCCTAATATTACTTATAGTGATGACCCACTTCGTATGATGCGCGCTATACGCTTTGCAACGCAGCTTAATTTTAAAATCGAAGATAACTCCTTAAAAGCAATAACAACCAACAAGGATAGAATACTAATTATAACCAAAGAACGCATTGTAACAGAATTGCATAAAATTCTAGAAAGCGACAAGCCTTCAATAGGCTTTAAACTTTTAGAAAAAACAGGACTCCTAGACCATATCCTACCAGAACTAACAGCACTAAAAGGTATAGATGAAAAAGAAGGCCAAAGGCATAAAGATAACTTTTACCACACCTTAGAGGTAGTAGACAATATTGCAAAAACTACTGATAATTTGTGGTTGCGTTGGGCTGCACTTTTACATGACATCGGGAAAGCACCAACAAAAAAGTTCCATAAAAAAATTGGCTGGACTTTTCATGCCCATGAGTTTGTAGGTTCTAAGATGGTTTATAAATTATTTAAACGACTCAAAATGCCATTAAACGACAAAATGAAATTTGTGCAAAAAATGGTATTAATGAGTTCTCGCCCAATAGTTTTAGCCAGTGAAGTAACAGACTCTGCGGTAAGGCGATTGGTATTTGATGCTGGTGACCATGTAGATGATTTAATGACACTTTGCGAAGCCGATATTACAACTAAAAATCCTGAAAAGTTCAAAAAATACCATAACAATTTTAAACGTGTAAGAGACAAAATTGTTGAAGTCGAAGAACGTGATCGAGTAAGAAATTTTCAACCACCTGTTTCAGGCGAAGAAATTATGAAAGCATTTAATTTAAAGCCTTCTAGAGAAATAGGCATCATTAAAGAGGCTATTAAAGAAGCAATATTAGAAGGAGATATTCCTAACGAACACGAAGCTGCCTATAAACTAATGATAGAACAAGGAAAAAAACTAGGATTAAAAACTAGTTGATGATTATAAAAATTGCAAAAAGAAAAAGAAAAAGAAAAAGAAACGAAAATGAAAAAAGATAACAAAGCCGTTATTTATTGGCTACTAACCGGTTGTTTTTTAATTTTTATTATGGTTATTGTAGGTGGTATCACCAGACTTACGCATTCTGGGCTGTCCATCTCAAACTACAAACTGATTTCTGGAGTCATACCACCAATGAACGAGATAGAGTGGAATGAGGCATTTGATTTGTATAAGCAATACCCAGAATATCAAAAACTTAATTATGGCATGTCCTTAGAAGAATTTAAGGATATCTATTTTTGGGAATGGATTCATCGTGTTATCGGTCGTTTTATTGGTCTGGTCTTTATAATTCCGTTTATTTATTTCTTAATTAGAAAACAACTCACAAAATCTACTACTAAGAAAGCAATCGTGTTGCTCATTATGGGTGGATTTCAAGGCTTTCTTGGTTGGTATATGGTAAAGAGTGGTCTTGTAGATAGACCAGACGTAAGCCATTACAGATTAGCAGCACACTTAACAACTGCATTTTTAACGTTTGCTTATACATTTTGGGTGGCACTAGATCTTATCTTTCCAAGTAAAAAAGCTATTGATACTAAACTTAGAAACTTTATTCGACTAGGTTTGGTGGTTTTAATCATTCAAATTATTTATGGAGCCTTTGTTGCTGGTTTAGATGCTGGTTGGATACACAATCATTGGCCTTTTATGAACGAAGGCAAACTGATGCATGAAACGGTTTATACAGAACTAAACCCAACATATCTTAATTTTATTGAAGGAAAAAGTGGCGTGCAGTTTATGCACAGAACATTAGCTTATGTAGTTGTTATTTTCATTCTAACTATTTGGTACAAAGCCACACGAAACGACCTATCAAAATGGCAAACAAAAGGTGTTAATAGCCTTTTAATTGTTGTAGGAATTCAATTTTTACTAGGTGTTCTTACACTATTGCTTGCTGTACCTGTTTGGCTAGGTGTTTTACATCAGGTAGTTGCATTTATTTTGTTGAGTTGTATGGTTTTTACGCTACATCGTTTTAGCAAGTAATTAGCAGTGAGTAGTTAGTAGTGAGTAGTTAGTAGTTAGTAGTTAGTAGTTAGTAGTTAGTAGTTAGTAGTTAGTAGTTAGATATTTACTAAATACATAAACAATTCAACAGATAAACAAATAAACCTTTAAACCATTTACTTAACACCTAACAAAATTCTTGTTTTTTTAGAATTTTGATATTGGAATTTGGAATATAGAAAGCTTATCTTTGCGACATGATTTACAGATTTAGAGTCATATTAGACAACGATACAGAAGATGATGTGTTTCGCGATTTAGAAATCCGTGAAACCGACACCATGGAAGATTTACATAACATCATTACCCAATCTTTTGGTTTTGATGGTATGGAAATGGCTTCTTTTTACATAAGTGATGACGAGTGGAACCAAGGTGAGGAAATCGCTATGATGGATATGAGTGAAGCTGGTAATGAGGTTAAGATGATGAGTACGACCATTATTAAAGATGTGGTTCACGAAGCGTCACCAAAGCTCATCTATGTCTATGATTTCTTGAGTATGTGGACATTCTATGTAGAACTTGCTGAAATTGTGGAAGAAGCTAAAGGTACAGACTACCCTAATTTAATGTTTGTGCATGGACAAATCCCTGATGAAGCGCCAGATAAAACATTTGAGGCTGATGAAGATGAGGGTTTTAATGAATTTGATGATGATTTGGATATAGATGATTACGAAAATCTGGATTTTGACGAAAACTGGAATTAAAAGAATAATATAATCAAAATACAAAGCACCAAAATTGGTGCTTTTTTTATTTTCCTGTAACAAAAAAAGGATACCCTCGTCTTACTTACACAATAAATCAATATTGAGCTTTCAGTATTACAAAACCGATCAATTTTGGAACAACCGATTCTAACAATAAATAATCTCACAAAGAAATTTGGCTACCTCACCGCTGTAAAAGATTTAAGTTTTACTATCAACAAGGGAAACGTTTACGGTATTTTAGGGCCAAACGGAAGTGGTAAATCCACCACTTTGGGTATCGTACTCAATGTGGTTAATAAAACTAGTGGAGGCTTTCATTGGTTTGATGGCAACACCTCTACTCATGATGCACTAAAACAGGTTGGTGCTATCATTGAGCGACCTAACTTTTACCCTTATATGACTGCAGAACAAAACCTAAAGTTAGTTTGCAGAATTAAAGGTGTAGATTACAGCAAAATAGATGAGAAATTGGAAGTTGTTGGACTTTTGGATAGAAAAACCCATAAGTTTAAAACCTACTCTTTGGGCATGAAACAGCGTTTGGCCATTGCCTCTGCTCTGCTTAATGACCCTGAGATTTTAATTTTAGATGAGCCTACAAATGGGTTAGACCCACAGGGAATTCATCAAATACGTCAAATCATTAAAGAGATTGCTGCTAATGGCACCACTATTTTATTAGCGTCTCACCTTTTAGATGAAGTCGAAAAAGTGTGTTCTCACGTTGTGGTACTTAGAAAGGGAGAAAAATTGTACTCTGGTCGTGTAGACGAGATGATAAATAGCCATGGTTTCTTTGAGCTTAAGACAGAAAGGCATGATGAACTTCTGAAACTACTAGAGCATAATTCTGATTTTGGAAAAATCAAGGTCGAAGGAGACTTAATTACAGCATTTTTAAACGAACCCATGTCCGCTTCAGAATTCAATACTTTAATGTTTGAAAGAGGTATAGTGCTTTCGCATCTGGTAAAACGAAAAGAGAGTCTCGAAGAACAATTCTTGCAATTAACGGACAGTTTAAAAGAGACTGCTCAAAATTAAAAAGCAATCATTCAATGTCACATCAATCAAAACAGAGATGTGAAAAAACAAATAACCAATCCACAAATGTTACGACTTTTAAAACTAGAATTACAAAAACTATGGCTAAACAAGGTGAGCCGTATCCTTATTTTTGTATCATTTATATTACCCTTTACAGTATTAGTACTATCCTCAATAAAAATCAATTTTTTTGGTTTTTTCACCTTAGAATTAGGCGATTTAGGCATCTTCAACTTTCCTATAATTTGGCATATTACCACCTTTTTTGCCTCATATTTTAAGTTCTTCTTTGCTATTGTTGTAGTGAGTATGATTGGTAACGAATACAGCAACAAAACACTAAAGCAGAATCTTATTGATGGCTTAAGCAAAAAGGAGTTCATCCTATCAAAATTCTACACCATAGTGTTCTTTTCGCTTTGCGCAACCGTACTAATCGGAGTGGCTTCATTTATTATAGGATTGTACTATTCTAGTTATACTGAGGCATCAATTATTTTTAGAGAAGTTGAATTTTTACTGGCATATTTTGTAAAACTTGTAGGCTTCTTTAGTTTATGTTTGCTCTTCGGTATGTTGCTTCAGCGCTCTGCTTTTGCCCTAGGATTCCTATTTGTACTTTATATTTTTGAATGGTTAATTTTTTGGGGAGCTTACGAAGTTTTTGACAGTGCAGACAAAGCCTTTAATGTTAAAAACTTTCTACCCTTAGAGTCTATGTATAAACTCATAGACCAACCAATACAACGCATTGTAATGACCAAATATCCCGAAAAAACGGACATTGCCTATGACTACGCGGTACACTGGTACGAGATTGCTATAGTACTTGGTTGGTCTGCACTTTTCATCTTTTTATCTTATCAATTATTAAAAAAGAGAGATTTATAATAACTTTGAGGTAATTGCTATGTAATTTTAATACAAAACCTAGGAGTTTTTAAGTTCTCCTTGTTATATTGTATTAAACTATGTAGTGCACACTACAGTTATTATGAAAAAGCGCTTAGTTTTAATATTCACCTTAATTTTTAGTGTCTTATCACTTGCCCAAGAAGAAACTACTAATTGGGCATTTGGCAATAATGCTGGTCTTAATTTTGATTTAGCAACAGGAAACGTAACTCCTGTTACCACTGCCATAAGCACCTCAGAAGGGTGTTCTTCGATTTCTGATGAAAATGGCATTTTACAATTTTATACAGATGGGCGAACCGTTTGGAATAGAAACCACCAGATTATGCCCAATGGCAATTATTTTGGTGGTACAGGATTGCTAGGAGATCCGTCTAGCACCTCTTCTGGAGTTATTGTACCGCATCCTACAAACAATAACTTATACTACATCTTTACCGTAGATGAGCCACACCATAATAATGCGTGGGCATTTCCTAACCAAGGGCCAGCAGACCAAAATGGGAATCCTTTAAATGAGTATCAAGAAACCTCAGTTGGTTCTTTTAGTGTACCTGTTGCTGATGACGGTTTTAATAATGGCTTTAACTACTCATTGGTAGATATGACGTTAAATGGTGGTTTAGGAGATGTTGTACCTACTGAAAAAAATGTGCATCTTATAACCTATGACGCCTCGCAACAAGACCAATCATTATATAAATGTGCCGAAAAAATAACAGCCGTTCAAGGAGCAGATTGTGAAACCATGTGGGTAATTACACAGTTTGTTGATACCTTTTATGCCTTTAAAATAGACGCCAATGGATTTAATGATTTAACTCCAGTAACTTCAATCGTACCACCCAATATTACCACACAAGGTTACAGACGAAATGGTATAGGTTACATTAAGTCCTCTCCAGATGGTACAAAAATAGCCGTTTGCCATGCACAGAACATCGACCTCCCAAGTGATGATAATAATTCTTTTAATACAGGTAGTTTTTGGCTTTATGATTTTGATAATGAAACAGGAATTATTAGTAATCCTGTTAATCTGCTGTCCAATACGTCAACTTATGGTACAGAATTTTCGGCTGACTCTAAAAAAGTATATGTAACGAATAGAAATAATGTTAGGCAATTTGACTTAGAAAATAATAATGCCGAAACCATAATACATCAGCAAGCACCAAATGCAGGTTTTATTGCTTCAATGCAGTTAGCTCCTAACAATAAAATTTATGTGTGCAATTCAGCAAATGGTAATAGATTAGATGTAATAGATCAACCTGCTCTTAGTGGGTTAGCTTGTAATTATATTCCTTCTGGGCAAACACTAGCACCCGGAACATTTGCTGCTTTAGGTTTACCACCATTTATTACCTCCTTTCTTGGCTCTGAAATAGATATTATTAGAAACGGAATTAGCACAACAGAATTACGATTATGTACTGGAGATAGTTATACATTACAGGCAGACGATATTCTTGGTGCCGATTATGTTTGGTCTTTTGATGGTAATCCTATTGCAGGAAATAACCAAGCACAGCTATTTATTGATACTCCTGGTTTTTATGAAGTTTACATAGAACCCAATAATGGCGACTGCCCTATTGAAGGCAGTGCAGTTGTTGGTGTTTTTGATATTCCTGTTGCAAACTCTGTTTCAGATGTTATTGTCTGTGATGATTTTGGAAACGATGGTATTGTTGACGGTTTAGATTTTACTAATAAAAATAGTGAAGCACTTTTAAATCAATCCGCTACACAATATAATGTACGTTATTTTGAATCTATGGATGATGCTAATAATCTTGAAAATGAAATAACTTTTCCTTACAGTAACACCAACAATCCGGACAATACAATTTATGTTAGAGTTGATAATGTAGATAATACTAATTGCTTTGATGTTACTAGTTTTCAAATCGTAGTGTTTAACACACCGCAAATCGTTCAATTAAATAATATAGAGTTCTGTGATAATGAAGGCGACCCAACCGATGGTATTGCAACTATTCAACTCAATGACCTAATCCCATCCATTAGAGGAGAACAACCAGAAACCGACACAAGCATAACCTTTCATCCCAGCCAACAAGATGCAGACGATAACACCTCGGCACTAGCGTTAACTTATACAAATACAACACCAGTTAACGAAACTATTTTTGTTAGAATAGAAAACACAAATAATACAGATTGTTACAGCATAGGAAGTTTTCAACTTACCATTAATGATGCTCCAGTGGCAAATAACATTTCTATTGTACAATGTGATGAAGATGGTATACCAGAAGGCTTCACAACGTTTAATATTGGTTTATTTAGCGATGATGTTATAAATAACGAAACAGATAGAAACGTTGGCTATTACCTTTCTCTTGAAGATGCAGAAAATGAACAAAATGAAATTGACGCTGATGCTTTTAATAATTTCTTTAATCCTCAAACAGTTTACGCAAGGGTCACTAATACCTCAACTGGTTGTGTAAGTTTTAGTGAGGTGTCTTTAGAAGTGAGTACTACATCATCCAATGATGCTAGTATTGCTGTATGCGATGCTGATGGTACTGAAGATGGTTTTGCAACATTTAATCTTAACGACACTAACTCCATTGTCTTGGCTGGTGCTCCTGCTGGTTTAGACCTTCAGTATTATGAAACTTATGAAGATGCTCTAGTTGAAGCCAATCCACTTACTGCCAATTTTACCAACACTATTCCTTATAATCAAACCATCTACGCACGTGTTGAAAATGCCAATGCGTGTTACGGAATAAGTGAAATTGAACTTACGGTTTACGAACTTCCTGATATTGAAACCGAATTTGAAACCTTATACTGTCTCAATAGTTTTCCCGAAACCATAGTATTGGATGCTGGTGTTATTAACGACTCACCTAGCAATTATTTATTTGATTGGTCTACTGGTGAAGATACTGCAACTATAGAAATTGACGCACCTGGCACATACAATGTCAGAGTAAGTAATGTAAATGGTTGTTTTAAAGATAGAACCATTACTGTTTTACCATCTAACATTGCAACTATTGATGCTATCGAGGTTGTTGATGCTTCTAACAACAATACGATTACAGTTTTGGTCTCTGGCGAAGGTAATTATGAATATGCGTTGAATGATATTGATGGGCCTTATCAAGACTCAAATATATTTGAGGATATTTTACCAGGACTTTACACCGTATTTGTAAGAGACAAAAACGATTGTGGTATTTCTGAAGAATTAGTATCTGTTATTGGCTTTCCTAAATTCTTTACACCAAATGGTGATGGAGTTAATGAATTTTGGCAGGTTAAAGGGATTAACAATCAGTTTCAAGCTAATTCTTTAATTCTTATTTTTGACCGCTACGGAAAACTTTTAACAAAGCTTAATCCGCTTGGCGCTGGTTGGGATGGCACATATAATGGCGCCAACATGCCAGCGAGCGACTATTGGTTTAAGGTAGAACTAGAAGATGGAAGAGTCTTTACAAATCATTTTTCTTTAAAACGCTAATATTGAAACCAAATCTGTTATTTTTAAATAAATATCTTTTAGCAATAAGCACTTTATGCTTTAGCATGTTTTGTTTAGGACAAGAGCCAAATGATTGTATCAATGCAGTTACAGTTTGCGGAAATTCTAGTTTTACTTTTGATGTTAATGGACAAGGTGTTGAGGAAGTACAAGGATTAAGCGATTGTGGTAGCGGTGAGAATAACAGCATCTGGTTTCAAATGACCATTGCAACCTCTGGCACACTTGCCTTTACATTGACACCAAGTAGTACCGCTATTTCTGAGGATTACGACTTTTTTCTATTTGGTCCTAATGCCACTTGTGGTAATTTAGGGCAAACTATCAGATGCTCAACTACAAACCCAGCAGCAGCCAACCAAGGTAATAATTTAACTGGTATGAGCCCAGACGATCCAGACCCAAACGAAGGTCCTGGTGCTGATGGTGATAGTTTTGTGAGCGACTTAGATGTCCTTGCTGGGGAAACTTACTTTTTAGTTATTGATAGACCTGTTGGCAACAGTCCTTTCTCATTAGAATGGACAGGCACAGCGACATTCCCTGAAAGTCCTTCAAATCCTGTGTTAACAAACCCAAACATTACAAGTTTACCTCCTTTAGAGCTCTGTGACGGTACGGCACCTTTCGATGATGATATTACTCAGGTCGATTTTACCAGCTTAACCCAAGATATTATCAATGGTGCTAATGATGTAGCTGTGAGTTATCACATATCAGAAAACGATGCCACCATCAATGTCAACCCTCTAGGCGATATTTTTACGAGTTTTCCAATCACCCAAACTGTGTTTATAAGAATAGAAAATACCGTTACAGGATGCTTTATCATAAATGATATTGTGATTAATATTACTAGTTTTTCAAATTTTAATAATCCTACCACGTATCAATTGTGCGATGATGATACAGATGGTGATGATCAAAATGGACAAACAACTTTCGATTTTGATGTCAAAACACAGGAAATTGAAAATGGTATTTTAGGTGCTAATTTCAATATAAGCTACCATTTATCGGAAGGTGATGCTGTTGCTAATACTTCAGCTTTACCTACTATTTATACAAATACTTCAGCAACACCAACCGAAATTTTTACGAGAATAGAAGATATAAATACTGGTTGTCTAGGGTTTACTTCATTTAATATCGTTGTAGCTGCTAAACCCATTGCCAATGATGTTTCATTGATTCAGTGCGATGAAGACGGCATACCTGAAGGTTTTACAACCTTTAATCTTAATGAAATCAATAACGAAATTACTAATAACGATGCCAATGCAATTATTAGTTATTACCTATCTCAAACTGATGCAGAGAATGAGAGCAATGCCATTAATCCTGATACTTTTAATAATTTCTTTAATCCGCAAATAGTTTACGCAAGGGTTACTAATACCTCTACAGGCTGTGTGAGTTTTAGTGAGGTTACCTTAGAAGTCAGCACCACATCATCCAATGATGCCAGCATTGCTGTATGCGATGCTGATGGTACTGAAGATGGTTTTGCAACATTTAACCTTAATGACACTAATGCCATTGTCTTGGCTGGTGCTCCTGCTGGTTTAGACCTTCAGTATTATGAAACTTATGAAGATGCTCTAGTTGAAGCCAATCCACTTACCGCCAATTTTACCAATACCATTCCTTATAATCAAACCATCTACGCACGTGTTGAAAATGCCAATGCGTGTTACGGAATAAGTGAAATTGAACTTACGGTTTACGAACTTCCTGATATTGAAACCGAATTTGAAACCTTATACTGTCTCAATAGTTTTCCCGAAACCATAGTGTTGGATGCTGGTGTTATTAACGACTCACCTAGCAATTATTTATTTGATTGGTCTACTGGTGAAGATACTGCAACTATAGAAGTTGACGCACCTGGCACATACAATGTCAGAGTAAGTAATGTAAATGGTTGTTTTAAAGATAGAACCATTACTGTTTTACCATCTAACATTGCTACTATTGATGCTATCGAGGTTGTTGATGCTTCTAACAACAATACGATTACAGTTTTGGTCTCTGGCGAAGGTGATTATGAATATGCTTTGGATGATATTGATGGGCCTTATCAAGACTCAATTATATTTGAGGATATTTTACCAGGACTTTACACCGTGTTTGTAAGAGACAAAAACGATTGCGGTATTTCTGAAGAATTAGTATCTGTTATTGGTTTTCCTAAATTCTTTACACCAAATGGTGATGGTGTTAATGAATTTTGGCAGGTTAAAGGGATTAACAATCAGTTTCAAGCTAATTCTTTAATTCTTATTTTTGACCGCTACGGAAAACTTTTAACAAAGCTTAATCCGCTTGGCGCTGGTTGGGATGGCACATATAATGGAGCCAACATGCCAGCGAGCGACTATTGGTTTAAAGTTCAACTAGAAGACGGCAGAACGTTTACCAGTCACTTTAGTTTGGTGCGATAAATATATATTGTAATTTAGATGAACCAACCTAAGCCTATTGAAACAAGCTCACTACATATTCACTTTGCTTTTTTTAGGCTTGGCATATCAATTGTCTGCACAAGATATTTCTCTGTTTGAGCAGTTTAATGGCAGGTATGATTATACTGCTATCGGAAACACTTTAAACCAAGCAGAAAACAATATTGATCAAAGTTTTTGTTCACTTCTAGAATCCTCTGATGCAACCCTTTCATTAAATTCAGAAAACGAAATTATAAAAGCCTATTTGTACTGGGCAGGCTCTGGCTCTGGTGATACGGAAGTTACTCTAAACGACATACAAATTTCTAGTGAAGATTTATACAGTGTAACCTTTAATGATAATTTAAATGGACCTCTTGAGTATTTTTCTTGCTACGCAGATATTACCGACATAGTACTTAGCCAAGGAAATGGAAACTATGAATTTTCAGACCTAGATATAAGCGCTGAATTAATGTCAAATCCTGGATATTGCAATAACAGGACTAATTTTGGTGGTTGGAGTATTTACGTCATTTATCAAAATGATAATCTGCCTTTAAACCAAGTTAACTTATATCAAGGGCTTGAAATCATTAACCGTAATGTACAAGAAAAAGAAATTATCCTAGAAAATATTGATGTTATTGATAACCAAGGTGCTAAAATTGGTTTTCTGGCATGGGAAGGAGATAATAGTCTTAATTATGGCGAATCGCTATCGGTTAATGATAATATTATTTCAAATCCACCTTTAAATCTTGCAGACAATGCTTTTAACGGTACAAATACATTTACCAATTCTACCACATTTTATAATGCAGATTTAGACGTTTACGATTTAGAAAATAACATAAATATTGGCGATACTTCTGTATCCATAAAATTAACTACTGGTGGCATTAATGAAAACGGAGGTTTCAGTGCAGACCTCATAATTCTAAATAATATTATTACAGTACTCAACAGTCAATTGCCAGATGCTACCATAGATATTAATGATTACATAGTAAATTGTGGCGATAATAGCATCGAGATTTTCTATACTGTAAACAATTTTAATAGTACAGATATTTTACCAGCAAATACACCAATTGCATTTTATTTAGATAGCCTTTTAATTGGTCAAAGCCAAACCCTGAGCCCTTTAAATATTGGTGCGTCAGAGTCTAATACGATCACCTTCACTGTTCCTGAAGATTCCAATCCAAATTTAACCATAGTCGCCAGTGTTGATGATGATGGCAGCATGTCTGGGATTGTAACCGAAACTAACGAAAATAATAACACTAACTTTATTGATATTGAATTATTAGTTATACCAGACATTATTACTTTACCAAGCTTAATCGGGTGTAACGAAGGTTTTGAAACTTCAACTTATAATCTATATGATGCCTTAACAAATCTAAATTATGATGAAACACTTATCTCTTTTTATCAATCACTGGAAGATTTAGAATCAGCATCAAATTCTATTTTAATACCATCTAACTACAATAACATTTCAAATCCTGAAACTATTTATGTACGGTTAGAGAGTCCGCCTTGCTATGAGATTTATCAATTTCAGCTTTCAATAGAAAATTGTCCTCCTTATGTACCAAATGGGTTTTCACCAAATGAGGACACTTTTAACGACTGGTTTAACATACAAGGGCTTTACGATATCTTTACAGCGCATGAGCTACAAATTTACAACCGTTATGGTGATATCATTTTTGAAGGCAACAACGAAAAACCATGGAATGGAAAAATAAACCGAGGTTTAAATAATCATGGCAAAACGGTTCCTGTTGGTACATACTACTACATTTTAAACCTTAACGATCCTAACTATCGACCAATGGTAGGTTGGGTGTACGTAAATTACTAGAATTGTTAAGATTTTTGTCCGTTTATCTTTTTCATTTGCAGATAAGAAAATCATCAATTAATTTTAGTTATTGTGTATTGATTTTCAATTTCCCTCCCAATTATCATACACTTTCCCTCTTAATATTTTATTTATCGAAAGCTATGTTTTTCCGAGAAGGAAAACAACAATATGGAGTTTCAGGTTAAGGAACATTATTGTTGAGGCTGTAATGTTTTCGAAATTTCAATTTGGGAAAAAGACCTCTTCTTGAGGTCTTTTTTGTACGATTAAGAATACAAATTGTTTTAAAATGTTAACATTACGTGTATTTCATCGTGTTTTTTTGTGTTTCATCTTCATTACACGTATTTTTCGCGCTTATAAGCGTACAATAGGTCAGCCCCAAAAATGACAACACTTTGTACCCAGAAAACTTAACCTAACTTATGGATTGTATTAACCGCTCCCTCCTATTATGCTTTTGCTTATTTTTTTGCTTTTCTTATGGTCAGCAAATCTCGGTAGATAATTCGCTCAGCCCTCAAGATTTAATTGAAAACAATCTCATACAAGGTTGTGTAGAAGTGTCTAATATTAGTTCTCCCTCAAACGGGAGTGTAGCTGGTTTGGGTAGTTTTGGTTATTTTGAAAGGGCAAATTCCAATTTCCCTTTTGAAAACGGAATTGTATTAAGTACAGGTAATGCCAATTCTGCAGGAAATATAGAAAATTCAGCAACCTTAAACGAAGGTAACAGTAGTTGGGGAACTGATGCAGATTTAGAGACTGCTCTTGGCATTACAGGAACTCTTAATGCAACATCTATTGCGTTTAATTTTATCTCTATATCAAATCAAATTCAATTTAATTACATTTTAGCCTCTGAAGAATATTTTGGAAATTTTCCTTGTCAGTACTCAGATGGTTTTGCTTTTTTAATTAGAGAGGCTGGCACTAACAATCCGTATACTAATATTGCTGTGGTACCTGGCACTACTACTCCCGTTAACACAAATACAGTTCATGATGAAATTGTTGGATTTTGCGAAGCTTCTAATGAAGCATATTTTGAAGGTTATAGTCTTGGTGATACAAATTACAACGGTAGAACCACAGTATTGTCTGCAACTGCCGCTATACAACCCAATGTAGAATATCAAATAAAATTAATTATTGCAGACCAAACTGATGAAAACTATGATTCTGCAGTTTTTATACAAGGTAATAGTTTTAATGCTTCAGTAGATTTAGGTGAAGATTTTTCAACCTGCGCAAGTGAAGTTACTTTAGATGGAGATATAGGCAACCCACAAGCAACATATAGTTGGTACTTTAATGATGTTTTAATTCCTGGTGCGAACCAAACTAATTTTAATGCAAGCGTTACAGGTAACTATCGCGTTGAAATAGAAATTCCTCTCTCTGGCAGCACTTGCGTTATTGAGGATGATATTAACCTTACTTTAAGTTCCACACAATCTTCAGATCCTATTTCGGACTTTGAAATTTGTGATGACATAAGTAATGATGGTACAGCACTCTTTGATTTATCGACTAAAGATGCTGAAGTTTTAGCGTCTGTTCCTCCTTCAAATTATACTATAACATACCATTATTCTAATATTGAAGCACAGAATGGTATTAATGGCATTAATGGTGTAATTCAAAATACAATAAATCCACAAGTAATATATGTAAGAATTGAAGATAATAATGACGGTTGCTTGGCTTTTTCAAACTTTAATCTTATTGTTAATTCATTACCTAACATCAATAATCCTTCTCCATTAGAAGTTTGCGATGACCAAGTTGTTGATGGATTTACAACCATAGATCTAAATATAAAAAATGATGAAATCACTAACGGTCTTACTAATCTTATAGTTACCTATCACAGTACACTTTCAGACGCAGCTAGTGGTACTAATCCTCTACCGATGCCATATGTAAATACTAGCAGTAACGAACAAGTTTTTGTAAGTGTTAGAGATGAGTTTACGGGTTGTATAAGCACTACATCTTTAGATATTACGGTTTTAGACAATCCGGTTATAAATACAGAAGATCATTTCATAGATGCGTGTGATGCAGACCATGATGGTTTTGCTAATTTCGATTTAACGAGCATAATACCTGATGTCTTACAAGGTTTAACAGATGTTACTGTCACCTTTCATGAAACAAATGATGATGCTTTAATAGGAATTAACCCAATAGCAGACGACACTAACTACACAAATATTACCTCTGAAGAACAGACTGTGTATATAAGGGTTGAAAGTAACACCTCAGGCTGTGCTTCTGTAACACCAATTGAAATACATACCAACTTACTATTAACAGCTACAGATATTGATGATATTTCACGCTGTGACATCGATAACGATGGAGTTGAGGAGTTTAGTTTTTCTTCAATTGCAACACGTATTATAAATGATTTACCATCAGAGTTTGGCATTTCTGTTGCATTCTACTTAACTGAAGATGATAGAGATAACCAAGTAAATGCATTAGACCAATCAGTACCTTTTGTACCAACGAGTAATCCACAAACCATTTATTTAGGATTGTCTAGTGCTACATGCTACGATATAGAACAAATAGATCTTATCCTTATTCCTGTATATGAGTTTGAAAATATTATCAGCCAAACCGTTTGTGATGAAGATCAGGATGGTTTTACAACAACCGACTTATCGCAATTTGACACTCAAGTCACCGACGCCTTAGATGGATTTAGTGTCTCCTACTTTTTAACAGAGCAAGACGCTAGAAACAATACCAACGTACTACCAAATTTTTATACCAACACAACAAATCCTTTTACTGTTTATCCTAGAATAACTTCTGACGAAACAGGTTGTTCTGATGTTAACTTTTTTGAGATTACAGTTTTAGAAGCTCCTGTTACTTCTGCACCTAGTGATATTGTTATTTGTGATGATGATCAAGACGGTTTATTTACTATTAATCTGTTAGACGTTATCCCAGAGGTAGTAAGTAGTACAAATGAAAGACAAATCACTTTCTATAATAACCAAGCAGATGCTGACATTGGTAGCAATGCCATAACCAGTGAAAGTAGTTATAATGCACAAACTGAAAGTATTTATATCAGAGTAGAAAACACAACTACTGGTTGCCATGCTACAGAAGTACTAAACATTATAGTTAACACCTTACCTGTATTTACTGCGATAGAAAATTATAAAATCTGTGAGGATAGTAGCGACGGATTTGCCGATTTCATTTTTAATACTAAGGATGCAGAAATTTTAAATGGACAAACTGGCAAAGAAGTCTTATACTACTTAAGCCAAGAAGATGCAGATAACAGAACAAATGCCATTAATAAAGATGTAGCTTACCAAAACACCTCAACTCCACAAACTATTTTTGTGAGAGTAGAAAACATTTCAGACCAAGATTGTTATGGCACTACAAGCTTTATTATAGAAGTAGGAACAAACCCTCTTTTTAATGAACCTGCAGATTGGTTTGTGTGTGATGACATCTCTAACGATGGCTTAGAAACCTTCGATTTATCAACTAAAATCGCAGAAATATCAAATGGTATTTCAGACAACTTAATTGTAACGTTTTATACCTCATTAAATAATGCTGAAAATAGCATCGACCCATTACCTCTTGAGTATACTAATACAGTAAATCCTCAGACTATTTTTGCTCAAATTGATAATGGCACAATATGTAGCGCTATTACGTCTTTTGAACTCAATGTAATACAAGTGCCAGATGTTAATCCTTCTGTACCTTTAGTTGCATGCGACACCAATTATGATGGATTTACAGAGTTTGATTTAACCAATGCTGAATTTGATATTTTAGATGTGAGGCAAGATGATATTGAGATTACTTATTTTGAAAACTATGAAGATGCCGAAACTAACAGTAACGTAATTTCAAATCCTGAAGCTTACACAAATACAAGTAATCCGCAAACTGTTTATATTAAAATAAATAATACAATATCAAATTGTTATGTATTGGTTCCTATAGATTTAAGTGTAAATATGCCTCCTGTTATAAATGATTTTCAATCTTATGACATATGCGAAAATGAGGATAATAGTTTCGACTTAACCGAAATTAACGAGGTTATTATGGACGAAAGTTTTAACGTCCTCTTTAGCTACCACACTACAGAAGCTGACGCATTAGCCAACGCAAATGCATTAAACACAAATTACACCTACTCTACCAATAGCGATACACTTTTTGCACGTGCTGAATTCAGTACTACACATTGTTCTACCGTGTACGAATTTAATCTTAATGTAAATCCGCTGCCCATTGCCAACCAACCCACTGATTTAGAAGCTTGTGATGATGATTTTGATGGTTTATTAGACTTTGATTTAACACAACAAAATACTGAAATATTAGGTACACAAAACCCTTCTAATTTCACAATAACTTACCATAATTCTAATGATGATGCCAACAGTAATTTATCTGCAGTAGATACAGACTATATGGCTTTTGATTCTGAAATCATATACGCAAGAGTAGAAAACAATGCAACAGGATGTTATTCAGTAACACAATTTTCCGTTATTATTCATCCTTTACCAGCAATAGATATTGAAGATCAGGTGATTTGTTTAGACAACCTGCCATTAATTGTTTCGGCTAACACTAATAACCCAACAGACCAATACATATGGTCTACTGGCGAAACCACCTCAGAAATTGAAATTACGGAAATTGGCACCTATTGGGTGACCGTAACCACTGAATTTGGTTGTGAAAACACAAGAGTATTTAGTGTGGCAGAATCTGAAGCTGCAACCATAGAAGCAACAGAGGTTATCGATTTTTCAGATCCTAATAATATTACAGTAACCATAAGCGGTATTGGAGATTACTTGTATCAATTAGACGATGGCGAACCTCAAGAATCAAACTTTTTTGATAATGTAGGCATGGGCTACCATACCATAACTATTATAGATTTAAATGGTTGCTCAGAAGTAACGAGAGATATTTTGGTAATTGACATCCCAAAACATATGTCACCAAATGGAGATGGCCTTTATGACACGTGGCATATCGTTGGTGTAGAAACACTTCCCGGAACGATTATTCATATTTTTGATCGTTATGGTAAACACCTAACAACTTTAACACACGATAGTCCAGGTTGGGATGGCACATTAAATGGACACAACCTACCGGCTAGTGATTATTGGTTTGTTGCCAATGTAGTAAGAGGAAGCCAATCTTTTGAAGTAAAAGGTCATTTTGCTATACGTCGTTAATTTTTTGGTTATATCAAATTATTCTATAAAAAAGGTATAAAATAGAGCATTTTCCTATCTTTGGTTTTGTGAGTAGAAGCCTATGGCTTATGTACTCTTAAAAATTAGCTATGTTAAGGAATAGTCTATTTACTTTTCTTTTGGTATTGTTAGCTATAAATTATTTGTTTCCTCAAAAAATTATTACTGACAATACACTAACACCGCAACAACTTATCCAAAATTTGGTTGGCGAAGATTGCGCTACTGCTAATACCATATCATCACCTTACAATGGCACTGTAAATAATATTATTAGTTATGGAAATTTTGAGAGAGGCAACTCTAACTTTCCACTAGAGAATGGCATCATATTATCTACTGGAAGTATAACAAAAGCTGGAAATTCCGTCATAACCGAAAACCTTAGCGATGGAGATATAAATTGGGAAACAGACCCTGATGTATTAAATATTCTTGGTATTGATGAGACTCTTAATGCGACATCTATTCAGTTTAATTTTAGTACAGCCAACAACTTTGTTGCTTTTAAATATGTTTTCGCCTCCGACGAATACCAACAAGACTACCCTTGTAATTTTAGAGATGTATTTGGTATTTTAATAAGACCTGCTGGTAGTGCAGATCCTTTTGTTAACATAGCGTTGGTACCAGAGACAACTACAGAGATAAGCACCAATACAATTCACCCAAATATTAATGGCTTTTGCGAAGCCATTAACGAAGACTATTTTCAAGGTTATAATTTGCCAAGCACTAACTACAGTGGCCAAAGTGTTGTATTAACTGCCAATGCAGACGTCACACCAAATGAAGTCTACGAAATTAAATTTGTAATTGCAGACCATATCGATCAACGTTTCGACTCTGCCGTTTTTATTGAAGCCGAAGGTTTTGGCGGTGCCGTAGATCTTGGACCAGATCAGGAGATTTGTGGTAATGACTTTATTACATTAGATGCTGACATTAACAATCCATCTGCATTGTATTCGTGGTTTTTAAACGATAATATAATCGCAGGCGAAAACGATTCAACCCTAATGGCAAATGACCAAGGCACATATCGTGTTGAGATAGAACTTCCGCTCGCTGGTGGCAATTGCATTCTGTCAGATACTATACAATTAGAAGTTATCCCGTTTCAGCCGGCTGCTCCTATAGAAGATATTTTAGTCTGTGACACTACAGATCCAATAGGTGTTTCAGACTTCGATTTTCAGACGTTAAAAAATGACGAAATTCTATCGCAATTACCATCAAACAACTACCTAATTACATACCACCTCTCACAAAATGACGCACAAGAAAATATAAATTCAATAACTGGGATCTATGAAAATACCGAAACCACTGAAACTATCTTTGTAAGGATAGAAAGTCTAGACGGTAGTTGCCTGCAGGTTGGAAGTTTCAATATCCAAATTGAGGAGGCACCAACCACACAAAATTATGATTTAGAAGTTTGCATAGACCAAATTGCAGATCCAGGAATAATTGACATTAACCAACTTAGAAGTATTCTTGCAGATAATAATCTAGATAGAGATATTAGATTTTTCTTATCTGACGAAGATGCCATAAATTTAGAAAACGAAATTTTTGATTTTCCTGATTTTAGTAACCAACCACCTTTTGTAGTAGCCAGGATATCGCTAGACTCTCAGCCTGAGAGTTGTTTCTCATTAGCCTATTTAAACTTTATATACATAGGCCCACCTCCTTTATTTACAGATCGCCTAATTTTAGATGCCTGTACAGATCCTAACTATGAGGAGTTTAATGGGACAACCCTTTTAACTTACGACAATGTTCCGGTGACTTTTGATATTGAAAGTTATTTTGAACTGATAGAAACGTCAATCTTTCCAGGATCTAGTGTAAGAACTTTAGAGTTATATGGCTTAGGTAACCCTAGATCGTGGACCCTTACCAACTCACCATCATTCACCTTTAGACTTGGAATATCTTTTGAAAACGGTAACTGCTTTTCTGAAATTGAACTCGAAGTCCACAAAAATTACCTATACAACGTTATTGGTGAAGAAAAAGACATTAATAGATGCGATGATAATTCTAACGATGGTATTGTAACTTTTAATTTTGATGAGATAAGATCTGAAATTATAGACGGCTTATCGCCAGAGTATACACCTAATTTATTTATAGAGTACTACAACTCCGAAGACGATAGAGCAGCTGAGATTAATGAAATTAATCAAACTGATAATATTACTGTAAACAGTTCCGAAACTCTATATATAAAAGTATATTATGAAGTTAATGGTATAGAAAGTTGCTCTATTGATGCCCAAATAAATCTCAACGTTGAAGAAGCCTTAGATCTACCAGATTTCAATATTGATTACTGCGGAAACACTGATCCCGTTAATAATACTACGAATATAATTTTAGAATCTGTAGCCAGTGAAATTAGAAACGAAATCCTAGACAACTCAAACTCTATAGTAGCTGTAGATTTCTTTACCACTCAAGATGATGCACTTAATGCAGAAAACACATTAATAAATAACTTTAACCTTAACGAAGGACAAACATTATTTACAAGGGTTACAAATGCCTTTACAGGTTGCTTTGATATCGCAGAGGTAACTCTTAATATCACTGCAGCTCTAGAAGCTTCTAATCCAGATTCAATTATCATTTGCGATACTGACCAAAACCTTATAGAAACCGTAAATCTAAATACTGCCCTGGAGCAATTTCCAAATAATACAGATATTAGTTATTCGTTCTACGAATCATTTAATGATGCTATTAATGAAAATCATGATTTTTTAGCCATAGACAATCCCAATGCCTATATAACATCAAGTAAAGAACTATTTATTAGAGCAGATATAGAATCCGAAAATTGTTTCAGTATTTTTAATTTTGATGTTTTAATCTATGCAGATCCACAACTAAATCAGCTACCCACTGTGGTAAACTGTGAAACAGATCCAAGCATTCCTTCTAATTTTGTTTTTGAAACTACCGACGCTCAAATCATAGGCAACCAAATTGGCATGCAAGTCCTCTATTATGAAACCGAAAACGATGCTATAAACAGAGAAAATAACATAGACAAAACTATTCCTTATCAAAACACCTCAAATCCTCAAATCATATACGTTAGACTAGAAAATGAATCTGGCAATAGCTGTTACAAAGTCGCACCTATGCAGATTGAAGTACGAGAGACACCAGATTACAACACACCCTCCGATATTTTTGAGTGCGATATAAATAATACTGGCTTTGCCACCACAGACTTAAGCAATACTATTGAAGAAATAGAACTTGGTAGTACCACAGAATTAAACATTTCTTTTCACGCAACACCGCTCAATGCAGAACTTGGCACAAACGCTATTTCTTTAAATTATACGGTAACAAGCAATCCTCAAACAATATATGCAAAAATTGAAAATGCAAACTCTGGTTGTTACAACGTTGAGAGCTTTAATATTAATACACTTTCCTTACCAGAAGTTATATTTGGACAATCCTTAGTAGCTTGTGGTAATAATTTTAATACCTCTGTAGAATGGGATTTAACCGCTATCGAACTCGATATTTTAGATGGGAGGCAATTTAATATCGACTTTACCTATTTTACGTCTGAAGCTGATGCACAAACCAACGTTAATGCTATTGCCAACCCGACTGCATATATAAATACTAGTAGTCCAGAAACCGTATATGCCAGAGTGCGTAATGCCACTACTGAATGTTTTTCTGTTGTTCCGTTTGAGCTAATTATCAATGCACCACCAATAATTAATGAGTTTGGTGTTTACAATGTCTGTGAAAATAATAGTAACACTATAGACTTGCACAACATCGATTTACTCTTGGTAGATAATACCTTCAACATTTTAATTAGCTATTACCAAACTATAGACGATGCCGAAAATGACAATAATGCCTTAAATACAGATTATGTATACACAAACAATACCGAAGACCTAGTTGCAAGAGTAGAATATACCACCACAGGTTGCTATGTTATTTATCCTTTTGAACTACATGTAAATACAATTCCTATTGCCAATCAGCCAGACAGTATAATTGCATGTGATGATGATTTTGATGGACAGTTAACCGTTGATTTATCTCAGCAGAATACTCTTATTCTCAACGGGCAAAACCCTGATGAATTCTCAATAAATTATTATGAATCTGAAGAAGATGCTATTGCAAACAATAATATGATATCCCTACAATACCTCGCTTCAAACAATGACGTCATTTTCGCAAGGCTCGAAAATAATATAACTGGTTGTTTTGATATAACTCAGTTTACAGTTATTATCAATAACAAACCTATAGTAGACATCCAAGACCAAGTGCTTTGTCTCAATGATTTGCCTTTAGTCGTCTCTGCGGAAACTAACAATCCTCTTGATGGTTATGAGTGGTCTACGAATGAAACCAGTTCCTCAATTGAGATTACATCTATTGGATCCTATTCGGTAACTGTTACCAATGAATTTGGGTGCCAAACCACATCTACATTTTCTGTCTCAGAATCTAACTCTGCAGAAATTGAAGTAGTAGAAACCGTTAATTTTGCAGACCCTAATAATATTGTAGTTACTGTAATTGGTATTGGTAATTATCTATATCAATTAAACGACCAGCCTTTTCAAAGCTCAGGAATATTCTATAATGTACCTATTGGCTACAATACCGTAACAATTGTAGATCAAAATGGCTGTGCACAGATTACCAGAGAAGTATTAGTCATTGATACTCCAAAACACCTGTCGCCCAATGGTGATGGCCAATATGATACTTGGCACATTACTGGTGTAGAAACGCTTCCAGGCACAATCATCTATATTTTCGATAGATATGGGAAACTTCTAAAAACACTTTTACACACATCTCCAGGCTGGGACGGAACTTATAATGGAAGTGCCATGCCTGCTGGAGATTATTGGTATATAGCTAAAGTGAGACAAGACAACATGTCTTTTGATGTAAAAGGGCATTTTGCTTTAAGGCGATAGTTATAATCTACACTTAACACTTTTTAATACTTTCTATGCGTATCTTTGCACTCCCTAAAAATTGAGATGAAGAAAATATTAAGATTTGTTGTTTTTTTTATAGCACTCTATAGCTACGCACAGAATATTGTGGTAGATAGCCAAACCTATACTCCACAACAGCTTATAGAAGATATATTAATAGACAGTAATTGTATTACAAATATCAATGTCACTAATGTTGTGGGTGGCGATTTTGGTGGAAATGATCAAAGCTATGGCTATTTTGATGCTTCTGGCACAAATTTTCCTTTTGAAACTGGCATAGTAATGAGCACTGGTCGATTATCTAATGTTCCTGGCCCAAATAATAATTTAAGTGATGATGATGCACCAAATTGGGCTGGCGATCTCGATTTAGAAAACACCCTAAACGAAAGTAACACCTTTAATGCCACAATACTAGAATTTGATTTTACAGCCGTAGCATCACAAGTAAGCTTTCGTTATTTATTTGCTTCAGAAGAATATCAAGAAAACAACCCAAACAGTTGTGAGTTTTCCGACCTATTTGGGTTTTTAATTCGCCCAACTACTGGGCAAAACCAATACGAAAATATTGCATTGGTGCCAGATACTAATACACCTGTAAAAGCAACAACGGTAACTCCGGGTGTTCCTGGGTCTTGTCCACCTCAAAACGAATTTTACTTTGGCGCATACAATGGCAATAATGCACCAATAAATTTTAACGGTCAAACAGCAGTCTTAACCGCAACCGCAAATGTGATCCCTAATCAGTCCTACCATGTAAAGCTGGTTATTGCAGACGAGCAAAACTATCGTTACGATTCGGCTGTGTTTCTAGAGGCAGGCAGTTTTCAACTTTCTACAGATTTAGGTCCAAACAGACTCATTGCAACAGGCAATGCGCTTTGCGAAGGCGAAACTTTAGAGCTAAACGCTAACAATCCTTCTTTAAGTTCCTATAGTTGGTATAGAAATGGTGTTTTACAAGAAACCACACCAAACTGTTTTAACTGCGGATTTTTTACTGTAACCGAACCAGGTACATATAATGTTGAAGTTACCATATTAGATGACTGTATATCCTATGGAGACATTATTGTAGAATACGCTCCTCTTCCTCTTGGTCAAGATGCTGTTTTAACAGAATGTGATATAGATACTGATGGATTAACAACCTATAATCTTTTTGATGCCACTAACGATTTAACAAACAATGACAGTAATCTCGTTATATCAGATTTTTATCTCTCAGAACAAAATGCCAGAGACAACACTAATCCAATAAGTAATCCAGCAAATTTCCAGAATAGTTTACCCTTTCAAACTGTGTATGCACGCATTATCAATGCTGCCAATTGTTTTTCTATTGCCAGTTTAGAATTACAAACCACAAACACCATAATATCAATTCCAGATTTGGGAGCTTGTGATGGTATAGACATGGATGGTTTTGCCACATTTACCTTAAACAATATTGAAGCTTCCATTATCGCTCAAATTCCTACAGGTTCTCAAGTAACATATTATGAAACACTTGAAAATGCTTTAAGCGAAAGCAATGCTTTACCAAACAATTACACCAACATAGCAGCCGATACACAAACCATTTTTGTGAAAATTAAAAACGATAATCAGTGTTTCAGCATTTCAACAGTAAATCTTAATGTACTTTACACTCCTGTCTTAGAAGAAGATGAAACTTTAATTTACTGTACAAATACATTTCCTGAAACCATTACAATTAATGGAGGTGTTCTTAATGACTTACCAAACAACTACTATTACGAATGGTACTTTAATGGTGCATTGACAGATGTTGGCACCTCATTTAATGACATCAATGAAGCAGGAAACTATACCGTAATTGTAACCGATCCTAACGGTTGTTCTTCAAGCCGAACAATAACTGTAAGCGCATCAGAAACAGCTATTATTGAGAGTATTTCTATTGAAGGTATTTCGCCAAATAATACCATTACCGTCAATGTTACTGGGCAAGGCTTTTACGATTATGCCCTTGATGATATTAATGGTCTTTACCAAGAGAGCAATGTATTTACTAACATTCCTGAAGGAGAACATACCATTTATATAAATGACAGGAATGGTTGTGGTATCATTGAAGAAATCATAACAATCGTTGGCATCCCTAAATTCTTTACACCAAACGGAGATGATGTTAACGACACATGGCAAATTGTAGGTACAAATACTGATCTCAACCAAATTGAAAGCTTACTGATTTTTGATCGCTTCGGAAAAATAATGCTACAATCGTATTCTGGCAGTTTTAGTTGGGACGGAAATTATAAAGGCAATCCTATGCCATCAAGCGATTATTGGTATATCGTAAAATTTAGGCAAGACACTTCAAACTACGAAATTAAAGGTCACTTTGCTTTAAAACGTTAATTGATTGCTGACAATCTTTATCGTAAATTTGTGCTATGCGCTTTAAGATAGAATCAGAATTTAAACCTACAGGAGACCAACCTCAAGCTATAAAACAATTGGCTGGTGGCATCACACAAGGTGAACGCTACCAAACCTTACTTGGAGTAACGGGATCTGGTAAAACATTTACCGTTGCCAATGTCATTGAAGAAGTCCAACGACCAACCTTAGTATTGGCACACAACAAAACCTTGGCTGCACAGTTGTACTCTGAGTTCAAACAGTTTTTCCCAAATAATGCTGTTGAATATTTTGTGTCTTATTACGACTATTACCAACCAGAGGCTTACATTCCTGTTTCTGGTGTTTATATAGAAAAAGACCTATCTATAAACGAGGAAATCGAGAAGATGCGATTGAGCACAACCTCTTCTCTACTTTCTGGGCGTCGCGACGTACTTGTTGTTGCATCAGTATCTTGTTTATATGGTATTGGTAATCCTGTTGAATTTCAAAAAAACGTAATTACACTAGAGCGTGATCAGGTCATTTCCAGAACAAAACTTTTACATCAGTTAGTTCAAAGTTTATACTCGCGTACCGAAGCAGACTTTAAAAACGGAAACTTTAGAATTAAAGGTGATACTGTAGATATCTTTCCTGGATATTCAGACAACGCTTTCAGAATTCATTTTTTTGGTGATGAAATTGAAGAAATTGAAGCTTTTGACCCCTATTCTAATGAGGTAATTGAGCGCTATGACAGATTAAACATTTATCCTGCAAACATGTTTGTAACCTCTCCAGATGTGCTACAGAACGCAATTAGAGACATACAAGATGATTTGGTAAAACAGCACGATTATTTTAAAGATATTGGGAAACATCTGGAAGCTAAACGTCTTAAAGAACGTACTGAGTTTGACCTTGAGATGATCCGTGAGCTAGGCTACTGCTCTGGTATTGAAAATTATTCGAGATACTTAGATGGAAGAGCACCAGGTACAAGACCGTTCTGTTTGCTTGACTATTTTCCAGATGATTATTTAATGGTTGTAGACGAAAGCCATGTTACCATTTCTCAAGTACATGCCATGTATGGTGGAGATAGAAGTCGTAAAGAAAATTTGGTAGAATATGGTTTTAGATTGCCTGCTGCCATGGATAACAGACCATTAAAATTTGAAGAATTTGAAGCGTTGCAAAATCAGGTGATTTATGTTTCTGCAACACCAGCAGACTATGAAATGCAAAAAACAGATGGAGTTTACGTTGAGCAAGTTATTAGACCAACTGGCCTATTAGATCCTATTATTGAGGTACGACCAAGTTTAAATCAGATTGATGATTTAATCGAAGAAATACAAGACCGTGTAGAAAAAGACGAACGCACTTTAGTCACCACACTCACCAAACGTATGGCAGAAGAATTGGTAAAATACCTAACACGTATTGCCATTCGCTGTCGCTACATTCACAGTGATGTAGATACGCTAGAGCGTGTAGAGATTATGCAAGATTTACGCAAAGGTTTGTTTGATGTTTTGGTTGGTGTAAACTTACTACGTGAAGGTTTAGACTTACCTGAAGTATCATTAGTGGCTATTTTAGATGCAGATAAGGAAGGATTTTTACGTTCTAACCGGTCTCTAACTCAAACTGTTGGTAGAGCTGCTAGAAACTTAAATGGAAAAGCAATAATGTATGCCGACACCATAACGCAAAGTATGCAAAAGACTATAGACGAAACCAACTACAGGCGCGAAAAACAAATTGCATACAACACGGCAAACAACATTACTCCAAAAGCATTAAATAAAAGTCTAGATAGTGCTTTAGCTAAAAATTCTGTAAGTACATACAAAACAGAACTCGATGCTAAATTGGCCGCAGAACCGGAAAGCGAATACCTGACAAAATCACAACTCGAAAAGAAAATCAGAGAAAAGCGTAAGCAAATGGAACAAGCTGCTAAAGCTTTAGACTTTATGGAAGCAGCGCGCTTTAGAGATGAAATTACAGCCTATCAAGAAAAGTTAGAAAAACTGAAGGTGAAGTGATTAGTCAAACTTACAAACGGCTTAACCAAATAAACGCATCAACAAATCACCAAATAAACATTTCAACTATTTAACAATTAAACAGTTACACCCATCAACGAATAAACCTATCAAGGACTAAACATCTAATTATACTGAACCTTAAATATATCAATTAAAAAATCTGGTGGAACTATTTTATTAGGAAAACTATCCATTAAATCTAAAACTCTGTTTATAGACTCATGGCTCAAGCCCATACGTAACCCAAAATTATGGATTTTAGTTAACTGCTTAGGAGACATTTTGTGGTCTAGATTCATTAATAAGACCAATCTATGAAATTGAACAATGCGTTCGCTATGCGTTTTAAGATGTACATAAGTTACAGGATGCTCAAAAAGATATTCAAAATCTTCTTTAGAAATATCTAATTGCTTAGCTATGCTAAACAAGAAATTATATTCAATGGTTTTTATATTTTCATCTGTCTGAGCAAATGCAATCATCTCAGAAAGCAGACTCAATTTTTCAGCACGGTTGATCATTTATTGAGGGGATTAATTAATAGTGTAAAGTTACACAGGTACATTATTTTATTGTCGTTGATATAATGTATCTTGTCGAAAAATTAAATGTACTTAGTCGGTATTTTTAAACTTTTGTCAAGCTCTAAAGCCTATAATAGCATGCGTTTCAACCATTTTTTTATATTTTTTTGTCTACTAATTTGTTTTAAAATTAATGCGCAAAGTACTGCTTCTAAACAGGTTACAACTTTTACAATTGCTGCACCTCAACTCGATACTCTAAAAACCATTTGGGTGTATTTACCCAAGAATTACGAAAATTCTGAAAAAGCCTATCCTGTCATTTATATGCACGATGCTCAAAATTTATTTGATGATGAAACCTCTTATGTTGGCGAATGGAAAATAGATGAGTACCTAGATACTCTTTCTAAAAACGAAAGTATAATTATTGGAATTGAACACGGCAATGCAAAACGTATTGATGAGTTAACGCCTTATAAACACGAAAAATATGGTGGTGGACAAGGAGACGCTTACATTACGTTTATAAAAAATACATTAAAGCCACACGTAGATGTTACTTACCGCACAAAAACAGAAGCCGAAAATACAACTATCTTTGGGTCTTCACTTGGCGGATTAATATCCTTTTATGCAGCAATAAAATATCCTGAGACCTTTGGTAAAGCAGGTGTTTTTTCACCTTCCTTTTGGTTTAGTGAAAAAATTTATGAATTGGTAGAAACTACAGAAATATTACCAACTTCAAAATTCTATTTTTTAGTTGGAGACAGCGAAAGTGATACTATGGTACCAGATCTAAACAGAATGATAGAATTATTAAAGTCTAAAGGTGTTAAGAATAATCAAATTGAAAATCTTATTATAAAAGATGGTCAACACAATGAGAAATTATGGTCTATAAATTTTGCAGCGGCTTATAATTGGCTATTCTCAGAAACAAACTAAATATGACAAACAACGATATATTTAAAAAACTAAGAGTTGCTCACAAACTCAGAGACGAAGACATAGTGAAAATTCTAGAGCTCGTAGATTTTAGAATTTCTAAAAGTGAGCTTAATGCTTTTTTTAGACGCGAAGATCATCCAAAGTATATGGAATGTGGTGACCAGATTCTAAGAAATTTTCTAAATGGATTAATTATTCATTTAAGAGGTCCAATGCCAAAACCACAAAAAAAGAAAGGATAAATTATCAACTTCGCAAAAATAAGCCATTGATTTTTTTGTTTTAAACCAAGCCTATATATTTAAAATATAAAAGTTGATAAATAGCATGTTTGAAACCTCTTCAAATTACACTCCTTTGTTAGATATTTCTGCAGAGGAAATAAAAGCATTTAATAAAAAATACAAACCCTTATCTGCACAAGAACGTATAAAGCAATTATACATAGATTTTGATATTGCAGATATAATGCTTACCAGTTCTTTCGCTGCAACGTCGGCATTTTTATTAAAGTTGGTTTCAGATATTAACAATAAACAAGAAGTGTTTTTTATTGATACAGGCTATCATTTTGAAGACACCTTAAAATACAAAACTACTTTAGAAAAAGAGTACAATCTCAACGTTACTTCTATTTCTGCAATTAAAGAAGAACACGAGTTTACAACCAAAGATGAAACCTGGAAAAAAAATCCTGATTTCTGTTGTTCAATCAATAAAGTTCAACCTTTGGAAAAAATAAAGAAAGATTATAAAGTTTGGATTTCTGGTTTAATGGAATGGCAAAGTGACCATAGAGCAACCTTAGATATCTTTGAAGAACGTGGCAATATTTTAAAGTTTTATCCGCTTTTAGATGTAACTAAAGAAGAGCGAGATGCTTTTATAGAGGAGCACAACCTTCCTTTCCATCCTTTAGTGGCTAAAGGCTATCACTCTATTGGTTGTAAACATTGTACAGTTCCGGGAGAAGACAGAAGTGGCCGTTGGAACAACAACCCTAAAACCGAATGCGGATTGCACTTATAGAATAAAAAATACGTTATCTAAAAGTAATTGTTTTAATTTTTATCATAAAAAAAGCGCCTTATTTAAGGCGCTTTTTCAATTCTATATTTATTCTTTTCTTAAGAAAGAACTTCTTGTACTTTATCAGCAGCTTCTTGGAATTCCGTAGCACTTAGTACATCTAAACCAGAGTTGTCAATTAAGTCTTTAGCAATATCTGCATTGGTACCTTGTAAACGTACAATAATTGGTACGTTAATGTTACCCATGTTTTTATATGCATCTATTACACCTTGTGCAACACGGTCACAACGTACAATACCACCAAAAATGTTAATTAAGATTGCTTTTACGTTTGGATCTTTTAAAATGATTTTAAAAGCAGCTTCCACTCTAGCAGCATCTGCTGTACCACCAACATCCAAGAAGTTAGCTGGCTCACCACCTGCTTGCTTAATTAAATCCATTGTAGCCATTGCTAAACCAGCACCATTTACCATACAACCAACATTACCATCTAAGTCTACATAGTTAAGTCCTAATTCGCCTGCTTCTACCTCAATTGGGTTTTCTTCACGCTTATCGCGTAATTCGGCCAAATCTTTATGTCTGTATAATGCATTAGCATCTAAAGTTACTTTAGAGTCTACTGCCATAATTTTATCATCACTTGTTTTTAAAACAGGATTGATTTCAAATAAAGAGGCATCAGACTTTACGTATGCAGTGTAAAGCGACGTTACAAACTTTGTCATTTCTTTAAATGCAACACCTGATAATCCTAAATTAAAAGCTACACGACGTGCCTGAAATGGTAAAAGACCTAAAGCAGGATCTATTTCTTCCGTGAAGATTAAGTGAGGTGTTTTCTCTGCAACTTCCTCGATATCCATACCTCCTTCAGTAGAATACATAATCATGTTTTTACCGCTACCTCTATTTAAAAGTACAGACATGTAGTATTCTTCTGGTTCATTATCGCCTGGATAGTACACATCTTCAGCAACTAAAACCTGATGTACTTTTTTACCTTCTGCAGAGGTTTGTGGTGTTACCAAATTCATTCCGATGATTTGACCAGCAAGATCTTTAACCTCATCTAGATTTTTGGCAAGTTTAACACCACCACCTTTTCCACGTCCACCAGCATGAACCTGAGCTTTAATAACATGCCAACCTGTTCCTGTTTCTTCAGTTAATTTCTTAGCTGCTTCTACAGCCTCATCAGCAGTTTGAGCCACAATGCCGCGTTGAATGCGTACTCCAAAGCTGTTTAGTAATTCTTTTCCTTGATATTCGTGTAAATTCATGTGTGATCTGAAATTAATTCGTTGCACAAAAATACATATACGCTTAGTTTAAACCAATAATTTTTGGGTTGAATTTTCAAACCTTGTATTTGACTGAAAACTTTACTTTTTATTCAGGTTTTTTATAATAGAAAATGCACTATCTACATAGGCATCTTCAACGACAATTGTAAATTCATTGGTTGTAGAAATCACTTCGTATAAGGCCACATTTTGCCATGCCAAACGCTTTAAAATTTGATAATACAAACCTGCAACAGTCGTATTGCTTTTTGGTAAGGTGAGACTAATTGCAGATAAATTTTCTTTTACAGCAATGCATTCTTCGTTCTTAAAACTTTCACGTACCGAAGATTTTTCAGAACTCGAAATAATAATATTACTTTCTTGAATACCTCTTGTAAATGTGTAAAAAATATTACTCTTATTCTTAATTTTTGTAAGGATTGCGGCCTGACTATCTATTAAGGTATTTGAATTTTTATAGGTAAAGTCGCTTAAATTAGAGCGTAGCGTAATATCTCCTAACTGACCTAGTAAAGCATCTAACTTGTAGTATGGTTTACTAACCGCTAAACGATCTCTAAAGCGTCGCAAGGCCATCATAATCGCACCAGTTTTTACTGGTTTTCCTAGTTGCTTAGACACTTCATCTTGCAAGGCTTCTGCTAGTGCTGAATAATTAATAATTTCTTTTGCCAGACCTTCTTCTAAAAAAGGTTGTTCTAATACAATGCTTTCTACGCAAGAGGCAATAGTCTTCACGCTTTTATGAATTAAAATTGTTAATTATTTAACTTATTGTGTAAAATTAGTAAATATTCAACAATAAATTCTATTATAACTTATCTAACTCTATGTTTGTGCTCTTATTAAAAAAATTAATGGACAACAATTCGTTATTACAAATTGCTAAAGAATACGGAAGCCCAGTTTATGTATATGATGCTGAGAAAATTACAGCACAATACAAGCGCTTAACCAAAGCTTTTAATTCCGTAAACAACTTAAGGATTAACTATGCCGTGAAAGCTCTTTCTAACATATCTGTACTGAAACTATTTAATAGCATGGGTTCTGGATTGGATACAGTTTCTATTCAAGAAGTACAACTTGGTCTTAAAGCAGGTTTTAAACCTGAAGATATAATTTATACTCCTAACGGAGTTTCGCTAGAAGAGATTGAAAATGTTGCTGAATTAGGTGTTCAAATTAATATCGATAACCTTTCTATTTTAGAACAATTTGGCTCTAAACACCCAAAAATCCCAGTTTGTATAAGAATTAATCCACATGTTATGGCTGGTGGTAATACCAACATTTCTGTAGGTCATATAGATAGTAAATTTGGGATTTCAATTCATCAAATTCCTTTACTGCTTCGTATTGTTGAAAATACAAACATGACCATAAACGGTATACACATGCATACAGGTAGTGATATTTTAGATATTGATGTGTTTTTGTATGCCAGTGAGATTTTGTTTGAAACTGCAAAGAATTTTAAAAACCTTGAATTTATTGACTTCGGTTCTGGTTTTAAAGTGCCTTACAAAAAAGGAGATATAGAAACCAATATTGAAGAACTTGGCAAAAAATTGTCTAAACGCTTTAATCTCTTTTGCAAAGATTATGGCAAAGAACTCACACTAGCTTTTGAGCCTGGTAAATTCTTGGTAAGTGAAGCTGGTGTGTTTTTAGCAAAAGTAAATGTTGTAAAACAAACCACATCTACAGTTTTTGCTCAGATAGATTCTGGTTTCAATCATTTGATAAGACCAATGCTTTATGGATCGCAACATGAAATCGTAAACATTTCTAACCCAAAAGGTAGAGAACGTTTTTACTCTGTTGTAGGCTACATCTGCGAAACTGACACTTTTGCCAATAACAGAAGAATTTCGGAAATAAACGAAGGAGATATTTTGTGTTTTAAAAATGCTGGTGCCTATTGTTTTACCATGTCTAGTAACTACAACTCACGCTACCGACCTGCTGAAGTTTTAATATATAAAGGCAAACCTCAACTTATACGACAACGAGAAACCTTTGAGGACATCTTAAGAAATCAACTTGAAATTGCTATGTAAAAGTTGATAAGCGTTGCTAATTGTAACGCTTTTTAATTTTAAATTAATCCTTAATATCATTCGCTTTTAAAGACGTCTCTACACCATACTTATCTACTAAATAGATAAGAGCTGTCATTGTTGCGGCACCTAATTCGAGTTCGCGCTTATTCACATGTTCAAAGGTATCATTGGCTGCATGATGATGATCAAAATAACGTTGCGAGTCTGGTCTTAAGCCAGCTAACAAAATACCATTATTCTTTAATGGGCTAATGTCCGCACCACTATACCCTTTTTCAAAATAATGGATTAAATACGGTTTAAAAAGCGGTCTCCAAGTATCAATCTTTTGAAGCATTAGATCACTACCATCAAAACTAAAACCTCTTGGTGTAAAACCACCAGCATCACTCTCTAGAGCAAAAACATGCTTTTCACCTTTTGCTTTTGCAACTTCTGCATATTTACGTCCTCCACGCAATCCATTTTCTTCATTCATAAAAAGCACAACCCTAATACTTCGTCTTGGTTTAATGCCACTCTCTTTCAACAAACGCAACACATCCATAGACTGAACAACTCCTGCTCCATCATCGTGTGCACCATCACCTAAATCCCATGAGTCTAAATGACCGCCAACTACAATATATTCGTTAGGAAATTCGCTTCCTGTAATTTCTCCAATGACATTATAAGACTCTACATCATCAAACTGTTGGCAACTCATCTCAAAAAAGAATTCTAAGTCCCTATTCGCTTTTAACGCTTGGCTGAGTTTTACCGCATCATTAGTACTTATGGCTGCAGAAGGAATGCGTTTTTCTATAGGTAAGTCTCCATAACTCATGCTGCCCGTATGTGGATAATCGTCTTGTCTAGAACTTAATGAACGGACAATCGTGCCAACAGCACCATATTTTGAAGCTTCAGCTGCGCCTCGGTAACGTTCCACAGAACAGCCTCCATAGGCTTCAAACGTATTGATTAAATCTGGTTGAAGCGCTCTATTAATAAATACAATTTTACCTTTAATCTTATCTTCACCTAAGCTTTCTAAGTCTTTAAAGCTACTAATTTCTATAACCTTTGCTTTTAGACCATTTTCAGGAGTTGCTATAGAACCACCTAATGCGCAAATATTAACTTTATTAAATTCATTGTTAGAAACAAAGTAAGCCATTTCCTTTTCTCCTCTCACCCATTTAGGTACCATTACAGGTTGTAGCCATACTTTATCTAAGCCAAGTTTTTCTAACTCTTGTTTAGTGTATTGCACTGCGAGTTCTGCGTTGGTTGAGCCAGATAAACGACCTCCAATAGTATTAGACAAATAATCTAGCCATTCATAACTTTTTCCGTTGGTTAAAGATGTTTTATAAACAGCCTTCAATACTGATTCGTCTGATTGCGCAGAAACGCAAAACGAACTTAACATAATACCTAATACAATGATCTTTAATTGAATATTTAGGATTCTATTCATTTTCTAATTCTTGCTTGTATAAACCAATATTTGCTTTCTCTTTTTCTGGTAATTCTGGTTCTTTAATATCGGTATACGTTTTTAATGTATCGTACAAAATCTTAGCTACTATATACCTTGCTGTTGGTTTATCGTCTGCCGGAATATTAAACCAAGGAGCATGAGGCTTAGAACTTCGGTTTAACACATCTTCATAGCAGGCTTGATATTTATCCCAAAGCTTACGTTCTTTGAGATCATCTGCAGAAAACTTCCATTGTTTGTCTGGTCTATTAAGACGTCTTAACAATCTGTTTTTTTGTTCTTCTTTAGAAAGGTTTAAAAAGAATTTGAAAATAATTGTTCCATTATCTGAAATATGTTTTTCAAAATTATTGATTTCCTCAAAACGTCTAGTCCAGAAGGCCTCATTTACGTCTTTAATACTCTTAATGCCTGGCATATTTTCATATTTAAGATAATTAGGATGCACTCGGGTTACTAAAACATTCTCATAGTGTGTCCGATTGAAGATTCCAAACTTACCTCTTGCAGGAAGCGCAATATAATGTCTCCAAAGATAATCGTGTTTTAGTTCTAATTCTGTTGGCTTCTTAAAACTGTGAGCTACAATTCCTCTTACATTAAACTCTTTAAACACTTCACGAATCAAACTATCCTTACCTGCCGTGTCCATACCTTGAATACAAAATAACACAGCATATTTACCGTGAGCATACATGGCGTTTTGGATATCTGCCAAGTCCTTACTAACCGCTCGCATAGCTTCCTTAATGTCCTTTTTATCTGCACCAAGATCATAGGTTGTTGGTAAGTCTTTGATATTAATTTGCGACTGTATTTTAAAATCGCCAATGTTAATTTTTTTCATGTCTTAGTGTTTTACTTTGAAGCAAACGCTTTTACATCTGCTTCACTAACTTCTTTACCTCCTAAAATAATTAACCTTTCTACAACATTTCTTAACTCGCGGATGTTTCCCGTCCAATCATAATTTTGAAGTAGTTTTATAGCCTTATCTGAAAATGATTTTTGGGTATTTCCTTGTTCTTCAGAAATTTTATTAGAAAAGTAATCTACTAATAAAGGAATATCCTCTCGCCTATCGTTAAGCGCTGGTACTTCAATTAAAATCACTGCCAGTCTGTGGTACAAATCCTCTCTAAACTTTCCATCAGCAATTTCTTTCTTTAAATCTTTATTTGTTGCGGCAACGACTCTTACGTTTACCTTAATATCCTTATCACTACCAACGCGTTGAATTCTGCTTTCTTGCAAAGCACGTAATACTTTAGCTTGCGCAGAGAGACTCATATCCCCAATTTCATCAAGGAAAATAGTACCTCCATTTGCTGCTTCAAATTTACCAGCTCTATCTTTATTTGCTGAAGTAAATGCTCCTTTTACGTGACCAAATAACTCGCTCTCTATAAGCTCACTTGGTATAGCAGCACAATTTACTTCAATCATAGGTCCTTTTGAGCGGTCGCTTTTTTGGTGTAACCAATGCGCCACCAATTCTTTACCTGTACCGTTTGGTCCTGTTATTAAAACACGAGCATCTGTAGGTGCCACTTTATCTATCATGTCTTTGATGCGAGCTATAGCATCACTCTCACCTATCATCTCGTAGTTTTTGCTAACTTTTTTCTTTAGTCGCTTATTTTCTACAACAAGTTCTTTTCGGTCGAGAGCTATGCGCACGGTATTTAATAATCGATTTAAATCTGGTGGTTTTGAGATATAATCAAAGGCACCCAAACGCATTGTATTTACTGCTGTGTCTAAATCTCCATGACCAGAAATCATAACCATTGGTGTTTCGGGTTTCATTTTCTTAACTGCCTCAAGCACTTCAACTCCATCCATCTTTGGCATTTTAATGTCGCATAATACCAAATCAAAATCATCTTTTTTAATTTTTTCAATACCAACTAGGCCATCTTCGGCTTCTTCAACTTGATAGTTGTCATTTTCTTCAGAAAGTATTTTTACTAACACTCTACGGATTGAAGCTTCATCTTCGATTATTAATATTTTAGGCATATTTATATTTTAAATTTTAATCCTGTTCTAAGATAAAAGGTATTGACATCATTTAACTTAAAAATCTCACCTCTTTCTTCGTTTCTTAAGGCATTATTTAACCTGAACGTGTAACCTGTGTAAATATACGCCACCACATGTTTAGTAAACAAATACTCGTACCCAAGGCCACCAACAGCTAAAGATAATGATATATTATCTACTTGTTTGCCGTTAACTTGTTGTGGACGTTGTAAGTGCGCAAAATATCCGTCTAACGTTACAAATGTTTGAAGCATATTTTTTTCATTAAAAAAATATTTGAGATTAGATTTAGGTATACCAGCATTGAACGACCACTTTTCGTTAACTCGTCTGTAATAGCTTATAAAGGGTAATGGAATAGGCAAACCTGTGGTGGCATTGTAGGTAAGACCTAAGACCAAGCGATAGGGTTTTTTAGCTGTTTCGTCCTTTGTTCTATCATTTATTGCAAACACACCACCGTTAAGAAAAAAGTCTTCGGAAGTTAGCTTTTCTGTTAAGGTAGAAGCAATCCTAGGATTAAATTTTAAGCCTAAACGCCATTTAGTACTAGATTTAAAGGTGTAACCAATGTTAACATCAATAATGTTTATAGTTTCTAGTAAGGCTGTATCAAAAGGATAATCGTCTTCTAAATTAAGTATAATTCTATTATACTCAGCTCCCAAAACCAAATAACAATCTTTACTGGTTTCTATAGGATAATTAAATAAAGCCCTAAGTCTTGTGTATTGATCTTCGGACTTATTATTTGGTATAAAAGAATACTCCAGACGCGCTAAGTCCGTAAGTTGTGCTTTAACAGAATGCATACAACACAGTACAACAAAGGCGAGTATTGTATAACATTTTTTAAAGCGTGAAATCATATAATTTTATTTCTTTTGTATAATGTGAATGTCGCGTTGTGGAAATGGAATTGTGACATTATTTTCTCTAAAAAGCCTATCAATCTCAAAACGGATATCACTTTTTGGAAACGTTGCTTTAAAGCTATCGTTTAGCGTAAATACCAATTTAAAATTTAATGAACTATCTCCAAAATTCATAAACAAAACAACTGGCTCTGGTTCTGGAATGACATCTGGATGCGTGCTTGCCGCTTGTAATAGTAATTTCTTTACCAACTGTACATCACTGCCATAGGCAACACCAACATCTACACTCTCTCGAGTTAATGTACCATTCTGGGTCCAATTGTAAAGTGAATTGGTTAAATATAGATGATTTGGTATTACCAGCACCTTATTATCAATAGTAACTGCTCTGGTTGTTCTTAATTTAATTTCTTCAACCCTGCCAACTTTACCATCTATTTCTATAATATCGCCAACATGAACAGACTGATCTATTAGAATAAAAACTCCCGAAAATATATCTTGAAACAACGTTTGTAAAGCCAAACCAACACCTATGAGCAGAGCTGCCGAGGCTGCAAATACCGCTGTTACATTTACACCAACAGAATGCAATGTAATAAGAAGTATGATGATATAGATTAGCCACCTAAAGTAGCCATAAACAACATTAAATTTTCCCTTATCGGCTTCTGGTAGATTTCTGGTAATAACCCTAAGTAATACTTTTAAAACTACAGTAGTAATTACAATGGCTGTAATTACAATGAGCATATCTAAAATCGAAATACTAATTTCTTTGCTAAAATCTATATGCAGACCAAGAAATTCTTTAATATTCTCCCACACGGTACTATCTGTTATTTTTTCTTCTATACCTTTAATATCTTGAGTCATTACTTTAGTATTTCAACCATTTAAACAGTTCTTTATACGTTGGTTTTTTGCCGTACATTAAAATACCGACACGGTAAATTTTAGCAGCAAACCAAACCGCTAACATAAATGTACTTACAAGTAGCAACAATGACAAACCTTGTTGCCAAAGCGGTACACCAAATGGAATACGCATTAGCATTACCACAGGAGATGTAAAAGGAATAAACGAGAATACTGTTGACACTGTGCCATGAGGATCTTCAATAACCGTAAATACACCAACATACACAGCCAAAATTAAAGGCATTAATATTGGTAGCATAAACTGTTGCGTGTCCGTTTCGTTATCTACTGCAGCACCAATTGCAGCATAAAGTGAACTGTATAATAAATAACCGCCAATAAAAAAGAATATAAAGGCAATGACTAAATTAACTAGTGGTAAATTACCTATGGCATTAATGAGATTTTCAGCCATTGCTTGTGCTCCTTCTGCTTCGATAGCCTGATTCATTAACTCTTGCTGTGGAGAAGAAGCTTGGGCTACATCTATTCCAAAAATTGTCGAAACTACAACCATTAGAACGCCACCCAAAATTACCCAAATAGCAAACTGCGTTACTCCCGCCAATGAGGTTCCAATTATTTTTCCCATCATTAATTGAATTGGTTTTACTGAAGAAATAATAACCTCAATGATTCTGCTGGTTTTTTCTTCAATAACACTACGCATAATCATGTTGCCATAAATGATAATGAACATGAATAATAAATATCCTGCAACACCACCAAAAGCTAGTTTTATAATATTATCTAATTTAGAACTCTTCTGTCCATCAAAACTTTCTTGGGCAATGTCTATATTTGTTTTGGCCGATTCAATTTGAGCAAGTGTAACACCATCGTTCTGAAGTTTCATATCGCGCAGATGCCGTTCTATCTTACTTTCTATACTTGATATTAATGTTAACGACGGTGTCTCTTCCGAATAAAATTTAATATTTCCTGTAACCTCTCCCAAAGCATCTACTTTAGATACATGTAACAATCCGTAACCCTCAGTTTCCTTAACCAAAGTAATTGCATCATCTAAACTAAAATCCGTAAGACTATTGTATGTCGTATTTTCTGTATTCTGAAAAACGTCCTCTAAAAAACCCGATTCATCCAATACTGTAATGGTACGTTTTTTATCGTTGTTTAATTGCGATAAATAAGCCACTACAGCAATAAGTGCAATCATAATCAACGGACTTAAAAACGTCATAATAATAAAGGACTTATTTTTTACCTTGGTTAGGTATTCGCGTTTTATAATAAGTAGTAAGTGATTCATTATTAGTTATTTTGTACGGTTTGAATAAAAATATCATTTGCTGATGGAATCACTTCTACAAAGTGATGTACTTCTGCCTTTGAAGCTAAAAATGATAATAAATCGTTTGAGGACGTTGACGCACCAATTTTAACATTGAGCTTTATATCGTCATTCAAATTCTTAAAGGTTGCTGGCAACACTTCAAACTTATTTTTTATATCTGCAATAACCGCTTCACTATTGTTTGATTGTAGACCGACTTCGAAAGTATTTGTTTTAAACTGACGTTTAATATCGTTGAGCTTACCATCTAAAATTTTATTCGATTTGTGAATGAGCGCAATATGATCACAGAGTTCCTCAACAGATTCCATGCGATGTGTTGAAAAAATAACAGTTGCTCCTTCGTCTCTTAACTGAAGGATTTCATCTTTTATTAGGTTGGCATTTATAGGATCGAATCCTGAAAAAGGTTCATCAAAAATCAAAAGCTTTGGTCTGTGCAAAACCGTAACTACAAATTGTATTTTTTGTGCTTGGCCTTTACTTAATTCTTGGATTTTTTTGTTCCACCAATCTCCAATTTCTAACTTATCAAACCAGTATTTTAGGCGGTTTTTGGCTTCGGACTTAGACATGCCTTTTAACTGCGCTAAGTATAAAGCTTGCTCTCCAACTTTCATGGATTTGTACAATCCACGCTCTTCTGGCAGATAACCAATATCCCTTATGTGCTCTGGCTTTAAAGGCTGTCCATCTAATTGCACTTCACCTTCATCTGGCATTGTTATTTGGTTAATAATACGAATTAGAGTGGTTTTTCCGGCTCCGTTAGGGCCAAGCAATCCAAAAATACTGCCTTTAGGAACAGCGATTGAGACTTCATTTAGTGCTTTAAAATTTCCGAAGCTTTTAGATACGGAATCAGCAACTAATAAATCGTTCATATGAGTAGCGGTTTTATACAAAGGTTAAGTTGTAAATATATTAAATGTAATGTGTTTTTCTTTATTTGAATTTTACTTATTCTATATTTTTAGTTATTGTACATAAAGAAAAATGAAATTAGGTTTAGGTTTGTGTAAAAAAACAAAACCCACCCTTATGGTTAGATAAGGATGGGAAAAAATTGCTATGAAAAAGAAAAATTACCGCTAATTAGCATTAGCGATAGTTCAAAGATAGTATTTTTTATTAAACAACTGGGTTTTTAAGAAAACATATCTTTAACCTTTTCAAAAAAAGATTTGTCTGAGCTTTCTGGTTTTGGCTCAAAATGCTCGTCATCTCTCATATTTTCGAAGAATTCTTTCTGTTTTTTATTTAAAGTCTTTGGTGTCCAAACATTTACGTGTACTAGTAAATCTCCTTTACCATAGCCATTAATGCTCGGTATGCCTTTGCCTCTAAGTCTTAATATTTTTCCAGATTGCACACCAGCTTCAATCTTAATTCTTACTTTACCTGTAACCGTGTCAATTTCTTTAGAAGTACCTAGAACCGCATCTGGCAAACTTACATACATGTCGTAGTGTAAGTTGTCACCTTCACGTTTTAATGTTGGATGATCTTCTTCAGAGATTACCACCAATAAATCTCCTGCAATGCCATTTCCTGGTGCATCGTTACCTTTTCCGGTTACTTTAAGTTGCATGCCATCAACAACACCTGCAGGTATTTTTACAGAAACGGTTTCTTCTAATACTTTTAGGCCTTGAGCATCTGCATCCGAAGGTTTTTTATCTATAATCTGACCTGCGCCACCACAAGTTTGGCAAGTTGTGGCTGTTTGCATTCTACCCAAAATGGTATTCGTAACTCGGGTTACCTGACCTGATCCATTACATGTAGCACAAGTTTTATAGGTTGTACCAGACGCCTGAACTTTTCGTTTTACTTTTATTTTCTTATCAACACCATTAGCTACTTCTTCTAAGGATAGCTTTACACGTATTCTAAGGTTACTCCCTTTTACTACACGCTGTCTACCGCCTCCACCGAAGCCACTAAATCCGCCTCCGCCAAAAGCACCGCCAAAAATATCACCAAATTGGCTAAAGATGTCATCCATATTCATGCCACCTCCACCAAAGCCACCTCCACCTTCAAAGGCTTGATGACCAAATTGGTCGTAACGTGCTTTTTTGTCTGGATTACTTAAAACCTCGTAAGCTTCGGCTGCTTTCTTAAATTTTTCCTCAGCCTCTTTATCATCTGGATTTTTATCAGGATGATACTTTAAAGCCATCTTACGATAGGCCTTTTTTATCTCTGCGTCAGAAGCACCTTTACTTACTCCTAATATGTCGTAATAATCTTCTTTCATGTGTATTGCCCAAAAAATTGGGTGTCTTTTATTGTTCTCGATACAACTTTTCGCCCCTCAAAATTAATCGAACTGACGAACCGTTAATACTTTATCTACTAAGCCTGTCCGATAACCACTTTTGGGAATCGAATAACTTTGTCACCAAGCTTATAACCACGCTCTACAACATCGATGATTTTACCTTTTAAATCATCGCTTGGAGCTGGTATCTGAGTTACCGCTTCATGATCGTCTGCATTGAAGGCGTCACCTTTGTTAACTTCAATTTTAGATAAGCCTTTTTGCTCTAAGGTATTTAATAATTTGTTATAAATTAAAAGTACGCCTTTGCGCAACTCTTCGGCTTCTTTATCTTCTTCAATATGCATTAAGGCACGCTCAAAATCGTCTAAAACTGGTAACATAGATAACATTACACCTTCACTAGCCGTCTTAAATAATTCTACACGCTCTTTGTTGGTTCTTTTCTTGTAATTTTCGAACTCAGCAAACAAACGCATAAATTTATCTTTCTCAGCTGCTAGTTGGTTTTGTAATTGTTCTTCAGCAGTTTTTTCTTCCTTTTGCTCTTGTTCTGCAGTTGCTGTTACAGTATCGTCTATTTGTGGCTCTTCAACCTCTTTATTTTTATCTTTTTTACTCATCGTGAGTTTGTTTTATTTTGAATCTGAATTTTTAAATCTACGATTTAGGGTTGCAAAAGTACTGCCATTATTATAATAATGTCAAAATGTCATTAACATTTTTTTATAATACTAGCAGCAGCTATATCCTTAACTTTGCTTTTGAACAAACAAATTCTTAAAAAACACTAACATGAAAACAACATTTTTAAAAATTACCGCTTTAGTAGCATTTGTAGCCTTCTCTAGCTGTAAAGACAAAGCTGAAGAAGCAGAAACAAAAGCCGCTGAAGAAGCTGCTGTGGCAGAAGCTACTGCTGTAACTTACAGAGCAGATGCTGATAACTCTACTATTATGTGGAAAGGTTTTAAACCTACAGGATCGCACGAAGGAACAATTAATATAAAAGAAGGTACTGTTGCCGTAAACGATGGTGCTGTAGAAAGTGGAAACTTTATTATAGACATGGCAACTATCGCTGTAACGGATATTCCTAAAGATGATGAAGACAATGCAAACTTGCAAGGCCACCTATCTGGCCCTGATTTCTTTGATGCAAAAAGTTTTCCGACTGCAAAGTTTGAAGTTACTGGTTTAGAAGAGAAAGATGGCAAAACTATGTTATCTGGTAACTTAACGATGAAAGGTGAAACAAATAACATTAGTTTCCCAGTTAAAACATCTATTGATGGTGACAAGATGACTTTAAGAAGTGAGACTTTTACTATTGACCGTTCTAAGTGGAACGTAAAGTATGGTTCTAAATCGTTTTTTGATGACTTAGGTGATAAGTTTATCAATGATGACATAGAGTTGACTGTAAATCTTGTAGCCAATAAGGCTTAAGGTTAAGAAACGTCTGTTCAAGTGAATTTTAACATACGAGACTTCTCGATACAATTGCTCATCCTTCGCAATCACTCGAAGTGACATATAAACTATTATAACATACAAAAAGCACTTACGTTTCCGTAAGTGCTTTTCTTCTCCATAGCAATCTTATCTCTAAAATTGCCTCGCTATTAATCAACCATCATCAACCAAAATAATGATTAATAACGTTGTAGTAATGCGCTAACTATTAACACTAAAACCATATTACGGCATTACTACAGTATCAATGACGTGTATTACACCATTGCTACCTTTTACATCTGTCGCAGTAATCTCACTATAATTACCATTTTGGTCTTTCAACCAGATTTTCCCATCTTTTTGCATTACAGTTAAGATCTCTCCTGCTAATGTCTTTACCTCCACTGACCCGTTGCCTTTCTTTAGAGCAGCTACAACATCACTAGCCATTAATTTCCCTGGTACAACATGGTAGGTTAAAATCTTAGTTAAAGTCTCTTTGTTTTCTGGTTTTAATAAGTTGCCTAAAGTTTCTTTGTCGATTTTTGCAAAAGCATCATTGGTTGGTGCAAATACGGTGAAAGGACCATCGCCTTGTAAGGCTTCAACTAATTCTGCTGCTTTTAAAGCTGTAACTAAAGTTGAAAAATTCTCATTGCCAACGGCTGCGTCTACAATGGTTTCTTGCGCTATAGTCTTTTGTGAGAATGTTAAGGCTACAGTTGTCATTAAAACAAATACTAACTTTTTCATGTTTTTTTAAATTTTTGGTTAAACTATTGCACTTATTTCGTTTTTGAAGTGCTTTCGTTTATATTTACACAGGCTTGATACTACTGGATGAGCAAGCTTTTATTTTTGGGAAATCTTTAACATTAATGCAGAACGATAACTTTCTTATTCAACAACTCAAAGACAAGGATGAGCTTGCGTTATCGTTACTCTACGACAAATATGCTGGCGCTATATACAGTGTTATTGTAAAAATGGTACGCGACGAAGGCAAAGCCCAAAATTTACTCCAAGATACTTTTATGACCGTTTGGGATAAAGCCGAAAGCTACGATGCTAGCAAAGGCCGTTTTTATACTTGGATATTTAGAATAGCCAGGAACAAAACGTTAAATTTTCTCAGAAAAGTAGAACCACTCATCCAAACCGATGATTTTAGTGTATATGATAATAAAGAAGAAGCTATTAGTATAGACGCTAAGTATTTAGAACTTAATGGTGCTATAACCACGTTAGAGCAACACCATAAAGAAGCTATAGAGCTGGTATATTTTAAAGGCTTAACGCATAAGGAAGCACACCAGCAAATGAATGTGCCACTTGGCACGTTTAAATCTTATGTGCGCCAAGCTTTAAAGCAATTACGAAAAGCCTATACCAAAACCCTAAGTGTACTTTTACTAATACTAAATGCGCTGTGATGATGGATAAGAAAACGATATTAGATAACGGACTATTAGAGCAATACCTGCTTGGTGAACTCAATGCGCAAGAGTACGAACAGATTGAGCAAGTTTTAGCATCTGATACCGAACTAAAAACATATTGTGATGCTATAGAAAAAGACTTTGAAACCCTTGGTTTAGAAAATGCCATTGAGCCACCAAAAGGCATTAAATACCAATTAATACAAGATATTAGAGAAGCCAAAGACACTAAAAACAATAAGAGTAACACTAATCTTAAATATTATTTAGGTATTGCAGCCAGTATAGCGGCATTATTAATGTTTGGAAACTTTTGGATGTATAACGAGTTAAACGAGATAAAAGACCTGTTACAAACGGTTGAAACCGAAAAAACCGAATTAAACGATAAGCTCAACAACCTCAACAACCAAATAGATAAGGAAATTGCGCTCCTTAGTACCATAGCACATCCTGATACTGAACAGTACGTATTAACAGGCAACACCTTAATGCCAGATGGTAAAGTGGTAAGCTACGTAAACCATAGCACTAAATCTGTGGTAATTAACACAGAGCGCTTACCAAAATTAGATGCTAAACACGACTACCAAATGTGGGCAGACGTAGAAGGCGAAATGATAAACATGGGAGTGATTACCAAAGACCAAAACCTTATGGCAATGAACTATATAGACTATGCCGAATCCCTAAACATTACCATTGAACCTGCTGGTGGTAATGATCACCCAACCGTTGAGCGGTTGGTGACTAATGTGTATTTAGATTAATATATTATTGTTTTAGAATCTATCTAGACATTACTCAATTCAAGAGTAATATGAGCGATGGTTTTCCTTTAGCTAAATCTCAAACCAACAAATCCTCTAAAGCTGGTCTGAGATTAGCATACGTAAAATTAAACCCTTTGTTTTCTATTTTTTGTGAGCTAACGCGTTGGCTTTCAAATAAGAGAATATGCATTTCACCAAGTGCTAATTTCATTGCAAATTTTGGAATATTTGGTAATATTAAAGGACGTTGCAATACGCTTGCTGCTGCTTTAGTGAGTTCTTTATTGGTTACGGCATTGGGTGCTACACCATTGTAAATGCCTTCTAATTGGTTTTGCAATACGTACATAAAAATACTGGCAAGGTCTTGTACGTGTATCCAGCTTTGCCATTGTTTGCCATCTCCAAAAGCAGCACCAGCACCAAACTTAATGGGTTTTACAATTTCTGGTAAAGCACCACCATCTTTGGCTAATACCAAACCTATTCGGATTTTTGCAAGTTTACAACCTAAAGTTTTAAACCCATCTACAGCCGCTTCCCACTGCTCTACCACGTCGCCTAAAAACGTGTCAGAGATTTGTGTGGCATCTTCCTCATAATAGTTGGTTAAACTTGTTGGGTAAATACCAATGGCACTTGCAGAAACCACGTAATCTATCTGGTAATTATGTGCTTTTATGGAGTCTTGCAGTAACTGTGCTGTTTTAGTACGGCTTTCTAGGATTTCTTTTTTGTAGCTGTCTGTCCATCGTTTAGAGATACTCGCTCCTACCAAATTGATAATTGCAGATACACCTTTAAAACAGTTGTGGTCTATCTCATTGGTACTAGGATTCCAATAAAAGCCTTTGTAGTTTGTCTGAGTAGTTAACTTGGATTTTGAAGTTGTTAAAAAATGAACAGAAATGTCTTGGGCGTGACATTGTTTTACAATCTCTTGCCCTATTAATCCTGTTGCTCCTGTTATTAAGACTGTCATTACTTATTCTTTTTCTTTAGCTTTTTTATTTAAAGCAAAGATACAACATGCATTAAGGCTGCAAGGAGACTTTAATTTGGATTTAACGTTTGGTGTGCTCAATGTCAGTTCGAGTAAATTTTAGATGCGAGAGCAGATAAAATTTACACTTCGACAAGCTCAGTAGAACTATCGAGAACATTCTCAGTTTACAAGACTTCTCGATACAATTGTTCATGCTTCACAATCACTCGAAGTGACATTAAGTTCCATTTAGCTCTCTGCGTTCGCTGAATGTTACTAATAAACATTTGGCTCGTTGCACTTCGCCGAATGCTAAAAGCTCTTTTTCAAAAAAATCATTTGACTCAATTTACTTCATCCAATGCTTACGCGCTCGTAACATTTCCCTCTTACCAGGTGGACCAGGAAGTCGCTCAACTGTAAAACCAACTGCTTGCATAGCACGTCTTACGCTTCCTTTGGCCGAATAAGTAACCAAAACACCATTGTCTTTTAAGGCTTTATACATAATCTTAAAGATGTCTTCCGTCCAAAGTTCTGGTTGTACGCGTGCACCAAAGGCATCAAAATAAATGATGTCGAACCTGTTTTCATCAGTGATATCCTTGAAGAATTTTTCTTGCTTTTCGAGCTTGAAAGTTAGACTTATATTGTGTTGCTCTTCCCAAGGAATCGTATGCATTTTTTCAAATTCAGTTTCATGCTGTTTAGAAATTAATTCAACATAATTCAGTTGTTGGATTTCTTCATTTTTTACAGGATAGGCTTCAGCTCCAACATAGTTTATGGATTGCTGAAGTTCTTCAGCTTTTAAAAAGGTTAGAAAGGCATTGAGACCTGTACCAAAGCCTATTTCTAAAATGTTGATTGGGTGAGATTCTGAATCAAGTTCAGGATTACAAGATTGAAAATAAAAAAGCAAACCATGTTTTATAAACACATGGTTTGCTTCTTGTATAGCACCATGAATGGAATGGTATTGCTCATTCCAATCTTCTATCTGAATGGTTTTAGAACCATCTGACGTGGTTATTATTTTTCGCTTCAATTACTGAATTAAAAGTTTTCTAATCTTTGGAATTGGTCCTGTACATTCGGTTTTATGACACGCCAAACAATTATTAATAGCTGTATTATAACGCTCCTTTAATTCAATATTAGACAAGGTATCTACAACCATTTGCTGGGCGGTTATAAAACCATCTACCTTACTATTCCAAACTGCTGTTCTTCCATGACCATTACTCATTTCTGCGGAATGGAGTTTCATAAGATCTAAAGGCATAGAGACAGGTGTTTCACCGTTGATAATCTGCTGTTTTATTTGCAAATTATAGGCATACATACCATTCATAAGATTTGCCATCTCAGACGGCTGATACATAATTAACTCTGGCTTTTCCTTTTTCTCAGCAGGTTTTGGCTCAGTTTCATTCTTACAATTAAAACATAAGAGCAACACTACTGCAAAAGCAAGAATCTTATTGTTTAAGAAGAACTCCATCAGCTAAGAACTTGTATTCGAATTTAGGGTCAGTGATGGCAGCAATTTCCTCTTCAGATTTACCTGCATCTTCTGCGTAGTGTCTTAATTCGTCTACAGAAGTTTCTTCAACAAAGGCTTTTCCGTTTACAACAACTTCACCTTCAGCATTTAAAGGCATAAAGAAACCGTAATCTTTAAAACGTACCATAACTTCTTTGTCGTTACCCATGTCTAAAGTCATCCAACAGCCTTTTTTAGAGCACACTTCGTTGATTTTTCCTGTCATTTTAGCATTGATGGTATCACCTGCTTTTAAGCCTTTATAATGTTCCATCATACGATCTGATGATAACGCATCTGCATCATTTATTTCCATTCCGAAAGAGGCATAAGCGATCTCTTCTTTTATGTCTTCCTCCTTGTTTTCAGTGACTTCTTTATTGTTTTTACAAGACACAATGGCTAAGCCCATTGCTAAGATTATAACTAATTTTTTCATTATTAATTTGTTTAATATTGATTACGATAGAACTACAAAATTACGAATTTTAAGATAATATTACCTTTTATTAACCACAATCATTTTGTACTTTTGCACAAATTTAAAACACCTCTTAAATGGTAGAAACTAACCCTAACGAAATCGTTGTAGTAAAGTCAGAAAATTCTAAAATCAGTAGTGTTGATTTTGATAATTTAACATTTGGACGTGTATTTACAGATCACATGTTTGTTTGCGATTTTGAAGATGGTCAATGGCAAACTCCAAAGATTATGCCTTACCAACCAATGACGATAGAACCTTCTGCTCGTGTGTTTCATTATGGGCAAGCCGTTTTTGAAGGTATGAAAGCTTATAAAGATGAAGATGGTAAAATATTTTTGTTTAGACCTGATCAAAATTTCCATAGAATAAATAAATCTGCTTCCAGACTCGCTATACCTGAATTTCCAGAAAATTACTTCTTTAACGGTTTAGAAACCTTATTGAAAATGGAAAGCGACTGGATAAAACCAGGATTAGGCAACTCATTATATGTTAGACCTTTTGTCATTGCTACTGAGCCAGCTATTTCGGCTTCACCCGCAGCAACGTATCGTTTTATGATTATTTGTTCGCCAGCAAAGGCTTATTACAACAAACCTGTTCGGGTTTTGTTTGCTGAAAAATATAGTAGATCCGCAGATGGTGGTGTAGGATTTGCAAAAGCAGCCGGTAACTATGCTGCTCAATTCTACCCAACTGGTTTGGCTCAGAAAAAAGGGTTTGATCAAATTATTTGGACTGATGCTTCTACTCATAAGTATTTAGAAGAAGCTGGTACGATGAATATATTCTTTAGAGTTGGTGATAAATTGATTACAGCACCTACTAGTGACAGAATTTTGGATGGTGTAACGAGAAAAAGCGTCATACAACTTGCTGAGGATTTAGGCATTGAATGTGAAGTAAGACCTGTAAGTGTTGAGGAAATTAAAGAAGCCGCTGTAAATGGAAGCCTAAAAGAAATATTTGGTGCTGGTACTGCGGCAGTTATAAGTCCTGTTTCTGCATTTGAGCATGCTGAGGATATTTTTGAAATTCCACAGTTAGAAGATTCATATGCTGCGCTATTTAAAAAGACACTCACAAGCATTCAACATAATTTATCGGAAGATAAACATGATTGGAAACACGAAGTAAAATAATTAAAAAAGCAGCCGATTGGCTGCTTTTTTTACGACTCCAAAATCTCTTTAATATTTGGTTTAAAGTAATTAGGTCCCTTAAGAACTTTACCATCTTCTCTATAAATTGGCTCTCCATCCTCACCTAGTTTACTCATGTTACTACGTTGAATTTCTTCAAAAACTTCTTCTATCTTATACTGTAGTCCATGCTCTATAATTGTACCACAAAGAATATAAAGCATATCGCCTAGCGCATCTGCAACTTCTACCAAATCATTATCATTAGCAGCTTCGAGATATTCTTCGTTTTCTTCGCGCATAAGCTTATAGCGCAGCATGTTCTTTTCTATTCCTAAATCAGCTTTCGGTGTTTCTCTGTGTCCTATTTTAAAAGCGGTATGAAATGCTTTTACGGCATTAATTTTATCTTGCATAATGTTAGTTAAAAACCAAGGTTAATATTTTTTCGTAAATAATGTTTAGAGGATGTCTTTTTTTAGTGATTTCGCTCTAATTTTAATTATTTTTGCATAAAAATACGCTAATGTTTACTACAGGTCAACTGATTTTTGGGATATTATTTTTTATAGCTTTTGTTATTGCTGTAGCTTACCAATATCGTAAAGATTTAAAAATCCATAAAGCCTATTACAAAGGCACTGTTTGGATTCTTATTGCATTTATTGGGTTTATTGGCATGATTGCTGCTGTGAAGTTTCTATTAACATAACCACGTTTTTTGGGTCGTACGACCTGACTTTCTTATTATTTGATATTTATTTTATAACTTATTGACAGAAATATACCTGTTAATGGGTATGTTTTGGTGTCTTCCTGCGCTGCATCTTTGTATTGAAATTAACCGTAAAATGCCAAAATTATGAATATCAAATTTATTAAATTCAGTTTAGTAGCTTTCTTATTAATTTTACAATTTAATTGTGACGAATTAACATCTAAAAGCAACAACCAAGATCAAAACAAAGAGAGTTGTGAGGCAGAGCTACAAGAAATCGAAGGCCATCTAGATACACCTTTTAGTTTCAATGAAAGGATTCCGCCGATGTTTGAATTTTGTAAAGATAGTGCCGCTATAACAAGTAAAAATAAATACAACACAATTACTGGCATAGCTCATTTTAGTGTTCCAATACCTAAAGGCTCTAATTTAAATTTTATAAAAAAAGATGTAGATACTTTAAAATATGTATGTAACGGTCACGGAAAAATAGTTTATGGAGAGAACGACCTAATTCTTGAGCATAAAACAGTTGCTAATTTACCTAGAAAAGAAGGACAAGATATTTACGTTTCTGTAAATTTTAAAAATTTTAAAGAAAATGGATGCGATAATATAGATATTCTACAAGAAAAAAAGAAAAAGTCTAAGGTAGAAGGTGAACCTTTTAGATCAATGCACAAAAGAGAGCAGTAATTGAAGCCACTCGTAATTTTTCTGATGCTATTACAACAATCACTTTGCCTTTCGCAAAGTGATTCTTCTTATTATTATTTTGATAGGATTACTCCAAAAGAAGTCATTTCTGAAAGAATTAAAAGAGAGCAAAACTCAGTACTCAAAAATTATTTCAGATTAGTTTATCACAGTAAGCTCAGAAATATCGATTCTATAAAATACTATCTCAATGAGCTTGATACCCAAGAAAAACTTCAGACCAATTTATTAGCTAGATTTACTTATTTTAAGGCTTACTATTATCGAATTATTCAAAATGACTCGCTAAGCTTTAAATATCATAACGAAGCACTAAAAAAAGGAAAAAAAACTAAAGATACTCTAACCATTTTAGCAGCGCTATCTGGGCTTGCCCAATCTTATAATTATGATGAAGATATAGCCTACAGAATGGATTATTTAGAACAATTAGATACCGAGGCTAAAAAATTTAAAAGTAATAAATACAAAATCGTCGTTTCGTACTTAAAAGGCAACTATTATATGCTAAGAGATAATGATTTGAAGGCTTTAGCATACTACCAACAGACGTTGAAAAACAATTTTAGCCCAAGAGATAGCACCTTATTTATTAACATCCTCTCAAATATTGGTGTGCTTTATAACGAAGTTTTAAACAACCCAGATTCAGCCTTGTTTTACTACCAAAAAAAGATAGATATTATAGAAAATAACAAGAAATTTCAATATCCAGATAATTATTACTCAACGTATCTTAACCTCGGCTCCGTTTACCATAACAAAAAAAACTTTCAAGCCGCATTGCTCTATCTTCATAAAGCAGACTCCATAAAGTTTAAGGAAAATGTACTAAGTGGCAGAAGTATTTTAAAAGAAAGCTTAGCAGATACTTACTACAAATTAGGTGATTATAAAAACGCCTATCACGCTCAAAAAGAATACTTTAACCTAACAGATAGTATTAACCGAAGAGCGCTTGCCGAGGGTATTGCAAAATATGAAAATCAAGAACTAAAAATAAAAAACCTTGAAAGTGAAGCTAAACGTATTCAAAATCGCAATTTATTATTCGGGTCTTTAGGAGTATTATTGTTTAGCGGTATAACATTTTTACTTGTTCAAAAAAACACCAAACGCAAACAAATACTTGCCGAACAAGCAAAAGAAATAGAATCTCAAAAATTAGCAACTGTTTTAAAAGAGCAAGAATTAACTGCTGTTGATGCCATGATAGAAGGTCAAGAAAAAGAACGACAACGTATTGCTAATGACCTACATGATGATTTAGGAGGTCTTATGGCTACAGTTAAGCTACATTTTAATGCTCTAAAGGATAAAGACTCACCAGAACTTTTTGAAAAAACAAACACGCTCATAGAAGAAGCCTATCAAAAAGTACGTTCTGTTGCTCATGCTAAAAACTCTGGTGTTATTGCTAAGCAAGGTTTACTCAAAGCTGTGGAGAACATGGCTGAGAAAATTTCAGCTTCTAACAAAATACAAATAGACGTTATTGATTACGGTCTAGATAATCGACTAGAAAATAGTTTAGAATTAACCTTATTCAGAATTATACAAGAGCTTATTACCAACGTTATAAAACATGCTGAAGCCTCAGAAGCTACTATTCATTTAACCAATCATGATGATGCCATAAATATCATGGTAGAAGATAACGGTAAAGGGTTTAACCCAAATCAAGTCACTAAAACCAATAAAGGCATGGGCATTAACAGTATAGATAAACGTGTTGAGCACCTTGACGGAAAAATGACCATCGAGTCTGAAAAAGATAAAGGAACCACAATAATTATAGATATACCGTTATGATACGACTAGCCATAGCAGAAGACCACCAATCATTAATTGATGGTATAAAATTACTTTTAGAATACGAGGATGATATAGAAATAGTTGGTACCACCAATGATGGCGAAGACCTACTAAAATTGGTAAAATTAAAACAACCCAATGTTGTTATTACCGATATAAGAATGCCAAAAGTAGACGGGATTTCTGCCACCAAACAAATAAAGGAAGTTTTTCCTCACACCAAAATTTTAGGGTTTACAATGTTTGATCAGCAAGATGCAATCAAACAAATGCTAGATGCTGGTGCTTCAGGATATCTACTTAAAAATTCACCTTTAGAAGAAGTGCTTAGAGCGATCCGTTCAGTATACAACGGCGACACTTACTTTGATGCTAACATTAAAGTAGACGACGTTAACAACACCAACAAAAAAACAAAAGGCAAACTAACCAAACGACAAATCGAAATTTTAGCACTTGTAGGGCAAGGAAAAACCTCTCGAGAAATTGCAGACGAATTATTTATTGGTGTGCATACAGTAGATACACACCGAAAAAATATGATTCGCATATTAGGTCTACACGGCAAAGGTGAACTAATGCGCTATGCGCTAGAAAAGAAATATAAGTTTTAGTCAATCAGTAAAATCTCATTTAATTTCACTAAAATCCCCAATAATGGGGATTTTTTAGTCTTACTATGCTTTGTACGTTTACGACAATGTTATATAAAACTCTCTCATTATGAAGCAAAAAATACTTTTTATTATAGTAGTAATTACGGTGCAACTATCCTTTACACAAGCACCAACAAACGATACTGTTGGTAATGCTACCGAACTGACATCGTTAAACTTTATTGAGTCTAGTATTAGATTAGATCTCGCAGAAGTAAATACCGCCAATCCAAACGGCTGTAATACCAGCGGTTTTAGTGCTGTTTATTATAAATTTACAGCTACAGAAAACACTTTTGTAAATGCGGGTATCACAGTTGGTGCAACTGGTGGTTCTATAATCAATTCATTTGTTATAGCCTACACAGCGTCCGATCTAAATGCTACATCCATGGCAGAATTAACCCATTTGCCAGAATCTGAATGCGTTTTTGGAACACAAACCAGTTTTCAGGTTTTTACAGGACAATCTTATTACATTATGATACACCGAAGTGATGCAAACGCCTTAACCAACTTTTCATTTAGCGAAGTCTCTGATGTACCACAAGTAGAAAGAGATGCGTTAATAGATCTATACACTAGTACCAATGGAGCTAATTGGACCAATAACACCAATTGGAATACTACAAATCCTGTTTCTACATGGCACGGCATTACAACCAATAATATTGGTGGTACAGAACATGTAACCCAAATTAATCTGGGTCAGAATAACCTCACTGGTACCTTACCAACATCAATAGAAGATTTTACGCATCTAAATTCGTTACAATTAAACACCAATAATATTAGTGGTACAATACCTGTTGGCATAGCTAATTTGCAAGAGCTCAATGTTCTATTACTTGCAGTTAATAATTTTTCTGGTGGGATTCCACCTGCTCTCGGAAACCTAAATACACTTACCTATCTACACTTAGGTGATAATCCGCTTGGCGGTTCTATACCTGTAGAAATATTTAACTTAACCAATCTAAATTATCTGGATTTTAGAGCATGTAATCTAACCGGAACAATACCCTCTGAAATTGGTAATTTAACCAACCTAACCCAATTATTTTTATTCTTTAATAACCTTAGCGGATCTATTCCTAGTGAATTCGGAAATCTTATCAATCTCAACAATGTGAGTTTAAATGGAAATAATCTTGAAGGCAGTTTACCTAGTACCATTAGCAATATTAATAATTTACAATTTTTGAATCTTGCAGATAATAGTTTTAGCGGAGAAATTCCTGATATGACTTCATTGCCACTTTCCCTTCTATGGGTACAAAATAATATGTTCACTTTTGAAGATTTTGAAAACCAATTTACATCTTATCAAAATATTAATGATTTTCAATATGCACCGCAAGCCAATGTAACAGAAGACCAAGTAAATTTTATAGAAGTTGGCGACAATCTTGTAATAAATTCTGGACTTACAAGTGCTAATAATCAATACCAATGGTTTTTTAATAATGTCCCAATAGAAGGTGAAACTGCACCATCTATTACCATAAACAATATACAATCAGAGCAGATGGGCACATATTTTTGCAGTATAACTAACAGTATTGTTACTGGCCTAAGCCTTCTAACCGGAGAATTTATCATAGGCCAAGATCCAGTATTAAGTCCCGATTATAATATTTTAATAGACCTTTACGCTGCCACTGATGGAGACAGCTGGACCAATAACACAAACTGGTTAAATCAAAATATTCCGCTATCTAGCTGGTTTGGTATTACAACAAGCAACAACAATGTAACCAATGTAAACTTGGCATATAATAACTTACAAGGAAGCTTACCCAACACATTAACTGAGCTTTCTAGTGCTGTAAGCTTAGTTTTTAACAATAATAATCTTAGTGGTATAATTCCAAACTTTAGCAGTATTGCTACTCTAGAGTTTTTAAGGCTCATTAATAACGATTATAGTTTTTTAGATTTTGAGCCTAACTATTCAAATAATTCAACCATAACCAATTTCCTATATAGCCCACAGTCTCCCATAGACGAAGAAATAGTGTTAGATGCTATAATTGGTGATGATTACACATTCAATATGTCTAGTATAGAGGGGACTAACGTACAGTATCAATGGCATACCCTTAGTACGTTTGACCAAAGTGTTACCGCAGTAACTGACCAAACTACTAGCCAATTAAGTTTAGACAATATTCAAGAAAGCCAATTAGATGCCTACACGTGCATTGCCACTAGTCCGTTAGTTCCTGGTTTAGAAATTAGGCGAAATTTAATTGAGCTTAAAGGCGCTGTAAGTCAAACCGAAAGAAATGCACTAATTGCACTTTACAATGCTACTAATGGCCCAAATTGGACAAACGCAGAAAACTGGAATACCGCAGCGCCTGTTTCTACATGGCAAGGAGTTACCACAACAGGCAATAAAGTAACACGTTTGGCATTACAATCTTTTAACCCAAATGGAAATCTTCCAGAGGATATAGGAAGTCTAACAAACCTAGAAGCATTATACATAGGGCTTGGCGACACTAACCTAACCGGAACCATACCTACAACTATCGGCAACCTTACTAACTTAAAGACATTTTGGATTCAAGGTACTGGTCTAAGCGGTGAAATACCAAATAGTTTCGGAAATCTCGTTAATTTAAGAGAGATACGTTTTTTAGCCAATAATTTTACAGGTCAATTACCTGCTTCACTGTCTAATCTCACAGAATTGGTTGATGTACAAATGACAGGTTTTGAATTTTTTGGTAATGGCAGCAGCTTTTCGGGCCCAATCCCTTTTAATGCACCAAATGCCAATATAAACCTTCAGGACAATAACTTTGATTTTGGAGATTTAGAACCGTTTGTAACCAACGGTAATTACTTAAGTTTTAACTACTCACCACAAAACACCGATGACCAAGAAGAAATGATCACTACTGCAGTTGGATCTAATATTACTATAAGTGTTAACGATAACGATCTTAATAGAAATGGTGAGGCAATGAATAATCAGTACCAATGGTTTAAGGATAATGTGGCTATTACTGGTGCTAATGCTTCTAGCTATACCATTACAAACGCGCAAACATCTGACAATGGAATTTATTATTGTGAGATAACGAATACTGTATTACCAGATTTAACTTTAATAAGAGCAGATATTACTATTACTGTAGACTCTAGCTTAACCATAGACGAGTCAGAGAAGCCAAATCTATCGATTTATCCTAATCCTGTACAAAACTGGTTAAATATTTCTACACATCATCTTCAGGAAGCCCAACTCGAAATTTATGATATACAAGGCAAAAAGGTCGTATCTAAGATTCTAAACGGTGAGAAAAACACGCTGAATGTAGAAACGCTACAACCTGCTATCTATATAATTAAAATTGAAGACGAACAATTAGGAGTTATCACGCAACGTTTTATCAAAAAATAATGGATTAAACTCATAATATTGAAACCATTACATGTACTGAAAATTCAAAAATCCCCATTATTGGGGATTTTTTGATTAGCATATCTCAACTACTTTGCCTCTATGTTATTAACCAATATATACTTAATTATGAAAACAAAAAACACACTTACTCCTTTAATTTTATGTGCATTATTACTTTTTGCTACTAAATTATTTGCACAGACAACGCACATAGTCAATAATAATGCTGGGACAGCAGCAGACTTTACAGGTTTACAAGCTGCTATTGATGCTGCGACAGATGGAGATATTATACATGTACAACAATCTTCAACAAGTTATGGAAATATTACCTTAGATAAAGAATTAACTATCATTGGCCGCTCACATAGTGATGCCTCTTACGTTTCTGAGATTGGCACGCTAGACTTAGTTGAAGGCTGTTCTAATAGCACAATAAAAGGTTTAAAAATTCAGACTGTTACAGATCCTTTTGATAATTCGGGAACATTTCCATTAATTGAAAATATTGTCTTACAAGACAACCGCATAACTAGTTTTCTAGGTCTTGGGCAATACAGAACATTAAATAATTTTTTAATACAAGGTAATATTATTGAAGGCTCAATTAGTATCACAAGTACTACATCAAATATTCTACTCACAAACAATGTCATTAATAGTTCTTCATTATCTTTTAGTATGGTGGATACCTTATTGATAAGCAATAATATTTTTAGTTATTTTTTTGGTGTTTCTATTAGTAATAATACACCAGATTTAATGAATATTAGCAATTGTATCTTTGTATCAGACTATTTTCAAAGCGGTACAGTATCCCTGAGCAGTTCTAGTGGAACTTTCCAAATTACAAATTGTCTTACATATAATTACGATGCAACAGCAAACTACAACTTTGCAACAGGTTCTAACATTACGGTAAGTAACAGTCAAGAAAACATAGACCCACTATTTACCAATCGAGATGGTGCTTCAGGAAGTATCGGTACCTCTGGTACCTTTAACTCATCTTTAGACGACCTTACACTACAAGCTGGCTCTCCTTTTGGTGATGACGGTCTTTACGAAGGTTACAACTTTAAACCTTTGGGTACACCTACTGGTCTACCGAGCCTTAAAATAGATAGTTACGACCCAACCGTTCCTAAAAACTCAGACCTTACTGTGACCATTACTGCAAAAACCAATTAATAACTAACACATTTTATTATGAAAACGCATATCACATTATTGTGCTGTCTGTGTTGTTGGTTGGGTATTGGGCAATCTATAAGCGAAGTAGAGTATTTCTTTAATACCGATCCAGGTCTTGGTAATGCCACAACGCTAAGTGTTAACGGTAATTCTGGAGAGCTTACGCAAACATTTACTATTGCTGTCCCAACTGATGCTGTTGGTTTTAATACGCTTTATGTAAGAGCTAAGGATAACACCAATATTTGGAGTCTTTACGACAATAGGTTGTTTTATATCACTGACACTTCCATGGGACAGAACGCTACAGAAATTACAGCAGCAGAATATTTTATTAACTCAGACCCAGGTTTTGGTAATGCTACAGCCTTAACCGTCAATCCTAATACAGGCAACATCACAGAAAATTACGCTATACCTATTGGCACAGATCTAAATGGTTTTAACACCCTATATATTAGAGCTCAAGACAATTTAGGTACTTGGTGCCTGTACGATGCTGTAAAATTTTATGTTACCGAAGAGCTAGGAGGTGGTGCAGCATCAATTACCGAAATTGAATATTTCATTGATACAGATCCTGGTTTTGGCAATGCGACCTCAATTAATGTTGAGTCAAACTCTGGAAGTACAACACAGAATATTGTCATTCCCATAGGGACTCTAAACGAAGGATTTCATAATCTCTATCTAAGAACGCAAGATGATCTTGGTGAATGGAGTTTGTATGATAAGCGCTTGTTCTTTGTTACGCCACAACAAGAGGTGTCACCTATTATTGCTGCAGAATATTTCTATGATACAGATCCTGGTTTTGGCAATGGAACATCTGTACCCTTAAATCCTACTGGTAACATGGATGAATTTACTGTAGATCTAAGCACTGTAGATTTAACTTGTGATTTACATGATTTCTACATTAGACTTATCAACGAAGACGGCAGCTGGTCGCTATATGATTACGGACTACAAATCGATGTGTTTGATAATGCAAACCCAACAATTGTTGTTTTTGATAACATTACTGTTGAGCTCGATGCAAACGGTGAAGGCAATCTTACTGTTGCCAATGTTAATAACGGTACGTTTGATGATTGCGAACTAGTTTCTGTTGAGCTAAACCAAACACAATTTAATTATACCTGCGATGATCTTGGTGAAAATACTGTAACAATTACAGCCACTGATGCAGAGGGTAAAGTAAGTACAGAAGATGTAATCATTACGGTTGTAGATAATATATACCCTGTTGCTATTGCTCAAAACATAACAGTACAACTCGATGCTAGTGGAAATGCTTTAGTAGAAGCAAATGATCTCGAAAACGGATCTACAGATAACTGCGGCATTGCTAGCATAGATATAGACACAAATAGTTTTGATTGCTCAAATTTAGGGACAAACACTGTAAACTTTACAGTTACGGATTTAGACGGTAACACAAATAGTACAACTGCAACCATTACAGTAGAAGACAATATAGATCCAATTGCCTTAGCACAAAACATAACACTTGCACTTGACACTGACGGCACTGCTTCATTAACACCAGACGACATCGACTTATCCACCGATAATTGTAGCATAGTGTCAAGAACACTGAGCATAACTAATTTTGATTGTACAAATTTGGGAGAAAATACAATTACGCTCACTGTTGCAGATGAAAGTGGTAACTCTGCAATGACAACAGCTATTGTAACCATCACAGATACAACCAATCCAATTGCAGTAGCTCAGGATGTAACAGTACAGCTCAATTCTATTGGTGAGGCCTCTATAACTGCTGAAGATATAGAAAATGGATCATCAGATAACTGCTCAATTGTTAATAGAACCATAGATTTGAATGCCTTTACCTGTGATGATATAGGCGATAATGATGTCTTTTTTACAGTAACAGATCAAAACGGAAATAGTGACTCAGTTACCGTTACCGTAACAGTTATAGATACAGAAACTCCAACAGTAATAGCTCAAAATATTTCCGCACCATTAGATAGCAACGGTTTAGTTACTATTGATGCTTTAGATATTGATAATGGATCATCGGACAACTGTTTGTTAGATATTTCAATAGATAACACTACATTTAGTTGCGAAGACCTTGGTGACAACACGGTAATTCTTACTGCAATTGATGATAGCGGAAATTCTAATAGTACACCTGCAATAGTTACTGTAATTGATAACTTAAGCCCAATAGCTTTGGGACAGGACATAACCGTTGATCTAGCAGGCCAACCCTCTGTTATGATTACTGCTGCAGATTTAGACAATGGGTCTAATGATAATTGTACATTTTCGTTGAGCCTTAACCAAGACACGTTTACGCTACCGGGAGATTATGCGGTAGATCTAACCATTGAAGACAGTTCTGGTAATACAGATATAATCACTTTAATAGTTACCGTCATTGATACAACGCTTAGCTCTAATGATTTTGAAACCGATGAAAATGTTATCAGGCTCTATCCCAATCCCGTTCAATCCTTATTATTTATTGAATCAGAACACGAAATATCAGAGCTACACATTTTCGATATAACAGGAAAGACAGTTACTAAAAAAGTAAAACCAAGCACTCATGTAGATGTTAGCAGTATATCTGAAGGAGTTTATTTTATTACGCTTTATGTCAATAATACCCAAGTTACAAAACGATTTATAAAACAATAATGAGTCGTTAACACGATAGTTAGGTGTTATTACTCTTAAGGTGAAAATAAATCAACTATCGATAAAAATCCCCATTAAAGGGGATTTTTTTATATACAAAAGATATCTACTTTTAAGTTATGTATTACCCGTCAAAAACAGCAAAAAACCAACTAGTAAAGCTCATTTCAACTTTAGAAAATGAAGGCAAACTATTAACTATAAATGAGTTCATTGAAGTTCTGGAGAATATTAAACAAATTTGCAAAAATCCAGAATTTGTAAACGCAATAACAAATTCTTTAAAACTGCAATCAAAAAATAGCTTGCATGTTACAAGCCCAATAACTGAGCGTGAAAAACAAGTTGTGTTGCTGATCGGTCAAGGCTTGTCTAATAAAGAAATTGCTCAGGAATTTAACTTGAGTAAATCTACAGTAGAAACACACCGCAAAAACATAAGAAAAAAACTAAAAATAAAAGGAAAAGACGGACTCATTGTTTTTGGATTAATCTACAGATTACAATACTTGCATAATTTTGACTCTTAAACCACACACCATGATTATTCTTTTTATTCTTCTTTGTATTAATACAATTCTTTTAAAATTTAGAGCAAACAAAAAGCAGCCAAAATAGGCTGCCTTTTATTACTAATATTACATAGAAGTTAATTCACTTCTGGCAAAAAACTATACGTTTTACTATACTCTAACATTTGCTCAGGGAAACCAGCTGGCTGTGTTACTTTGATTGCTGTAATTTCACCATTTTCATCCATTTCTGGTACTAAAACAGGATTTACAAATCCACTATAAGGTGCAGATGTAAATTGCTTGTTACGCTCTAAAACCTCAGCGTGGATGTCTTGGTCTACTTTAACACCATAACCTTCTACTAAAGCTTCAACGGCGGCATAATCACCTTCAGATTTAATACGCTGCGTTTCTTTTAATAATTGACCAAATAATTCGTGTAGCTTATCGTAATCATTAATATTGAAATACGTTTTTCCATCTCTGGTAACCTTCTCAATCACATTGTCCGCTTTTCCTTTTTCAAAAACCCAAGCAGAAACCCACTGACGGTTTCTCATATGCGCTTCTTCTACATCATCACCTAAATTCAAACGAATTAACTGTGTCATTAATCCATTTCTTATGTAACCATCGTACGCTGCTTTTCCTACAGATTTCCAATCGTCCACTAATCCTAATTCTTGTAATTTAGAATCATATAAATAGTATAGACCAACTAAATCTGCACGACCTTCTTCTAAGGTAGAAGCATAATTTTTCAAGGTCTCCTTGGTCTCTCCTACTCCTGGATTTAATTGTCCTGACGCGTGCCCAATAACTTCGTGCAATGCAGTATGTAGTTTATCAGCTAACTGACCATACTTTTCCTCAAGTTGTAACTCTTCTTCATCGTGTACAAACTCTTTTAAACGACCTGTACTACCAGCATTATTGTAAGCATTAATAATGTTTCCTAGCGAAACTGACTTACTTCCTACTTCCTTTCTAATCCAGTTGGCATTCGGTAAATTAACACCAATTGGTGTGCTTGGAGATGCATCACCAGCTTCACCTGCGACAGTTACCACTTTGTATGTTACACCAACTACATTTTTCTTTTTGTGCTCGTCCATTAATGGCGAATTATCCTCAAACCATTGAGCGTTATCAGATAAAACTTTCATCTTTTTAGACATATCAAAATCATTGATTTGTACAATTGTCTCGTAAGAACCTCTGTAACCTAATGGATCGTTGTACACTTCAATAAAACTGTTGATGTAATCTACGTTTCCTTCTGTAGCTGCTGTCCAAGCCACATTGTAATCATCCCAGGTTTGTAAATCACCTGTTTTGTAATACTGAATCAATAAACCGATAGCATCTCCTTGTGCTTTGTTTTCTGCAACACCTTGTGCCTTTTCTAGCCACTTGATGATTTCATCGATTGCAGAACCGTAAAGTCCTCCAGATTTATAAACACGCTCCTTTAAAACTCCATTTTCTTTTACTAATTGCGAATTAAGCCCAAAAGATAGTGGTCTGTTTGGGTCTGGAGATTCTTTAGCTGCATAGAACTTTTCTACATCGGCATTAGTAACATTTGGTCCGTAGAAATTTACAGCAGATAATGCTACGTTATCTACACCTTTGGCCTGATTTACTTTTTTAGTATCCTTATCATTAAAAATAACATCAAAAGCTTCACCGTCTAACTTTGTATTGGTTGCTAAGAATAATTCGTTTAAGTAATCCCTAGAAAATTCAGGCTTCAATTTGTCATTAGAATAGTGATGATGAATACCATTACTAAACCATACACGCTTTAAATAGGTTTCAAAAGCATTCCAGTCTTCAGAATTTTTATCCCCAGAATAAGTCGTGTAAACATTTTCTAAAGCTTTACGGATTTTAAGGTTGTGCCTGTAGTTTTGATCCCACATAATATCACGACCAGCCAAGCCAGCTTGCGTTAAATAGTACACTAATTTTTGTTCTTTTAAGCTCAAATTTTCCCATCCAGGAATTTGATAACGTAAGATTTTTATGTCGGCAAATTGCTCTACATTAAAATCAAACTTATCTTCTACTTTTTCTGTAGTATCGTCCTTTACAGGTTCTTTACTGTCATTTTTACAAGACCAGGCAAAAACCACCATCAGGCAGATTACAACTATTGATTTAAGTTTCATATTGAAGTTAGTTTTTTGTGAATTCTCACAAATGTAACACTTATAAGACAAATTACTATCTTTGGGTAACTACTAAATCATACTAAAAATGAAGGCACTTAAGTATATTCTTCTGCTACTGCTTGTTCTAATTATAGGATTTTCAATTTACATTGCAGTACAACCAAACTCTTTTGAAGTTACCAGAACTCGAAACATAAAAGCACCACAAGCTGTACTTTACAATAAAATCATTGATTTTGAAACTTGGGAAGATTGGTCGTCTTGGGTTGAATCTGATCCTGAAATGACCCTTACTATCCCTGATAATCATGTTGGTGTTGGTGGTTCATACTCTTGGGAAGATAAAGATGGTGTTGGCACCATGACAACCGTAGCTGCCAATCCACACAATTCTATAACTCAAGAAATGCAATTTGCTGAATTCCCTAAATCTGATGTGTCTTGGAAGTTAGATGCCAAAGAGGACGGTTCAACAGATGTTACCTGGAATATCTCTGGAAAGGACCTACCATTTGTGTTTAAATTATTTTCGACCTTAATGGGTGGTATGGAAAAGCAGATTGGACCTCATTACGAAAGAAGTTTAGAAAAACTAGATAGCATTGTACAAGATGATATGAAACAATTTGAAATAACCATAGATGGTGTTACTGAATATGGTGGTGGGTATTATTTATACAAAACCACTAACGCCAATTCACAAAATATTAGCGCCAAAATGGGTGAAAATTTTGGTGCCGTAATGCTGTTTATGGGCAAAAACAACATCAAACAATCTGGTATGCCATTAACGGTTTATAATGATATGAGTAGCGCAAATGTAATTATGAGTAACGGAATACCAGTGAAAGAAAAGATTACACTTCCTGAAGGTTCTGACGTTTCTCTCAACTACATTCCAAATATCAAAGTTTTAAAAACCACTTTAAAAGGTAATTATACTAACCTAACAAAAGCCTGGGAAGAAACAATGGCTTACTTAGCTAAGAACAACTTGGAACAAACAGAGCAAGAACCTTTTGAAATTTACACTACTGACCCAGGAAATTACCCAAATCCTGCAGATTGGGTTACTGAAATCTATGTACCTATAAAATAGATGAAACAATTAATTATTGTCTTTATTGGTGGCGGATTTGGAAGTACACTTCGTTATCTCATTGGAAAATGGCTGAACAGCAGTGAAACTGGTATTCCTTACGGTACATTCGCAGCTAATATATTGGGTAGTTTGCTAATTGGGATTATACTTGGACTTGCTGCTAAAAACGACAGCCTAACACAAAACCAAACCTTGTTGCTTGCAACAGGTTTTTGTGGTGGTTTTACCACGTTTTCAACCTTTGCTTATGAAAATCACGTGTTTTTAAAATCAGGCGATTTTATGAATTTTGCCATTTATACCATTGCTAGTTTTATTGTAGGATTTTTAGCTGTGTTCTTGGGAATATATTTGGTTAAGTAGCATATAGTAATTAGTAGATAGCATCTAATATAGCGTTTAAAGCGTGATTACTCTTTTCTCACAGACGATTTAAACAGTTAAACAATTCAACGGATAAACATCTAATAAAACTACTTTTTAAAAGCTCTTAATCCTGCTTCTACTTTTACAGGCACATAATTCTCTCTCGGGACGATTGGGCAAGAATACTTCTCATTATAAGCACAATACGGATTATAAGCTTCATTAAAATCTATTATAATACTATCACCTTCAGGAATTTGCAAATCAATATAACGCCCTCCACCATAAGTTGTATCTCCATTAGTATCATCTAAAAATGGTAAGAACAAATAATCTTCAAACCCTTCTGTTGTCATTAAATCCTTACCTTGATACACATTGAGTTGATGCGTTTTGCCTTTTAGTTTAAACGTTAAAACACCAAAAATGCGTTCTTCAGATTCTTCATCAGTTGTAGTTTTCATTTTAAACCATTTAGAATTTGGTGTACGCTTCAATTTGGCTTCTACATAATAAATAGAATCATATTTGAAAAAATCGAGGGATTTAAAAGTCTTTAAATCTTTTTTCTTTAAGGGCGATTTACTTGCATCTTTAAACGTAGCGTTTGTTTTTCGTTGCCATTCCGTCTCGCCCAATAATTCTTCCTTACCTGGTCCACAACTCAATGTAATTAGCGCTAAACATAATAAAAGAAGATGTCTCATTTAACCGTAGTTTAAAATTCAAAAATACAACTTATCAAATTTTATTGTAGCTTTGGTCACAGTTATTAAAAATAAAATGAAACAAGTCAATAGATATACAAAGCAAACCTGTGCGATTTCTTCGGAAATCATTCGGATGCATTATCTATTGTAGCTATAATTATATACTATTAAACAATATTTAAAAGTCCGACGATACCGTCGGACTTTTTATTTTTATAACAATCAATCAAAATGAAAAAACTTTACACTAACTATATAGAATCCTTTACTGGATTATCTAAAGAGATTTGGTATATATCTTTGATTTCGCTTATTAATAGAGCCGGGACAATGATTATTCCTTTTCTATCACTTTACCTTACCGATAACTTAGACTTTAGTAAAGATGATGCTGGCTGGATTTTGGCCTTTTTCGGAATTGGGTCTGCTATTGGAGGATGGCTTGGTGGTAAACTTACAGACCTCTTTGGGTTTTACAAAGTAATGGTCTTTAGCCTATTAATAACTGGTTTTAGCTTTATTGGACTTCAGTTTATTTCATCATTTTGGGGCTTATGCTTTGCAATACTTTTTATAATGTCTGTAGCAGATAGCTTTAGACCTGCTATTTATGTATCAATAAAAGCTTATAGCACACCCGAAAACCAAACCAGAGCAATTGGTCTTATCCGTTTGGCAATTAATGCTGGTATGGCTGTTGGCCCTACAGCTGCAGGTTTAATCATTGTAAGCCAAGGGTATAATTTATTGTTTTGGATAGATGGTGTTACTTGTATTTCTGCCATTATTCTGTTTAAATATTTAGTGAAAGAACCTGAGAAAAAGATTGCTAAGATTACAGAAGATGTTGTCACTAAAGCTAAAAACATAGTTTATAGTGATACAACGTATTGGATTTTTATTGTCATTTGTTTCTTTATGGGAATGACATTTTTTCAACTCGTAGTTACGATGCCTTTGTATTACAAAGAAGTTTTTAGTTTAAATGAATTTCAAATCAGTCTGTTTTGGATTATTAATGTTGGACTTATTATTTTACTTGAGATGCCTTTTTTAAATTTTCTCGAAAAACAGCTAATACCTGTAACCAAGCATATTTTAACAGCATCACTTTTAATGAGTTTAGGATTTTATTTACTATTCCAAAACTTTTGGTTTGGTATTTTAATAATTAATATGATTTTGTTAACCGTAGGCGAAATGTTAGGTTTCCCTTACACCAATAGATTTGCGTTAAGCAGAGCAAAGGAAGGGTTTGAAGGCAGTTATATGGCATTGTACGCTATTGCCTTTTCTGTATCTCATATTTTTAGTTCAAAAATTGGCTTAACCATTGTTGAAAATTATGGTTACCAAATCAATTGGCTAGTTACTGGAACATATGGACTCATAGCTGTAATTTTGTCGTACTGGTTAAGTAATAGAGTTAAATTTAAATTATGACCAAAGATTTAGACATCATAATCATTGGCGCAGGACCTATCGGAATTGCCTGCGCCTTAGAATGTAAAAAACATAACTGGAATTACGTTGTCATTGAAAAAGGTGCCTTAACCAATTCGCTTTTTAATTATCCTTTGAATATGACCTTTTTTTCAACTTCTGAAAAACTGGAAATTAACGAAATTCCTTTTATTAGCAACAATCCTAAACCAACCAGAAACGAAGCTTTAGAGTACTATCGAAGAGTGGCAACTTCGAATCAATTAAACATTAAATTGTATGAAGAAGTTGCAACTATAAATAAGGTTGAACATCATTTTGAAGTCGCTACCAGCAAAAATCATTACAACGCAAAAAAAATCATTATAGCGACTGGGTTTTATGATATACCAAACTTGCTAAATGTACCTGGCGAAGATTTACCAAAAGTGTTTCATTATTACAAGGAGGCACATCCTTTTACTTTGCAAAATATTGCTGTTGTCGGTGCCAGTAACTCGTCTGTAGATGCTGCTTTAGAAATATACCGCAAAGGTGGAAATGTTACAATGATTGTGCGTGGCAAGAGTATAGGAGAGCGTGTAAAATATTGGGTAAGACCAGATATTCTTAACCGAATTGAAGAGGGCAGCATTAAAGCCTATTTTAATTCTGAAGTTACAAAAATTGAAGCAAACCAAATTACTGTTGAAACACCTGATGGCGAAATCACTTTACCAAACGATTATGTCTTGGCTTTAACGGGTTATCAACCCAACTTTGAATTTTTGGCAAAAGCTGGTGTAGCGTTTTCAAAGGATGAACGGCACATCCCAACTTATAATGATAAGACTATGGAATCTAATGTTAAGGGTTTGTATCTAGCAGGTGTGATTTGTGGTGGAATGGAAACGCACAAATGGTTTATTGAAAACTCTCGTATTCACGCTAAAATGATTGCAGAACATATTGCAAATACAATTGAATAATTTGGAATTATGAATTTAAATCAAGTGACCATACCATCTCTGAATGTTGTAAAATCTGTTGAATTTTATAAAACTCTAGGATTACAACTCATTGTTGATGCAGCACCAAGATATGTTAGGTTTTTATGTCCTGATGGTGATACCACGTTTTCAATTCATAAGGTTGAAAAACTATCTAACGATAATCAAACCATCATTTATTTTGAAGTGGATAACCTTACCCAAACTGTAGAAATGCTCAAACAAAAAGGTATCGCTTTCAACACGGAAATTACCGAACAATCTTGGTTATGGAAAGAAATAAGACTGAAAGACCCAGATCACAATCAAATTATAATTTACACAGCTGGTGAGAACAGAAAAAATCCACCTTGGCGGATTTAAATAGAATTACTTTAAAGGCTTAATCTCGCTATGTTTTACCACGTGAGATAATACAATCTGCGTTTTGGTTTCGCCATAGGTAATTAATTGGTCTATGAATGCCTCTAAGTGTTTTTGATTTTTTAAAACTACTTCCATTACAATATTTTCATTGCCTGTAATTCGGTAGCAATTGACGACTTCATCATACGTTTTTACCTTTTCTAAAAACGGCTTTAACATTCCCATAAACGCTCTTAACGTAATTAATGCCTTTAATTGATAACCTGCTTCAAAAGGTGAAACAAATGTGGTATAGCCCTGAATAATTTCGGCATCTTCCATCTTTTTAATACGCTCACCTACAGCAGGTGAGCTGATGCCGACACGCCTTCCGATTTCAGCATTAGACATGCGCGCGTTTTGTTGCAAACACTTTAAAATCCTCCAATTTAGATTATCAATATTCATTTAAACAAAATAAATCACAATAACATAATTATTAAAGCTAATATACAATTTAACCTTAATATTTAAAGTAAATTTTCATTTCTCTTGAGTAAATTCGTAATAATTGCTATTGAAATTATGAGCTACAACCTACCCTCTCATTTATCGGATTTGCCTGTGTATCAAAAGGCAATGGATATCATTATGCTTTCGAGAAGTATCTCGACATATATCAATCACGATTTATCATATTTGAATGAAGATGGTACAGAAGATAGCGACATTTACTTTTCTGGCGATATTGTGCAACAGTCCACAAATCTAGCACCAGAAATTATTAATGCAGAACGTGAACGCCATTCTGACAAAAAACACAAACATCTAGACAGCCTAGAGCGTTTAACCAGCAAACTATACAGTAACTGCAGACGTTTAGAGCGTTCTAAGAGCAATGGCAAAGATTACTTACCGCTTTTGCGTGGCGAAATCAAAACATTTAGAAAACTGAAACGTAATTGGATGTTAACGCTTTAATTTGGTTTTTGGTAATCTAATTTATAAAGCATATCGACAAGCTCAGGGTAAAGGGCTCAAATAAGTCGTTTAATACAAAAACCTAGTGCTTTAGATGCTTACTTCGGCTACGCTCAGCATAAGCGACTCACACACTTTTTAAAAAAAAGGTACTTCGACTGCGCTCAGTATCAACGAACTCTATGATGTTTTTGATAAAAACATCAAGAGTCTGTTGACTTACATATTTCGTCTATACTGTCCACCAACTTCGAATAAAGCTGATGTAATCTGTCCTAAACTACATACTTTACAAACGTCCATTAAAGCTTCAAAAATATTTTGATTGTTGATGGCTTTGTGTTGTAAATCTTTTAGCAATTCAGTTGTGTCTGTTGCTTTATGTAAATTTTGAAGCGTTTTAATTTGGTTCTCTTTTTCTTCTTCAGTCGCTCTAATTACTTCCGCAGGTTGTACTGTTGGCGAACCTTTACTGCTTAAGAATGTGTTTACACCAATAATTGGGAATTCACCATTATGCTTCAAGGTTTCGTAGTACAAGCTTTCTTCCTGAATTTTACTACGTTGATACATCGTTTCCATAGCACCAAGTACACCACCACGCTCTGTAATTCTGTCAAACTCAGCCAATACAGCTTCTTCTACTAAGTCGGTTAATTCTTCAATGATGAAAGAGCCTTGAATTGGGTTTTCATTTTTAGCTAAACCTAATTCTTTATTGATGATTAACTGAATTGCCATTGCACGACGTACAGACTCTTCCGTAGGTGTTGTAATCGCTTCATCATAAGCATTAGTATGCAATGAGTTACAGTTGTCATAAATCGCATATAATGCTTGAAGCGTGGTTCTGATATCGTTGAAATCAATTTCCTGAGCATGTAAACTACGACCAGAGGTTTGAATATGATACTTCAACATTTGTGCCCTTGGATTGGCACCATATTTATGCTTTAAGGCTTTTGCCCAAATTTTACGTGCTACACGACCAATAACTGCATATTCTGGGTCTATACCATTTGAAAAGAAGAATGATAAATTAGGGCCGAATTTATTGATGTCCATTCCTCGACTTAAGTAGTATTCTACGTATGTAAATCCGTTAGCCAACGTAAACGCTAACTGCGAAATTGGATTTGCACCAGCTTCTGCAATGTGATATCCTGAAATAGATACCGAATAGAAGTTACGCACATTATTTTCAATAAAATATTCTTGCACGTCACCCATTAAACGTAAGGCAAATTCTGTTGAGAAAATACAAGTATTTTGTGCCTGATCTTCTTTTAAAATATCTGCCTGAACCGTTCCTCTTACTTGTGCAATGGTCTTTGCTTTAATGGCTTCGTAGACGTCTTTTGGTAATACCTGATCACCTGTAACACCTAATAACATCAACCCTAAACCGTCGTTTCCTTCCGGAATTTCGGCATTGTATTTAGGACGTTCTTTGTCCTTGTAAATCGCTTTTATCTTTTGCTCAACCTCATCTTCTAAACCATTTTCTTTGATATAAATTTCGCATTGTTGATCTATGGCTGCATTCATAAAAAACCCTAGTAACATTGGTGCAGGACCGTTAATGGTCATACTTACCGATGTCATAGCATCTGCCAAATTAAACCCTGAATAGAGTTTTTTAGCATCGTCTAAACAACAAATACTCACACCTGCATTACCAATTTTACCATAAATATCTGGTCTGTAATCCGGATCATTTCCGTATAAAGTTACCGAATCAAAAGCTGTAGATAAACGCTTTGCTGGCATACCTAAACTCACGTAGTGAAAACGTCTGTTGGTGCGCTCTGGCCCACCTTCTCCTGCAAACATACGTGTTGGATCCTCACCTGTTCTTTTAAAAGGGTATAATCCTGAAGTATATGGGAATTCTCCTGGTACATTTTCTTGTAAACACCATCTTAAAATATCTCCCCAAGCTTGGTATTTTGGTAAAGCTACCTTTGGAATATCGGAATGCGATAACGACTTGGTGTGCGTTTCTATCTTAATTTCTTTATCTCTTACCTTGAAGCTATAAATAGGATCTTTATAACGGTTTACTTTATCATTCCAACCTGTTATGATTTCCCAATTGTAAGGATCTAAGTTTAGTTTTACGCGATCGAATTCTGCAATAAGTAACTTTAGAAACTCTTTGTTCTCGACTGCGCTCGAACTGACAGAGTTTTTGTCATTCAGAGCAACGCGAAGAATCTCGTCTTGGTCTAAACCTTGTTTTCCTATAAAAGACCTTTCGACTGCGCTCAAGGTGACATTTCCAACGGAACAAATAGTCTTAAAAATTCCGTATAACTTTTGAGCCACCTCTACCTGAGCATCTGCTGTTTTATCGTAGGCTCTATTGTTTTCAGCAATTTCTGATAAGTAACGTGTGCGTGATGGCGGAATGACAAAAATCTTCTCGCTCATTTCCTTAGAAATCTCGAAAGTCGATTTTAAGTCTGCTTCGGTTTTTTCAGCAACCTTATCCATTATTGCTTTGTAAAGCGTATTCATTCCTGGATCGTTAAACTGAGAGGCGATAGTACCAAAAACAGGCATTGTATCTGGATCTGCGTGCCATAAATTATGGTTACGCATATATTGCTTTTTCACGTCGCGCAACGCATCTAAAGCACCACGCTTATCGAACTTGTTAATCGCTACCAAATCGGCAAAATCTAACATATCGATTTTTTCAAGCTGTGTGGCTGCACCAAATTCTGGTGTCATTACATAAAGTGATACATCGCTATGCTCTAATATTTCGGTATCTGATTGTCCGATACCAGACGTCTCTAAGATGATTAAATCGTATTCAGCAGCTTTTAAAACCTCAACAGCTTCGTTTACATATTTAGATAATGCCAAATTAGACTGACGTGTTGCCAAACTACGCATGTATACACGCGGTGAGTTGATGGCATTCATTCGGATTCTGTCACCTAATAATGCACCACCAGTTTTACGTTTTGAAGGATCTACAGAAATTAATCCAACCGTTTTTTCAGGAAAGTCGATTAAAAACCGACGTACTAACTCATCTACTAACGACGATTTACCTGCACCACCTGTACCAGTAATTCCGAGGACTGGAACAGCCCCTTTTGATTTCCCCAAAGGGGAAAAAAGAGTTTCAAACTCATCGTGTTTATTTTCAGCAAAAGAAATTAATCTTGCAATAGTATTGACATCTTTATCTTTTACGGACTGCTTAATTTCCTTCCCTTTGGGAAGGATTAAGGATGGGCTTTCGTAATCTGATTTTTCAACCAAATCATTAATCATTCCTTGCAAGCCCATTTCCCTTCCATCATCTGGCGAATAGATTCTGGTAATTCCATAATCCATTAACTCTTTAATTTCTTCTGGTAGGATTACTCCACCTCCACCACCAAAAATCTTGATGTGGCCTGCACCTTTTTCTTGCAATAAATCGTACATGTATTTAAAATACTCGTTATGACCACCTTGATAAGATGTCATAGCTATAGCATTAGCATCTTCTTGTATTGCAGTATTTACCACCTCTTCCACACTTCTATCATGCCCAAGGTGGATCACCTCTACTCCTGTTGCCTGAATAATGCGACGCATAATGTTTATTGCTGCGTCGTGCCCATCAAAAAGAGATGCAGCAGTTACAATTCGTACTTTATGCTTTGGTTTATATGGTGAAATTTGTTCCATTCGTAAAAATCTTGCTTAATTGAGGTGCAAATTTACTGAATATCCAAAAAAAACTTACTTAAAATGTAAATTATATAACTTGGACAAGATACCTCAATTGTTTAGGGTTTTCTTTAAGAGAACTATTAAAAGTCACCAGATATTTTTTTTGTATTGCAGACTATTATTTTATGAAAACGTCAATATTATAATTTTTTTATGTTTTTAATATTTAAATCACTACTTTAGATGTCTAACTTTCAAGCTTTTATTCTCTTTCTCAAATCTCAAAGCTATTTGTGACCCATTGCTGTTATTGCGTGTCTAAGAAACGTAAGGATATTCCTTACATAAATAAACTATAACCATTAACTAATTATTTAATTCTTATGAAACAAAAACTATTATTACTAATTTGCTTTGTTGTTGGGATAGGATTTTCTCAAGCACAAGGACTACCAACAAACCCTGAACCAGGTAAATGTTATGTAAAATGTATTACTAAAGATGAGTTTAAAGAAGTTGAAGAAACTATTCAAACGTATCCAGCATATACAACATTACAAGTTGTGCCTGCAACATACAAAACTGTTGAAGAGCGTGTTTTAGTAAAAGAAGCATCAAAAAAGTTTGTCTATGTACCTGCTACATATGAAACTGTTGACGTACCTTACGTAAAGCAAGAAGCTCGAACGGACTTAAAAGTAGTTCCTGCAACTTTTGGAAGAGACTCTAGAACTTTTGAAATTTATCCAAAAACTTCTGGTTGGGAGTACAAGGTATTAGAAGATTGCCCTTCTGTAAACAAAGATGATTGTGTTGCTGCTTGTTTTGTTGAGTATCCTGCTCAATCTAAAGATGTTAGCTTTACAACTTTAGCGTCTGACGCTAGTACTAACTCTGTACCAGTACCAGAGCAAACAACTACTTACAAGAAAAGAGTTATTAAGACTCCTGCTAGAATGGATGAGATTGAAATTCCTGCTGAGTACACAACTATCAAAAGAAGAGTTGTTGACACTCCTGCTAGAACTGAAACTACCACAATACCTGCACAATACCAAACAGTTACAAGAACTGTATTAGACAAAAAAGGAGGTATTACGACTTGGGAAGAAGTCGATTGTGAGTTATTAAACCCAAATGTATTACCTGTATTTTATGAATTAGGTAGCGCTAGATTAACATCGTCTTCTAAAAAGACTATCGATGACACTTTACTACCAATGTTAAGTGACAGTAATGTTAGTATTGAAATTATGTCTCATACAGACTCTAGAGGTAATGATGACTTTAACATGTCTTTATCTCAACAAAGAGCAAACTCTGTAGTTAATTATTTAGTTTCTAAAGGCATCTCAAGAAGCAGATTAACTGCTAGAGGATTTGGAGAAACAAGATTGACTAACAGATGTTCTAACGGAGTTGAGTGTTCTGAAGCGCAACACCAAAGAAACAGACGTACCGAGTTTAGAGTTATCTCTAACTAAGAGTTACTTTTTTCAATGAAGAAGCTCCTTTTTCAAGGAGCTTTTTTTTGTATATAATATACTGGATATGAAATTATTTTCTTTTCGGCTCTAATACCATAGTTATCTTCTAAATCGGTTTGCATTAATTGAAAAAATTTATAATGAAAATCCCAGTCGTGCAGTGTTAAGCTCATACCCGAATCATCTGGCACAATTACAGGCATATCTAAGACATATGCTAATTGATAGGCGATATCTTTCAATGACACATTATCCCCTTGTATTTGAGCATCTCCAATTAAATATTTAGCGTTGTTTTTTCCCCAGTCTATTTGGTTAGTATCCCAAAACTTTGGTGTGTCTACAGTAAAGCTTATACCTTCTCCTTCGTTGAATTTTCTATCTACTCCCAAGTTTAATTCTGTAATTAATTTAAAGGCTATATTTTCATTTGTATTTAATGGTTTTTTAAAATATACCGCATAGTTGCTATCCAAACCATCAGCAATGACAATTTGATTCTTATATATTTTTGCTAAATATCCTAATACAGCCTTTAAAGATCCTGAAACTTTTAAATAGTTATCATTATCCACTACACTCAATTCTTCAAAGCCACTTGCCAAAGGTTTAACTTCCATTGCTTTTGTAGGGATGTACTCGTTTGAAGTTTCATCTTCTACCCTTATAATATTAAAAAATGAACTTAATGATGTTCTAGCGGTTTGTTGTCTTAAAAACTTTGCCACCATTTCTTTCTTTAGATCTGGAGCTCCGCCTTCCCAAAGTACCTTTCCATTAGCATTAAACAAAACACCTGCAGGTAAAACATTTACATTGTACTTACCGAATGTCTCCTTGTTATAATCTATGGCAACAGCTAAATCGTTTGGTTTTTTCTTTAAAAACTTCTCTACCTTTATTGGGTTTTCGCTCGATAATGAGACAACATAAAAATCATCTGGAAACTGGCTTTGCAATACTTTTAAATGTTCTTTAGCTGCAATACATGGCACACACCATGTTGCCCAAAAATCAACAAAATATAATTTATTATTATCAGGTGAAGCAATCTTAGATTCTTGAAGAAATTCTGAAACCTTAATCTGACTATTTCCATAGCCAAGTACTAAAAATACTATTACGACAAATGAGAGAAGTTTTTTGTTGAAGAATTTCATAATACATTTTACAGTTTACAAATGAATAATCAAATACTATGCTAAAAATAAGAATTTTAACCAGTTAATGCATTCTAACGTTTTTCTGTCGTTAAAATTGCCATACTTTATGCTACTCTATTTTTTTAAAATATCTTTGTTAAAACTAAAGCTTAAATTTTATGTTTAAAAGAATTTTTATTCTACTTGTGGTTTTCAATTTAACTGCCTGTGCCGAACTGCAAGATGTAGTAAATCAATTACCACAGTCTGGTGGTATTGGTAATACCGATATAGCTGCTGGTTTGCGCCAAGCCTTAAATATGGGTATTGACAAGCAAGTTACCAAACTGACACAAACCGATGGATTTTATAAAAATGAACTGGTTAAAATTCTTTTACCAGAAGCGTTACAAAAAGTAGACGACGCATTACGGAAAATAGGCTTAAGCAGTTTGGCAGACGAAGGTATTAAGGCACTTAATAGGGCAGCTGAAGATGCCGTAAAAGAAGCCACACCCATTTTTGTAAATGCCGTTAAGGACATTACTTTTAATGATGCAAAAGCTATTCTTCTTGGCGAAGACAACGCAGCTACCGAATACCTAACTTCTAAGACACAGACACAACTGTACAACAAATTTAAGCCTGTAATAAGCAACTCTTTCGGTAAAGTTGGCGCAGACCAAATATGGCATAATCTCATTACCAAATACAATAACTTACCGCTTACTAATAATGTAAATCCAGATTTAACAGACTATGTGACTACAGAAGCTTTAAAAGGTGTTTATACTATGATTGCCTTAGAAGAGAAGGAAATAAGAAACAAAGTATCATCAAGAACTACGGATTTATTGAAAAAGGTGTTTGCGCTTCAAGATTAATAATTTAACATTATTTTCAACCTAAACCAGCACCTTATATACTTTTTTTTAGTAACTTAGGTTACTAAATTAATCATCAATTATCGTGCAGAATACAGAGCGCTTACTTCAAAAAAGGTTAAAATTAAAAAAAGGTTAAAATTATATAAGGAATACCTTCGACTTATTGAGGATGCTTACAATCTGAGGCAAACTGATCATGCACTAAGTGATTTTTCAGAATTTAGGGCTACGAAAGTCTTACACCAATTAAATAAACTTAAATTCATTATAGGTGACTCTAAATTACAAGCTAACTAATTTTTGCGCTTGTATAAACCATCAAAGACCACAGTTACATCTTCACCATCTGTTACGGTTTCCCAAAGCTGTCTCACCGTACCATTTGAATTATCTGTCCATGTGACACGATGATAAACTGTTTTTCCTTCGGAATTGGTTTCTTCATCCGTTTGTAAAATCATTTGATTACCAACCTTATTTCCTTTGAGGTGTAAACTTTGCCCTTGATTGTCAATCCAGATTTGTTCCCATTGTTTGGTTTTATTGTTGTAAAAATTATTACTAGTTCCTGAGTATGCAGGTGTAGAGCTAATCCAGTTTTCTTGTAGCACGCAACCATTTTGTAATTTTTTAATAGTGTTTTGGCCAGCTTTTGTACCGTCAGCATTAGTGACCTCCCAAGTACCTATCCAAAAATCGAACTCTGAATGCTTTTCTGTACAACATTTGCAAGTAGAATTTTGTGCAGTAGCGAGTGTATTAAACACGATAAAGACCAAGAGATGCACGACTATTCTCATAATTGGTATAATTCTAATCTAAGTTATTAAACTACATTTAATTATATGCTAATATTAACATAACATTTAAATCAAGTAAAGTCAACATCTTTGTAATGCAAAAGAGATTAAGTCTTAAAAGAGATTAGAACAAGTTAGTTAGATTAAAGTCGGTATTAGTTAGGTACCGACTTTTTTATTTAATAAAATGATGTTTGAAAATACTTATAAGACTTTAATAATCGGCTTCCATACCACGAAAACATTTCTCCATCAACAATAATTATTTCCTTATCCTGAAACTGCTCTTTAAAAGCATCTATATCTTTAGTCTTAAAAGGATATGGCTCACTTGAAAGAAATATTAAATCGGCTTCTTTTAATTTTGAATCCTCTAAATCTATTTCAGGATAACGTTCTTGATTTTCAAAAATATTACTAAAACCAGCTTCATTAATCATTGTATTTATAAACGTATTGGAAGCTGCCACTATCCAAGGATTCTTCCATATAAAATAAGCTACTTTCTTCTTCTTTTTAGATTGTAATGCAGATTGAAATTTTTGTCTTTCAATTTTAATAGCCTCAATTAACTCTGACGCATTTTTAGAACTATTGAAAATAGCACCATACATTTTTATGAGCTCTAAACAATCTTCTACAGTATCTACATCACTGATATGTATTGGAGCTACATCTTCTAAATCTTTGATGATTTCCTTTGTATTTTCTTCTTTATTACAAAGTATAATGTCTGGCCGAAGCGCTTTTATTTTATTAACATGAATCTGCTTTGTACCACCAACAACGGTTTTTTGTTTTCTGAGATGACTTGGGTGTACACAAAATTTTGTAACACCTACAAGTTCATTTTCTAGCCCTAAATCAACTAACAATTCGGTTTGAGAAGGCACCAGAGATACAATTCGTTTTGGTATATGCTCTAGCGCAACATTTCTATTTAACTGATCTAAGTATTTCATCTTGAGATGTTGAAACGAGTTTAGTGCTGCTAATTTTAAGCATTCAGAATTTCACGCATCTGCAATTGCAATTCTTCTGCTTTTGCTGTTGCAGCCTGTGCAAAATCATCGTTTTGAGATGCATATATTATTCCTCTGGAAGAGTTAATAAGCAAACCTACATTATCAGTCAACCCGTATTTACAAACATCTTGAAGATTACCTCCTTGTGCACCAACTCCTGGCACTAGTAAAAAACTATCTGGAATTATCTGTCTAATATCTGCTAAATATTCTGCTTTTGTAGCACCAACCACATACATTAAATTTTCTGAATTTTTCCAAGTTTTTGAAGTTTTTAAAACCTGCTTATAAAGTTCTACTCCATCAACGGTTTTAGTTTGAAAATCGAAAGCTCCTTGATTAGATGTTAATGCTAACAAAATGGTGTGCTTGTCCTCAAAAGCCAAAAAAGGTTCTACCGAATCTTTGCCCATATATGGTGCTACGGTAACACTATCGAAACCTAAATCTTCAAAAAAAGCTTTTGCATACATTGTACTTGTGTTACCAATGTCTCCGCGTTTTGCGTCAGCGATGGTATAAATTTCAGGATGCTTGTCGTTAAGATAGTTTATGGTTTTTTCTAAAGCCTGCCAACCTTTAATTCCGTAAGCTTCATAAAAAGCAGTGTTAGGCTTGTATGCCACACAAAGGTGATGTGTTGCATCAATTATAGCTTTATTAAAAGCAAATATTGGGTCTTCTTCCTCTAAAAGATGTTGAGGGATTTTATTTAAATCTACATCTAACCCTATGCAAAGAAAGGATTGTTTTTTCTTGATTTGAGTGATTAGTTGTTGTGTTGTCATTAAAAGTTATAGATTAATGTTCCCATAATATTCTCTTCATCTACAAAACCTCTATATCTCGAGTCTAATGAATTATCTCTATTATCACCAAGTAAAAAGTACTTTTTTGGCGGTAAAACGATTGGTCCAAAATCCGTTATACTCCAATTATCTCTTTTAGAAGCAATATCTTTAGAAAGTAATGAAAATTCGTTATTATGAATATATCTCTTTAGATTGAGTTGATTATTTGCAACATAATCAGAATCTAAAAAAACTACAATAGAATCAGCACCTTTTTGATACATTTGAAAAGACTCATCGTTTTTAAATTTTTCTATTATTTTTCTAGCATCATTATTTGCAACGATGTAAGAGTGTCTTAAGTTTAACAAGGTATCTATATTTTTATCGTTTACATAAATCACACCTCTTTTACACTCTAGTTTATCTCCAGGAACAGCTACCAATCGCTTAATCAAAGTCCAACCATCTAAACTATCCGAAAATTTAAAATAAGCAAAATCCATAGGCCTTGGCTTAATTAAATTAGACCCAATTATTTTTGAATTTAATTTTAAATTTGGTTCATTTGAGGTGCTTGGAAGTTTGTAATATGATAATGCACCTGTAAGTCTAGCTAAAATAAAGATTCCAGCCAAGAATGATAAAGCATATAAAAGTTTTCTTTTCATAAAAAAAGCCTCAAAAAAGAGGCCTAAATTTAAATTACATCGTCGCTTGCTTTTAACAACTCTGTGTTTTCTGCAAGCATTAATTCATCAATTATTTTTTGAATATCTCCGTCTATGATGTTTGATAAATCATATAAGGTTAACCCAATTCTATGATCGGTTACGCGACCTTGAGGATAGTTATACGTTCTAATCTTGGCACTTCTATCTCCAGAGCTCACCATACTTTTGCGCTTTTCTGAAGCTTCTGCCTGACGCTTTCTTAATTCTTCTTCGTATAAACGCGAACGTAAAACCTTTAAAGCTTTTTCTAAGTTTTTGTGCGATGATTTCTGATCTTGACAACTCACAATCATACCTGTTGGTTCATGGTGCAGCTTAATTGCAGAGTATGTTGTATTTACGGACTGACCTCCAGGTCCTGTTGATGTGGTGCGCTCTATACGTACTTCGGTCATATCTAATTCATAGTCAAACTCTTCTGCTTCTGGCATTACTACCACAGTTGCCGCACTGGTATGCACACGACCTTGTGTCTCGGTTTGTGGCACACGTTGTACACGATGTACACCTGCTTCAAACTTCATAGTACCGTAAACGTCTTCGCCAGAAACTTCGAATATGATTTCTTTAAAACCACCAGATGTTCCTTCGCTTGTACTTACTACATCTACTTTCCAGCCTTTATTACTGCAATATTTTGAATACATGCGGTATAAATCTCCTGCAAAAATACTGGCTTCATCTCCACCAGTTCCAGCACGTACTTCGACAACAACATTCTTAGCATCGTCTGGATCTTTTGGTATAAGTAAGAATCGTATTTCTTCTTCAATTTTGGGCAAATCTTCTTTGGCTTCATCTAGCTGCATTTTTGCCATTTCTACCATTTCGGCATCAGAACCATCTGCTATAATTTCTTCTGCTTCAGAAATATTATCTAACAACTCCTTATAGACGTTTCCTTTATCAACTATTTTCTTAAGGTCTTTATATTCCTTATTTAGCTGAATGTAACGCTTTTGGTCTGCAATAATATCTGGTTGAATAATGAGGTCATTTACCTCATCGAATCGTTGTTTTACAATCTGTATTTTCTCTAACATCGCTCTTCAAAAAATTGGAAACCAAAAGTACAATTTTTTAGTTGATTATGGAGATTTAACGCTTTAGAAACTTATGTCTGAATTTATGGATTATATCAAAAATGTATTTTACGCCTATTTTAAAAAATATTTTCTATCCTTTTAGCGTTTTAGGTAGTATGCGAAAGCAGTTTACCTCTATACTAAACTACTACAAGCCGCTTGCTCTATGGTCGTTTTTAGTGACCATAGCTATTACGGTAATTAATCCAGAATTGATTTTAGCGCTTTGTACTAAATTATTTTTGGTTTTTCTGCTATGGATAATGATTAGCGACAGAAAATTTAGGCAACGCTTAAAATTTTATAAAATAAGTGGTGTGTCTAATTTTAAATTCTTCTTCACTATTTTTATGTTAGACAGCTTAATTACTAGTATTTTTCTTTCGTTGATAAAGGGGTTTATTTAAAGAATCTTACTTTTAGGTGCATGAAGTTTTTTTTTATTTTCTTTCACTTTTACAAAACCTATGTTGCATGGTCTTTTGTTGTTACTATTTTATTAGGGTTTGTTGATTCGCATTATGTTCCTGCTATAGTAACTAAGCTTTTTTTAACCATTTTTGCCGGGTATGTTACCAAAGAAACGTCAAGTAATCGCAAGCTAACCTTTTATAAAAACTTAGGAATCTCAACGTATACACTCTTCTTTTCTATGTTTATTGTTGACAGTGTTTTAACCGTGTTAATTATTTTTTTATTCAAAATTTGAAGTAATGGTTCTTGAAGTAGATAATATAGAATTAAATTTTAAAAACAAACGAATTTTAAGTGGCATTTACTTAAGGGCTGAAACAGGTAAAGTTACTTCAATTTTGGGAAGTAATGGCAGTGGAAAAAGCAGTTTACTAAATATAATTTTTGGAAATCTTAAACCAAAATATAAGCTCATAAGGGTAGATGGTAAAGCCGTATTAAAACCGCTTTACAAAACAGGAATTATAAAATACTTACCTCAATATCATTTTATCCCAAATGGCATAAGTATAAAAACTGCTTTTCAACTTTTTGATGTAGATTGGAAAGCTTTTGTAGATACTTTTGGCACTTTTGAAAGATATGCCACCTACAAAGCACATAAGCTTTCTGGTGGTGAGCGACGGGTTATTGAGACCTACATTGTATTAAAATCTAAAAGCAGTATTACCATATTAGACGAACCCTTTTCTCATATTGCACCTTTGTATATTGAAACCATAAAAACACTGATTAAAAAAGAAAAGAAACAAAAAATAATTCTTATTTCTGATCATCTTTATAAACACATCATTGAAAGCTCAGACGCTATTTACCTATTAAAAAATGCCAGCTCTAAAGCCATAAATAATATAAAAGAGCTAGAAGATTACAGATACTTGAGTGAAGGGCAACTAAAGTAAAATCAAGGTTGAGAAGCGTTGCTTACTAGACTATCTAAGTCTACAACAACACCAACACCTAGCAATTGTTTCCATTGAATTCTAGGACCTTCAATAACGACCTCTTCATTAGTAATTTCATTGGTTTCAACCTCAGATTTAATGTCGTGGTCATATCTTATGTGCGAGCCAAGGGTTGCCTGAACGAATTTGTTGACTTTCATATCTAAGTTAACTTCCCAATCTACATCAACATTACCAAAATTTACCAAGTAGTCTGTATACAATCTTAATCGTGAATTTAATTTTATATTCTCAAAAATATCATCTTCAAATTGCCCTGTGAATAACACACCAAATTCCTGACGAATATTTTCACCTCGCTTTATAACGTTTCCATCCATGTCATAAATTGCAGGTTCTACCCCAAATGCGCCTTGGTTTGCGAGGGCTTCGTCTAGTACAAATGTTGTTTTTAATGTTAATGGTGAAGCATAAAGAGAAAACCTATTTATATGTCTTCCATACTCCATACCTGCTCCCAAAAACACATAGCCTGGTGCCATAAATCTTGAAATCGGGTTATTATCATTAGGGCTGCTGAATCCATTTGCAAATTGAGTATTAAAACTAAACCTTGCAGAATAAAACCAATTACTTTCTGGACTTTTCTCTAAACCAAAGTTAGAAATCACCTCTATAACGTCTTCTGTTTTAAACAATGCTCTATCCTCTTGCTTATTTAAGCCGTAACGTAGACTTAATGAAGAATTCCAAAAGTATGTTTCTGCTCTATATTTGGCTACGGCTCTACCACTAAGAATTGCTGAAATTGAGTTGGTACCACCAGCATTCCAGTTGGTAAATGAGACTTGGTTTAGTGTGAGGCCTACTTCGTTTTTAGTATTCCAACCTAAATCTAGTTTTGATGTAGGGTCTACAAAAAAAAGTGAGTCTGGTTGCGCACCAGCCGTAATAGACATTAAAAAGAAACAAACAAATATTAATCGCTTTATGTATTGCATATGCGCCTTAATTAATATGTAAATGTGCCGTATTCGCTTGTAATTGTTAGTTTTTTAGTTTCTGAAGTTTCTACTCTGCCGATAATCTTAGCATCAACATTAAACGATTTTGAAATCCCAATAATGTCTTTAGCAATGTCTGGCTTTACATACAACTCCATACGATGACCACAGTTAAATACTTGATACATTTCTTTCCAATCTGTTTTAGACTGTTCTTGTATAAGCTTAAACAACGGTGGAATACTAAACATATTATCTTTTATAACGTGAAGCTTGTCTACAAAGTGAAGAATCTTTGTTTGAGCGCCACCACTACAGTGTACCATACCATGGACTGTATCACTCTTGTATGTTTTAAGTATTTCTTTAATTATTGGTGCATAAGTTCTAGTAGGTGACAATACTAATTTACCTGCATTTAATGGAGAATTCTCTATGGCATCGGTTAGTTTTGTATTACCAGTATACACTAAATCTTTTGGCACTGAAGGATCAAAACTTTCGGGATACTTTTTAGCTAAATATTTTGAAAACACATCGTGTCTCGCAGACGTTAACCCATTACTACCCATACCACCATTGTACTCAGTTTCGTAGGTTGCCTGACCAGACGATTCTAAACCTACTATAACATCTCCTTCAGAAATATTAGCGTTATCTATTACATCTGATCGCTTCATACGAGCCGTAACAGTTGAGTCTACAATTATGGTTCTCACCAAATCTCCAACATCTGCAGTTTCACCACCTGTTGAGTGGATGGTAACTCCAAAATTCCTTAAGTCTTCTATTAGATCTTCTGTACCATTAATAATAGCCGAGATTACTTCGCCTGGAATACGATTTTTATTTCTTCCAATTGTAGATGACAGCATAATATTTTCTGTTGCTCCAACACAAAGCAGATCGTCAATATTCATAATTAAAGCATCTTGAGCTATACCTTTCCAAACCGATAGGTCTCCTGTTTCTTTCCAATACATGTAAGCTAGAGAGGATTTGGTACCTGCTCCATCCGCGTGCATAATTATGCAGTAATCGTCATCATTGGCCAGATAATCTGGTACTATTTTGCAAAAGGCTTTAGGAAATAAACCTTTATCTATGTTTTTTATGGCATTGTGCACATCTTCTTTTGAGGCAGAAACACCTCTTTGCGCATATCTCTTGCTTACAGAATTACTCATGGAAACAGGTAATGATTCTTGGTAATGCAAAAGTAAGAATAGAAATTAATTATTCTATTAAATTAGAATTAATTACTGTATCTATGTTTTCTAAAATTTGCTTTTTTCTTTTGTTACCTCCAAAATAAAAATTTAAGCCTAACCCTACTCTCACAATAGACTCATCATTATCTGGCTGTATTAAACCTTCCATCTCATTAGAGAGTACGTAATTAAAATCTCCAAATAATTTAATACCTAACCCATCAATAATCATGTATTCTATGCCCAGACCAACTTGAACTTTTGTATGTGTTTCTTCAAAAGAATTAGATGCATTATACCCATAACCTCCAAAAATAAAAGGAGAAACTTCACTGCATGGGCTTAGTAAATATTCGAGATTTAAATCAAAAGACATAAAACCTTCATTCATTGTATCGCTAAGTGCAATATTGTACTTGTTAAATGAAAGATTTACGTTAAGATTGCTTAGTATATGATACTTGTAACCTATTCTAAAAAAAATATCAAGTTCTGAATCTGGGTAATCGCCAAGAATCATTGAAGTACCTATACCAGCATCTGCAGCATGGGTTCCCCTTAGTTGCAAAAAATCTAGCTCTTTATAAAGATTCTTGTTATTTTGTTTGGTTGTATTGTTTTGTATCTTTTCTTCTTGGGCGCTTACAAAGCATAGGTTTATAAAAATAAAAATTATGGTTAGCAATTTATTTTTATCATTAATCATAGAAACTTAATTAGTAAAGAAGATTAGGTCATTTAAGTATCTGAGGGTGTACAATATAGAAAAATATTTTACAATTCATAAAAAACAAAAAAATCAACTAAAACAAAAAAGGATAAATCCATCTAATGTAGAAATATCCTTTTCTTAATTTTTTTTGTGGCTAATAGCCTTGTTAATATCTCAAATTTAAGATTCTGTCTGTAGCGTTGGTTGTACATTAACAACCTCATCATTTACAACATCTTTAATGTCTTTAGAATTATCTTGTGAGAGCATTAAGGTTGCACCCACTAGAATAGCTACGCTTAGTAGTAACTTCTTCATTTTTTCAAATATTGATTAATAGCACTACAAATATACTAAACAAAGCGCATGCAAAAATGAAGAGAACTGGTTTTTTTGTGGTAATCTATAGGGTTTTCGACAATACGGCATTTGTTATCGACCAACGACACTTATTCTACTTTCTATTGAGATTTTTGTACGTATAACTACGTACAAATGAAACTTTATACTTTTTATTTGGTAAATAATAACTCTCTGTATTTAGTAAGTGGCCACAACTCATCGTCTATCATAAGTTCTAACTTATCACAGTGGTATCTTATATCATCAAAAAGCGGTTTTATCTTGTTGCAATACCCTTTGGCTTTCTTTTCAATATTATTTTGAGCATTTAAGTTTTTTCTGTCTTCAATCATGTTGGTTACTAAAGAGTTTATAGCCTCAATATGTTTAGATATTTGTTCGATGATATTTAATTGTTCTTTTGCAAAATCCCTAAACTGCTCTCCATAAATAGCTTTAAGTCCTTTAACATTTTCGATAAGTATATTTTGATATCTTACTGCTGTTGGGACCACATGATTACGAGCAATATCACCAATAACCCTACTTTCTATTTGAACATGAAGTATATACTCTTCCATTTCTATTTCGTAACGCGCTTTAGACTCCACTTCATTCATAACACCAAGGTTTTTAAACAACTCTATTGACGGTTTTGAAACCTTGACTTTTAGGGCTTCTGGAGTTGTTTTATTGTTACTAAGGCCTCGCTTTTTTGCTTCTTTTTGCCACGCCTCGCTGTAGCCGTTTCCTTCAAAAAGGATCGCTTTTGATGTTTTGATATATTCTCTCAACACATTAAAAATAGCATCATCTTTCTTCATCGATTTCTTATCAATCAACACATCAACTTCTTCCTTAAAATCCATTAATTGCTTGGCAACAATGGTGTTTAATACGGTCATAGGGTTTGCACAATTTGCCTTAGAACCTACTGCTCTAAACTCAAACTTGTTACCCGTAAATGCAAAGGGAGAGGTTCTGTTTCTATCTGTATTATCTAGAAGTATTTCAGGAATTTTACCCACCACATTTAGCTTTAAATCTGTTTTCTCTTGAGGTGATAACTTACCTTTAGTAACTGTTTCTAATTCTTCTAAAACTTTAGTTAATTGCGAACCAATAAAAACTGAGATTATTGCTGGAGGTGCTTCGTTGGCTCCTAAACGATGATCATTACTCGCAGATGCAATAGCTGCTCTTAATAACTCCTCGTAAATTTGTACAGCCTTTATAGTATTAATAAAAAAGGTTAGAAATTGTAAGTTACTCATTGGAGTTTTTCCCGGAGACAAAAGATTAATTCCAGTATCCGTACTAAGACTCCAGTTATTATGTTTACCAGACCCATTAACACCTGCAAACGGTTTTTCGTGCATTAGCACACTAAAATTATGACGTTTAGCCACCTTCTGCATTACATCCATTAACAACGAATTATGATCTACCGCAAGGTTAGCTTCCTCAAAAATTGGCGCTAACTCAAATTGATTTGGCGCCACCTCATTGTGTCTAGTTTTTACAGGAATACCGAGAAGCATACATTCATTTTCTAAGTCTCTCATGTACGACATTGCTCGAGCAGGAATACTACCAAAATAATGGTCATCTAATTGTTGCCCCTTTGCAGGAGAATGCCCAAGTAAAGTTCTGCCTGTGAGCACAATATCTGGTCTTGAAGTTGCCAAAGCATTATCTATTAAAAAATATTCTTGTTCCCAACCTAAAGAAGCAGTTACTTTCCTCACATTTTTATCAAAATATTTACAAACGGCAACTGCAGCCTTATCAACAGCTTGTAAGGCTCTTAATAGAGGCGTCTTATAATCTAAAGCTTCACCTGTATAAGACACAAAAACGGTAGGAATACACAATGTTGTGCCGTATACAAACGCAGGAGATGTTGGGTCCCAAGCTGTGTAACCTCTTGCTTCAAATGTGTTTCTTATACCACCATGCGGAAAACTCGACGCATCAGGTTCTTGTTGTACCAACTGACTACCACCAAACTTTTCAATAGCCATTCCATCTCCTATAGTTTCAAAAAAGGCATCATGCTTCTCTGCCGTTGCACCTGTTAAAGGCTGAAACCAGTGCGTATAGTGCGTTGCTCCTTTAGATATAGCCCATTCTTTCATTCCTGTAGATATATGGTCTGCTAATACACGGTCTATTTTTGTCCCTTTCGTTATGGCTTCCATAATACTCGATAAGGCTTCTTTAGTTAAATATTGGCGCATGGCATTTTCATTAAACACGTTTGCACCAAATACTTCTGAGCGTCTTTTGGACTCATCTATTTTTAATGGCTCTCTTTTTAATGATTCTTTAACTGCGAAAAATCTCAATGTTGACATATTAATTATATTTTAACCCAAAAATACAAATTAATCATATTTAAGAAGACACACCCCTTTAAATTTTAGGGTTTATTAACGACTTTTAATAACATTAAACCCAAAATACCCTATTTTTTTTGACGGTATTAAAAAAAAACTAATATTTGCATCATCTAATAATAAATCTTAAACTGATGAGTAAATCTAAATTAGAGTACATATGGCTAGATGGTTATAAGCCAACTCAAAACATGAGAAGCAAAACTAAAGTTGAAGACAATTTTAGTGGAAAACTAGAAGACTGCCCAATTTGGTCTTTTGATGGAAGTTCTACAAGACAAGCCGAAGGTGGATCGTCGGATTGCTTATTAAAACCAGTTGCAATCTATCCTGATCCTGCCAGAAAGGATGGCTACCTAGTAATGACAGAGGTTTTAAATCCAGATGGCACTCCACATCCTTCTAATGGTAGAGCTACTATTGATGATGACGACAATGATTTTTGGTTTGGGTTTGAGCAAGAGTACTTTATTATGGATAAGAAAACGCAATTACCTTTAGGATTTCCTGTTGGTGGTTACCCTGCACCTCAAGGCTTATATTATTGTTCTGTAGGTGGTAGAAATACTCACGGTAGAGATTTAGTTGAAGAGCATGCGGATCTATGTATTGCTGCCGGATTAAATTTTGAAGGTATTAACCAAGAAGTTGCCTCTGGTCAGTGGGAATTTCAATTGTTTGCAAAAGGTGCAAAAAAGGCTGGTGACGAAATTTGGGTAGCGCGTTATTTATTAGATCGTTTAACCGAAAAATATGGTTATTATATTGAATATCACCCTAAACCATTAGGTAAAGAAATGGACTGGAATGGCTCTGGTATGCACGCTAACTTTTCTAACACTACATTAAGAACGTGTGGCGACAAGGCTACTTACGAGAAAATATGTGAAGCATTTAGACCTGTTGTTAAAGAACACATCGAAGTATATGGCGAATTTAATGACCAACGATTAACCGGTGAGCATGAAACACAATCTATAGATGAGTTTAGCTTTGGTATTTCTGATAGAGGTGCCTCAATTCGTATACCAATTATTACTGTAGAAAAAGGCTGGAAAGGTTGGTTAGAAGATCGTAGACCTGCTTCCAATGCAGATCCTTATAAAGTAGCAGGCAGAATTGTAAAGACAGTAAAAAGTGCAGATGTTTAATCAATAGCACTACTTATAAACAAAAAAAAGCTCATAATAATTATGAGCTTTTTTTTGTACCCTATTTTAAAGCTAAAAAGATAAAAACCATGTAAGCTCCAAATAACAACATGCCTTTGTAACGCCCAATAACAAATCGTTTTGGAATAAGCATTAACGGCACCAATATTGCCGCAAAAGCAATCATCCAAAAGATATTAGTTGATAAGATTTCTGGTGTTTCAGGATTTACGGCAATAGGCTTAATTACAGCCGTTAAACCCAATACCGAAGCAATATTAAATATGTTAGAGCCAATTAAATTTCCTAAAGAAATGGCCTTCTCTCGTTTTAAAGCCGCTATTACGGAAGCTGCCAATTCTGGCACACTGGTACCAATAGCAATAACCGTTACAGAAATTGCATAGTCACTTATACCAACCGCTTTTGCAAGGTCTTTTGCTCCTTGTACAAGCCACTCTGATCCAAAATATAGTCCTGCAGCACCAATAATAAGCCATATCACAATCTTAAAGTTAGACACCTCTGCCAAAGCATCGTCAACCTCATCTAAATTTGCCTTTATTGTTTTTCTAGAACTTCTAATAAGTATAACCAAAAATACAATTAAAGCTATAAAAAGAACTGCTCCTTCTAATGCAGAAAGCAATCCATCATTCTTCAAAAAACAATATAGCGCAAACGATACCAACATCATCATTGGCCAATTTAGCCGATAAAAATCGCGATCTACAACTAATGGAGAAATAATTGCTGTTATACCTAAAACCAAGCCTATATTGGCAATATTAGACCCTATAACGTTACCCAATGCAATATCTGTAATACCATCAAAAGCGGCTTGTAAACTCACCAAAAGCTCTGGTGCAGACGTTGCAAAAGACACCACTGTCATACCAATAACAAGCTTAGAGATTTTCAACTTAAAGGATAATCCCACAGATGCTCTTACCAAAAAATCACCACCAACAACCAACAATGCTAAGCCTGCTATAACAAGAAATACACTCATCTACAACCCAAATATTTAATTCATGCTTTTAAGAATTGCGAAGATAGTATTTCATTTTCAAAGCAAACAAAAACTAAATTTCTCGTTAAATAACTATTTTTATAGTTATTTAACTATAAAAATAGTTATATTTGAGTTTAAGATCAATGATTTAATACTTCTAAGATGCAGAAACTCACTAATAAAGAAGAAGAAATAATGCACATTTTATGGAAGCTAGAAAAAGCTTTTGTTAAAGATGTATTGGCAGAAATAGAAACAGACAAACCACACTACAACACTTTATCAACCATAATTAGAAATCTGGAAGAAAAAGGGTATGTGAGTTATAACGCCTACGGCAAAACACACCAGTACTATCCTATTATATCTAAGGAAGATTACAAAAAGCGTTTTATGAATACTGCTATTGAGAACTACTTTAACAGTTCTTATAAAAACGTCGTGTCCTTTTTTGCGAAAGAGGAAAAAATTAGTGTTGAAGAGCTGAAGGAGATAATTGAAATTATAGAAAACAAAAAGTAATCATGGAATATCTATTAAAAGCATCGGCCGTTGTTTGCATATTCTACATATGTTATCAGCTATTATTAAAACGAGAAACTTTTTTTAACCATAACCGTTGGTTTTTGTTACTGGGTTTAGTCATTGCATTAATATTTCCATTAATTGTTATACCAATTAGTATTCCTGTTGAAACTATTGCATCACCACAAATTGCATTTCAAGTGAGCGAGGCAACAACCGATAAAGCACCTGTTACAATAGAAGAAACATTTAATTGGATGTCATTACTACCAATCCTATACATCATTGGTTTTAGCGTTTTATTTCTTCAGTTTTTATTTCAGTTTGGGTCACTTATTAGACTACTACTTAAAAACCCAAAGGACAAGGATGGTATTTACACTTATGTTATTGTAAATCACAAAATTTCTCCGTTTTCATTTTTTAAATGGATAGTTTATAATCCAAAAGACTTTAGTAACGAAGAATTAGAACTCATATTAATGCACGAGAAGGTTCACGTTAACCAAATGCATTCTTTAGACGTTCTTTTTTCTCAACTAGCATGCGTAATCTTTTGGTTCAATCCACTGATATGGTTTTACAAAAAAGAAGTGCATCAAAATCTTGAATATATCGCAGATCGTGAAACGCAAGCTACTACAAAGAATGAAAAAGCCTACCAGCATCTACTACTAAAAACCAGTATATATAACACAAATAATTCATTATCAAATAATTTTTATAATTCACAAATCAAAAATCGAATCATTATGTTACACAAATCTAAATCACATCAGAAAAAACAGTTGAGATATCTATTGATTCTTCCACTTTTAGCAGGTTTATTAATGAGTATGAATACCGAAAAAGTGTATGTAAACGAAATCACCACAACCAAAAACACAAATGAAACGATTGAGTTTTTAGTCACTAAAAACTCAACAGACACAGAATTAAAAGCCATGTCTAAAGCGATTGAGGACAAAGGAGGAACGCTAGTGTTTAGCCAAATAAAACGAAACTCAAATAATGAGCTTATTGATATTTTTGTAAAATTCTACAATCGTAGTTATGGTGGTGGAAATGCAGAAACTCCAATTGAAGATTTTATTATTTACAAAGAGTTTTTTGATGATTATGCCGGCTATGTAGGCAGTCCCCAAAATGCCACTTTTCATTTTGATAGGGACAAAAAACAAAATGAATCTGACTATAGAGCACTACAAAAAAGAGCTATCTCTAAAATGAAAGTTCTCGGCATGCAACATAAGGATCTTTCTACTAAAAAAGAAGAAAAACCGAAATCTAAAAAGTCTGAAAAACAAAAAGTAAAGCAGGAGTCTATAGCTTCGGAAAAAGAGTTTATTATAACAACTATAAATAAAAACACTACAGATGCTGAACTAGAAAGCATAAAAGAAAAACTCAATCAAGAAGGTGTTACCATAAAAATAAAAGGAATTAAACGCAACAAAAAAGGCGAAATTAGAGCTATAAAAATTGAAGCCAAATCCAAAAACTCAAGTACCAAATATCAAATAAGCTCTGATGACGAAGCCATAGAACCAATACACATTGCTTTTGATAAAGAGCACAGCACTATTACTATTAGCAACAAAGATCACAAAACAAAAAAGCATTCTTACATCATAAAAACTGAGGATGGAGATAAGCACAAAATTCAAAAAACAGGGAACAGTAACAATGTATTTGTAATTAGCAAAGAGAAAGTTAACCAAGTTAAAGGCGACACCATGTATGTTGTTGTAGATAAAGACAAAAGAGCAAAGACTATAGAGGTCATCGCTGAAGATGATGATGAAGTTGAGGTTATTTTAGAAGAAAAAATCGGAAACAATGTGTGGATAAGTGATGAGAATATAACCAAAGAAGACGATATAATTATTATTCAAAATGCTTATGACGACGAAAACATGTTTATTTCAACATCTAATGGTAAGGATCCATTGTTTATGGTAAACGATAAGGAAGTCTCTAAAGATAAATTTATAAAAATGAAACCAAAAAATATTGAGTCTGTAACAGTTCTTAAAGATAAGTCTGCGATAGAAAAATATGGTGATAAAGCCAAAAATGGAGTAATTATTATAAAAACCAAAAAGGATTAAATTTCATCAATCTATAAAAACGAAAAAAGCCAAACATCAGTTATTGAGTTTGGCTTTTTTACACTGGTCATTAATTAAACATACTGTTTAATGAAAGCGTCAATTCGGGTGATTTTGAGATTATGAAAAACAAAATATATTTTGTTTGAAGATACCTAAGTGTAACTTAAAAATTGTGTCGAGAACTTTTTAATCACTAAAATTCTAATTCTCGATACTAATTTTTCTTATTTCAATCGAAAAATTCACTCGAACTGACGAATTTTATCAAAATGCCCCAAACTTTGTTTATTCAACAATAATTTTCTTTGTCATAGATCCTTTTTCAGTTTCAAGTTTTACCAAATACAAACCAGAAGCTAAATCTAAATCCAAGTAACCATCTATAGCACTATATTGTCTTAATCGTTTTCCTTCGACAGAATATACCTCAACATTTACTGCATTGGTTGTGTTTATGTACAATCTTCCAGATGTTGGGTTAGGATACAGCGAAACACCTTGTAATTCATTTTCATCTACACTGAGTTGCTGATCCCAAACATCTCCAACGTTATTGCCCCAAATATACTCCACCAAATCGGGTTGATCTATAAATGGATTTCTGTTAAACTGCCACGTGTACACCACGTTATTTCTATTCATTTCAAAATCGTCTGGCGGATCATTTCTGTGCCAATCTAATAGAGTTGCTAAATCACCTAATTGCCCTGTTGTTGTAGGAAATCCATTTACCACTTCAAGTCCATTATATCTAATTTCCATATACAATACACTTCGCGCCACATCACCTCTAAAACTGCCTAATGTTCCACTTGGACCAATATACTGTCCATAATGCTGATTTCCTCGAGAACTGTTTTCAGCAGCATCTGCTGCTCTCAGGGCATGGGCATCTGAGTTTCCGTGGCGAAGCGAGTCTGCTTCTGTTGTCCAAAATACATCAATACCATCGGCAACTTCGTCTTCTTCAATATCAAAAAAACCACCTCTAGAACGTGGAAATGTGTGCTCTCTGTTCCATTTACCTGAGTTACTACTTCCTGTTTGTAAATCTAGCTTTGCTCTACCTTCTTCTATGTAAAGCAACCAAACCTGATTGCTGTTTGCTGGATTTTGATCTGCTTCCATTAAAATATCGATGACATCAGCATAGGTTTGTGCCCTCACCACATTAGGATCTGCAATAATATCTTGTAATGCTTGTCTTAATGCCAAATCCGACAAACCATCTAAACTGTCATAGTACCCATCTGGCTGTGTACTCTGTACAATTCCAGTTGTTGGGTTTGTTGGTGTTCCCCATGCTGCAACTGTAAAATCGTTGTCCACAACCCTAACTTCTACAAAGTTATTGCCAGGAACAATTGGCTCTTCTAAATCCGTAAATTGAATTCGCATCACTTCATCACCTTCATCATCAGAGTCATCCGTTAATGTTATGGTTGTGGAAGTTGAATTGGTTCCACTTAAAATAGTAAGGTTGGTATTTCCGGTATAATCTGAAGTATTAAAACCAAAATTATTAAGGCTAATTGTAAAGTTCAAATCTGAAGTAACATTTACTTCAGCAGTAAAAGTAATATCAAAAGAAGCACCTTCATCATATTGTGTTTCTACAACAGAAATCTGAATAGGATTTATAGCTGTACCAGAACCATCATTTTCACGTCTTGGTGTTGGTGTTGCAGCAGAATAAGACTCTACTCCCATACCATCCACAAAGCGTTGAATAGATCTCTCTGTAGCATTAGTACCATTATCGTTATATTGAACAGTTTCTCCCAACAAACCCATTAGCACCGTATCGTCGGGATCGTTAGTTCCATAAACCATAGCGTCAATTAGATTTGCTTGAGTTGCGAGAGTACCTTCAGGAAAATCGTTTACTGAAGCCTGATAAATGCCAACAGCATCAGCTCCGTTCTGGATAACATTTTCTGATATTAACAACTGAGGAAAAGGATATACACCCTCGCTACCAATTACCAATAATCCATTATTATCAGTTTGATAACCGTTTAAATCAATTACCATATAACTAGAATCTGCACCACTTGAAGACCCATTGAAAAACACTAAAATGTAACCATCAGTGGAAAAATTTGGTGTCTGCGACTTTAACTCTACAAATTCTGCTGTATCTGTACTTGGCGAATCCGGATCTAACTCATTAATAACTAAAACCTGACTCCAAGAGATCTGACATATAAATATTACTGGAACTATTAAAAAACGTTTCATACTCTAATTTTTTCCAAAGATAAGCGTAAAAAAGACTATAGATGTTAATTAAAAATTATTTACAAAAACCAACTGAAGAATCCTATGATAATTATCAGTAATGAAGAACACTAAAAAGATGAAAACTTAAAAATTGAGCATTTTTAAGATGAAATGCCTCTACGATTTATAAAACTGACTAAAAAACCTTCTACAAACATATAATTTTGAAAGGTTAATTGCTATTTATTATTTCATTTAATAACTTATTTTAAGATAAGTCACATTTTTTAGTAATATATTTCATTTTTTTAGTTATAAATTTAAATGCAAATTCGTCGATTTTTATAAAAACGTTTGGAAGACTATTGTTTGTCGATATATATTGAAAACTCAATCAAGAATTTAAAACAAATAATTAACCTCTAAACCAAAAAAATTATGATGACTTTAGCAAAACTGATTATCGATATAATATTTTCGATATTCTAAACCCAACCAATCAATACATCATTGCATCAGCGATGGTGTTCTAAGACAACCAATCAAAAAACATGTAAAACTTAGTTCTAGAATAAGTTTTACTATTTTTATCACTCATTAAACATACAAAAGAGATAATCAAACTTTTGTTAATCAATAAAAATGAGGAGAAATATCTTTAAGGTAATTGCAAAAATCAACAAAGCGATACTTCCTAGTTACTCTAAGAAGCAATTAGACCTAAGTAAAGCGAGTAAATTTCAACTTGCTATTATAGGTTGGCGAGCATATGTTACCAAGAATGCTTTAGACTAAAAAAGACTGCCAATAGGCAGCCTTTTAAAAAACTCAATATAATCTATCGCTCTAGCGGTAAATTTTCCTTAATAACATTAATTTCTGGTTACTGAACCTATTGGCAAAGAACCTAAGTTAGCACCTAAGCTGTGCGTAGCAGGTGCAGTCTCATTACCTGCAGTACCAACTAATGGCTTTAAAACAAAAGGTGCTGGTGAGTCGTCTGGTACTGGTTCTACTGATATTACCACAGTACGCCCTCTAACATCTAGAGGAAATGTTTCACCTGTTGGTGCATTCTCAAAAAAGTCTTCTCCAGGTACTGGTGGTCCTCCTGCTGGCCCACTAAATGGTGCTGCATTGTCAGCAGAGTTAAATGCTGTGAAAACGCCTGTACTTAAAGGTCCAGAGTCTCCGACTACCCACCCTTCGTAAGCCCAACCAGCTGGTAATGTTGGCAATACAAAATTAGGAGTTGGCGGCATTCCTGGTGTACCAAACCAAACTCCATTTTCGTCATTACCGTTGTTCATTCCCATTTCATCTGTTGGAGTTCTTAAAAAGAATGCACCTGAAGCATTAGAAAAATCACCAACAATATCTGTATTAACTGTAGCTATAGTTCCATTAAAATCTCCAACCAGTATCTTTGTATCTGCTGGTGCAGGATCAGGATCTACAGCTGGCTCAATAGACAATACAAATGTTGTTGCATTATCTAATTGTTCAGTATTTACAGGAAATGTTTGTGGAAAAGTAACACTAGTAAAAGTACCTGTACTTACTGGTTGTCCGTTTACAATTATCCAACCTTCGTAAACATAATCACTTCCTAAAGCTTCTAATCCTTGTAAATTTAGAGTTAAATCTGATGTTGTAGACGTATTATTATCGTCATCACTACTACAGGACACTGCAAAAAAACTAAATGCCAGTAATCCTAAAAATGTTTTTTTAATCATCGCTTATTGTTTTTAAATATTACAAAGCAAAGCTAGAACTCATCTAAGACCTAAAATGTTAGGTAGCTAACAGTTATGATATTTTTCTTCATAAAGCTGACTAAAATCATTAAAAAGCAACAACTTAGTTAGTAACTTTAAACAAACGTTATAATTATGATTAAAAGTTTAGAACAAAAAAGGTGCTCTGATGTATTAAAGAATAATTACATAGGCTATTTGTCTTACATAAGTAATAATAGACCCTATACCGTACCTATTACATATTACTACAATGCTAATGAAAAATATATTATTTGCTACTCTAGCCATGGGCACAAAATTGAGTCAATGCGAAAACAGACATCAGTTTCTATGACTGTAGCAGACATTTTTAACAACAATAGTTGGCAATCTGTTATGGCTCATGGCCAATACGAAGAAATTGATGGTGGTACGGCCAAGCTATATTTACACGAGTTTTCTTTAGGTATTAAAAATCTTGTTTTAAAGAAAGAATACAAGGATTTAGATTATATAAGTCAGTTTTCGAGTAAAACCTACAATATGGAGATACCTATTGTATTTCTTATAAAAATTGGTGATATAACAGGTAAGGTAAAATCTTAACAATATGCACCCAACACAAAAAAAGCAAGCACTATAGGGCTTGCTTTCTATAAAAACTTGTGACCACGGCAGGATTCAAACCTGCAACCTTCTGAGCCGTAATCAGATGCGCTATTCAGTTGCGCCACGTGGCCTTATAAAGGGCTGCAAATATATAACTTTTATTAAAAAACAACCAAACTATTTATTTCAAAATTCAAATTGATTATTTTTGAGACATGATTTCAAAAGATATTTTAGAACCTTTTTCTTATTTGTTTGACCAGGAAATCCTCAATACTATATTAGAAGTAGCAACCATTAAAACCTACAAAAAAAATGATATTATCATTGATATTGGTGAGGACCTAAGACATATTCCACTTTTAATAAAAGGCAATATTAAAGTACTAAGAGAAGATACTGACGGAAGTGAATTATTACTTTATGTATTAGAATCTGGCGATACTTGCGCCATGTCCCTAACCTGTTGCATGGCTAAATCTGTTAGTAAAATAAGAGCTATTGCCGACGATGACACAACGGTAATTATGATACCATTAGAACAGATGAAAAGTTGGTTTGATACTAACAAAAGCTGGAGAAGCTTTATTCTGCAAAGCTACCAGATACGCTTTGATGAAATGTTAGAAACCATAGACACTCTTGCCTTTATGAAAATGGATGAGAGATTGTTTAAGTATCTTACAGACAAAGTAAAACTCTCTGCATCTACAGATTTAGAAATTACACACCAAGAAATTGCAGAAGATTTACACACCTCTAGAGTTGTAGTCTCAAGGTTATTAAAACAACTTGAAAAGCAAGAAAAAATTACACTCGGAAGAAATAAAATACATGTTGTAGACTTTTAGTATATTTAAAACAACACCTCTTAACATTCAAAAATTTTTTAAAATAAATGGAACTAATTAAAGACCCTTGGCCATGGTATATATCTGGTCCGTGTATTGCTGTTGTAATGTTTTTACTACTCTACTTCGGAAGAACCTTTGGCATGTCTTCTAATTTAAGAACTATGTGTGCTATTGGTGGCGCTGGTAAATATTCTGATTTTTTTAAGTTTGATTGGAAAAGCCAAAGATGGAATCTTATTGTGGTAATTGGAGCCATTATCGGTGGATGTATTGCCCATTTCGTCCTCTCTAACCCAACTAATATTAATTTAAGTGCAGAAACTATTTCAGATTTAAACCAGCTTGGCTTTAAAAATGCAGGAGAAAGTCTTTTACCGCCAGAATTATTTGCTTGGGATAATGTATTTACAATAAAAGGCATTACTATATTAGTTACAGGAGGATTTTTAGTTGGTTTCGGAACACGCTATGCTGGTGGCTGCACATCTGGGCATGCTATTACAGGCTTAAGCAGTCTACAGTTACCCTCTTTAATTGCTGTAATTGGTTTTTTTATTGGTGGCCTAATTATGATTCATTTAATCTTTCCAATACTATTTTAAGATGAAGAAGTTTTTAAAGTTTTTTCTAGTTGGCATATTCTTTGGCATAGTATTGGTAAAATCTGAAGCTGTGTCTTGGTACCGCATATTTGAGATGTTCAAATTTCAATCTTTTCATATGTATGGAATTATTAGTACCGCTGTAATTATGGGTATTTTTCTACTTCTAATAGCCAAACGAAGCCACCTTAAAACAACAAAGGGCACCTATTTACGAGTACCATTAAAAGATAAAGGATTTATTAGATATATTGCTGGAGGTAGTATTTTTGGACTTGGCTGGGCATTGTGTGGTGCCTGTCCAGGACCCATGTACATTTTAGTTGGCACAGGTGCTTTCTCAATACTCATTGTCATTGCCGCCGCTTTATTGGGCACCTTTGCATACGGTGTTTTAAAACGTAGGCTTCCTCACTAAGTTAAAACCTATGTAACAAATAGCACAAAATAGTTTTCTTTGCTTTTGTAATTTAGCGTAAATTTAAAAAAGAGCAATAACAAAGCTTAAGGTAGCCTTAATGCATACAATTTTAAAAATATGAAAATTGAACAACTATACACAGGATGTTTAGCTCAAGGGGCTTATTATATAGAATCTCAAGGTGAAGTAGCGATAATAGACCCTTTAAGAGAGACCCAACAATATATTGACAAAGCACATGCTAACAATGCCAAAATCAAGTATGTTTTAGAAACACATTTTCATGCCGATTTTGTTTCAGGACATGTTGATTTAGCTGAAAAAACTGGAGCCTCTATCGTCTTCGGTCCTGGTGCAGAAACAGAATACAACATTCACTCGGCAACCGATGGTGAGGAATTAAAACTCGGTGATATTACTATAAAAGTACTGCACACACCAGGTCATACCTTAGAATCTGTAACTTACTTACTAAAAGATGAAAACGGTAAGGATTACGCCATATTTTCAGGAGACACACTTTTTTTAGGTGATGTTGGCAGACCAGATTTGGCCATAAAATCAGATTTGACAGAACGTGATTTAGCTGGTATGTTATATGATTCATTAAGAGAAAAAATTATGCCTTTGGCTGATGATGTTATTGTGTACCCTGCACATGGTGCTGGTTCTGCTTGCGGTAAAAACTTAAGTAAAGAAACAGTTGGTGTTTTAGGTGAACAAAAGAAAACAAACTATGCTTTGCGTGCAGATATGACCAGAGAAGAGTTTATTGAAGAAGTGCTTGATGGTATTGCACCACCTCCACAATATTTTGCTAAGAATGCGATGATGAATAAAATGGGCTATGATGCTTTTGACGACATTCTTAACACCGGAAACAACCCCTTAACACCAGAAGAATTTGAAGCATTAGCAAATCATGAATCTGCATTGGTTTTAGATGTAAGAACACAATCAGATTATATTAAAGCTCACATACCTAACTCAATATTTATTGGATTAAACGGACAGTTTGCGCCTTGGGTTGGTGCTTTAATTACAGACATTAAACAGCCTATTTTACTAGTAGTCCCAGAAGGTAAGTCTGAAGAAGCTGTAACTAGATTATCTCGAGTTGGTTACGATAATACCTTAGGTTATCTTGAAGGTGGTATAGACGCATGGGAAGCCTCAGGAAAAGAAATCGATTCTTTAGAATCTATCTCTGCTGAAGAATTTGAAAAAAGAGCAAATACATCAGAATTAAATGTTTTAGATGTTCGTAAAGATGGTGAATATAAAAGCATGCATTTAGAAAATGCTCAGCATTTTGCACTAGATTATATCAACAATCAAATGGATCAAATAGATAAGGATAAAACCTATTATGTACATTGTGCTGGTGGTTATCGTTCTGTTATCGCAGCTTCCATACTAAAAGCAAGAGGTTACCATAATTTGGTAGACATTGCTGGCGGATTTGGTGCTATTAAGAAAACAAACCTACCTACTACCGATTTTGTTTGTCCATCAACACTTTAAAACTCTTTTATTATGAAAAAGAACATGGGAAGTTTAGACAAAGGCATTAGAATTATAATTGCTATTGCTATAGCCTTATTGTATTATTTCAATGTAATTGAAGGTACACTGGCTTATGTTTTAATGGTATTAGCTATCATTTTCTTACTCACAAGTTTTATTAGTTTCTGTCCGCTTTATTTTCCTTTTGGATGGAACACCTGTAAACGCAAATAATTACAAAATGAAGACTACAACAATACAAATACAAAATCTAAAATATGGTGGTTGTGCTAATACTATACTAACACAATTATCCAAACTCGATGACATATCTGATGTTTCAGTTAACAATGATACAGATGAAGTAAGCTTTAATCATAATAATGATGAAGCGTTTGAAGCTGCAAAAACAAAACTTTCAGATTTAGGATACCCAATGGTAGGTGAACAAAACTCTTTACCTAAAAAAGCAAAATCGTTTGTAAGTTGCGCTGTCGGAAGAATGACTAAATAAAAAATCCCTCGCTTGAGGGATTTCTTTTTTATACTATTTCCGCACTAAGACCAGCTTCTAACAGTTTAGAGCAACGCGGTTTTAAATCATCGTAAGAGCCTGTCTTTACAGTACACTTTCCTTTATAATGCACTATTATTGCACATTGCTCTGCTTGCTCTGGTACATGATCGCAGGCATAAATAAGTGTATCTATTACATGATCAAAGGTATTCACATCATCATTAAATAAAACAATCTCATTTTGTTTTAGCACTTCTTCTTCGAGGAGTAATTCTTCTGATAATTTTTCTTTCGTCATATAATTATATAATTGTATCTAATTTTTAAAAAGGTTTTTGAAAACACCCCTAAAGTCCCACTTCGACATGCTCAGTGCATCCCCTCAAGCGGACAATTTCTTGTTACTAATTTATGAATTTTAATGATACCCAATCACCTCTTTTTATTGTTTCTTTCAATTTTAACAGGTGCTTATTACATAAATCTTCAAGCTTCGGTATATCTTCTTCGTAAAAACCACTTAAATATAATTCACCATTACTGCTTAGGCATTTAATATACATAGGTATATCTGCTAATAGAATATTTCTATTAATATTTGCAATAATTGTATCGTATTGCTTTCCTTCTAACAGTTTTATATCACCTTCATAAACCGAAATATTTTTACAATCATTTCGTTCTACATTCTCTAAACTATTGAGATAACACCAATTATCTATATCTATAGCATCTAACTTTGTTGCTCCAACTTTCTCAGCTAAAATCGCTAATACACCAGTGCCACAACCCATATCTAAAACTGATTTATTTTCAAAATCGTTCTTTAAAATATGTTGAATCATCATATGTGTGGTTTCATGATGACCTGTACCAAAACTCATTTTTGGTTCAATAATAAGATCGTATTTAGTACTAGGTTTATCGTGAAATGGTGCACGCACAGTAACTAAATCATCGACGACTATAGGCTTAAAGTTCTTCTCCCACTCTGCATTCCAGTTGGTTTGCTCTATCTCATTAAACTCATAGGTAATCTCAAATTCTTCAGAGTTTAAAATTTGTATATCTTCTAGTATAAAAGCATTCCAATCGTCTTTTTGAATATACGCAGTAACACCTTCTGAGTGTTCTACAAAACTTTCGAAACCTGCATAGCCAAGCTCTGCAATTAAAATTTCTGTTGCTGGCTGAAGAGGTTCTACTTTAAATTCGTAGCCTATATATATAGTGTTGTTCATTTAAAACGCGTTCACTATAGCAAAAAAATCTTCTGCCTTTAAAGAGGCGCCTCCAATTAGTCCACCATCTACATCTGGCTTAGAGAAAATTTCCTTAGCATTGTTTGGCTTTACACTTCCACCATAAAGAATTGAAACTTCGTCTGCAACGTCGTTACCATATTTTTCAGCTAAAGTTTTTCTAATAAATGCATGCATATCTTGTGCTTGGTCTGGTGTAGCAGTTTCTCCTGTACCTATTGCCCAAACAGGCTCATAAGCTAAAACAATATGCTTGAAGGCATTTGCGTCTAAATGAAACAGTGCGTTTCTTATTTGGTTTTCTACAACAGTTTCCTCATTACCTGCTTTGCGGTCAGATAATTCTTCACCAAAACAAAAAATCACTCGCATATCATTAGCTAATGCTGCATCAACTTTTTTAGCTAGAGCTGCATCTGTTTCGTTAAAATAAGCTCTGCGCTCACTATGCCCGAGAATCACTGATTTAATACCAATACTTTTTAGCATACCTGCACTAATCTCACCTGTATATGCACCATTTTCTGCAAAGTGCATATTCTGGGCAATCACTTCTATATCATATTGTCTTGTTGCTTCAAAAGCATGCCATAAGTTGGTAAATGTTGGTGCAATCATTACCTCTACATCAGACGATTTTTCTTGTTTTTTTAACTCTGTAATTAAGGTTTTGGTTTGAATTAATCCGTTATTCATTTTCCAGTTACCGGCAACAATATGTTTTCTCATGATTTTATAAATTGATTTTACTTTAGTTTGAAGTATACAAAAATAAGCTTTTAAAGCACAATGCTAGTTGATAATAGTCAGTTAATTATCAAGATAGCTTAACGCGAGGATCTAACCATGCATAGACTAAATCTACAAGAATATTAATGGTTATAAAGACAATAGCAATAACCAAAACAGAACCCATTATTACTGGTAAATCTAGAGTGTTTAAAGCATTAACTATTTCTTTTCCAAGCCCATTCCATCCAAAAATATACTCAACAAAAACGGCACCAGCAAGCATCGATGCAAACCATCCTGAAATTGCCGTAACCACTGGATTTAATGCATTTTTAACAGCATGATTTTTTATCAATTTAAACTCGCTTAACCCTTTTGCTCTTGCGGTTCTTATGTAATCTTGACTCATTACGTCTAATAGCGAATTACGCATTAGCTGAATGACGACAGCTAAGGGACGAATACCTAAAACAATGGCAGGCAAAATTAGATTCTTCCATTTTATGGTCATTTTTTCACCAAAATCATCTAATTCATACAGGCTTCCTGTCATTTCTAGATTGGTGTATTTGTGCAACACAAAACCAAACAACCATGCAAAAAGAATAGCACTAAAAAAAGAAGGTACACTCATACCAAACGTGCTTAAAACTTGTATGGTTTTATCCACCCAAGTATCTCTATATAACGCTGAAATAATTCCGAAGATAATTCCAAGAATTATAGCAATAATAATTGCTGAAACTGCCAAAACAAAGGTGTTTGGAATAGTTTCACCAATAACATCTGTTACTTTTTTACCTTGTTTGGTGAAAGATTCTCTTAAGTAAGGTGTTTTTACAACCGTCGTAGTATTTCTGATTGTAAATAATTTTGCCGCATTATACTTATTAGTACTTAAATACGTGTAATCTTCTGAATTATTAGAGTGAAATGAAATTGGAGATAAGTCATTTAAATAATACAAAAACTGCGTTCCTAAAGACTTATCGAAACCATATTTCTTTTTTACTGCTTCTACTTGTTCGGCAGATTGATTTTGACCCAACATCATCTTTGCAGGATCACCAGGAAGAATTGTAAATAAAAAGAAAATAACTGTAACAACACCTAATAAGGTGATGAATGCATAGAACAGTTTATTTACAAAGTATCTTATCAAATTATAAATTTACATCTTCAATATCATTCCAATGTGCTTTATTAACAACCGTACCCCTTTCTAAAAGAACAACACCAGGATTCGCTCGCACTATGGTCTTTATCACTTTTTCATCACACAAGTAAAAATCAAAATTAAGGTCAAAATCTTGTTTCACCTTTTCTTTTTCATACGCACCAGAAGAGGTCAGACCTATCACTGTGTAGCCTTTTTTAGTAGCTCTATCTGTAAAGGCTTTTAATTTAGCTACTCCATCAGTTTCAGATGCAGCAATATTATACATTGCGATTACGACCAACTTATCCTTTTCCATGAAATAAGTTGTTAGGTCTTCATCTTCAGACTCAATAGAAAAATCCTGAATTGGTGGCACATAACCTTCATCAATCGTCTTAGTTTCAACACCTACATACTCACCATCAACTTCTGGATAACTTCCGTTAGTCACAAATTCCTGTTTCTCGCCATCGATATTAAACGTCCACGTGTATTCTAAAACTGGTTTTGCAGCATTTTCTGGAATTTCCATTTGCTCTGGTATATTTTTACCAATGGCGTAAGCTCTAAAGTCTATAGCTGGTAAATGCATTAATACATGGTAACCAAACCATAAAGACACAATAAAACTGAGTAAGGCTATAACAGTAGTTGGTAATTTAGTAAATAGCGGTTGTATATGCCTTAAACCTTTTACCAAAATCAATATCAACACTAATAAAATAACATCTTTAGTAAAGCTTTCCCATGGTGTTAATTTTAATGCATCGCCAAAACAACCACAGTCTTTAACTTTATCAAAATATGCTGAATAAAAGGTTAAAAATGTGAAGAAAACTATCATTGCCAACAAACTGTAAACTGTAAATTTTGGTTTGTAACCAATGAGTAAAAACACACCTAAAACAACTTCAAAGACTACCACAAAAACAGAAAGCAATAAGGCATATGGAATCATAAATTCCATATTTAGCACGTCTGCTCCAAAATACTCTTGCAGTTTATAAGAAAACCCTAATGGGTCGTTAAGCTTTATAAATCCTGAGATTATAAATAAAACTCCAACGAATATTCTGCTTATGTGTGTGATGTATTTCATAAATATTAAATTCCAAAAATCAAAAACTAAATTCCAAACAAATAATTAAAATTAAACTTTTTCTTTTATTTTAACTTATTAATAATAGCCGAGAGTATTTTTCTAATTTCATTAGCTTCGTTTCTTAAATTTTCAATCCTATCGTTTTCGCTTTCGTTATACTCTTTCAATAGTCTTAACCAATATTCACTCTCCTTAGCTTCTTTTCTTGCGATTCTTAATCTAAACTTTAAATCTTTATCACCGAGTTTTTCATTTCCTTCAATATAATTTGCTCCAACAGAACCAGAAGATTTTACCAATTGTTTACCATCTTCAATATTAGAAATTGTACTCTTTAAATCTCGAACCAAAAAACGACAATCTCTTGCAAAAACAAAAGTTCTCATTTCTAAATTATAAATCTTATCATTTCCCAAATCTTTTGGAATTTAGTTTTTGTAATTTGGAATTTATTCACCTTCACCAAGATGAATCATGGCGAAAACAGCATAATTTATCATATCTTGATAATTAGCATCTATACCTTCACTTACAATGGTTTTGCCTGCATTATCTTCAATCTGCTTTACGCGCAATAGCTTTTGTAATATTAAATCGGTCAACGAGCTTACACGCATATCTCTCCAAGCTTCACCATAGTCGTGATTTTTGTTCATCATTAATTCTTTGGTGAGTGCAATTTTTTCGTCATAGAGCTCCGTAGCTTCTTCCGTCTCCAGATCTGGTTGTTCTACGACACCTTTTTCTAACTGAATTAATGCCATAACACAGTAGTTTATAATACCTATAAACTCACTTACTTCTCCTTCATCCACCTTTCTAACATCATTTTCTTGTAAACTTCTAATACGTTGTGCTTTTATAAAAATCTGATCAGTAAGCGACGGTAATCTTAAAATCCTCCATGCACTTCCATAATCGCTCATTTTATTAACAAAAAGCGATCTGCACTTTTCTATAACAGCATCGTATTGTTTTGATGTATCTTGCATATAATTCCGTAAAAATTTCTGTAAATTTCGCTTATTTAGTTTAAAGTTCAAAGTTCTGTCTCCATTGATTTATTTCGGACTTAAAAGTTTATGAATATGTTAACTTTGGCTTTTTTAAAATGAAATTTTATAACTCTAGCATGACCATAAACTGCAAAGGCCAACTTATAGACATCTCTACACCCAAGGTGATGGGAATTCTCAACGTTACACCAGATTCTTTCTATGATGGCGGACAATATAAAGATGAACAATCTATTTTAAATCAGGTTGAAACCATGCTGAACGAAGGAGCTACTTTTATAGATATTGGTGGTTATAGTTCACGCCCTGGTGCAGATAATGTTAGTGAAACTGAAGAAGTAAATCGTGTGGTGCCTGTTGTAAAACTTATTCTGAAACATTATCCTGAAACTCTAATTTCTATTGACACATTTAGAGGTGAAGTTGCCAAACAAAGTATTGAAGCTGGCGCTGCAATCATCAATGATATTTCTGCTGGATATTTGGACCAAAGCATGATTGCAACTGTTGGGCGACTAGGTGTACCGTACATTATGATGCACATGAAAGGAAATCCTAAAACCATGCAGCAACAAACCGATTATGACGATTTAATTAAAGACATTAACAGCTATTTTGCCGAACGTATTGCAATAGCGCATGCTGCAAAAATCAACGATATTATTATAGATCCTGGTTTTGGTTTTGCTAAAACAACAGAACAAAATTACGAGCTCCTCAACAATATGGAGTTATTGCAAATTGTGGACAAACCCATTTTAGCAGGTGTCTCTAGAAAATCTATGATTTACAAAACATTAAATACAACTTCTGAAAACGCACTTAATGGCACAACCGCATTACACATGGTGGCTTTGCAAAAAGGTGCAAAAATCTTACGAGTGCACGATGTAAAGGAAGCTGTTGAGTGTGTGATATTGTTTAATAAATTAATTAAGAACTAAATGAAAAAGTTATTATATGTCTTAGCAATAACTACTTTTTTAGGCTGCAACAATGAACGCGTACTGCTGCTACCTGAAATTGAAAATGCTGAAGTCACAGAAGTTTTAGATGTTTCACCTGTTTATATTTTTTATGACGAAACCCAACCAGACTCTACCCTTTTCAATAGAAAAAATCTTATTGGCACTACAAACTGGTTAGTTAATGTAGACAGGCGCTTAACTTTGAGGCAGGCTATTCCTCATATTCAATATCTGCAAAACAAACGTAAAAAAGAATCGATGCACAAAAATGAAGATGCAAAGAATTACTTTACTTGTAATGATACAAGTATTAAGAATTTGGGGTTTTTAGAGTTTACTGATGTGAATTACAAATATGTTGACATAACAAATGACTCTTTAAATCTTCAAATTTTAGAACCTTCAAACGATTTGTATAAAAAAGGTTTTGTTGAGCATGCATATATCACTATATCTGTAGTTTTTGACAGAGATAAAACTATCGAATATAAAAATAGATTACTCACATTTTCTGATTATATAAGTGAGATTCCTAAGACAGAATTTCCAATAGTGGCCCTTGGATTTTCGCTAGATTTATATTTTGATGAATCACTAACATTTCAAGATTACATTTCTATCAAATCAGAATTATCACAAATAGAAAGAGAGGATATTATTGTTAGTCCTTTTGAATTCATTTATTAACATAAAAAAGACCTACAAGGTTTTAAAAACCTGTTAGGTCTAATGCACCTAGTTGTAATAAATTATTAAATTAGCAAAAAGCACTAACCTTGGAAAACCTTCAACTTTGGGAATTTAGATTTATAGATTTTGTAGATGTTTTCCTTGTGGCTATTCTACTCTATTACATCTATAAGCTTGTAAAAGGCACTGTGGCTATCAATATTTTTATTGGTATTCTTATCATCTATTTTGCATGGAGACTTACAGACTACCTACAAATGCAGATGCTTTACAGCATTTTTGACGGGTTTATGAAAGTTGGTATTATTGCACTTATCGTGGTCTTTCAGCCAGAAATACGAAAATTTTTACTACTTGTAGGCTCAACCAATATTGGAGGCAAAAAAGGAATTTTTAAAAATTTTAAATTTCTTAAAAACGAAAATCAGACTTCTACCGATGTCGAAGCTATTATCAACGCCTGCAATAGAATGGGCGCTACCAATACTGGAGCATTAATTGTTATAGAACGCAACAACAATTTAGATTTCTTAACCAATACTGGTGACGACACCAATATTTTAGTCTCGCAACCCATTATAGAAAGTATTTTCTTTAAAAATAGCCCACTGCATGATGGTGCTATTATCATTGACAAAAACGTAGTAAAAGCAACACGTGTTATCTTACCGGTTAATAACGAAAAACACATACCAGAACGTTTTGGCCTGCGCCACAGAGCTGCCATAGGTATTACTGAAAAAACAGATGCACTTGCCATTGCTGTGAGTGAAGAAACAGGACAAATATCATATATTAAAAATGGTGAATTTGTAATGTTTAAAGACACTGATGATCTTGTAAAAAAGATTAAAGAAGACTTAAACTAAGTAATGAATTGTAAAAATTGTCATAAAGCTCTAAGGGATACACAAAAGTATTGTGATGAGTGTGGTGCAAAAGTGATTCAAAACCGTTTAACACCAAAGATTATTGCAAACCAAATAAATGAGCAGTTTATTTCTTTAGACAACAAGTTTTTAAAAACATTTATTGATCTTTTTAAACAACCAGAATCAGTTATAGTCAATTATATTGAGGGTACAAGGAAAAAATATATTGATGTATTACAATACTTCGCTGTATCCTTAACTCTTGCTGGTATTCAGGTGTTTTTAATGACTACTTTTTTTAAAGATGTTATTGGGTTTAATACTGAATTTATTGAAGGTGTTCAAAATCTACCAGGACAAGAAAACAACCCTTTTGCTGGTATAGAATACGACATGTTTACAAAATACCAAGGCCTTATTTATATCTTAACAGTTCCTCTATCTGCTCTAGGCTCATGGCTAGCATACTATGTTACTGGCAATAGAAAATATAATTACACTGAACATCTTGTATTAAACCTATACTACTCTGCCCAAATTATTATAATTACAGCTTTTTTTAGCATTTTATTTTTACTATTTGGTTTAAACTATCTAATTGTTTCCACCATACTTACGTTACCTACGTTCCTATATTTATTCTATGTACTCAAGCGTATATTTAGAGAAAGCTTTGTGAATACTTTGGCCAAATTCTTAATCACAATGATTATTTATATGGTGTCAATATTATTCTTAATGGTATTGGTTATTATAATTTTAGTAGTTCAGCAAATTCTTAATCAATGAATTGTAAAAACTGTAATACCGAGTTAAAAGAGCAATATGATTATTGCAGTCGTTGTGGTGGAAAAGTAATCCGTAACAGACTTACCTTAAAAAACTTATTTACACATCTTAGTGAAACCTTTTTTAATTACGACAACAAGCTGCTCCAAACTTTTATTCAGCTTTTTAAAAAACCAGAAGATGTTATTGTTGGTTATATAAATGGCACCAGAAAAAAGTACGTAAACGTTATCAGCTATTTTGCCTTAGCCATTACTTTGTCTGGTCTACAAATTTATGTCTTGAAGCAATTTCAGACTGAGATTTCACTTTACGATTTAAATACAGAAATCGGTAAAACGCAGCAAGCTGTCTTTGATTCTACATATAGTTTTATGACCGACTATCAGTCACTTATAATGATGTTATATATACCAATCTATGCCTTAATCGCGAGGCTTACTTTTATGGGTATAAAAACATATAATTACACGGAATTAATTGTTATTTTTTTGTACGGCCAAGCACAACTATCTATATGTATCGCCATCTTAACAGTTGCGTTAGTACCCACTAAACTAATATCTTTTGAAGCATTTGGATTGCTTACGATACCAATTATGGTTTTATATTTTACATACTGCCTTAAACGTGTTTACGGTCTTAGTTTTACCCAAATACTACTTAGATCTCTTCTATTTATTGGTATTCTAATCGTACTATTTGTCATTATAACAATAGCATCTACCATTATAATGTATTATAATGGGTCATTGGACGCTATGATAGAATCCAAAAGAGCTGAAATTGAAGCTACCAAAACAATAAAAGATACAATTAATTAAACTGCCTCAGCCTTTAAGAACTGAACTTCATAAAGATTTTTGTAATAACCATCTTTCTTCTTAAGTAAAGATTTGTGTGTTCCTATCTCAACTATTTGACCAGCATCCATGACAATAATTTTATCAGCCTGCTGAATAGTCGCTAATCTATGTGCAATAACAATAGATGTCCTTCCTTTGGTAATTGTATCTGTAGCATCTTGTATTAATTGCTCTGAGTATGAATCTACAGAAGAAGTAGCTTCATCCAAAATTAGAATACTTGGATTAGTGACGTAAGCCCTTAAAAACGAAATCAGTTGACGCTGACCAGAAGAGAGCATAACACCACGTTCTTTTACGTTGTAATGATATCCACCTGGTAGGCTTGTTATAAAGTCGTGTATACCAATAGCTTTAGCTGCAGTAACAACATCGTCTTCTGTGATATATTCGTTATTAAGCGTAATGTTATTTAGAATGGTATCCGCAAACAAAAATACGTCTTGCAATACGACTGCGATCTGGTTACGTAATGAGCTTAGGGTCATATCCTTTATGTCTGTACCATCAATTCTTATATGTCCAGAATTTATTTCATAAAAACGATTCAATAAGTTGATGATTGTAGATTTTCCGGCTCCTGTAGCACCTACGATAGCCACTGTTTCACCTGCTTCTACATTAAAAGAAATGCCTTTTAAAACTTCTTCATCCTTAACATAAGAGAATCTAACATTATCAAACTCAATTGCACCTTTAAAATGATTGGCTTCAATTGTACCAAAATCATCTATATTAGAGGTTGTATCTAACACTCTAAATACACGATCTGCAGCAACCATTCCCATTTGCAGCGTATTAAATTTATTGGCAATTTGATACAATGGTCTAAAAAGCATAGGGATAAACATTGTAAACGAAATCAAATCACCCAAGGTTGTGGTTGCACCTTGGTTTATAGCTGTAAATCCTCCAACTAAAATTACCAAGGCCATAGTAAGCGAAGACACAAACTCAGCTACTGGAAAGAAAATAGAATTATACCAAACGGTTTTTAACCAGCCTTTTTTATGACGTTCGTTTATTTCTTTAAACTTTTTGTATTCAGTAGCTTCTCGTGTAAACAGCTGTAAAATTTTCATTCCGGTAACACGCTCTTGCACAAAAGAATTAAGGTTGGAGACTTCAGTTCGTACATCTTCAAAAGCTCTCTTCATATACTTCTGAAAAATCTTAGTAGCAACAATAATTACAGGCATCGTTGCAAAAACAATTAAACTCAATTTTAAGTTGATAAATGCCATAAAAATCGCCACAACCAACATTTTTAGAATATCACTAAAAATCATGAATAGTCCTTGCCCAAAAATATCCGCAATACGCTCCATGTCTGTTACAGCTCTGGTTATTAAAACACCAACAGACGACTTATCAAAATAAGTCATTTTAAGCTTTAGGATATGCTTAAAAAGTTTGACACGAATATCTTTTACAACTGATTGACCCAACCAACTTGCGTAATAAATAAATAGTAACTGAGATACAACTTCTAAAACAAGAAGCACAAGCATAATACCCATGTAAAACACAAAACCACTATACTCTTTATTGGCTATTTTAATATCTATTGCATCCTTTAAAATCCTTGGCCTTAACGCACCAAAAACAGCCAAACCAATAACACAAATCAAAGAGATTATAAATACTGTTTTGTAAGGTTTTATATAATCCAATAAACGCTTAAAAAGCGTTGTGTCAAATATTTTCTTTTTATTTTTTTCTGCCATCGTAAGCCAAAATTAGCTCTATAAATGCTTATTAAATTTTAATTGCTTCAGGATATTCAATATTTACCAAATATAGTCCATGTGCAGGAACTGAAAATCCTGCATTGCCTCTATCCTTTGATGCGATTATTTGATGTAAATCTTCAGGTTTTAATTTCCCTAAACCAATATTTACCATAGTACCAACAATGGCTCTAACCATATTTCGTAGAAACCGGTTAGCTTTTATGGTAAAGAAGAGTTCATCATCATTTTGAGTCCAGAACGCTTCCATAATATTACAATTATAGGTTTTTACATCTGTATTACTCTTAGAAAAGCATTGAAAGTCTTTATACTCAAATAAAATTTTACAAGCCTTGTTCATGGCATCAACATCTAAAGGTAAATGCATTTGATATGAATAATCGTAATCAAATACATTTTTTAATGTTGAAACTCTGTAATGATACGTTCTACTTAAAGCATCGAATCTGGCATGAGATTCTGGTTTAACCTCAAAGATATCATGTATTGCAATGTCCTTAGGTAAAAAGGAATTTAACTTATAAGTAAGATCTTTTTCTTTAAAGTCGCCTTCAAAATCAAAATGAGCATACATTTGGGATGCGTGCACACCTGCATCTGTTCTACCTGCACCAACAATATGGATAGTTTCTTTTAAAATAGTACTCAGTGCTTTTTCTATAACTTCTTGTACCGAAATAGCGTTTGGCTGATTTTGCCAACCATGATAGGCTTTACCATTGTATGATAACTCTAAAAAATATCTCAAAAGATTGGCTATTTTTGCTTTTTAGATCACAAAGATACATAGAATCGGTAGTTAAAATCACAATATTATCTTAATGCAAAAGATACTCCTCTTATCAGATACACACAGTTACATTGATGACACTATTATTAAATATGTAATGCAAGCCGATGAAGTTTGGCATGCTGGTGATATCGGAGACTTAAAAGTAACTGATGAAATAAGGAAGCATAAGCCATTAAAAGCCGTTTATGGTAATATTGATGACACCAAAGCAAGAGCTGAATTCCCCTTGAATCTGCGTTTTAAATGTGAAGATGTTGATGTTTGGATAACACACATTGGTGGTTATCCTCCTAAATATAATGGTCGGGTTAGAGAAACACTTCAAAATAATCCTCCAGATTTATTTATATGTGGTCATTCTCACATACTAAAGGTGATTCCAGATAAGAAATTGAATCTACTACACATGAATCCAGGCGCTGTTGGCAAACATGGATTCCATCAAAAAAGAACAATGCTGAGATTTAAAATTGATGGTAAACAAATTAAAGAGTTAGAAGTTATAGAATTTGATAGATAAAAAATGAAAAACCCAGACGGCAGCGTCTGGGTTTTTCGCACTAATACTACTAAGATTTTAGGTTCTATCGTAATCTATCTACAGATTTTACAAGATCTTCGTCCTTTTTAATAGCCTTGTTTGCCAAGACTAAACACACAATAGAAAAAATAGGAAGAAGAATCCCAATACCTTTCTCAGAAACATTCGTCTCTCCAGATAAATTTAGAGATTGATATACAAAGATTCCTAGTAAAATAAAGTTTAATATTATATTAACTCGTCCCATTACAAATTGAGACTTTCTATTTTTAAAACTAAAAATCGAGATTAAAGATAATAAAGCCGACGCTAAAAACAAGCCCAAATACAAATAATTATCTGTTGCAAAAACTTTCGTATCCTCAGTGTTAGTCCACAGATAAAACACAAATATTAGTCCTGCAGAAATAACTACAGATAAAAATAAATAAAGTGTTTGTATACGTTGAATCATATCTTCAATTAAAAATTGCTTGGCAAAATTAGTAGTTTATTTTTTAAAAAGATAGAAATTGTTTTAAAATAAAATTGTATTATTGCAATAGAATGAAGCAAATTACTGAAAAGCATCATTCTATCTTCCAGATTAATTTCACTTTTTTTCTTTTTATTTCATTTAGAAAATTTTGAATTAATAATATCAAATTGTAATACATTATATAACATACGAATGTTTGAAATTTCACAGTTAAAAGCTAAAAAGCTTCCTGAATTACAGGATATAGCTAAACAACTCAATGTACCTAAGTATCGCTCAATGAAAAAGCTAGACTTGGTATATCAAATCTTAGATTATCAAGCTGCAAATCCGGAAGCAGTAAAAGCAAAAGTTGAAACAGACTCTAACCAAAAGCCAGAGCAAAAACAAAATAAGCCTCAACCAAAAAGAGCTAGAGTACAGAGAAAACCAAAAGATAATAACGAACAAAAATCTATAGAGTTTTCGGATAAAAAAGAAGACCAAAAGGATCAAGATCAAAAGTCGAATAAAGACGAGCAGAATACTCAGCGCCAAGACAATAATAAGTCTAATGATCGTAAAAACGACAATAGACGCTCTAACGGCAATCAGAAAAACGATAATAGACAAAACCGAAATAACAATAACAACAACCAAAAAAATAATGGTAATAAGGATAACAGAAACCGTTATCGCGAACCAGATTTTGAGTTTGATGCCATTATTGAAAGTGAAGGCGTTTTAGATATTATGCAAGATGGTTATGGATTCTTAAGATCTTCTGACTATAACTACTTAACCTCGCCTGACGATATTTATGTATCGCAATCACAAATACGTTTATTTGGTTTAAAGAAAGGTGATACAGTACTTGGCCATGTAAGACCACCTAAAGAAGGTGAAAAGTATTTCCCTCTTATTAAGGTGAGTAAAATCAATGGACAAGATCCAAACGTAGTTAGAGATCGTGTTGCTTTTGAGCACTTAACTCCACTTTTCCCAAAAGAAAAATTTAACATAGCAGAAAGACAAAGCACAATTTCTACAAGAATCATGGATTTGTTTTCTCCTATAGGAAAAGGCCAACGTGGCATGATTGTATCTCAACCAAAAACTGGTAAAACCATGTTACTCAAGGACGTGGCTAATGCAATAGCTGCTAATCACCCTGAAGTTTATCAAATGATATTACTTATTGATGAAAGACCTGAGGAAGTAACAGACATGCAACGTAATGTACGTGGTGAAGTTATTGCCTCTACTTTTGATAAGGAAGCTCACGAGCACGTAAAAATTGCAGATATTGTTTTAGAAAAGGCAAAACGTTTAGTAGAGTGTGGACATGATGTTGTAATTTTATTAGATTCTATTACTCGTTTAGCAAGAGCATATAATACCGTACAACCTGCTTCTGGTAAAATCTTATCTGGTGGTGTTGATGCAAATGCTTTACATAGACCAAAACGTTTCTTTGGTGCTGCTCGTAATATCGAAAATGGTGGTTCTTTAACCATTATTGCAACGGCATTAACAGAAACCGGTTCTAAAATGGACGAAGTTATCTTTGAAGAGTTTAAAGGTACTGGTAATATGGAATTACAGTTAGATCGTAAGATTTCTAACCGTCGTATTTTCCCTGCTATAGATCTTACATCATCTAGCACAAGACGAGATGATTTATTACTAGATGATAACACCATTCAAAGAATGTGGGTTATGCGAAAATATCTCGCAGATATGAACCCTGTTGAAGCCATGGAATTTATAAATGATCGTTTTAAGCAAACGAGAAATAATGAAGAGTTTCTTATTTCTATGAACGGATAACAGATTAACTCTAAAATCTTTATAAACCTAAAAAAGCTTTGAAATCTAGATTCTAAGCTTTTTTTATGTTCTTTAATACTGCTTGGTATATTGCAAACAAAAAAGTCTTCCCATCGGAAGACTTTTAATATAAATTAATTTTGCAATTATAATGCGGCAACATGTTTAGTTAACTGAGACTTTAAATTGCCAGCCTTATTAGAGTGTATAATATTTTTCTTAGCCAACTTATCAATCATGCTAATTACCGAAGGTAACATGTTTTGTGCTTCCTTAGCATCTGTTAACTCACGTAATTTTTTTACAGCATTACGCGTAGTTTTATGCTGATATCTGTTTAGCACTCTTTTTTTTTCGCTACTTCTAATTCTTTTTAATGCTGACTTATGATTTGCCATTTTATTTTTTCTAATTAAAAATTGTAGCCCGTAGGGGAATCGAACCCCTCTTACCAGGATGAAAACCTGGCGTCCTAGCCGATAGACGAACGGGCCATTTGGTTATTTATTTATTTAATGAACCAACAATGTTTCCATTGCGGATGCAAAAATACAACTATTTTTAAATGTTGCAACAACTAATTAATTTTTTTTAAAAAATTTTTAATATGCCTTGGCAAACAATACGCGCTGATTGGATGGGTTACCAGTAAACACGCACTTTCCTTCTTCTTTTTTATTGTCTAAAGGTATGCATCTAATAGTTGCTTTTGTTAGCTCCTTTATCTTTTGCTCAGTTTCTGCCGTGCCATCCCAATGAGCGGAAACAAAACCTAATTTCGTTTCTAGCACTTTTTTAAACTCTTCAAAACTATTGACCTCTGTAATATGAGAATTTCTAAAACTTAAAGCTTTGTTGAATAAACTCTCTTGAATTTCCTCAAGCAAATCTTCAACAACTACATTAACTCTATCTAAAATTACAGTCTCTTTAGTAAAAGTATCTCTTCGAGCTAATTCTACAGTTTCGTTTTCTAAATCCTTTGGCCCAATAGCAATTCTAAGTGGCACACCTTGTAATTCGTGCTGTGCAAATTTCGCACCAGGACGCAATGTGTCTCTAGCATCAAATTTTACTCTTATGTTTAATTCTCTTAAATCACTAATTATTTGGTCTGCTACTTTTTTTATAGCATCAAACTGTTCTTCATTTTTATAAATAGGAACTATCACTACCTGATGCGGAGCCAGATTAGGTGGTAACACCAAACCCTTATCATCGCTATGCGTCATAATTAAAGCACCCATCAATCGCGTAGAAACTCCCCAAGACGTGGCCCAAACATAATCTAGTTTTCCTTCTTTATTAGTAAATTTAACATCAAAAGCTTCAGCAAAATTTTGTCCTAAAAAGTGCGATGTCCCAGCTTGTAGAGCTTTTCCATCTTGCATTAAGGCTTCTATACAATAGGTATCTTCGGCACCAGCAAAGCGTTCACTCTCTGTTTTTATACCTTGAATAACAGGTATCGCCATAAAATTCTCAACAAACTGAGCATAGACGTTATTCATCTGTATAGTCTCGGCAATCGCCTCTTCTTTGGTTGCATGGGCTGTATGTCCCTCTTGCCACAAAAACTCAGCTGTTCTTAAAAATAATCTGGTTCTCATTTCCCAGCGTACAACATTTGCCCATTGGTTTACCAAAATTGGCAAATCTCTATAACTTTGAATCCATCCTCTATATGTATTCCAAATTATCGCTTCGCTGGTTGGTCTAACAACAAGTTCTTCTTCAAGTTTAGCATTTGGGTCTACTCTAAGCTTACCTTTATTATCGGGATCCGACTGTAATCTATAATGGGTTACTACAGCGCACTCTTTGGCAAAACCCTCTGCATTTTTCTCTTCAGCTTCAAATAAACTTTTTGGAACGAATAAAGGAAAATAAGCATTTTGATGCCCTGTTTCTTTAAACATTCTATCTAGCTCTGCCTGCATTTTCTCCCAAATTGCATAACCATAAGGTTTGATAACCATACATCCACGAACAGCAGAATTTTCAGCTAAATCGGCCTTTACAACCAACTCATTATACCATTTTGAATAATCTTCAGCCCTTGTAGTAAGATTTTTACTCATTTTCAAAGTTTTGGCACAAATATTGTGACTATGTTAAATAAAAAAATAGTTTCGCAAAACTAACTATTTTTGCTATGTTCAACAATAAAATATAAGAGATATGCAATTTAAAACTATTACAAAACACAAATTGCCATTTTTTGTTGCAATCGGTTTAATTGCCGTGTTAACGTCATGTGGTTCTTTTCAATATGTAGGTTACGATGATGACGGTATATATTCGTCCGAAAATGGAAATAATGAAAATTATGGAACAACTGTTGTTGAACAACCAGTAGCAACCACTTCTTCTTCTGGTTCTGATTATTACAAGAATTATTTTGCTGAAAATGCTGCCCAAATAGATGCTGCTAGAGAAAATAATGAAATTTTTACAGATGTAGATTCTTATGAAGGTAATTACTTAAATAATACACAAGACACTATTGAAGAAAGACCTGCCTATGGTGGCTGGGGACAAAATAACGATAATGTTACCATTAACATTATAGATAACGGCTGGTTAGGTTGGAACGATCCATGGCTTTGGAACGCTGGTTGGGGCTGGAATAACTGGGGTTGGGGACGACCTTGGGGCTGGAATGCAGGTTGGGGCTTAGGTTGGAACAACTGGGGCTGGAATGCAGGCTGGGGCTTAGGCTGGAACAATTGGGGCTGGGGCCCTGGATGGGGCAATGGTTGGAATAATTGGGGCTGGAATGGTTATTACAGAGGTAATCGTTATGCCTTTAATGGTGGAAGAAGGGGCTCTGTACTAAATAATAGTTACCTAAACAGATCTAGTAGAAGTAATTCTGCTCTATCTAGAAGAGATTATTTTACAAACCGACTATCGCGAGATGCTTCACGTACCAGCGCTAGGAGATCTAACTCAGCGATTCGCTCATCCAGAAATGGCACTATAAGAAATTCTTCATCTAGATCATCTAATAGTAGAATGACAAGGCCTACCACAACAAGATCATCAAGAGCCACAAGATCTACAAGAAGCAGTAGATCATCTGGAACAATGAGATCTTCAAGAAGCTCTAGATCGTCTGGTTCAGTAAGATCGTCACGGGGTTCTTCATCGAGATCATCGGGTAGTATGAGATCTGGGGGAAGCTCAAGGTCATCTGGTGGTGTACGCTCTGGTGGTGGTAGACGAGGTAGAGGATAGCACTTTAGTTTTAAATTCCTTTAAATAATTAACTTATGAAAAAATTACTTATGTTATTATGCATAGGCCTAGCGAGTACTTCTTATATTCTGGGACAAGATTTATCTGACGCCGTTCGCTATTCTATGGATGAAATTCAAGGAACAGCTCGTTTTAGAGCTATGAGTGGCGCCTTTGGTGCACTTGGTGGCGATATGTCGGCCGTGAATATAAACCCAGCAGGATCTGCTATTTTTAACAATAGTCATGCCTCAATTTCTGTTGGTATTTTTAATAAGAATGATGACATCAATTATTTCAGCGGATTTACAAACTCTTCAAATCATAATTTTGATTTGAATCAGCTTGGAGCAACATTTGTTTTTGCAAATAGAAATGAAAGTTCACCATGGAAAAAATTCACACTAGGCGCTGCATACGATAGATCCGCTGATTTTGATGAAGATTGGATGGCTAGAGGAATTAATCCAAATAATACTATAGGAAGTTATTTTCTATCAAATGCTCAAAATTTAAGGCTTGATGAAATTTCCGCTTTTCCTGATGAAACGATACCTCAAGCGTACTCTGAAATTGGTTCTTTATATGGATTTAGAAATCAACAAGCTTTTTTAGGTTTTGAAGGATTTATAATTGACCCAGTTGAAAACACAGATGAGAATACTGCCTATACCTCAAATATAGATCTAAATGGAACAAATTTTAACCAAGAGTTCTTTTATTCAAGTAGAGGTTATAATGGAAAATTAGCATTTAATTTGGCGACAAGTTATGAGGATAAAATATTTCTGGGAGTTAATCTTAACGCTCATTTTATTAACTATGAAAGAAGTACATTTTTAAACGAAAGTAACTCAAACGAAAACTCAACCATTACAAATGTTGATTTTGAAAATAATCTTCTAACAACAGGAAACGGTTTCTCTTTTCAGTTAGGTGGAATTGCTAAAATCACTGAAGAGTTTAGAGTTGGCCTATCTTATAATTCACCTACTTGGTTTAGAATATCTGAAGAAACCTCTCAATATCTAGCGACCTCGAGCACAACTGAAGGCAATACAATTATAAATCCAAACGTGGTTAATATTTTCCCTGAATATAGATTACAAACACCTTCAAAGCTTACTGGAAGTTTAGCTTATGTTTTTGGTAAAAAAGGATTGATTAGTTTTGATTATACCATTAAAGACTTTAGTGGGGTTAAATTTAGACCAGCTTCTGATATGTTTTTTTCAGCATTAAATAGCTCTATTAATAATGCTTTAGCTACAGCAAGTTCTTATAGAATTGGTGGCGAGTACCGATATAAACAACTAAGCTTTAGAGGTGGTTACCGATTTGAAGAAAGCCCTTATAAGGATGATACTTTTTTTGGTGATTTAACCGGATATTCACTTGGCCTAGGGTATAATTTTGGAAGTCTAAATCTTGATTTAGCTTTTAGTCAGGCCCAACGTGATACAAATTACCAATTATATAATGTCGGCCTTACTGACTCAGCAGAATTTCAATCCAAGTTTACAGATATTATTTTAACTTTTGGATTTAAAATTTAATTACAGAACATTGACAATCACAAAAAAGCCTGAACATACTGTTCAGGCTTTTTTATTTAACATAATTTCTTTTAACGTTTCAAGGTAAAATGGGCTTTGAACTCTTTGGTTTGGTTGGTCAGGGGCTCTAGGTACTCTACCGTAAACCAGTAATCGCTCGATGGCATGTTGTTACCGTTGAACGTCCCGTCCCATCCTTGACCTGTCGAGCTTAACTGCTTTAACAGTTTCCCGTAGCGGTCAAATATATAAATTTTGGCATTACTTCCAATACCTTCTATGTTCCATGTTTCATGTATACCATCCCCATTTGGTGTAAAATACTTGGGGTAATCTACAACAAATACCGTCTCTGTAGCAATGCCACAACCTGTCTTATCTCTTGCCGTTACCGTGTGTAATCCTTGTGATACATTGGTAAATTGTATGGTTCCGTCTTCTAATGCGTCTTCCCAGGGACCTCCATCTAAACTAAACTCATACTCCCCTATTCCCGTTACCGTTGCTTCTATAACATTATTTTCACCAAAAAATTGTGTGACAAAGTTTGCGGTTAGCATTGGCGGCGCACTTTCTACTACAATAGTCTCATCATAGGTCTCACAGTTGGTCTCCATTGAGGTGCCTATATCGGTTACCGTAACACCATAGGTTCCTCCCTGTGTTGGCATTATGCTAGGGCCTGTTGCCGTTGCGATGACCTCTCCGTTAAGGGTCCACTCAAAAGTATAGCCGGTACCCGACAACTCGGTGTCCAATACTAATGGATCTAAAAACTCTGTTCCGTTTGTGCCGACACATAGAATATAACTCTCCAATAAATCGAAGTTTGGCTTTGGGTTTACCTGAAGTGTCAGTGGCGCTACTTCGTAACATATGGATCCGTCTTGCTGATTATCAAACACCCCATCGTTGTTGAGGTCTACCGGATCTCCGTTGCCGTCCCCATCTATATCCACAAACTCGAACAGACCGTCGCCATTGGCATCGATACCGTCTGACAGTCCGTCTCCGTCCACGTCTATCAAATCAAACACACCATCGGCATCCGTGTCGTAGGTATCTATTGTACCGTCGCCGTCTAAATCTAATCCCGTTGTTAAGGCTGTTAGATCTAAGGCTATTGGTATTACGACCTGAGTATTGTTATCCACTCTTGCATAAACCACTTGTGGGTTCACAACATTTTCGTACAGGTCTGGCAATGGGTTTACGTTTAAATTAGCATCGGCTTCTGTTGCATAATAAGTTACTATATAATTTGCCGGATCTTGTCCGTCTAACACAAACGCATCTTGTGTTGATAAGGTAAACTGTGTACTGTCGTTACTTGGGTCCAAATCGTTCTCTATATCATCATCACATTCCTCATAGGTTAGATCTACCATATCTGGATTGGCTTGTGCTGCTTCATCTACTTGTAGATTAAAGCGCTGTGTACTTATAGAACATCCCGTTACGTTGTCTGTAATGGTTACATAGAGCTCTTGGGGATTGCTTGTGTTGGTGTACGGACTTACAAGCGCGTTCATCTCTGCTTCAGCATCTGCCAAGGTCTCATGGTAGGTGACGATATAACGTGTTGGATCTTGTCCGTTTAGGACTTCTTCATCTTTTGTTGTTAAGTCAAAATTATCTATTCCGTCTGTATTCAGTTCGCACTGTATAAAGTCCGTTACGGCCACTACCTCTGGTAATGGGTGCACAAATATTGTAAAGCTAACTACAGCATAACAACCGGTTGCATTGTTGGTGACTCTTACGTAAATGTCCTGTTCTGGTATGTCTACATTGGTGTACTGTGTTGGGTCTGCTATGGCATTATCCCCTGCATAGGCATCTTCTGAACTCTCATGGTAGGTTGGCGTTACCCCATTTTCACCATTTAAAATCAATACTTCGTTTTGCGTTAAATCGAACACTTCTACTCCATCTCCTGTATTGATATCATCACACAACTCTAAGTCTGGAATTTGGTCGCTTGGCGTTGGTGTTGGATTTGGCAATACGCGTATGGTCATTGTCGTAAAGGCTACACATCCTGTATCGGTATCGGTAACTACAACATATAAGGTCTGCGGATTCGCCGGAAGTCCATTTACCGAGGTGTTGGTATACTGCGTTGGGTCTGCTATGGCATTGGTCTGCAATTGCGCATCTGCACTGGTCTCATAATAGGCTACTGACCAACTTGCGTTACCGTTGGTGATTTCAGAGTCTTTTACTGTTAAATCAAATACGGTGATCTCATCGCCTGGGTCTTCATCTAGGTCATCGCACAGCTCTAAAGGTGTTGGCTGTACTGGCTCTGGTGGTAATTGCACGATGATCTCAAACGCACCTGTGTCTTGACAGCCTGTGCTCGGGTTGGATAACCTTACATAGATGATCTGTGGGTTGACAGTGTTGGTATAATTACCCGTGTTTATTATTGGGTTATTCCCTGCCGTTGCATCTGCTGCTGTTACATGGTAGGTTAACTCTACCTCTGATGGGTCTTGTGTGCCTAAAATTACAGCTTCTTGCTGGTTTAAATCAAATTGTGCAAAACCGTCAGCGTTAGCATCACAGATTTCTATCGGCGCTAGATTGGTCGGTACTTCTGGCGATGGTACTACAACGAGCTCTAATGTGCTTTGTGTTAAACTGTAACACCCTGTAATCGTACTTTCTGAACGCACATAAATCATTTGGGTATTGGCTACAATGTTGGTATATAACCCTGTGATGGCATTAACCCCTTGTTCGGCCTCTTCCTCAGTCTCATGGTAGGTGATAACCACATCTGCCTCACCATTGGTGATCTCTACCGTACGGACCTCCAGATCGAACTCCGCAAAACCATCATTGTCATCGTCACAGACCTCGATTGGATCTGGGTCTGGGCTTGGTGATGGTATTGGGTCTACTCGTAACGTGAGGGTTATCGTACTGTAACAGCCCGTAACATCATTTTCCCCTCGTACGTAAATCGTCTGTGCATTCATTGTATTGACATATGGACTCGCTATTGGGTTTTCTGCATCATTCGCATCTTGCTGGGTCTCATAATAGGTCAGTGTGATTCCTGTCTGTCCGTTCAGTATCTCGGCATTAGCATCTTCAAGCGTGAAGGCTTCTTGTTCATCCCCTAAGGTTAGGGCATCACACAACACCAATGGCGCTGACTGAACCAATACTGGTAATGGGTTTACGATGAGCTCTAAGCGTGTTACCTTGTAACAACCGCCTGTGGTATCTGGGTCTTCTACACGTACCCACACTTCATCCATCTCTGCTATCGTATTGGTGTAGGCGGTCGGGTTTGCGATTGGATTGTTGGCGTCGTTGGCATTGAGCTCTGTCTGGTAATACGTTATATCGTAATCTGAAGGCGCTGCACCGTTTAACAGCTCATCTTCCTTACTCGTTAAATCAAACTGTGCAAAACCATCTGTGTCATCATCACATACTTCTAATGCCGACGGCACTATAATTTGAGGGGTCTCTTCTACAAATAACGCTAATTCTACAATGGTGGCACAATCGGTGGCAATCGTTTCACTCTCTACTCTTGCATAGAGTAATTGGGCGCCTTCAACTATATTATTATAGCTCGTTGTAGTGTCTATAGCGTCCACATTATTGTCTGCATTGGCAAAGGTCTCGTGATATGTTACCGTTAGACCTGCTGCCCCTCCGGTAATCTCGTTATCGGCTGCTGTTAAATCAAATACACCAAAGCCATCATTGTCCGGATCGCAATAATACAACGGTGTTGGGGTGTTGGCTACTGGCGCCTGTTGTACTTCCAATACCATGGTCGTGGTGTCGTAACAACCTGTTGCGTTGTCCTCTACGCGTACGAAAATAGTCTGTGGATTGCTAACGTTGGTGTATGGTATCGCTAAGGGATTTAACCCTGATTCTGCATCCGCCAGATCAAAATAATAACTTACCGTATAGGTTGGATTATTGCCACTGATCTCACCATTCTTAACGTTTAAATCTATCGCCGTAAATCCGTCTGGTGTTCCGTCGTCGCATACCTCTAACGGTAATGGAGATACTAACGTGGGTAAAGGGTTAGCAGTAAAAGTTATAATACTATTATTTGGGCAAGCACCAGAAGTTACATACTCAATGGTATAAGTTTCACCTGGTGTACCATTAGTAACATCACCTGTATTTATATCTATAATTGCAGCATCTGAGGGTATTGTATTAAAGCTAAACGTACCACCTAAATCACCTATTACAGTTACTTCACCGCCATCGCATGTAGGTGAAACATTAAAGCTGGCGTCTTCTTCTTGTAAAACATCAAATGTTACAGATTGAGTATTTGAGCAAACACCTGTAGTTGTATATGAAATAGTATATGTGCTTCCTGGTATTCCATTTGTTACTTCACCTGTAGTGACATCTAATATAGCACCATCAGCAGGATCTGGAGTAAAACTAAATATTCCACCAACCGTTCCGTCTATAACACTTGTGGCTCCATCACACGTAGGTGTTACTGTAAAGCTAGCATCATCTGAATCTAGTACTGTAACATTTTGAACAGAGGATTGTGGACAGTCACCATTGGTTGTATATTCAACGGTATATGTTGTCCCAGAAACTCCATTAGTTATAGTTCCTGTAATAGGATCTATTTCAGCGGTATCGGTAGGTACGGGATTTAGTTCAAACGTACCTCCTAAATCGCCAGTGACAGCAGCGACTGCACCATTACAAGTCGCAGTTAACGTAAAGTTTGGATTATCTAAATTTAAAACTGTAAGATCTTGAGTATTGGTAGAAGGACATGTACCTGTAGTTGTATATTCTATAGTATACGTGGCACCAGGAGTACCATTGGTAACGGTCCCAGTGACTGCATCAATTACAGCTGCATCTGTTGGAATAGGATTAAAACTAAATATTCCGCCTACATCTCCTGATATATTCGCGGTACCACCATCACAAGATGGTATTACGGTAAAACTAGCATCATCTTCAGTTAATACTGTAAATGTAAATGTAAAAACACTCGAACAAACACCAGACGTGGTGTATTGGACTTCGTATGGTAATCCAGAAGTTGCTCCGGTAACTTCACCAGTAGCAGGATCTATATTTACGCCTACGCCAGGAAAGCCGGTAAATTCAAATACTCCACCAGGAGTGGCCAAAGGAGCATCGACTGTTGCACCGTCACAAGTTGGTGTCATTGTAAATGTAGCATCATCGCGAGGGATAATGACCAAATTAAAAACTGGGTTAGCGGAAGCATTGTAACAACTAGAATCTCCTACGCTTTCTACTCTCACAAAAATTTGAGCATTCCCACTAGTATATAAATTAGGTAAAGCACCAACACCTGAGTCTGCATCTGCAAAACTTAAATGGTAGGTAACGTTAAAATCTGAGGCAGCCTGAGCACCTAGGATTCCAACAGTTTGTAAACTTAGGTCAAATTCTTCTACTCCATCACCTGATGGATCATCACATAGCTCTAAATCTGGAACAGGATTAATATCTGGTTGACCAGATACATTCAACGTAAATGATACTACTTCGTAACAGCCAGAGTTTAAATATTCAACTCTCATATAAATAATTTCACCGTCGGCACCAGAATAAGCATTCAAACCTGTTATGGCTCCGACGTCCGCATCTGCATCTGCTTGTGAATTATGATAAGTAACCTCTAGTTCACTAGCATTTGTTGCACTTGCTAAAACAACTGCCGTATTAGTTTCTAGGTCGAATATGTATGGTGGCACACCAGTGTCGCAAATAAACAGGTTATTCGGTGCTTCTGTAACTATTTCTGGCAATACATCAATACAAACTTCTTCTGTATACTCGCAACCAAAATCATCCATAGCTCTGTATGTGTAGCAATATTGACCTGCATCAGGTGGAGTTACAGTTATAATATTTCCATTTGTATTGGTTATTGTAGGGTCTGCATCCCATTCTTCTGATGTAATTACTGGAGTAAATGATAATTCTGGTGGTTGAATAGCTGGATCGAAATTCATATACCATTCAAAAATATATCCGTTGTCAATGTTTAAATTATCTACAACTCTAATAGTCCAAGTTCCATTTAATTGAGTACCAAGTAAACCGTTAAAACTTTCAAACGGCAGGTAAGTACCTGGCACCCAAGAATTATTTGGTGGATTTGTACCGTTAATTTCTGTTGGCGCATCCTCTAATAAGACAGAAGCATTCATAGAAAAACAATAGGTCTCTCCGGTTCCTGGTGCTAGAGAATTGTCGTCATTGGCTCCTCCAAAATATGTACCACCACCAGCTTGATCGAATAACCTAATCTCCTGTCCGCTTGGACCCTCAATAAAAATATCTAAATCGCCTGAGTAAGAATGCTCCATATTGAGACAGACCTCTATTAATTGATTAGGATCAGTAAGTGTTTGAGAAGACTCAAAACAATCTACCACTATTGAAGAGGTATATTGTTGACCCGATCCATCTGGTAAAAATGTTTGCTCGGCTACTGGCGGTGTACAGTCGTTTATGAATTGAACCGGATTAACAACTCCTGTGATATCTGTACTTTCACCATAGCATATTGTAGTTTCTGCAGCGACAGTACCAGCAAAGTCTGGCTCTGTACCAACTTGTATTACTTGATTTATAAGATTGGTATTGGGACAACCTTCTGGATCTTCAGATGTATTGGCATCCCTAATGTTTAAATTTACGATGTAAACGCCTGGGTCTGGATAAGAAAAAACAGCTGTTTGACCACTTACCGTATTGCCATCTCCTAAATCCCATTCATAGGTAGCTCCTGTACCGTCTACTTCAAAAATACCACTACCGTTTAAAGTTATCTCTTCATTAGGGCACACTCTTATATAACCATCTGCATTTGGTGTGGGAATGGAAGAGTCTATCTGAGAATTAATAGATTGACAAGGTGTTAAACACGAAATATTTGCGGCCCAACCACTACCATTGGCAGAACCATTTGATGTGAATTGAATTGTTAAACAGCCACCAGTATTTTCTTCAGTAGCAGCAACCAAGCCAGGGGAGGTAACACCAGAAAATGTACCAAAAGCATCTGCTGCCGTTGAGTCACCATTGTAAATGACCATTACATCTGCATTTAACTGGGTATTAAACTCTGTAAAATCTAATATAACCCTCTGTCCCGGATTCTCAGGACAAATTGTTAAGACAAAGCTTTCATCATTTCCATAATTCCCAAACTCACCGCCAGAGTCATAAAAAACTCCACCACATTGGCTAACTGTCCCATTTTGCATATTCACATCTTGAGCTATCAATACCGATGAAAATACTACTGCTATTAAAGTTAATAAATACTTCATTTTGTAATTTTTTAGTGATATTGAGATTTTATGGTTATAAAATAATTAGTATTGTCTACCCGATACATTTTATCGCCTTTAGAATGAAAAATGAAATTATACTTAAGAGGATTGAAGTTCTTCGGGTCAAAAGTTTTATCTCTCTCTAAATCTGAAACAAAACTATTAAGAAGAGGAATCTCAGATAGCTTCTGACAATCTTTTTTATCACTTTCTTTAGAGATATACTCAATTACTATTCTATTTCTCAATAAATCTTTAATACTCTTTAAGCGGAAAGCATTACTGTAAATATATTTTTCAGCATATTCACCATAAACCTCATCGATCTGAAGTCGTTCCTTAGCCGTTAACGTCAAGTCTACATTGTCATTAAACTCAATTACTTTTAGTGGGATTTTATTACTTTTTTCTTGCCCAGATGAACATAGTGGCAACAGTATTAAAATGAAAATTGTAAAAAAATTTTTCATAGCATAACCTTTATTAAAGTTTGGAAAATTAAGAAAATTTTATAAAAACCTTTGTTAATTCACCAATGATATTAACATTTTAACGGTTTTATCTATATAACAACCAGAATTGTAAAACTCCTACCGTTACCATACTATTTTTATTGCGTATCTTTGCAACTTCTTTTTATATATTGATTAATAATTATTTAACTATGAAAATCGATAACGATTTTAATGATATAGATGCTTTTGGTGATAACCATATAGGCGCATCGAGTGACACTCCTATGAGAGATGATGCTTTTGACTTATCAAAAGAAGAGAAAATAGATATTATTAAAGACGATGTAAGACATATTCTGGAAACCTTGGGACTAGATCTTACCGATGATAGCTTAAAAGGCACACCAAACCGTGTAGCAAAAATGTTTGTTAACGAAATTTTTGGTGGTTTAGATCCTAATAAAAAACCAAGCGCATCAACTTTTGAAAATAAGTATCAATATGGCGAAATGCTCGTAGAAAAAAACATCACAGTTTACTCTACTTGCGAACACCACTTATTACCTATTGTAGGAAGAGCTCATGTAGCTTATATTTCTAAAGGCTCGGTAGTTGGCCTCTCTAAAATGAATAGAATTGTAGATTATTATGCAAAACGCCCACAAGTACAAGAACGGTTAACTATTCAAATTGTGAAAGAATTACAAGAAGTTTTAGGAACTGAAGACGTTGCTTGTGTTATAGATGCTAAGCATTTGTGCGTAAATTCTCGTGGCATAAGAGACATTGAAAGTAGTACAGTAACCTCTGAGTTTGGCGGAAAGTTTAAAGAAAAAGAAACACGAAGAGAATTCCTTGATTACATTCAATTAGACACGCAGTTTTAGTTTGTTTCCTCTTAAATGTTGTTTAGTTTTGTTGAAACTTATTGAATTTTAAAACATGCCTTTATACGATACCCAAGCCCTAAAAATATATAACTCCTTATCTGGAGAAAAAGAAATCTTTAAACCTCTAAATGATGGGTATGTAGGCATGTATGTTTGTGGGCCAACGGTGTATAGCAATGTACATTTAGGAAACGTAAGAACCTTTATGTCTTTTGATGTTATTTTTAGGTACCTTAAGCATCTTGGATATAAAGTAAGGTATGTAAGAAATATTACCGACGCTGGTCATTTAGAAAATGATGCCGACGAAGGTGAAGATCGTATTGCAAAAAAGGCAAGACTAGAAGCTATTGAACCAATGGAAGTGGTGCAACGCTACACTGTAGATTTTCATAACATCTTAAATACATTCAACTTTCTACCGCCGAGTATAGAACCCACTGCAACTGGGCATATTATTGAGCAAATAGAACTCATTAAAACCATTATAGATAATGGTATGGCATATGTTGTAAATGGATCCGTTTACTTTGATGTACATAAATACAACGAATCTAAAACTTATGGAATCTTAAGCAAGCGTAAACTAGAAGATTTAATTCATAATACCCGAGCGCTCGACGGACAATCTGACAAGAAAAACCCACAAGACTTTGCACTCTGGAAAAAAGCCGAGCCACAACACATTATGCGTTGGCCTTCTCCTTGGAGTGATGGTTTCCCAGGTTGGCATCTAGAGTGTACTGCCATGAGCACCAAATACCTTGGCGAACAGTTTGATATACATGGTGGCGGAATGGATTTAAAATTTCCACATCACGAATGTGAAATTGCTCAGGCTGAAGCTTGCAATAACCATTCACCCGTAAATTATTGGATGCACGCCAATATGCTGATAATGAACGGTAAAAAAATGGCAAAATCTACAGGTAACTTCATTCTGCCTAACCAAATTTTTTCTGGCGACAATCCTCACATTACTAAAGCATATGCGCCTAGTGTAGCTCGGTTTTTTATGCTTCAGGCACATTATAGAAGTATATTAGACTTTACCAATAATGGTTTATTGGCGAGCGAAAAAGGATTTTACAGATTAATGGACGCCATTAATTTAATCGATGATTTAAAAACAAGCGATTCTTCATCTTCATTTAATGTTTCTGAATGGAAACAAAAATGTTATGATGCTATGAATGATGACTTTAATACTCCTATTTTAATAGCAACCTTATTTGAAGCTGCAAAATTTATTAATCAAGTTAAAGATGGTAGCGCAACAATAACCAAAGAAGATTTAGGCTTATTGAAAGAAACCTTGGAAAACTTCACTTTTGATATTTTAGGTTTAGTTAATGTTTCTAAAGAAAGTAACGGTTCTGACAAGTTATCTGGTGCTGTAGAGATTTTAATTAACCTTAGAAAAGAAGCTAGACAAAATAAAGATTTTGCATTGTCCGATAAGATTAGAGATCAACTCGCAGAAGTTGGCATACAACTAAACGATAGTAGAGAAGGCACTACATTTACGACAAATTAATGCCTTATCCTTAATCCCTTACAAAGGAAAGGACTATAAAACGCATATGAAAAAAGTTCTGATTGCACCGTTTATTTTTTTAATCAAAGTCTATCAAACTTTTATATCTCCTATTACTCCAGCTACTTGCAGATATCAACCAACCTGTTCGCATTATGCCAAAGAAGCTTTAGAGATACATGGTTTTTTTAAAGGTGGAAAATTGGCATTGAAACGAATTTTTAGTTGTCATCCTTGGGGAGGTAAGGGATTTGACCCAGTACCACCAAAAGAAGATTAATATTACGTTAATCCTATTTTCACTCTCTTACAAAATAGTATATTTACAGCGAAAAGATTAAAACATGAACGCATTAAAGATATACTGGGAGCCTATTAAATCGATCGATCTTGGTTTTTTTGAACTTCATTTCTACAGTGTGATGTGGATTATTGCTTTTATACTTGGCTTCTACATCACCAAGAAGATTTGGAAAAACGAAAATCAATCAAATGAATCACTTGACTCCTTATTTATTTATTCTGTATTAGGAATAATGATTGGTGCCAGGCTAGGCCATGTAATCTTTTATCAGTCTGAATTAATAACCGAAGATTTTTTCAGCATATTTTTACCTTTTAGCTTTAAAGACGGCATTAGATTTACAGGTTTTCAAGGTTTGGCAAGCCATGGCGCGGCAATAGGCATGATTATTTCTATGTATCTATTTAATAAAAAGATTTTGAAGAAATCTATCTTATGGATTCTAGATCGCGTTGTTATTGCTACAGCTTTAGGAGCAGTCTTTGTTAGAATAGGAAATTTTATTAATTCAGAAATTATAGGCAAGTATACTGAAAGTGATTTTGGTGTGGTATTTAGACAGCTGAGTGAAACCGAGCCTAGACATCCAGCACAATTATACGAAGCATTCTGTTATATTTTTGTATTCTTTACGCTACTTTATTTTTATTGGAAAACCAATAAGCCTAAACAAGAAGGGTTTTTGTTTGGTTTATTTTTAGTGCTTTTATGGTCTATTAGATTCTTTGTTGAATTTGTTAAAGAACCTCAAGGAGATGAAGATTTAGCTGCTTTCTTTGGCAACGTTCTTAACAACGGACAGCTTTTAAGCATACCTTTTATACTCATAGGCTTCTACTTTATGTTTGTTTACACACCAAAAAAATAAGATGACGTAATGCGTAAAATTTCGTATTTAAAAATTTCTGTTCTTCTCATTTTATTTTTGCTTTTTAATTGCAAAAATGAAACGAGTGATGCCGCTAAAGATAAAGTAGAAGTGAGTTTTGCAAAAGAAGGCACTTTACAACTTAAAAAGGCAAATACGGACTCTATTATAAAAATTCTGGATATAGAATTTGCCGAAGACGATTACGAAACGCAAACAGGTTTAATGTATAGAAACCAACTTGGCACTAATCAAGGCATGTTATTTATATTTCCTAAAGTGCAAATGCGTAGCTTCTATATGAAGAACACTAAAATACCATTAGATATTATTTATATCAATGAAAATATGGAGATTGTTAGTTTTCAAAAAAATGCAAAACCACTTGATGAAACTGCACTTCCCTCAGAGGCTCCAGCCCAATATGTTTTAGAGATTAACGCCGGACTTGCTGATGAGTGGCAACTTAATGTTGGTGATAAAATTGAGTTTAAAAACAACTAAATGCATTTTATTACGAAGTAAATAAAACAGTATTCATATTAATGCTTCACGATTTTTTCAACAGCCTTTAACCCTATAGCTTCATTTGATATTTCAATAAAGTATTGGGACTTCTCTAGAGTACTCAAGCCTGTTATTTTCATTTCGCTTGCAATACAATCTAAAGTATTATTGTAGATGCTGCGACCACTCATATCGTAAATTACAACATCTATTTTTGAGCCTATAAGCTGTTCTGGTAGATTTAAAGTAATATTATCTTTAAACGGATTTTGTAAAATCTCGATACTATTTATACTTAAGTCATCGATACTCAATAAATCCCCATCAACTCCATCACAGTTTTCATCAACACCATTGCCTTCAGAATCAGTGGCATCGGGATTTATCTGATTATTTGCATCATTACAATCTAGGCCATTTACCACATATCCCAGAGGTGGAGTATCGGAACAATCTACGATGGCACTATTTGGATCTCCATACCCATCACCATCTAAGTCTTCGTAAAAGGTTGTTGGCGGCTGACCTTCTTCTGTCATCGTAACACAAACTTCTTCAGTGTATTCACATCCAAATTCGTCTACCGTTCTAAAGGTGTAACAATGTTCTCCTGCAGAGTTTGGTGCAACTGTAATTGTATTGCCATTAATTTCTGTGATACTCGAGTCTGCATCCCAAGATTGAGCATTTATTTGAGGTGTATAAGTAAAATCTTGTAAATCGAGAGCAGGGTCGAAATTGAGTTCCCATGAAAAAATATAGCCATTATCTATTGCTAAATTATCTACAATTCTAACACACCATTCACCATTAAGTGGACTTCCTAATAGGGCATTAAAACTCTCAACGGGCAGATAGGTTCCAGGAATCCATGAGTCTCGAGGTGGTGTACCATTAATCTCAGTAGGTGCATCAGCCAAAAATGTAGAGGCGCTCATAGAAAAACAATAGTCTTCCCCTATTCCAGGCATGAGAGTTTCATCATCATTAGCTCCACCAAAGTAGGTACCACCACCAGCCTGATCGAATAATCTTACTTCTTGGCCTGTTGGACTTTCGAGAAAAATGTCTAAATCGCCGGAATAAGAATGTTCTATATTCATACAGATATCTAAAATTTGAGATACATCGGTTAAAACTTCATTTGGTCCAAAACAGGTTACATTGATACAGGTTCTGTACGCAATTCCACTTCCATCTGGCAGAAAAGTCTCCTCACTCTCTGGTGGTGGGCAATTATACACCAGAGTTAAAGGGTTTGCTACACCAGTAATGGTTGTTGAGTCCCCAAAACATAGCGTTGCATCTGCTGCCTCTGTGCCACCGAAATTTGGAATACCAGATACTCTTATTACTTGATTTATAGAATTAGTACTGGGACAACCATCCATAAAATTATCCATATTGGTATCCCTTATTTGAAGATTTACCAGGTAGACTCCTGGTTGGTTGTAAGAAATAGTAACATTTTCACCATCTACAGTATTACCATCACCAAGTAACCAAGTGTAAGTGGCATCAGTGCCATCGACTTCAAAAACTCCACTACCATTTAGATTTATAGTGTCACCTACACAGACTTCTATAATACCTTCATTATTTGGCATAGGTAATGTAGAATCTAAAACCGCGGTGATGTCTTGACAAGGTTGTGCACAAGAAATATTGGCTTCCCAACCTGAAGCTTGCCCTGTTGCATTTGAAGTAAACTCGATGGTTAAGCAACCCGTAGGGTTATTAAATCCGGCAAATACTAGTCCAGGAGAACTTACACCAGTAAAACTACCAATCATTGATGCTGTATTATCATCACCATCATATATGGTTATAAAATCTAGGTTGAGTTGGGTTTGAAAATCGATGAAATCTAGTCTAATTCTTTGCCCTTCATCTTCAGGGCAAATCGTTAAAGTATAATTTTCGTTGCTTGCGTAATTAGAAAACGCACCACCAGAGTCATAAAACATCCCTGAGCACGTACTAATAGTTCCATTTTGCATTACGATATTTTGACCGTGGACAAAACTTGATATAACAATAGAAACTAAGAGTAGTATTTTTTTCATGAGTATGGTTGATTGTGTTATTGAGTTATAAGATAAGATTTATTTTTTTAACCTTCGTTATTAGATGTATAGATAGGTGAATGGCTGCGTCTAAAAACTAAAAAACGCCTTTCTTTAAAAGAAAGGCGTTTTACTTTAATTATGAAATCGAAGTTTTATGCTTCGTCTTCGTCTTCTTCTTTTACCTTCTTCTTTAATGACTCAGCAGCGTCACCTTTCTTGGCTGTATCGTACATTAAAGGGGTTGCAATAAACATTGAAGAATAGGTACCAACGACCACACCAACGATTAATGCGAATAACAAACCTCTTAAAGATTCTGCACCAAAAATAAACATAGCCAATAACACCACTAATGTTGTTACTGAGGTATTTAATGTTCTGCTCAATGTACTGTTAAGAGAAGCGTTAATTGTTTTTCCAAATTCCCAAGAGGTATGTTCATTTAAGAACTCTCTAATTCTATCGAAAACGACCACGGTATCGTTTAATGAATACCCAATAACCGTTAAGATTGCCGCAATAAATGCTTGGTCAATTTCCATACTAAATGGCATAAACTTCCATGTTAAAGAGAAAATCCCTAATACAATTAGAACATCATGGAACACTGCCGCCACAGCACCTAATGAGAACTGCCATCTCTTAAATCTAAATAAAATATAAAGAAATACGACTACTAAAGAACCTAAAACCGCCCAGAATGATGACTTCTTAATATCGTCTGCAATGGTAGGACTCACTTTACTCGATAACATTTTACCAATTTTAGCTTCACCTGAGCCATCTTGGAACTCCGAATAGGTCATACCATCTGGTAGGTAAGGCTTAAGTGCTTCAAACAATTTAGTCTGTACTTCTTCATCAGCCTCAACCGAGTTGTCTTCTACTTTATACTTAGTTGAAATCTTCAACTGATTTGCGGCACCGATAGTTTTTACTTCAGCACTTCCAAAAACATTAGGATCGTTAAGCACACTTGTAATTTCCTCTGTGCTTACTGCCTGCTCAAAACGAACTTGATAGGTTCGCCCTCCAACAAAATCGATACCTTGATCTAATCCAGTTGTGAATAAAGACCCTAAACTAGCTAGAATTAACACACCAGAAATAACATAAGCAATCTTACGTTTCTTTAAGAAATCTATGTTTACATTCTTAAATAAACCTTTAGTCATTGCTGTTGAGAAATCTAAAGTACCACCTCTATTCACCCACCAATCTATAAGTAATCGTGTGATGAAAATTGCAGTAAACAATGATGTTAAGATACCTATGATTAACGTTGTTGCAAAACCTTTGATTGGTCCTGTACCAAATACAAATAAAATTAATGCCGTTAAACCTGTAGTAATATTGGCATCTAAAATTGAAGATAACGCATTTGAGAAGCCGTCTTTAATAGACTCCTTTTGTGATTTTCCTTTTGCTAATTCTTCTCTAATACGTTCAAATATAAGTACGTTCGCGTCAACCGAGATACCAATAGTTAATACAATACCTGCAATACCTGGCAAGGTAAGTACTGCACCTAAACTTGCTAAAACACCAAAAATTAATAAGATATTAAACAATAAAGCTATATCAGCAAAAATACCTGCTTTACCATAGTAAAACACCATCCATAACACTACAAAGGCCAATGCTATTAGGAAGGACATCATTCCGCTATCAATGGCTTCTTGCCCTAAAGACGGTCCAACCTCATCTGCCTGAATAATCTCTGCAGAAGCTGGTAATTTACCTGCTCTTAACACGTTTGCCAAATCCACAGCCTCATTCAGCGTAAATGCACCCGATATTTGAGATCTTCCTCCTGCAATTGGCCCTGAAGTTACACTCGGCGCAGAGTAAACAATATCATCTAATACAATAGCAATATATCCTTGTGTCTCGTAAGCAACTTTGGTCATTTCTTCCCAAGTTTTTGATCCTTTTGCATTCATCTGCATGCTTACGGCTGGTCTGCTTAACTGATCGTAATCTTGCCTAGCATCTGTAATAACTGCACCACTTAGTTGTGGTATACCATCCCTGTTACTTTTAATAGCATATAGTTCAGAAAATTCAGAATCTTTAGACTGTATACCCCAAACAAATTTTGCGTAACGCATTTCTGCAGGTAATAAAGCTCTATTTTTTGGATCATTTAGAGCCTCCAACACTTTTTCCTTATCTTTCGCTAAAAAGTTGGCAATAACTGGTCCACCACCTGGGCCTTGAATACCCAGAGGATTGGCGTCTGCAACACTTGTTGAATCTGTTTCGATTTGACCTGTTAATTCGTCAATGGTGCTTTTTGTTGAATCTTGATCTTCCTCAGAAGTATCAGCATCAGCTACATCGTCTTCACTTTCTTTTTCCTTGGCAGCTTCTACCATGGCTTGGTTAACTTGAAATACATATGGAAGCATTTCTTCTGCCTTGTACGTATCCCAAAACTGTAATTGGGCGGTTTTAGTAATAATGTCTACTACACGCTTTTTATCTCTTGCACCAGGTAATTCTATTAATATACGACCAGAGTTTCCTAAACGTTGAATGTTTGGTGATGATACACCAAAACCATCAATACGATTGCGCAATACCTCGAAGGCAGATACTATAGACTCATCTATTTTCTTTTCTAAGATGGTTTTAACTTCATCGTCTGACATATCAAACTTAATGTCATCGCTTAAATCTCTATTTGCAAAAATATCTGGTGATGCTAATTTAGTATCACCTTTAATAGCGTCAAATGCTCTAAAAAAAGATTCTAAATAAGACTCTTGTGCATCTTTTTGCAGCTCTTCGGCATCAGCTAATGCCTTGTTAAATACTGGATCTTTGCTATTGTTTGCCAATCCTTTTAGGATATCTTTTACAGAGATCTGAATAATAGCGTTAATACCACCTTTAAGGTCTAAACCTAATTTCATGGCATTGTTTTCAACTTCATTATAAGTGTACTGAGAAACACCCAGTAGATTATACACCTCGATGGGCTCATAGGTATCACCAACTTGTACTTTAGAAGTTTTTAGAGAATCTAAGTAATTAATCTCAGCTTGTGTTCTAAGGTCGTTATAACCTTCTTGAGTTTCGTTATACTTAGCTATAGCAGCTTGCTTTGCTTCGTCTTCAATTTGATTGGCTTTAAAGGTAAAAGACAATTGGTAAATACTTACCAAACCAAATAGTAGCGCAAACAGTTTAATTATTCCTTTGTTTTGCATTTTGTTTTGTTTTATATCTAATTTTTTAACGGGCAAATATAGAATTTACCACATAATCAGACAATTAATTTTTTTTATGTTATAAATTATTTTTTTGTGCCTTTTGATTGATTCAAAAGTTAAATGAAGTGTCATAGAATTTATTATAAATTCCTTAAGATAATGGGCCAGCCCTTGCTTCTGGTATTTCATAGGTGTTTTTATTATCTAATAAGAAAACACCAGAATTTATCTTACATACAGTTTTTACTAATTGATGTAATGTAGCCGAATGTTTTAATAGACCAGAAACACTTTTTTTTAAGCTATTAAACCTGTCGGTTTTTTGATTATGCTCAACAATCTGAACTCCATCGAAACCCCAATCATTTTTTTGATTTTTCTTCTGAATTTTAGAAACATTGAGTCTATAGTCTTGAAGTGATCTTTTATCTGAATTTTGATGATTGCTGCTATTGTCAGTTGTTAATAAAACACTTAAATCGCTACTATTGTTTAGTACTTGTTCAATACTTTTAACATCTCTACCACTGTAATAGGTAATTTTAAGGTTTCCATTCTTATCATGACCAACGTAAAAATTTTCGGCACCTAATTTTTGGAGTTTTTTCTGTATTTCGCTAACAGCATTCTGTATTTCAATCTCAGAAACGTTGGTATTAGTAAACTGAACGGTTATCTCTTGATTTGGAGTAGCAGATGCATCTATAAACCTCCCTAAAAAAGTGAACAGAATAATTATAATACCAAAATGACACATGGTGCGCATGCGGCAAATATAACAAAAAATAAAGACCGCATTTCTGCAGCCTTTGTTTTAAGATTATGTTAAACTTAATTTACATGCCTTCCATCTTGGTATAACCTTCTGGTGGCGTTAAACTAAATTTTGAATCATCTACGCTTTCGCTTTTTACTTCTGTAACCTCAGAGATAATTGTAAATACTACTTCGCCTTGAGTCATACTCATCTCAGTGTACATTGGAAAGCCGCCAAGCTTATTGCTATATTGTGCATTTTGTTGACTTAAAACAGGCGCAATTTTGTCTGTAGTATACATCACCATTTTTATGTCATTACCTCCTTCAGATATAGTCATTAATTTTTGTTTACACTTATAACCTAGTATCGTTTTGGTCTCGCTTCCTTCTTCAATGTTTATATCATCAGATTTATCTTTAGGCAGATCTATAGTTTGCTTTTGATATTTCTGACCCATCATTGGATTATCTAACAGAGTTAGGCTTTCCATACTTTTAGAATCTGTAATAATTACCACATCGCCAGACATGGGATTAGACATTTCTATTCTAGACTTTTTTTCTTTAAAAAAAGTGGTTGTTACAATGTCGCCCATCATTGCAAACTGAGCTTGTGTTGCTTCGTCATTGGACTTATAGGTTTGCTTTAACGTGATAACACCTTCTGTAACTTTTTCTTGTGCGTTAACTATAAAGGCGAAGCTGTATAGTAAGGCCAACATTAATATTTTTTTCATCTTTATAAAGTTTATTTTGTGTAATATAGAAAAACCTTACCAACAAATACGTTGGTAAGGTTTATTTTATTTTAAAGATTTATAAAAACCTTATAGCTCTAATAGGGCATTTGTCTTTTTTACACCATCAGCACTTTCTGCTAGATGCTGCTTTTCTGCGTCACTAAGTGGAACATCTACTATTTTTTCAATCCCATTCTTTCCTAAAATAACTGGTACACCAATACACAGATCTCTTAAACCATACTCACCATCTAATAATGTTGAGCAAGGAAACATTTTCTTTTGATCGCAAGCTATTGCTTGTACCAATCCGCTTACTGCAGCGCCTGGTGCATACCATGCAGATGTTCCTAATAACTTTGTTAAAGTTGCTCCGCCTACTTTAGTAGCTTCTTTAACTTGGTCTAAACGCTCTTCTGATAAAAACTCAGAAACCTTAATGCTGTTTCTGGTGGCATGAGATGTTAATGGCACCATACCTTTATCGCTATGTCCACCAATTACCATTCCGTCTACGTCGCTAATTGGCGCTTCTAAGGCCTCAGCTAACCTATATTTAAAACGAGCAGAGTCTAATGCACCACCCATACCTATAATTCTATGCTTTGGTAAACCTGTAGTTTTGTGAGCTAAATACGTCATTGTATCCATTGGATTACTCACAACAATTAGAATTGTATTTGGTGAATGCTCAACCAAGCTGGCAGAAACTGTTTTTACTATACCTGCATTAATACCTATAAGTTCTTCGCGCGTCATGCCAGGCTTACGAGGAATACCAGAGGTAATAACACAAATATCGCTATTTGCAGTTTTTGAATAATCGTTTGTACTTCCTGTAATTTTAGTATCAAAACCATTTAAAGAAGCGGTTTGCATTAAGTCCATTGCCTTACCTTCTGCATAGCCTTCTTTAATGTCTAATAATACCACCTCTGAAGCAAAATTTTTAATAGCGATATACTCTGCACAACTTGCGCCTACTGCACCAGCGCCAACTACGGTTACTTTCATTTTATTTTTGTTTTTTTAATCATTAATTATGTACCACAAATTTAAGACTTTACTAGCTAAATTCCATGATTTATGTCATCTATCTAAATAAAAAAGCAGCCTTTTGAGACTGCTTTAGAATATTTAATTCGTTTTTATCTAAAACCAAAATTAATTCCTACGGAGAAGGCATCAAACTCTGAAATATGATATTCACCATTTAATCTAAAAAATCCTAGCTTCAATTTAAAACCTAGAGTACCTCTCATTGCAGAGACATCACTAGAAACCGAGAAGGGATCTGTTATTGTTTCTGAAGTTAATATACCATCGGTTACTCTATAATCGCCTAATAAATCAGACTCAGCTTTACCGGTTAAATAGCCTAATCCACCATATAGATTAAAAACAGGTAACTTAGTTGAAACAACTAACTAAAATAACCATGTGTCTGTGTTATTTTCTAACCTTTGATTTTCTCCTTCAATACCAGATGACTCTGTTAAGTCGTAGGAGCTATCTAAGTGACTATAGGCCAAAATACCTGATAAAGCCACTGGCCACAACTTATCTGCTGGTAACCATTCTGTAAATTCTAACTGTAGTGCAGCACCATACATATTAAAGGTTACTTCATCTGTATCTATTTTTGGCAAGTAACGTGCTTTAACTTCTATACCACTTCCTAAACCAACTGCGGCTTGTAAGGTCGCAGAAGGAATTAAATTATAGCTATCTTCACCTATTCCTTGAGGGAGCTCAAACTCAGTTGTTTGAGAACCAAAAATAGGATCGTCATATTCTACTTGGACAAAAATTGAAGGATTGTTTTCTCCCAGAACCGTAGCTACATTCTGAGTACTTGGCCCTGTCACAAACTGAACGTTATTATAATTAGCTGTGTTCATACTAAAACTTTTATCATCATCACCAACTAAAGCTGCATTAGCCAAAAGCGAAATCTCAAAACCTCCTAATGGTTTTACTTTAGCAGAATTAAACCAATTGGTATTCATACTATGCATAACACCATTTGTTCCTGGTGCCAAATAGTCATTTGCAAAACGTTTTGCATCCTCTATTCCTGCAGAAAGGAGAACATCTATATCATTTTGTGATTTTAATGCTAAAAACGAAGAAAAAAACACGAGTGTTAGAAAAGAATATCTCATTGTGGTTAAGTTTATAATTTGTAATAAAGGTATTAAAAGAATCCTAAACGGTGTATTTTATCGCTATTAAATGCTTTTTATCGGAATTTTATGGTAAAAAAAAGCAATTACACGTTTCATGTAATTGCTTATAATCCTAGGGTTCTAAATTTTAGTTATGCATCAATGTTAGCATAAATAGCATTTTTTTCAATAAATTCTCTACGCGGTGGTACCTCATCTCCCATTAACATTGAGAAGATGCGATCTGCTTCAGTACCGTTGTCTATTTGCACTTGTCGCATAGTTCTAAATTCTGGATCCATTGTAGTATCCCAAAGTTGTTCTGCATTCATTTCCCCAAGTCCCTTGTAACGTTGAATTTTAGAGTTTTCACCAAAATCTGCAACAATAGCATCGCGCTCTTTATCTGACCAAGCGTACTGTTTTTTGGCTCCTTTCTTTACAAGATACAGTGGTGGTGTTGCAATGTATACATGTCCATTTTCTACCAGCTCTCGCATATATCTAAAGAAGAATGTTAAGATTAATGTGGCGATGTGGCTACCATCAATATCGGCATCACACATAATTACTATTTTATGGTATCGTAATTTTGAAAGGTTAAGAGCTCTTGGGTCTTCTTCGGTACCAATCGTTACACCGAGTGCAGTGAAGATATTTTTTATCTCTTCGTTTTCAAAAACCTTGTGCTGCATTGCTTTTTCTACATTTAATATCTTACCTCTCAAAGGCAGTATGGCTTGAAAATTTCTATCACGACCAGCTTTGGCCGTACCGCCAGCAGAATCTCCCTCTACGAGATATAGCTCACATTTTTCTGGATCTTGCTCAGAACAGTCAGACAGTTTTCCTGGCAATCCACCTATGCTCATTACGGTTTTTCGCTGCACCATTTCACGAGCTTTCTGTGCTGCATGACGTGCTTGCGCTGCTAAGATTACTTTTTGCACAATAGTTTTAGCATCATCTGGATGCTCCTCTAAATAGTCGGTTAACATTTCGGAAACCGCTTGGGAAACAGATGCCGAAACTTCACGGTTACCAAGTTTGGTCTTGGTCTGACCTTCAAACTGAGGCTCTGCTACTTTTACAGAAACTATAGCTGTTAATCCTTCACGGAAATCATCACCAGATATATCAAATTTTAACTTATCTAACATACCAGAATTGTCTGCATATTTCTTAAGGGTATGCGTTAATCCTCGACGGAAACCAGATAAGTGTGTACCACCTTCATGCGTATTGATATTGTTTACATAAGAATGAAGGTTTTCTGCATATGAGGTATTATAAACCATGGCTACCTCAACCGGAACGCCATTTTTTTCTCCTTCAAAAGAGATGACGTCATTCATTAAGGGCTCTCTATTGCCGTCTAAGAATTTTACAAACTCTGGAAGTCCATTTTCTGAATGAAAGGTTTCGCCTTCAAAAGAACCATCATCTTTTTTACTTCGTTTGTCTACGAGATGAATTGTAATTCCTTTGTTTAGGTATGCTAGCTCACGCATACGGCTTGCTAAGGTGTCGTAATTGTATTCTAATGTTTGCTGAAAAATTTGAGGGTCTGGTTTAAACGTAACTATGGTTCCTGTTTTATCGGACTCGCCAACCGCTTTTACAGGGTAAAGGGTCTTCCCTCTTTCGTACTCTTGTTCCCAGATTTTTCCACTCCTGTAAACCGTGGCTTTTAAATGCTCAGAAAGGGCGTTAACACAGCTTACACCAACACCGTGCAATCCACCAGAAACTTTATAGGAATCTTTATCAAACTTACCACCTGCACCAATTTTAGTCATAACGACCTCTAAGGCAGATACGCCTTCTTTTTTATGCAAATCGACAGGAATACCACGACCGTCATCTTCTGTAGTTATTGAGTTATCCTCATTAATGGTTACTGTGATATTGTTACAATGACCGGCAAGAGCTTCATCAATTGAGTTGTCTACAACTTCGTAAACTAAATGGTGTAATCCTCTTACTCCGACATCACCAATATACATTGATGGACGCATACGCACGTGTTCCATGCCTTCTAAGGCCTGAATGCTATCTGCGCCATACTGTTTTTTGTTTTCTTCGCTCATTTTTTATTTAGATAAGATTTAGTTTTAATTTTACAACAAAAAAGACGCTTAGTGCGTCTCTTATGAGTACTTTCAAAGATACAAAAAATTAAAGCCTAAACATAGCTTTTTATCGACTATAAGCAATAATTATCAACAATTGTTAAAAACACAAAAACGTCTTAAAACGCTTAAAAAGCACCTTAAATTCGATTTTACTGATTTTTGAACCTAGCTAAAAGTTGAAATTTAAAAAAGTGGCTTAGAAGTGAAGTTTTGGATGAACCATAACATAAATGGAAGTGAAATTTAGGTCATTTTTTCATCAATAAATCCTCAAAATTGACATCGTTTTTATTTTAAACAGTATCCTTTAGTTTGAAAAACTTTAATTTCGTCAAACAATGTATTGAAGCCAGTGTTATTATCGAAGGAAATAATCCTTTGAAAAAACTTAAACTTAATATACTAATATGCATCATCGTGCACATTGGCAATAGCTCTACCAGAAGGCTCATTCATATTCTTAAACGCTTCGTCCCATTCTAGTGCTGTGGCAGTACTACAAGCTACACTTGCTTCTTGCGGTACACTTAATGCTGCTGCATCACTCGGAAAATGCGACTCAAAAATAGAGCGATAATAATATTCCTCTTTATTTAATGGTGTGTTTATTGGAAATCTAAATTTAGCATTTGTCAATTGCTCGTCCGTGACTTCTTTTTCTACAATTTCTTTTAAAGTATCAATCCAGCTGTAACCCACACCATCACTAAATTGTTCTTTTTGTCTCCACGCTACACTTTTAAGTAAATAATCCTCAAAGGCTTTACGAATTACCCATTTCTCCATACGCTCGCCATTAATCATTTTGTCTTTTGGGTTGATACGCATGGCAACATCCATAAACTCTTTATCTAAAAACGGTACACGGCCTTCAATTCCCCAAGCCATTAAACTTTTATTAGCGCGCAAACAATCGTACATATGCAATTTATCTAACTTACGAACCGTCTCTTCGTGAAATTCTTGTGCACTTGGCGCTTTATGAAAGTAAAGATAGCCACCAAAAATCTCATCTGCTCCTTCGCCAGATAGTACCATTTTTATTCCCATAGATTTAATAACACGCGCCATTAAATACATTGGTGTAGAGGAACGAATCGTTGTTATGTCATATGTCTCAATGTTATAGATAACATCTTTTATAGCATCCAATCCCTCTTGTATGGTAAATTTTATTTCATGATGAATAGTTCCAATATGATCTGCAACTTTTTGTGCTGCAGCCAAATCTGGTGATCCTTCCAATCCAACAGAAAAGCTATGTAATTGTGGCCACCAAGCTTGCTCTTTATCATCAGCTTCTATACGTCGTTGCGAATATTTTTTTGCTATAGCAGATGTTACCGAAGAATCTAAACCACCTGATAATAAAACACCATAAGGCACATCGCTCATTAACTGTCTGTGCACCGCATCCTCGAGTGCTTGCTTAACTTCTTCAATACTAGTTTCATTGTCTTTAACAGCATCATAATCTTCCCAATCGCGCTTATACCACTTTACCAACTCGCCATTTGTACTAGACATATAATGCCCAGGAGGGAATAATTCAATTTTTGTACATACACCTTCTAGAGCTTTTAATTCTGAAGCCACATAGAATGTTCCGTGCTTATCCCAGCCCATATATAAAGGGATAATTCCCATATGATCTCTTGCAATGAAGTACTCATCTTTATCAACATCGTAAATAGCAAAACCGAAAATGCCGTTCATTTTATCTACAAAGTCAACACCTTTCTCCTTATAGAGGGCAAGAATAACTTCACAGTCGCTTTTAGTTTGAAACTTATAATCTGGAAATTGAGCCCGTAAGGCTTTATGGTTATAGATTTCACCATTTGCTGCTAAAATCAACTTTTTATCTTCACTAAATAGTGGCTGTTTTCCTGAAGCAGGATCTACAATGGCCAAACGCTCGTGTGCTAAAATAGCTTTTTCATTACTGTAAATACCACTCCAATCGGGTCCACGATGCCTAATTGATTTGGCCATTTCTAACACTTGAGGTCTTAAATCTTCTGATTTTTGTTTTATATCAAACGCACATACTATTCCGCACATAACTCTTTCTTTAATTATTAATTTTAAAACAAATATGAAATTAAAGTTTTAATTATTAAACATAAATAACTAAAATAGTTTCAATACAAAACATTTATAAGTGATTTTGCAAATTATTAAAAGTTAAAACAGCTCAATTCACCTATTTAACTTTTAATCTGTAAACTTTGGGATTTTTTTTCGACCTTTTGATGTATTAAAGCCTAATTTTAGAACAACTAAAAACCAAAAACATGAAAACAACACGATTAATTTCAACTATTGCATTTGCATTTGCTTTACTTCTATCTTTTAATGCTGAAGCTCAAAAATTTTCAGGATTAGATAAAAGCCCTATGGATGCGGCATCTTACCCAAGTGATTACAAAGTATCTGACAAACTAATAAAAATAGTTTACAGCAGACCTCAGTTAAAGGACAGAGAGGTATATGATTTAGCTAAGCCTGGAAAAGTATGGAGACTTGGAGCCAATGAAGCAGCTGAACTCCATGTATATTCCGATATGAAACTGAATGGAGCTGATGTGAAAGAAGGCACCTATACTGTATATGCGATTCCTGGAGAAAAAGAATGGACCGTTATTCTTAGTACAGATTTAAATGTTTGGGGCAGTTATTTTTATAATGAAGAAAATGATGTAGCCAGAATTACCGTACCTACTAGTAAAGATGATGAATCTCTAGAGGCTTTTTCTGTAGCTTTTGAGGCATCTGATAATGGTGTACACATGCACATGGGTTGGGACACTGTTAGAGTTGTGGTACCCTTTACTAAATAAGTATTTAAGAATTAAAAATACAAATCGATTGAAATGCTTTGGTTTCAATCGATTTTTTATTTAAAAATAAATAAAATAGTACCTATTTTAAGGCAGGAACATGTGCCCAATTTTCTCCTGTTTTAATCCTTTGTAATTGCATTGTACTTACACCAAACTGTTTAGCAATAATCTTTAACCGTGTTTTTCTGTTTGGGTTATTTAGCATTTTTTTTATTCTCATAACATCAATTTCAGTAAGCTTCGCTGATGTTAATTTTTTGGGCTTTTTGTAATTAGGATTGCTAAACTGATGTATTTCTTTTTCTCGTTTTGTAGCCCATTTAAGATTATCGATATGATTATTTAACTTATCATAATCTAAATGTATAACGTAAATACCATCATTTTGCACTAAGAAATGTTGCGCCACGAGCTTATGGACATAGTAGGTTTTGAATTTTCCTTTTTGCTTTTTTTTTACTCTAAAATAGAGGTAGCCATGCATATTATAAGGATTAAAAAGTTTCTCTTCACCATTTCTAATTCGAATTAGACGGCCATAATTAGAAACTTTAAATTGTTCATTTGGATGAACAAAATCATCAAAAACTACGATTTTCCATTCCTCGTTCCAGAAATTTCGAATCATTGCGTATTTATTATTAATTAAGGGTTCTGTAAAAATACAAAAAAAATAAGAAAGCTTAATTCTTACTAGTATTTACGGTATGTTTAGGTATTTGTGTGTTTGTAAAGACACCTTCCATTTTGGGTTAGCCATTACATAATCTACAATCTGTGGCATCATTTTTTCGCGCTTACTCCACTCTGGTTGCAAGTACAGAATACAATCCCTATTTACTTTGGTTGCTTGTTGTTCTGCAAATTTAAAATCGTCTTTATTGTAGATTATACATTTTAACTCGTGTGCCTTATCGTAAATTTCTTCGGTAGGTAATTTTACTTTTTTAGGAGATAAACAAATCCAATCCCATTGACCCGTTAATTTATATGCTCCAGAAGTTTCAATATGTGTTTGCACACCTTTGGCTTTTAACTGCTCAGTTAGTGGTCCCATATCCCAAGTTAGTGGTTCACCTCCTGTAACAACAATTGTATTACTATACTTTACAGCATTGGCTACAATTTTTTCTGTTTCAGTAGGTGGATGCAACTCTGCTAGCCAACTTTCCTTTACATCGCACCAGTGGCAACCTACATCGCAACCACCAATTCTTACAAAATATGCAGCAGTACCTTTATGATATCCTTCACCTTGAATAGTATAAAACTCTTCCATTAAAGGTAACAGATGTCCTTTATCTATTAATTCTTGTCGTTCTCTTCTCGTCATAGTCGGCAAATATATCAATAAGTCTTCAGTATTCTGTTGTTGATAGTACTAAAGTACTAGACAGATTGGTGTTTTAGCAATGAATTCAATTTTATACTTGATTAAAATTACACTATTTTTATGCAAATTTTCTGATCAATGCGTAATTCTGAAAAATTCATAAACGATATTAATTCTGGCAACACTTTTAAAGGAGATTACATCACCTTAGGTGCTGCTATGTTAGATGGCGAAACTAAAACAAATGCCTTTGTTAATATTCCTTTAAAAACAATGAACCGTCATGGTCTCATTGCTGGAGCAACAGGTACAGGAAAAACAAAGACACTTCAGGTGTTAGCGGAAAATCTTTCTGAAAAAGGTGTACCGGTTTTATTAATGGATATAAAAGGTGATTTAAGTGGATTAGCAAAGGCAAGTCCAGGTCATCCAAAAATTGACGAGCGTCACGAAAAAATAGGACTTCCGTTTGATCCTAAATCTTTTCCTGTTGAAATTTTAACCTTATCCGAACAAGATGGTGTTAGACTTAGAGCTACTATTAGTGAATTTGGACCAGTTCTTATTTCAAGAATATTAGGTGTTACCGAAACACAAGCCGGAATTATATCTGTTATCTTTAAATATTGTGACGATCATAAATTACCGCTTTTAGATTTAAAAGATTTTAAGAAAATTTTACAATATGCGACTGGAGACGGCAAAAAAGAATTCGAAGAAGCCTATGGTCGTATCTCTACAGCGTCAACAGGAGCAATTCTGAGAAAAATTATTGAAATAGAACAACAAGGTGGTGATTTATTCTTTGGTGAAACCTCTTTTGATACGCAAGATTTATTAAGAATAGATGAGAATGGTCGTGGTTATATCAACATTATCAGACTAACAGATATTCAGGATAAACCAAAGTTGTTTTCAACATTTATGTTGAGTCTTTTGGCTGAGATTTATTCTACCTTCCCAGAACAAGGAGATAGCGGAAGACCAGAATTGATTATGTTTATTGATGAAGCACATTTGATTTTTAATGAGGCTTCAGATGCTCTTTTAAACCAGATTGAAAGTATAGTAAAACTCATACGTAGTAAAGGAGTTGGCTTGTATTTTGTAACTCAAAATCCTACAGATGTTCCGGAAGCTGTGCTTGGACAATTAGGCTTAAAAGTGCAACATGCCTTACGTGCTTTTACTGCTAAAGATCGAAAAGCAATAAAGTTAACTGCACAAAACTACCCAGACACAGAATATTACGATACTGCAGAAGTTTTAACTTCCTTAGGAATTGGTGAAGCTTTAGTTTCGGCATTAAACGAAAAAGGAAAACCAACACCACTTGCTGCTACAATGATGCGCGCACCAATGAGCCGTATGGATATCTTAAAAGAAAGTGAACTTGGTAGTTTATTAGCACAATCTAAATTAGCTCAAAAATATAATAAAGAGGTTGATAGAGAGAGTGCCTATGAAATGCTAAACGAAAAAATAAAACAAGCAGAAGCTGAAGAAGCCAAACGTAAAGCTGAAGCCGAAAAAGCAGCTTTAAAAAAGGCAGAAAGTAAACGCAAAGCCAGTACAAGTAGAAGACGAAGTACAAGACAAAACCCAATAGTAAAAGTACTCTCTAGTCCAACAGTAATTAGAAGTGTATTGGGAATATTAACCAAAATGCTAAAATAAGAAACCCTGAATCTCAGATGAAAAACATTTTTTATGCAATTGTAATTGCATCAGTATTTATAACAAGTTGCTCTAACGATAAACCTATGGACCCTTTTTTAGTTAAAAAGTATAATATAGGATTGCTAACAGACTCAACAACTGTAAAAGATTTAGATGCTGTTTTCAGCAATGACTCTGTTGTAAAATATGTTTCTGGCGATGAATTTGCAGGTACTGTTAATGTTATTGAAATATTTGATAAAACCGGTAAAAAACTCTTAGACTTATCACCGAAAGAAGCACTAGACTCTACTTCTGTAATTTCTAGCGTACGTATTAACGATGAGCGCTACAGAACAGAAAAAAACATCTCAACATTAAGTACCTTTAAGGATATAAAAGACAATTATAAAATTTCTAAAGTTGATAACCTTATCAATACTGTCGTTGTTTCTGTTAATGAGATAAATGCGTCTTTTACTATTGACAAAAAAGAATTACCGAGCAGTCTAAGATTTGACATGGACGCAACTATTGATCCAATTCAAATACCAGAAAAGGCAAAGATTAAGTACTTTATGATTCATTGGTGATTTAGTATTCAGTAACCAGTACTCAGTCGCAGTAAACAGTATGAAATAGGAAAAACGTTGAAGAAAGAGAAAAAATACACCATCCAAAACTCACCATTTGTTGTACCAACTGATGACGGTAAAATCATTAAAGAGCATTTTGGAAATGCAACTGATGGCAATTCAGAAATAAGTATTGCTCACATGGTTGCACCTCCTGGCTGGAGTGAACCTTTTCAAACACCAGAATTTGATGAATACACCTTTATCATAAAAGGAAAAAAACAGTTTATCATAGAAGGTGAAACTATAGTTTTAGAAGCAGGACAATCTATTAAAGTTGAGAAGAATACAAGACTTCAATATTCTAATCCTTTTGATCAACCCTGTGAATATATTGCTATTTGCTTACCTGCATTTTCAATAGAAGCCGTAAACAGAGAAAACGAGTAAAAATGAGTAGTTTTGTTATAAAATCTATCGGTAACGCTTTAAATGCTACAAGCTTAATCTCTTCTAAATACGCTTCAAAAAAGGCATTACATCTGTTTGCTTCACCTCGTAAAGGTCGCTATACAGACAACCAAGAAACAATAGTTGATTCTGCTAAATTTGAAACCTTGTCCCACAACGAATATAACATTGCAACATACCATTGGCAAGGTCATGGACCAACAATTTTACTAGCTCACGGATGGGAAAGTAATGCATCGCGTTGGAGTTATATTCTCAATGACTTAAAAGCTCAAGAGTACAATATTATTGCTTTAGATGCACCTGCACATGGAAAATCCAGTGGTCGTCAATTTAATGCTGTTTTATATGCCGATTGTATTTCTGTAGTTGCAAAAAAGTTTGAACCCGAAGTTATTCTTGGTCACTCCGTAGGTGGCATGGCAACAATTTTCAGTTTACACAACTATAATTTACCTTTTGTAAACAAGATTGTTTCGCTTGGTGCACCAGCTCATTTTAGTGGAGTATTCTCTAGATACAAATCTATGATGGGTTATAACAAACGCATTTCTAAAGGCCTCGACAATATCGTTTACGAACGTTTTGGGAAACCTGTAGATTATTTTTCTGCAGCCAACTTCACAAAGACTATTGAAGCTGAAGGGTTAATCATTCATGATAAAAAAGATAAAATTATTCCTTTTGAAGATGCACTCTTATTTGCCAATCGCTATAAAAACTCTGAGCTTATAGAAACCGAAGGTTTTGGCCATGGTCTTAAAGATGCGTCCCTTACACCAAAAATTATAGAGTTTATAAATCGTTAGTTCTTTATTATGCTGAATAATAAAACACTCTTCATTCTTTTAATATCGCTTTGTTTTAGCTGCAAACCAAACACCAAAGCGCAACAAAACAATACTTATGCAGATGTTATTAGTGTTGCAGCCATGAAAGATGTTATGTGGAAAGGTGAACTATTTAGTAAAATACAATTAGACACCATTAATCCCAAAAAGGGACTTTACGGTCTTGGTCCTGAAGCCTTTTTGCGTGGTGAAATCCTCATCAATAATGGCAAAACTTATGTGTCGAAGGTACTTACAGACACTACAATGACTGTTAAAAAAATACCTGATGCCGAAGCACCATTTTTTGTGTATGCACACGTTAATGAATGGAATAAAATTAGATTGCCTAGCACTTTAAAATCTATTAAAGATTTAGAAACGTTTATCGATAGTAAAACAAAAGACAAAAAAAGGCCTTTCGCTTTTAAACTAGAAGGTGATATTTCTAAAGCTACAATTCATATTCAAAATTTGCCTGAAGGTACTAAAGTATCTTCTCCAAAAGAAGCACATCAAGGCCAGACCAACTATGAATTAGATAATGAGAGTGTTGAAATCATTGGTTTCTTCTCAACTGAACACCAAGGTGTTTTCACCCATCATGATTCTTTTTTACACATGCATCTTATCACCAAAGACGAAACTAAAATGGGACACTTAGACAGCGTCGTTTTTGACGAAATGACATTATTATTACCTAAATCCTAAAAGACTTTATTGTATTTTTGCCACATGTCTAATGATTTAAAACGCCTTAACAAATACCTCAGCGAAGCAGGTTATTGCTCACGTCGTGAAGCCGATCGATTAATTGATGCTGGCAGAGTAACGATTAATGATGTTGTACCAGAAATGGGAACTAAAGTTGCACCTGACGATGTGGTAAAAGTAGATGGAGACGTTATTGGTCAACGCAAACAAGACTTCGTCTATTTAGCATTTAACAAGCCTGTTGGTATTGTGTGTACTACAGATACACGTGTTGAAAAAGATAATATTATAGACTACATCAACTACCCAAAACGCATCTTTCCTATTGGTCGATTAGACAAACCGAGTGAAGGATTGATTTTGCTTACAGACGATGGTGATATCGTTAATAAAATTCTACGTGCTAGCAACAATCACGAAAAAGAGTATATTGTAGCCGTAGATAAGCCTATTTCGCAAACATTTATTCAACGTATGGCAGGCGGTATCTATATTGAAGAACTTAAGCAGCGCACCAAAAAATGTGTTGTTAAAAAAATAGATAAACACACCTTTAGTATCATACTAACTCAAGGCTTAAACCGACAAATACGTAGAATGTGCGAGTACTTAAACTACGAAGTACAAACCTTAAAACGGGTTAGAATAATGAATATTAAACTCGATATACCAATAGGAAAATATCGAGAACTTACTAAAGAAGAGTTTAAAACTTTGAGTGAATTAATAAGCGACTCTAAGAAAACGTTTCAACCAAACCAACGTCGAACCAGAAAAAACTAATATTTAATTATGGCATTATCTCCATTTCATCTTGCAATTCCGGTAGACGACCTTGCAGAATGTAGAAATTTCTACACCAATATCCTTAATTTTGAAGAAGGCAGAAGTAGCGACCATTGGGTAGATTACAACTTTTTTGGACATCAATTAGTGATCCATCTGAAACCAAAAACCAAGGAGGACGCACATACTAATTCTGTAGATGGTAAAGATGTACCTGTGCCACATTTTGGTGTGGTCTTACAGTGGCAAGCCTTTCAGGATTTTGCAGAATTACTAAAAAGCAAAAACATTAAATTTATTATTGAACCTTATATACGTTTTGAAGGACAAGTAGGTGAACAAGCCACAATGTTTTTTAAAGACCCTTCAGGAAATGCCTTAGAGTTTAAAGCATTTAGGGATATGAGTCAGTTGTTTGCAACGTAATTTTTTTTCTTCGTCTTTTCTTTAGGAGATAGAAAGGCAAATATAAAAGCAAAAAATAAGGGATGATTATGAGTTGTATTATAAATATATAATACGGCCAGTCAGCAATATAATCTAACAATGAAGGAAAGTCTGGTTTTGCATTTAAAAAGAAAAAGTTTGTTTTTAATACGATGTTAAGTAAAAATATAAGTGCCACGTATATTTGCAGTGCTACAATAGATTTTAGAGGACTTTTAAAATTGGGCCACATTTTAAAAATAACGATACTATAGAATACAATTGAAAACATAAAAATATGTGTTATCCAATACCTAAAATATTCAAAAGACGGAAAGCCTTCAGAAATATTAGGGGTTATAACACCTTGTATAGAACCACCTAGGGTCCAAAACAATAGTATTTCAAACATCCAAAATTTCCGAGTAAACGTAAAGAAAGGCACTAACAAACCTGCAAAACTACAAATCCAAAGCGGTAAATCGTTGCGGTAATCGTAGTCGCCAATAATTATTAGAAACGCATGATTTAATAGAATCGTGCCTGCTACAAAAACACCTAGACCTTTGAAAAGGAGGCTTCGGTTTTTAAAATTTAACCGACGTTTAGCAAACAAAATAACACTAATGCAAAAAACAATACCAATGCCAATAGGTAATAAGTGTTGCAAAGAGCCAGCAGATACGTCTTTAAGCAATAAAAACATTGGGACTTTTTTAAAAAATTTGTTTCTTCTAAAGTTAAGAAATTACTTTGAATTTTTAAGACGTTATTACTTTTGCCTATGCTGTTCTCTAGCCAACAATGTATTTTTAAGGAGCATAGCAATGGTCATAGGTCCTACACCACCTGGCACAGGTGTTATAAAACTTGCCTTTTTACTAACATTTTCAAAATCTACATCTCCCGTTATGTAGTAGCCTTTTTCAGATTCGTCTGGGACACGTGTAATACCTACATCTACTATAACTGCATCATCCTTTACCATCTCGGCTTTTAAAAACTGTGGAATACCCAATGCTGAAATAATAATATCAGCTTGTGATGTTATTTGAGTTATGTTTTTGGTATGGCTATGGGTTAGTGTTACCGTTGAGTTTCCTGGAAATCCTTTTCTTCCCATTAATATACTCATAGGGCGACCTACAATGTGCGAACGACCTATAACAACCGTATGTTTTCCTTTAGTCTCCACACCATAACGATCTAAGAGCTCTAAAATTCCAAATGGTGTTGCTGGTATAAAGGTAGACATATCCAACGCCATTTTTCCGAAGTTGGTTGGATGAAAACCATCAACATCCTTATCGGGATTTACTGCCATTAACACTTTGCGCGTATTAATCTGCGGTGGTAATGGTAATTGAATGATAAAACCGTCTATGTCATCATTGTTATTAAGATCTTCAATAGTATCTAGAAGTTCTATTTCGCTTGTAGTATTTGGTAAACGGACCATCGTAGATTCAAAACCAACACGCTCGCAAGCTCTAACTTTACTTCCTACATAGGTTAAACTTGCACCATCATTGCCAACAATTACTGCGGCAAGGTGAGGCACCTTTTCGCCATTAGCCTTCATTTTATCAACTTCGGCTTTTATTTCGTTTTTAATGTCGTTACTGGTTTTTCTTCCGTCTAGTATGGTCATTTTTTATTGTTTTCTCGCTAAGACGCGAAGGCGCAAAAGCTAATTGAAAATATATTTATAACTTCTCGACTACGCTCGAAGTGACTGCTTACTTTATACTGTTTACCGCTAACTATCTCGGCATATTTTTCATCATCTGCATCATGCGTTTTCCGCCACCACCTTGCATCATCTTCATCATTTTACTCATTTGCGTAAATTGCTTTAAGAGCTGGTTTACTTCTTGTACTGAGGTTCCCGATCCTTTGCCAATTCTCTTCTTTCTACTTGAATTTATAATTGAAGGATTAGCACGTTCTGCAGGTGTCATAGAATGAATAATGGCTTCAATACCTTTAAAAGCATCATCATCAATGTCTATATCTTTCATCATTTTTCCAGCTCCTGGTATCATGCCAATTAAGTCTTTCATGTTACCCATTTTTTTGATTTGCTGAATCTGTTTTAAGAAATCATCAAACCCAAACTGGTTTTTAGCAATTTTCTTTTGAAGTTTGCGTGCCTCCTCTTCATCAAATTGTTCTTGGGCACGCTCTACAAGAGATACAACGTCTCCCATTCCAAGAATTCTGTCTGCCATACGCGAAGGATAGAAGACATCAATAGCTTCCATCTTCTCACCTGTACCAATAAACTTAATTGGTTTGTTTACAACCGACTTAATTGATATTGCCGCACCACCACGTGTATCACCATCTAACTTGGTAAGGATAACACCATCAAAATTTAAAATATCATTGAAGGCCTTTGCTGTATTTACAGCATCTTGACCTGTCATAGAGTCTACCACAAACAAGGTTTCTTGTGGTTGAATAGCTTTATGAATGTTAGAAATCTCAGTCATCATTGCTTCATCAACCGCCAAACGACCTGCGGTATCTATTATTACAACATTGTGACCGTTAGCTTTTGCATGAGCTATACCTGCTTGTGCAATAGCAACCGGATCACTATTTCCTTTGTCACTATAAACCTCAACGTTGATTTGATCTCCAACGACATGAAGCTGATCTATCGCTGCTGGACGGTAAACATCACAGGCAACTAATAAAGGCTTCTTTGTTTTTTTATTTTTAAGATAGTTAGCAAGCTTACCAGAAAACGTCGTTTTACCAGAACCTTGTAAACCAGACATTAAAATTACACTCGGGTTGCCAGAAAGGTTAATACCTTCTGCATCGCCTCCCATAAGTTCGGTTAATTCGTCTTTAACGATTTTAACCATTAATTGGCCTGGTTGAAGTGTCGTTAATACATTTTGGCCAAGTGCTTTTTCTTTAACCTTATTGGTAAATTCCTTAGCTATTTTAAAGTTAACATCGGCATCTAAAAGCGCACGTCTTACTTCTTTTAAAGTCTCGGCAACATTAACTTCGGTAATGCTTCCATGTCCTTTTAATACGTGTAACGCTTTATCTAACTTATCACTTAAATTATTGAACATAATCTTTATCTCTTTTAGAAGTTGCAAATTTAAGAATTTACAAGAGATAAACGAATGGGATATTTATAATTATGCACTTATGTATTTAAGAATAGCACAAAAGAAAAGAGCTGCCTAGCGGTTGGCAACTCCCTTCATCAACTTAAACTTACTAAAATTACTAACTAAGCGGTTCGTTTATATGTTAATTACATGTTCTCTCAAGAACTAAAATATCATCTCCACTGTGCAACTGTAAACGATCTTCTTCACATTCTACAACCAACCACTCTCCGTTTATTGCTTGAATATTTGGTCCTGCCACATTAGAAAATGTGAGGATTACACCATCATTAGATTGAGACGTTGTCCATGTTGCATCTATTGTAGTGTCGTTATTATAAATTACAACAGTTTGGCTATTTGGTTCAAAATCAAAATTCCAGTTCATAAGATTATCACTACCATTGTAGTTTACTGCATTCCAAATACACTCCACTAAAAAGCCGTCTACATCTTGTTCTGAGCAACCTGATGGATTACAGTCTTGAACAACTAGAACAATAGGAAACACCTCGAATTGATCTTCGATTACAACTCGAGTATACACAACACCCTCTACTCCAATGATTGTATATGATTCTGGATTTGAAATTGCATTAACACCAGTTTCAGCATCTACCAAAGTCTCATGATAAGTTACAACATCAGCACTAGGATTACAGTTTGAAAATGCAATGGTTAGGTCAAAACTATATGGTCCATCAGTACCATTGTCACATTGTTCTATAACAGCATCAAAACTTTCAAAACATTCAAAATAGTTACATTCTTCTGTATTGAGATAAATAGTAAACACTTCAAAATTACCATTCTCTGCCTCAATTCTTAAGTACACTTCACCAGTACCAGACCAATACGATTCTGTTTCTACAATAGCACTTACTCCTGCTTCAGCATCGGCTTCAGTTTCATGGAAACTAGCTACAAAAGCATACTGGCAATCTATTAAACCAATGGTATCTGCACTTAGATTAAACTCAGCCTCATTATTTGGACCTAAACATTCTTGGAGTTCAAAATCACCGAAACATTCAAAAACTTCATTGTTGATTTCACAATCTAGCTCTAGCTTCATAGTAACTATGCCGTCCTCAGTTTCTTTTTCAAACTCAAGCTCATCATCGTCGTCGCAATCTATTAATAACCATAAGCCATTAGCAGTACCGAAAGTTTCTAATCCTTCTATAACAAGTTTATATCCTAAATCTGTTTCTATGACATCCCATTCACCTGTTTCAACAACCGTTGGATCTCCAGTTACTGTTACTTCACCGTTTTCATTAAAATAAAGATGAAGTGTGTCGCTTAATTCTCCACTTTCGTTATAAAATTCAGCTTCAAGACCACATTCTAGAAATAGATTTTCAATATCTTCAATATTAAGATCACAATCGTCGTCATCGTCATCACAATCGTCTTCAGCGGCTTCAATAGCATCCGATAATTCCTGGTTTGAATTTACCTCAACAGTAGCTCCATTTGCATAAACAAGTGTTACAGGATAGTTGAGACTAACAATAAGTGCATTATCATCATCTTCTAAATCATCTAGAAAATTATATAGTGCTTCATCATTAGCTATGGTTACCGTATCTACAATATTAAAGTCACCATTAAACACGGAGAACGTTATTGGATATACAAAATCTACACATTCAATAACATCATCATCTTCGAGGTCGCAATCTTCGATAAAATCTTCTAATTGCTCTTCGTTTTCTATTATAACTTGGTTGTAATCGTTAAAAATTATTGTAATTGGAAACACAAAATCGAAGAAATCATCTTCATCTTCATATTGAGAAAATATATCTTCTAGTTCTTCTAAATCGTTTAAAGTTTCTATAACAATTGTAATATCGCCAACTATTATTGTCACTGGTAATTCCACAGAAAAACAGCTAGAGTCATCTAAAATATTATCGTATTCGCCATAGTTGGCGGTTACATTACCCATAAATCTTGCCAACTCTGAGTTAGGCTGAATCATCTCCTGATCTTGAGGACTATTAACATCTATGGTTTCGTCTTGACATGATGTAAATGCCAAAAGGACAAAAAGCGCATAAATTATGAAATGATTGAATTTAATTTTCATTTTTGTTGGAGCTTTATTATTTAATTATGTAACAGTTAGCGTTTTAAATCTCCTACCATTGCAATAGAAAATTTATTCATAATTTGTGCGCGAAATTATGAGTCAACCAATTAAAGATCATATTTGCGAGGAATTGTTATTTGAGCGTTTGTATAAGAAACACTCAAAAAATCTGCATGATTTTTTGTATTACAAATTTGGTAATCACTTAAATCCTAGTGATAAAGTACAAGAAGCTTTTATTAAACTATGGCAAAATTGTGGAAAGGTAACGCCAGATAAGGCTAAAAGTTTTTTATTTACCACTGCAAACAACCTAATGCTTAATGCTGTTGCACATCGTAAGGTCGTTTTAAAATACGAGAAAATACCTCAAAAAAAATCCACAAATGAGACTCCTGAGTTTGTTTTACAGGAAAAAGAATACCACGAAAAGCTTCAAAAAGCACTTGGTAAATTAACAGAAGCACAACGTGTTGCTTTTTTGATGAATAGAGTTGAGGGCAAAAAATTTAAAGAGATTGCTATACTATTAGACATTTCTACAAAAGCTGTAGAAAAACGCATTTATGGTGCGCTAAAAAAGCTAAGAGAAGACATTGATGAGTTGTAGTACACAGTAATTAGTAGTGAGTAGTTAGTAGTTGCTCTTATTAATAATCTAAAATTTTGAATTTTAAACTTTAAATATGGTAGTAGGTAGGACATTTAATAAGTTAACTGTTCTATAACTGAATTGAAATTTATGACAAGAGAAGAACTCATACAAAAATGGCTAGACCATAACCTTAACTCAGAAGAACAAAGGGCTTTTGAGCAGTTAGAGGACTACAAAGATCTAATGCAACTCGATAAAGCATTAAACGCTTTTAAGTCTCCTGAATTCTCTGTTGATAAAAACTACCAAGCATTACGACCAAGTTTGAAGAACAAGTCTACACAATCTTGGCATAAACCATTACTTAAAGTTGCTGCCGTAGTAGCAATATGCTTTAGCGTGTATTATTACACAACTACATTAGACAGCACATTTAACACTGAAATTGCACAGCAAACCACTATAGATTTACCAGATACTTCTGAAGTTATTCTAAATACAAATTCTAATTTGGTTTTTAATAAAAATAGTTGGGACGACAAACGTGAAGTAAAACTTAAGGGTGAAGCATTTTTTAAAGTTGCTAAGGGTGAGAAATTTGATGTGGTTACAGACAAAGGTATTGTTAGTGTCCTTGGAACTCAATTTAATGTAAAAAACCGTGACAACTACTTTGAAGTAAAATGCTATGAAGGTTTAGTTGGCGTAAAAACAAAAGATAATTACACTGAGTTAACGCCAGGAAATGGACTAAAAATAATTGATGGGAAGTTATTTGCCAATGAAAAAGAAATCACTACGCAACCCAATTGGTTGCGTGGTGAAAGTAATTTTGTCAATATTCCCTTTAAACATGTTATTTCGGAGTTAGAAAACTATTACGATATAAAAATAGTTGTAGATAAAGCTGATGCTGACCGACTATATACTGGAGGTTTTACACATAAAAATCTAGAATTGGCATTGAAATCTGTAACAATACCATTAAATTTAAGCTATAGTAAGTCCGGAACTTCTATTGTATTAAAGCGTGAATAAACTTATACATCGTATTGTTTTATTTCTACTAATTTTTACCTTCTCTAATCTTGCATTCAGCCAAAAAGAGGAACCAAAACAACTCGTTCAAATACTAGAGCGCCTAGAAGAACGCTATGAAGTAAAGTTTTCTTTTGAAACCAAAACTATTCTGAATATTGAGCTTTACCCATTAAAGGAAGAACTCTCCTTAGAAGAAGCGTTAAACCAACTCAAATCAATTACCAACCTTAATTTTGAAGTTTTAAGTAGACGTTTTATTGCTATTACACCAACCGATAAAACAGTGCACACATTAGAAGAAGTCGTCGTTAACAACTATTTATCTAGAGGTATTTCTAAAACCAACAATGGTACCATTACTGTAGACGCCAATGCCTTTGATATTTTACCTGGATTAATAGAACCAGATGTTTTGCAAATAGTACAAAATCTACCTGGTATTGTGAGTGTAGACGAACGTATATCTAACATCAATGTAAGAGGTGGCACCAACGATCAAAACCTTATACTTTACGAAGGTATTCGTATGTACCAATCTGGTCATTTCTTTGGGCTAATTTCAGCATTTAATCCTTATTTGTCAGATGATATTCGTATTTCAAAAAATGGTACAAGTGCACTTTATGGTGATGCTGTTTCTGGTACAATATCCATTAAAAATTTAGATAAAATAGACCAGACCTTTAATGCAGGCCTAGGCAGTAATTTACTTAATTTAGATGGTTATGCAAAAGTACCTTTAAGTAAAAAAACAGAATTACAACTTTCTGCCAGACGCTCTTTTACAGATATATTGGTGTCTCAAACTTACGACGCTTATTTTGACAGAATTTTTAGAGACTCAGAACTTAACATTGCCAATGATGTTAATACACTTTTGGCATTAGACGAGCGCTTTTTATTTTATGATGTCAATGCCAAGTTTCTTTACGATATTAACGACACATCTAAACTTAGAGTAAGTCTATTAAATATCTATAACAATCTCGATTACAACCAAACCTTTGCCAACTCAGATAATAATATTCAAGAAACAAGAAGTGCACTCAACCAAGTAAGCTATGGCGCAAGTGCAAGGTATTCTAAAGTTTTTAAAAATGACATACAGGCTTCCGCACAGGTATATTATTCTCATTATGATTTAGATGCTCAAAATAATGATATAACCAATAGTCAATTACTTATACAGGAAAATAAAGTTGAAGATTACGGCTTACGTTTCGATATAAATAAAACAATAGATAATAACGTTGAGGTAAGAGGTGGTTACCAATTTAATGAAGTGGGAGTTACTAATTTTGAAGATGTATCTAATCCCGACTTTACACGTTTAGTAAAAGAAATTATAAGAACTCATGCCGTTTTTGGGGAAATAGAGCGTTATTCAAAATCTCGTAACACATATATACGACTAGGTGCACGCATTAGCTACTTTGAAAAACTAAAAGAACTTGTGTTAGAACCAAGATTTACCTTTAATCAAAAAATCTCTGACGATATCAGATTAGAAATTTTAGGCGAACTAAAGAGTCAAACTATTTCTCAAGTAATAGATCTACAGCAAGACTTTTTTGGTATCGAAAAACGTCGCTGGCAATTATCTAATTTAGAGAATGTTCCGCTGGTAAAAAGTCAGCAAGTTTCCTTTGGATTAAGTTACAACCAAAACAACTTTTTGGTTTCGCTAGAAGGGTATTATAAAAATGTTGAAGGTATTACTGCCCAAAGTCAAGGGTTTCAAAATCAATTTCAATTTGTAAATGATATAGGTGCTTACACCATTACTGGCTTGGATTTTTTAGTAAATAAACGTTTTAATAACTTTAGCACTTGGCTAAGCTACACTTTAAGTAATAACGATTATAAGTTTGATGTTATTAATGACGGTAATTCATTTCCTAACAGCGTAGATTTAACTCACGTAGCCAATGCATCGTTAACGTACAGCTTAAAAAACTTTAAAATAGGTTTAGGCATTAATTGGCACTCTGGCAGAGCTTATACAAAGCCATTACAAGTACAAGATAACAGTAATTCTTCTATAGAATACCAAAGCCCAAATAGTGCTCAATTAGAAGATTATTTTAGAGCCGACGTATCTGCAATTTATAAATTTCAGATCTCAAAAGGTATAAAAGCAGTAGCTGGTGCTTCTGTCTGGAATATGTTTAATCAAAATAACATTATAAATCGTTATTACACCTTAGACACAGACAATACTATTGTTGAAATTGATAATCGATCATTAAAATTCACACCCAATCTAAGCTTTAGAGTCAGTTTTTAATTAATTATGCTTAATTTACATATTGCATAAAATCTGAACTATTTTTTTCAAAAAATGCAATTATGATACAGATAAATATAATTACCAAAGACAGAGAACAAGCAGAGGAAATAACCACACTTTTATTTGAAGAGAGATTAGTTGTTAACGAATTCATAATCAATGATATGACTGGCAGAAACCCAAACGAGCGAGGTAATTTAACCAGTGAAAAAGAAGTTCTAATTGTAGGTACTACCAAGGCTCTTTTATTTAATGCGATTGACCAATTATTACAGCTAAAGTATGGTGAGCATATGCCTATAATTTATGCAATACCAATAGTGTACATAAATTCTGAGCAGAGTGATTATTTAAGGCAAAATACCGCAAAAGTTTAATACTCTTAGATGATGACTGAACAAGAATTATATAAACTTAAGTTTCCGGTGGGAGAATTTGAAAAGCCCAAACAAATTACTAAAAACCATATCAATAGTTGGATTTCTATTATTGAAGATTTTCCTCAAAAAATAGAGAATATCACAAAGAATCTTAGCGAAGAACAACTCAATTACAAATACAGACCAAATGGCTGGACCATTAAACAAGTAGTGCATCATTGCGCAGATAGCCATATCAACAGCATTATTAGATTTAAGCTTGCAATTACTGAAAATACGCCAACTATAAGACCCTATTTTGAAGATAGATTTGCGACGCTTACAGATTACTCTCAACCCCTTGATGCTTCACTATTAATTTTAATAGGAGTACATCACAAGCTAGGTATACTGTTAAATAATTTTTCTGAAGACGATCTAAAACGAACATTTATACACCCAGAACATGGTAAACAATTCTCGATTGAAGAAACCATTGGTGTCTATGCATGGCATAGTAATCATCATTTTGCCCATATAGAGCAAGCATTAAAATACAATGGATCGTTTAACTAAAAAAAGAGGCTGTCTGAAAGGTACAAAAATCTGTCATTCTGAATTGTCCCACAGAGCGCAGTCGAAGTGTATTTCAGAATCTCAAAAAACTGATTTTAATTTTTTATTAGAATCTGAAACGAGTTCAGATTGACAAAATATTAACTATATCAATTAGACTCTTCGGTGTATTGGTGCGTTTTAAGGCCTACCATTTACTGTAGATTCTTCTTTTAGCCTTTGCTTCTCGATACTTTTTAAAATTTTCTCTATTGCAGTCTCAATAGACTTGTCTGGCTCTATAAGATTATATTCTCCCCAAAAATCTGGATCAGAAAAACCTGAAATCGCATCAGTTATTATAACCGAAGGTCTCAATCTATCTTTACTTTTTATTTTTTTATCTGTTGAGTTAATTTCCCAATCTGTTACGGCCATTTCACTCGAGAGGGAATATACTTTGTTAAAGATTTGTCGTTTTTTATTTACCTTAAACTCTAAAAATAAATTTGAATAGCTATAATACCATTTTCCGCCTTTTTCTTTGTAGTTTACTTTATATTTAGCCTCTAATGGATAAACGATAACGTTACTGGGCTTCTTTTTTACTAAAAGATTTTTACTTCTGTTTTTATTACTTAAATCTAATGAATAGTCTGCACTAACCAATGCCAAAGACTCTACATCTATAAACAACTTGCCTTTATAACTATAGTTAAGAGCATTGTTTTTTGGTGTAAAATTAACGACATAAACGTTTCTGTTATTAATATTAGATGGCTTGTCGAACGAGAACTTATAACTATTTATAGTAGCATCTGTGAAAATATATTCAGGATATTTCATAATATCCAAATAAATAGTTGAAAACGGACCACCTTGTAATTTAACTGAAATCGTGTCTAGCCGCTTATAATCTGTACTTTTTCTTGCTTTATTAAGAGCTATAGCATCCTCTACAGAAGATTTATTTGGGTATTTTAAAATATTAACTACTGCTTCGGTTAAAGACACATTTCTATTTCGTCGTTTTATGGTTTCCCTATAAAATGCGGTCATATACACCGATTCATCTTGGTGATTTTTACTTTTATTATCAAATACCTTCCTAATTAGACTTTCGGCATTTTTAAAGGCAGAAATACTCACCTCAGATAACTCAGTAACTGTTCTGTACAATTCAATCTTATTGTCCTTAGCAGACAATTCTGATAATGGAATAACCCTAGTACTATAGCCCAATACACTGATAATAACTTTAGAGTCTAAATATTCTTTTGAAACTTTTAATACAAATTCACCTTCAGAATTTGTAATCGTTCCAACATTAGTTTCATTAACGTTAAGACTTGCAGCTTCAAGTGCCTTATTTGTTTTACCGTCTACCACCTTACCACTAAATTCTGAGTAATTCTCTTGAGCACTTAGAGTAAAAGTCACCAACAAAATAGCTAAAAATGTGTTGGATAAAGATTTAAAATACTGTGTAGTTTTCATCTGTTAGTTGTTATTGCTTTTTTTATTTGTCAGATGGAATTCGCTATAAAATTTAAGTCTATCTAAAATTTATTATCATTGCTCATTTCATAGCATAGTTCCTTAATTTAACCTCACCTAAGATACTAAAAAACGAACATATTACTACACAGCAATCTGTTAAAACTACTGTAAACACTACACTTAGTAAGATATTTCTTAATAAACCTACATACGTTCTGGCACATCAATACCGAGAACACTAAACGCATTTTTTATAGTTTGCCCTACAGTTTTAGACAACTGCACTCTAAAGACTTTCTCTTCTTCCTCATCAGCACCAAGAATAGATACATTTTGATAGAACGAATTAAAATCTTTGACCAAATCGTAAGTATAATTTGCAACTAATGCAGGACTGTGGTTTTCTGCTGCATTTTGAATAACTTCAGGAAATTGCTCTAACTGTTTAAGAAGCTCTCTTTCTTTATCTTGAAGTGAAACTTCGACCGCGCTCAGCGTAATATTTTCATCTATGTTAGACTTTCTTAAAATAGATTGAATTCGTGCATAAGTGTATTGAATAAAAGGTCCTGTATTTCCTTGAAAATCTATTGATTCTTTAGGGTCGAATAAAATTCGCTTTTTAGGATCTACTTTTAAGATGTAATATTTAAGCGCCCCCAAACCAATGGTTTTGTATAGTGCTTTTTTATCGGCTTCAGAATAATCATCTAGCTTTCCTAATTCTTTAGAAATTTCCTCAGCGGTATCTGCCATTTCTTGTATAAGATCGTCTGCATCTACTACAGTACCTTCTCTACTCTTCATTTTACCACTTGGTAAATCTACCATACCATAACTTAAATGGTATAGATTTTTTGCCCAATCAAAGCCTAGTTTTTTAAGAATTAAAAACAGCACCTTAAAATGATAGTCTTGCTCATTTCCAACAGTATACACCATACCACCAACATCTGGATAATCCTTAATTCGCTGTATAGCGGTACCAATATCTTGCGTCATATAAACTGCGGTTCCATCTGCTCTAAGCACTATTTTTTCATCGAGACCATCTTCTGTTAAATCGCACCAAACAGAGCCATCCGCTTTTTTAAAGAACACACCGCTTTTTAAACCTTCAGCAACAAATTCTTTTCCTAAAAGATAGGTTTGGCTTTCATAGTAATATTTATCAAAATCTACACCTATAGCTTTATATGTCTCTTCAAAACCTTCATAAACCCAACCATTCATTTTTTCCCAAAGTGCTACAACCTCAGCATCTCCTGCTTCCCATTTACGAAGCATTTCTTGGGCTTCTAAAAGAATCGGTGCATTTTTTTTGGCATCTTCATCGTTTTGTCCTTGTGCCACCAATTCTGCAATTTCTGCTTTGTAGGCTTTATCAAATTCAACATAGTAATTCCCAACAAGTTTATCACCTTTTAATCCAGTAGATTCTGGTGTTTCTCCATTGCCAAATCGTTGCCAAGCTAACATACTTTTACAAATATGAATACCTCTATCATTGATGATTTGGGTTTTATAAACTTTCTTTCCAGAAGCTTTTAAAATCTCAGAAACCGAGTAGCCTAAAAGTACATTTCTAACATGTCCTAAATGCAGCGGTTTGTTAGTGTTTGGCGAAGAATACTCTACCATTACGGCTTTATCGTCTTTAAGACTCGCAAAACCATAGTTGTTTTGATCTTTTATGGTGTTGAAGAAATCTACATAATACGAATCATCAATTTCTATGTTTAAAAAGCCTTTTACAACATTAAACCCTTTAACCAGAGTAACATTATCCTGAAGGTATTGTCCTATCTGCCCGCCAATAACCACAGGATTTCCTTTTACCACGCGCAACATAGGAAAAACAACAATAGTGATGTCGCCAGCAAACTCTTTGCGAGTTGCCTGAAATTCTACAGATTCTAAATCTGCCTGAAATAATTCCTTTACAGCTGTTTTTACATGTAATTCTAAAGTATCCTGAAGCTTCATATTAATTTTAATTTAGGCTTTTAAAACGCCTGCAAAGATAGCAATTTTATTATTCTATTAAGACAACAGCGCATCATAATCCCCATTTTTAAAGACATAAAAAACATTAAATTAAAAATGGATCGAAAATCGCACCTCCTCAAAGGCATACCTGTTTTAGCTTCTTTAAATATTAAAAAGACTGTAGAGTTCTATAAAACTAAACTCGGCTTTAATAAAATTGGTTATTTAGACGATAATTATGCTATAATTGCACGCGACAATTTTGTGGTTCATTTTTGGAAATGTAATGACAAAATTCACCCAGAAAACACAAGTTGTTATGTAGATGTAGAAGATATCGACACGCTCTACGAAGAATTAAAAACGTTTGGTGTTATTCACCCAAATGGTAATTTAAAAAATCACCCTTATGGCATGCGAGAATTTGCCATTTTAGATCGCGACGGAAATATGATTAAATTTGGTCAGGAAATTTCATGAAAATAGTTTTTAAACTTAATAAGTTACAAATACACATTTAAGAAAATCAGAATGAAAAAGTATTGGATTATTAGCCTAATCATTTTAGCATCTTGTTCTAGTGACGATGACTCAAATAGAGAGACTTCAAATCAATTTTACAAAGGCATGGATTTGTCGTTTCAAAGCGAGTTAGAAAACTACAATGTAGATTATAAAGATGAAGAGGGCAACTCGGTTGAATTATTAGATTTTGTAAGATCTAAAGGTACAAACTTAGTACGTTTAAAACTCTGGCACACTCCACAAGATGGGCAAAACGGGCTTGAAGATGTAAAGGCTTATGCACAAAAGATTAAAGCCCAAAATATGGACTTTTTGCTCAATTTTCACTACAGTGATTACTGGGCAGATCCTGGTACGCAAACCCCTCCAGTTGCTTGGCAAAATTTGAATATTGACCAATTAAAAGTGGCAATTTATAATTATACAAAAGATGTTGTACAACAGTTAAAATCTCAAAATACATTACCAGACATTATACAAATTGGCAATGAAACTGACAGTGGATTTTTATGGGATTTTGGCAGAGTTTGGGGTAGTTTTAACAATAATTGGGGCAATTATACAGACTTAGTATCTGAAGCTATACGCGCCGTAAGAGATGTTGATAACGAAGGTAAAACAAGAATAATGCTGCACCACTCTAGCGTAGAAAATGCTATTTTCTTTCTTAATGAACTAGTGCCCTATAACATTGATTTTGATATCATTGGTTTATCCTATTATCCTCAGTTTCAAATTAAAGATTTAGATCTTGTTGCTTCAAAATTAAATGAACTCGCCAACAATTTCAGCAAAGATATTTTGATGGTAGAAGTTGCATATCCTTTTACGTTACAGTGGAATGATAACCAAACAAATTATATAGGAAGCTTAGATCAAACTTTGGTAGAATTTTCGCCAACACCACAAGGACAAAAAGCATACTTTGAATGGTTAATACAAACCATTAAAAACATACCAAACGACCATGGGATTGGTTTTTGTTATTGGGCACCAGATTGGGTAGCTTTTGAAGGCAACGAAGCAACCTCAACAAATGGTACATCTTGGGAAAACCAATGTCTTTTCGATTTTGAGCTTAAAGCATTACCAGCGCTAGGAATATATAGCACTAATTAATTAAATATCAATACATTATAATTTATGTGCATTTCATCGGTAAAACGGTCGTTTTCCTATGATTTTTACCGTTGGTCGATTTAACTTTTTTTTCATGAATTTCATCTGTCGTTTCAACTAATTTATTAGCATCTAAACCTAATAATTAGCGTATTTAAGCACAATATGGCATTTTTGGTAGGCTATTAACAAATGTCCCAAACATTAAATGAGGCTTTATAATCGAACATTAACCACGTTGTTATTGTTTAGTGTTGACTTACTTTTTACATCCCTCAATAAAAGTTACGTAAACCAAAACATAACACTTCGTCTGTCAACTATTACAAGATGAAGCAGTTGATGACATTAACTGTTTGTATTTTAACTTTCATTGGCTTTTCTCAAAATGAAAGAATAGACGACCTTACGGTAAAATTGGCATACCAAGAAGCTGATTCTACAAAGGTCGACCTCTCGTTAATGCTTATAGATGAACTATATGCTGTTAAAGATTTTGATAAAGCTTTGCTCTATGTAAATCAGACTGCAAAACTTTCAGAAAAATTAAATTACACCAAAGGACTTGCGGAAAGCACATACTACAGAGCGCTAATTTACACCCAACGTAATGACTACTTTAATGCCATTGATAACTACGACAAATCCAGAAAATACTATCTACAAATTAGCGACACGCTTGGCATAGCAAAAGTGAGTAATAGCATTGGACTCATTGAAATAAAGCGAGGAAACTATTCGGTTGGACTTCAAAACTCGCTTTCGGCAATTGACATTTTTGAAAAACAAAATCTTTTTGATGAACTCAGTACGGCTTACAATAATTTGGCAGAAGCATACTTTAAAACCAACCAGATTGACAAGGCCATAGATTTTAACTTTAAGGCGCTTGACGTTAGAAAAAAAATAGACGATCCAACAGGTATTATTACTTCTACAAAAAATATAGCAGATCTCTACGCGCTAAGAAAAGAACATCGTAAAGCCATAGAGTACTATGAGAACGTACTCGAGATGCTAAACCCTACTAAAGATAAAAATCTACGTGGTGAAATACTACCCAAATTAGGCAATCAATATTTAGAATTTAAAGAATACGACAAAGCCTCTGTGTATCTGGTAGAAGGGTTAAAGTATAATCGCAAGCAAAATAACGAAGAAGGTGTTTTGTTGTCCCTAAATGCTATTGGTAACTTAAATCTTCAAAAACGTAAAGTGAAGCTGGCCGAAATTCAACTTAACGAAGCTTATAACATTGCCCAAAAAATTGATAATAAGCCTGCTCTCTTAGAGAATTACAAACTTCATGTTGCGCTAGACTCCACACGTGGATATTTTCAGAATGCTTTTTTTTGGCAAAATAAATACTACGATTTAAAAGATAAATTATCAAAAATAGACCAACCCACTTTTATTACTGATACAAATCCTATTGACCTTTTCAACTCTAATCCTATTGAAGATGAAATAGAAAATTTTGAAGGTGAGGAAAACAAAAATAAAACTATAAAAACTTGGTTACACAATCCCTTAGTTTTGTATGGTGCACTTGCGGCTACTGCTATCTTGCTTACCTTATTACTACTTAATTACTTAAAAAACAAAAAATATAGAGAAACCATTGTTGAGCAAAGAGAAAAACTAAAACAAGAACACATAAGAAGCGAAGCTATTTTAGAGCAAGCTCATCATCTCGAAGAAGTTAACCAAGTAAAAGACAAATTATTCTCAATAGTTTCTCACGATTTAAAAGATTCCATTTCCTCCATAAAAGCCTTTCTAGATTTATTAAAAGAAGATAGTATTTCTAAGGAAGAATTTAGAGAGTTAATCCCTGAGCTTAGCGAAAATGCAAACAACGCATCTTCACTTTTGTTTAATTTATTAAACTGGTCTAAATCGCAGATGCAGAATTTAGAGCCAAACCCTGAGTTGTTTAACATTCAAGAAGTGTTTCATACCAAAATGGCATTGGTTGAGCAAAAGGTTGAAGATAAACGTATAGTACTTATTGATGAGTCGCAACGCGACTTTGCATACGCTGATAAGAGTATGATAGAAATTGTAATTCAGAATCTAATTACCAATGCCGTAAAATTCAGTAGAACCGGTGATGTCATAACGGTCTCAAACCAAAACGTTGATGGTAAAGTTTTAATCTGTGTTGAAGATACAGGTGTTGGTATTTCTGAAGAAAATATCAAAAAACTTTTCAACGCCAACAAGAACTTCACAACCGTAGGCACCAAGAATGAAAAAGGCACAGGTCTTGGACTAACAATTGCTAAAGATTTAGTTGAACTGAACAATGGGCGTATTTGGGTAGAAAGTACTGTAAATGTGGGTAGTAAATTCTTCATAGAACTTCCTAAGTCAGCTCCAAAAGCCTAACTTATTTTATATCTTTAAGCTCTTTAAACATTCTTTTATGAAACGTATTCTTCCAATAGTTTTAATCTTTGTTCTAGTTTTCAATTGTAAAAACACTAAAAAAACTACGTTAACCGAAGAAAACAAAGAAGCTGAAGGTCTCGAGGAACTTTTTACGTTAATGCAAGGTTCTTTTAATTCTGAAGTACAATCACAAGTAGATTCTTCCTACTACAACATTTCGTTGCACATGTACCCTATCTGGGAAGATAAAGGTAACTTTCTTTACGTAGAACAGGCCTTAAATAGCATGCAGAATAAGCCTTATCGTCAACGCATTTATGAGGTAATAGCAATGAACGATAGCACGTTTAGCTCTTCAGTTTATACATTAGATGTAGATTCGCTTTGGATTGGGAAATGGAAAACACCAAAAGCCTTTGATTCTATTTCAATAAAGGATATTGCACTTAAGGAAGGCTGTGAAGTTATATTGAAACGCATTTCCGCAAAGCATTATATAGGAAAAACAGGTGATACTACTTGTATTAGCACCATGCGAGGAGCTTCTTTTGCCAGAAGCGAAGTAGAGATACTCGAGGATAAAATAATGTCTTGGGACAGAGGTTTTGATGCTGAAGGCAACTACGTTTGGGGTGCAGAAAAAGGGCCTTATATCTTTAATAAACAAGACTAGTTTAGTACTAAGTAAAAAAGTGTAGATTATAAAGTAATTTAATTCATTGATATTTAATGATTTCTTTACACTTTTTACTTTATACCATTTTCACTAGGCTTTTGGCAGAAACACCTCAGCCATCATACAACGTGCGCTTCCGCCACCACAGGTTTCTATAGTTTCTAACGAACTTGAAATTATCGAACAGTGCTTTTCAATTTTATTGACCTGATCCTTTGTTAAGCTTCTATGAGCAGCCTCACTCATTATTAAATAACGTTTGTCTTCCTTTCCTCTAAGTTGTAACATATTACCTGCAAACTGATGCATTTGTGCCTCGGAAATCGCTATAATTTCCTTACCATCTGCTTTTAAATGCTTAAGCACATTTTTACGCTCTTTTTTGTCATCTATAGCATCTAAACAAATCACTGCAAAGGTTTCTGCCAAACACATCATTACATTGGTGTGGTAAATTGGTAAACGCTTTCCATTAACGGTTTGGTTGGCAACAAAAATTACAGGAGTATATTCAAAATCCTCGCAAAACTCAATAAACAAGTCTTCATCAGCTCTTGGTGATAGCGCGCAATATGCTTTTCTACTGACACGATCTAAAATGAGACTACCTGTACCTTCTAAAAAGATACCTTCATCCTCAGCCGAAGTATAGTCTATAATATTTTCAATTTTAAACCCTTCATTCTCTAACCTAATAAACACCTCTTCCCGTCGTTCCTTTCTTCTATTTTCTGCAAACATTGGGTACAACGCTATATTACCATTATTATGAAAGCTCACCCAATTATTTGGAAAAATGGAATCTGGTGTGTCCATTAGCTCGTCATCACTTTCTACAACAACATTAATACCAACCGCCTCTAACTTTTCAACAAAAACATCAAATTCTTGTTGCGCCTTAGTATTAATTTCTGCATTTTTTAAATTAATATCTTCTTGAAAATAGTTATTTACAGCGGTCTGCTCATTCATCCTAAAATTCACCGGACGAATCATTAAAATTGTGTCTGTAGTTTGTTGCATTATCTAATTTTTGAAAGCGATGCAAAATTAATCTTTTTTATATTTTGAAATTTACGATGTTAACATTTTTTAGAACTAAAATCTGTAAGTTTGAACAACAATCCTATTCATCATGAAAAAACTCTTAGTTTTAATATTACTAATTAGTTCTTGTTCAGATCATCACAAAAAAAAAGATGCCAGTACATCTAATTTAGATTTCAAAACTGTTTTTGAAAAAAGTAACGGCACCCAGACAGCAACCTACCAAGAGACCATTAAGTTCTACGAAGATTTAGCAGATAATTACAGTGAAATTTCAATCCGAGAGATGGGTGAGACAGATTCTGGTGAACCACTGCATATTGTAATTTACAATCCAACGCAAGTTCATAATGATTTTAATCTTTTAAGAAATAAAAATAGAATCATGTTAATTAACAATGGTATTCACCCAGGCGAATCTGATGGCATAGATGCTACTATGATGCTATACAGAGATTTGGTTCAAGGGGAACTTGAAGCTCCAAAACACACGGTTTTAGTAACAATACCTATCTACAATGTTGGTGGAAGCCTTAACAGAAACTCTGGCACGCGCACCAACCAAAACGGACCACAAGAATATGGTTTTAGAGGCAATGCTCGCAACTATGATTTAAACAGAGACTTTATAAAATGTGATACCAAAAATGCTAAGGCTTTTGCGGAAATATTTCATACAATACAGCCAGATGTCTTTATCGATAACCACGTGAGCAACGGTGCAGATTACCAATACACCTTAACACATCTATTTACCCAACACAATAAATTGGGCGGTGACCTGGGAGCGTATCTTCACTCGGAAATGATGCCAAAACTAGAACAAAAACTAGCCAAAAAAGGGTGGGACATCACTCCATATGTCAATGTTTTTAATCGTACACCTGAGTCTGGTTTTTCACAATTTTTGGATTCACCACGTTATTCCACAGGTTATACATCCTTATTTAACACACTTGGCATGATGGTAGAAACGCACATGCTAAAACCTTACAAACAACGAGTTGAAGGTACTTATGAGCTAATGAAAAGCATGATAGAAATTACAGAAGAAGATGCTGAAAAAATTGCTGAACTAAGAAAACCCCAACAAACTACTTGGACACATGAAAATTACTACCCTCTGGCATGGACTGTAGACACTACAAAATCAACTATTCTGCAATTTAAAGGTTATGAAGGAGAAATGATTCTTAGTGAGTTAACTGGTGCCCAACGCCTAAAATATGACCGAAGCAAACCATATACTAAAGATGTGGCTTATCAAAACTTTTTTATGCCAAAAGATTCTGTAACTATTCCAAAGGCATACGTTATTCCGCAAGGGTGGCACACGGTTATTGAATTATTAAAATTAAACAAGGTAGAATTAACTCCGTTTAAAAAAGACACTACTTTAACTGTAGAGTCATACAAAATTGATGATTATAAAACCAGAACATCACCTTACGAAGGCCATTATCCACATTACAATGTTAAGGTAGCAACCGCTAAAGAAAATATTACTTTTAGACAAGGAGATTATTTGGTAAACACCGATCAAAAAGCCATGCGGTACCTTATGGAAACTTTAGAACCTACTGCACCAGACTCGTTTTTTAATTGGAATTTCTTTGATACCATTTTACAACAAAAAGAAAGTTTTTCGCCTTATGTATGGGAAGACAGAGCAAAACAAGTACTTAGAGAAAACCCAAGATTACAAATTGAGTACAATGTTAAAATAAGCTACGATGAAAAATTTGCTAACAACTGGTATGCCCAACTCGATTGGATACACAAAAAAAGTAAGCACTACGAAAAAGCACATTTGCAATATCCTATATATAGGTTACATCACTAAATAAAAAAAGATGTAAACATTGCAATTGGTGAGTAGCTTTTTTTAGTAATAAAAACACAAAAAAATATTTTTATACCTACGTAAAACCAATCAAAAAATAGTATAATTTTGTTTATAATATTAATAGCGTTATGCGCTCTAAATGAACAAATACATTATTGTAAATCAGCCTGAAAACTGGAATTTTTCGGCCGATCATATTCAAATAATTTCCTCTCAAGATTATCTTACTAATCCAAAATACGCACTTTTAAAAACTGCACGTATTTTTAATTTATGCAAAGATTATTCATACCAATCAAAAGGGTATTACGTATCGCTTTTGGCAGAAGCGAGAGGACATTTACCAATTCCTACCACTAAAAATATTGTAGATCTAAAAAAATTAAAACTTGTTAGGATTGTTTCAGACGAGTTTGATGACGAAATACAAAAGAGTCTTAAAAACATAAAGTCTCGAGAATTCACGCTAAGCATTTACTTTGGGCAAAATGTAGCCCAAAAGTATAAAGTGTTGAGCTCACTTTTTTACAAGCATTTTCAGGTGCCATTTTTACGTGTAAAGTTTAATTATAGTAACAAATGGAATGTACAGAGCATAAAGGCAATTTCAGAATCTGAAATACCAGAGGAGCATTTGTCAAGTGTTCACGAATTTGCCAATCAGTACTTTTCTAAAAAACGATATGATACAGCAAAAATAATTAATTATGATTTTGACCTAGCCATATTGGTTAACCCAACAGATCCTGCTCCACCAAGCAACGCTAAAGCCCTTAAAAAGTTTGTGGATATTGCGGAAAAAATGAATATCTACGCAGAAATTATAGAGCCTAAGGACCTATCGCGCCTGTCATCATTTGATGCGTTGTTCTTAAGACAAAGTACCGAAGTTAATAACGAAGCCTACACCTTTGCCAGAAAAGCACAGCAAGAGGGTATCGCTATCATTGACTACCCAGATGCTATATTAAAATGCTGTAATAAGGTTTACATGGCAGAGGCTTTGCAAAATGCAAATATCAATACACCAAAAACCGTTATCGTTCATAACAATAATAGAAACAAAGTATTAAAAGAAACAGGATTACCCTGTGTATTAAAAGCTCCAGATTCTACATTTTCTTTTGGTGTAAAAAAAGCCAATACCAAAACAGAATTTGAAACTCTTGTAACTGAGATGCTTAAAGAATCAGACCTCATTATTGCCCAAGAGTATTGCCCTTCAGATTACGATTGGCGCATTGGCATTATTGATAACAAACCCTTTTATGCTTGTCGTTATTATATGGCTAAAGGGCACTGGCAAATTTATAATTGGAAAGCCAAAAAGAAAACCGAAAAAGATGGTAATGCCGATTGTATAGCTATAGAAGATGTGCCAAAAAATGTAATAGATATAGCATTAAAATCTGCAAAACTTATGGGTGAAGGCCTTTATGGTATAGATATAAAAGTAGTCAACGGAAAACTTATGGTTATTGAGATTAATGACAACCCTAACATTGATAATGGCGTTGAGGACTTACACTATGGCGATTTGGTATACACTAAAATACTCTCTGCATTAAAAAAACGATTAAACCAATAATGGCAAGAAAATATCATTTATTCGAGGTATATGGTATAGAACTCGAGTATATGCTGGTACATAAAAACACGTTTAAGGTTGCACCACAAGTAGATGAACTTTTAACAAAAAAAGCGGGAAAAATCACCTCTGATATTGACAATGGCGATATAGCTTGGAGCAATGAACTGGTGGCTCATGTGGTGGAATTAAAAACAAATGGACCAACGGCAAACCTACATGATCTAGCATCAAAATTTCATGCAAATGTATTAGAGATAGATGAGCTTTTAAGTAATCTACAATTAAAATTATTAGGAACAGCAGCCCATCCATTGATGCATCCAAATTTAGACACACAACTTTGGAAACATAGCTATAGTGAAGTTTATACCCTTTACAATACGATTTTTAATTGCAAAGGCCATGGATGGAGCAACGTACAAAGTACACATCTTAATCTACCTTTTTATGACGATAAAGAATTTGAAAAACTGCACGCAGCAATAAGAATCATTCTCCCTTTGCTCCCTGGAATTTGTGCAAGTTCACCAATCTTAGAAGGCGAAATTACAGGCTTTAAAGACACCCGATTAGAATTTTACAAGACCAACCAGAAAGAAATACCTAGCTTAACCGGTATGGTTATACCTGAACGGGTATTTTCAAAATTAGATTATCATGCCTCTATTTTTGAACCCATTAAGCGTGCTATGCGACCTTATGATACGCATAAAATTTTAGACCATCATTTTTTAAATTCTCGCGGTGCTATTGCGCGTTTCGATAGAAATGCTGTAGAAATAAGACTAATGGATATTCAAGAATGTCCAAAGGCTGATATCGCCTTGTGTGCTTTGGTAATCGAAGTTTTAAAAGCCATCATCAACAAGGAATTCTGCACGCTACAAGCACAAAAACTTTGGACAAAACAAGAGTTGTTTCTGATTTTAGATGACAGCATAAAAAACGGTGAAAATAGTATCATTGAAAAGATACCTTATCTAAAGCTATTTGGCTTAAATAAAATATCTACAACAAACGAGGTATGGAAACACCTCTACAAAAGGGTAAAAACGCAAATTGATAAAAATCATCATAAATCCATTGAGCTTATTTTAGAAGAAGGCACATTATCTTCAAGGCTTTTAAAGGCATTAGAGAATAACACTTCAGAAGCAAAAATTATTGAAGTATATCAACAACTTCAAAATTGTTTAACCAATAACAAATTGTTTCAACCTTGAAACTTGTTTTAACCTGTGAGCACGGAGGCAATATTATACCTAAGGCTTACGCACAACTATTTAACGACAAGGACATTCTAAATACCCATCTCGGTTATGACCTGGGTGCACTAGATGTATTAGAGTACTTAAAGCCCTTGGCCGAGGCATCGTTTTACAGTATAAATTCACGATTATTAATAGAGCTCAATAGATCTTTGTTTCATAAACAATTATTTTCAGAATTTACAAAATCGCTATCCAAAACTGAAAAAAACAACATTATCGAAACCTATTATTTGCCTTACAGGACGGCTGTTGAGCATAAAATAGCTAATCTCATAGGCTCAAATAATAAAGTTTTGCATCTATCAATTCATAGTTTTACACCAAAACTCAATAATGAAATTCGTAACTGTGATATAGGTTTACTTTACAATTCACTAAAAAAAGAAGAACAAACCTTTTGTAGACAACTAAAAGCTGAAATATTAAAAACCGATTCAGGTTTAAATGTACGCTTTAACTATCCCTACTTAGGTAAGGCTGATGGATTTACAACATTTTTGAGAAAGCAATTTCTAGAAAACTATTTAGGTATTGAGATTGAGGTAAATCAAAAATTTAACCAAAAAAACAAGATGCAAGGTAGCATAAAAGAAATCTTATATATAGCTGTAAGTAACTTAATTAACTAAAAAAACTATTACACTAGCACTTTAATGTTTGCATAGCTATTATTTAGAGCTTTTTGAGACGCTTTATCATCTAACCATTCTACCTTAGTGATACCTTCCTTTTCTTGTGGGTAAAGTTTACCATCAAATTTGGTTTTCATCTCAAACCAATAGGTAATTTTTATTTTGTGCTTACCATTGCGTTTAAATATATGATAGGTTGTAGGTAATGCCTTAGTAATTTTCAACCCCTTCACTCCAGTCTCTTCCTCTACTTCCCTTATGGCTGTTTCTTCTATAGACTCTTTACCTTCTATTTTACCTTTTGGCAAATCCCATTTATTATTTCTAAAAATAAACAACACCTCATTGTTTGCATTGTATACTTTACCTCCGCCTGCAACAACATTGGGTAAAAGTTTTAAAAAATGTTTTAGTAGTTTATCTGGGTTTTTATGTATAAGGTGTACAGCATTTAAGTCTGTAGTATTAAGTATTTTTACAACTTTACCTATATTAACTGATTTAAGAAGAAACGCCTTAAAATTTGTCTCTTTTTCAACATTTGTTGTTAAAATAATAGGTTTATCACCTACATAGATCGTGTACATAGATTTGGTAAGTTACAACTAGTAAATTGTAAAAATATTATTTTTTATTAAACTGATTTTAAACAAAGAATTAAATTAGTTTAAAAATTTAAAAACTTCTAAAATTCATTAATTTTGCAATTATGATTTTTAACAAAGAAACCGCCAAAAAAACCGCAGAAGTTTTATTGCAAATTAATGCTATAAAATTACAGCCTCAAGACCCCTTTACTTGGGCTTCTGGTTGGAAATCACCAATATACTGCGATAACAGAATTGTACTCTCTTATCCTTTAATAAGAAACTATATAAGAGAAACACTAGCTAGAGCTATTGAAGAACTTCATGGAAAACCCGATGTAATAGCTGGTGTAGCCACTGGTGCAATTGGTATTGGTGCGTTGGTAGCAGACTATCTTAATCTTCCTTTTGTTTATGTAAGACCAGAGGCTAAAAAGCATGGTCGCCAAAACCAAATTGAAGGACACGTAGAAAGTGGTCAATCTGTAATTGTGGTAGAAGACCTAATAAGTACCGGAAAAAGCAGTTTAAATGCCGTCGCAGCTTTAGAAGAAGCCGACGTTAATGTAAAGGGTATGGTCGCTATTTTCTCTTATGGTTTTGACGTTGCAGAAAAAAATTTTAAGGATGCCAAAGTAGAATTACACACTCTCGGTAACTACGAAAATCTTTTAGAACAAGCATTAGATACTAGTTATATCACCAAAGCAGAACAAGACATTTTAGCACAATGGAATGCTAATCCTAGCCAATGGAACACTAATTGATATAGTATCGTTGAGTCGTTTAGTTGTTGATTCGTTTAAATTAATTAAAATTAATACAACATCAACTTAACGCATAAACTAATAAACAACTTAACATTATTAAACATGAATTTAGAATCACCAAAGGTAACTTTAGATAAATCATCAGAAGAAACATTCAATTTCTTATCAGACGTTAAAAATTTTGAAAGCTTAATGCCCGAGAATATAAGCAAATTTGAAGTTCTTGACAATGACAAATTTCTCTTTGCTTTAAAAGGTATGCCAGAAATAGTACTTAAGAAAAAAGAAGCGGTTCCTCACAACAAAATTGTCCTAGGAGCAGCAGGCGGAAAGTTAGATTTCTCACTCATTGGTCATATCACAGAAGTTGAAACTAATAAAAGTGAGGTACAGTTAACTTTTAGCGGAGAGTTCAATGCCATGATGGCAATGATGATAAAAGGACCTATCAATAAATTTATTGAAACCCTAGTAACTAATATGAAAACTGCAGTTTAGTAGAGTAATGTTACCTCTTTTAAATCAAAGTTTTTTACAATACCATCTTCCGTCCAAACGTTGAGTTTACCTGTTTCAGTTATACCTTTTATAATTCCAGAAAAGATACTACCATCTTCATTTTTAAATGTTGAAGGTTTGTCTTTTCTGAATAAAAGCGCCTCATATTGCTTTTTGATTTCAGCATAGTCTTTAGAATCTAACAACTTAAAATAGAATTGGAGTTGCGTTAAAATAGCTGATAAAACCTCATCTTTGTTAAATAATACACCTGTGATTAAATTCATAGATGAAGCCATTGGTAAACCCTCAAAATTCTTTTGATTTACATTCAATCCAAACCCAATTACAGAACCTTTGAGTTTGTTTTGTTTTATCACATTTTCTATGAGCGTGCCACAAATCTTTTTATTTGCTGACAAAATGTCGTTAGGCCATTTTATTGAGAGCTGAGGTATTTTTAATTGTCTCAGTGTCTTACAAATTGCCAAAGCCACAACCATACTAATGTAAAATTGCTTCTCTACATTAAGTGCACTAACCTCTTTAAATACGCTAGCCGTGAGGTTTTTACCCTCTTCTGTTTGCCATACTGTACCCATCTGTCCTCTTCCTTTTGTCTGATGGTTAGCCACAACAACCGTAAAATCTTTAGGCATAACAGTAGAAGTTAAAGCCTTAAGGTAACTGTTAGTAGAGTCAATGGCATTAAGTTTGATAATATACATACAAACAACGGTCTATTTTTATAGTTTTCTTATGACATTTAGCGTTCACAAGAACTAAAAAAATAATAACTTTGCATAAATTTTATTTAATTAAATGACGAAAGAAAAAACTAGTGCAGACCAACTCATTACAACAATCATTGCTGGAATAGAAGAGGTTAAAGGAAAAGAAATTACAATTTTAGATTTAAGAGATATTGAAAATACGGTTTGCGATTATTTTATAGTTTGTGAAGGTACTTCTAACACGCAAGTTAATGCAATCGTCAATTCCATACAAAAGTTAGTTAGTAAAACCACTAAAGACAAGCCTTGGCATATAGAAGGCACTGACAATGCCGAATGGGTTTTAATGGATTATGTTAACGTAGTTGTTCATGTTTTTCAAAAACATATCAGAGAATATTACGACATAGAAAGTCTTTGGGGAGACGCTATAATGACCCAAATAGAAACAAGTTACTAAAAGAGAAAAGCTAATAATGGCAAACGACAATAAAAATTCGAATAAAAAACCAAAAGTTAATCCTTATTGGATTTATGGTGTAATCATCGCTATATTCTTATCAATACAGTTATTTTCTGGAGGATTTGGCGGATCTACGGGTAAGCAAATCAACCCATCTCAATTTATAGACTATTTAGATAAAGGCGATGTCGCTAAAGTAGAGATAGTAAACAAGCGAGAGGCAAGAGTATATTTAACCAAAGAAGCCCAACAACAAGAGGTTCACAAAAATTCTAAACCCCAAACCATCTTACCATCGGTAACACCAATTCCTAATTATAAGTTTGAATTTGGAGATCTTCAGAATTTTGAAAAAGACATTAGAGAAAGTATTGAAGCGAATAATCTTAATACTGTTGTCGAGTACGAAACCGAGCAAAATGTGTGGGGAGATTTCTTGCTTACGCTTCTTCCCTTTATTCTCATTATTGGTGTTTGGATTTTTATAATGAGACGTATGTCATCTGGTGGAGGTGGCGGAGCTGGTGGTCAGATTTTTAACATAGGAAAATCTAAAGCCAAGCTTTTTGATGAGAAATCTGATACAAAAACTTCATTTAAAGATGTAGCAGGTTTAGAGGGTGCAAAAGAAGAAGTACAAGAAATTGTAGATTTTTTAAAATTTCCAGAAAAATACACCTCACTAGGTGGCAAAATCCCAAAAGGCGCACTACTTGTAGGGCCTCCAGGAACAGGTAAAACCTTATTAGCAAAAGCTGTAGCAGGTGAGGCAAAAGTTCCCTTTTTCTCACTATCAGGATCTGATTTTGTTGAAATGTTTGTTGGTGTAGGTGCATCTCGTGTTAGAGACTTATTTAAACAGGCTAAAGAAAAATCACCATCAATTATTTTCATAGATGAAATCGATGCTATCGGTAGAGCGAGAGGGAAAAATAATTTTTCTGGTTCTAATGACGAAAGAGAAAACACCTTAAATCAATTATTGACCGAGATGGACGGTTTTGGCACTAACACAAATGTTATTGTGCTCGCTGCTACCAACCGTGCAGATGTTTTAGATAGTGCCTTAATGCGCGCAGGTCGTTTTGATAGGCAAATCTATGTTGATCTTCCTGATGTAAGAGAGCGTAAAGAAATTTTTGAAGTACACCTTCGTCCACTTAAAAAGGAAGAAACTTTAGACATAGATTTCTTAGCCAAGCAAACACCTGGTTTTTCTGGTGCTGATATAGCTAACGTTTGTAACGAAGCAGCTTTAATTGCAGCAAGAAAAGGTAAGAAAGCGGTTAATAAACAAGATTTCCTGGATGCAGTAGATAGAATTATTGGTGGATTAGAAAAGAAAAACAAGATTATAACTACTGAAGAAAAACGAGCAGTTGCATTTCATGAGGCTGGTCACGCCACTGTAAGCTGGATGCTAGAACACGCGGCTCCGTTGGTAAAAGTTACTATAGTACCCAGAGGTCGCTCTCTTGGTGCAGCATGGTATTTGCCCGAAGAACGACTTATTGTAAGGCCAGAGCAAATGCTAGACGAAATGTGTGCTGCGTTGGGTGGTAGAGCTGCAGAACAGGTAATTTTTGGTAAAATTTCTACAGGAGCTTTAAGCGATTTGGAAAAAGTAACTAAACAAGCCAGAGCCATGGTAACCATTTATGGTCTAAGCGATAAAGTTGGTAACCTTACTTATTACGATTCTTCTGGGCAATCTGAATATGGATTTACAAAACCTTACAGCGAACAAACTGCAGAACTCATTGACAAAGAAATCTCGGATATCATAGAAAAGCAATATGACAGAGCCGTAAAACTTCTTGAAGAGAATAAAGATAAACTTACAGAACTTGCCGAAGTTCTATTAGATAAAGAAGTGATTTTTAAAGATAATCTTGAGAAAATATTTGGAAAACGTGCTTTTAAAAAAGAAGAAGCAATTGTAGAGGAAGAAGAATAACCTATACTACTATCATATAAAAAACTTAAATTGACTTTATGTTAGTTTAAGTTTTTTTATATTTGAGAAATGCACTAACCTAGGATTAATAGTAGCGGTTGAATGAGCTTATTTCGTAAACTCTTCGGAAAAAAATCAAACCAGTCCGAAGAACAAATACCAAATCAAGAGCGTGGCAAATATATGCCAGAAATTAAGTTGCCTGCAGATGAACGTTTTACCATAAACTTCAAAGCTAATGGTGGTAAATTTCTGTACTGCGAAAACATGAACGAAGTAAAGGAAAGCTTCAATGCTATTTTAGACGAAAATCAATGGCATAGTGATAAAGTCTTTATAATTGATGAACGCTTACTCGACTTGTTTAAAGATTTTAAACTCAATAATACCAATAAAATTACTGAGGGCAAATACTTTCTATCCACTTGCGAATACTTAATCTCTGATGACGGTTCTTTATTAATTTCTTCTAATCAAATTGCAGAAAAAAAGCTTAAAGAGCTTCCTGAACATTTTATAATTTACGCAACAACGAGTCAATTTGCAGAAAATATTGGTGAAGGTTTAAAGGGCATTAAAGCAAAGAGTAAATCTAAAATCCCAACAAATATTACCACCATAAAACATTTTAAAACTGCCGACGATAAAGATTTCCTTACCTACGGAAGTAGTGCAAAAAATCTATACCTACTTCTTTTAGAAGATCTGTAATGAAAGAATTATCCATTAGAGCCATATCTGGCGTTGTATATGTTTTATTACTCATTGGTTCGTTGTATACGCAAAATGCGCTTACCACGCTACTCTTACTATTCGGTATTTTAAGTTTAGCAGAATTTAGTAAACTTATTGCACTAAAATCTTTTGCTCAGTATATAATTTTTATGCTACTTTTTGGTGGGTTTTGGTACTTGTGCTTGTTAAATAAAAGTGTAACGGGTAGCGATGAAGCTATTCAAATTATGCTGGTTACCACGATTTTTGTTAATCTCATTCTTATAAAAGACTTATTTACCACAAAGCGTATTCCTCTTTTTAGCTCAAAGAGTTTTATTGTAACCACATTTTACCTAACTAATGGCTTTATATTTATGCTACTCATTGCCAATTATAAAAAAGAATTTACACCACTTTTACTTTTAGGGAGTTTTATCCTTATTTGGGTAAATGATAGTGCTGCCTATTTGGTGGGTAAAAACTTTGGGAAACAAAAACTGTTTCCAAGCATATCTCCAAAAAAAACAGTTGAAGGATTTCTTGGCGGATTGTTTTTTGCGTGTATTTCTAGTTACTTCATTGCAAAATATACCGAAACTTTAAGTTTTACGAGCTGGCTAATTATGGGAATAATAGTAAGTGTATTTGGTACTTTGGGCGATTTAATAGAATCTAAATTTAAGCGTCAGGCAGGTGTAAAAGATAGTGGAGTTATAATGCCAGGACATGGTGGGCTTTTAGACCGATTAGATAGTATTATATTTGCATCACCATTTATATATTTATTTTTAAGAATACTTAGCTATGTTTCATAAAGAGGGTCATAAAATTATTTTTATCACATTAGTCCTAGTTGTGGGCTCATTTTTTTTAATAGATGAATTTGTTACCAATGAGTGGGTTAGAAAGAGCCTTATGATTGCCATACTCATTTTCTTTATTCTTATTCTGCAATTTTTTAGAAACCCAAAACGCCATACTCATATTAATGAAAAATGTGCGTTATCTCCTGTTGATGGTAAAGTTGTAGTTATAGAAGAGGTGATGGAAAATGAGGTTTTTAAAGATAAACGCATTCAGGTTTCAGTATTTATGTCGCCTATAAACGTTCATGTTACTAGATACCCAATTAGCGGAAATATTAGCTATAGCAAATATCATCCCGGTAAATATTTAGTAGCCTGGCACCCTAAGGCAAGTGAAGAAAATGAGCGTACTACTGTTGTAATTGAAAATAAATCCTTTGGTAAAATATTATATAGACAAATTGCAGGTGCACTTGCAAAACGAATTGTAAATTATGCATCAATAAACTCAGAGGCAGTGCAAGGTGAAGACTCTGGATTTATAAAATTTGGCTCGAGAGTTGATTTATTTTTACCTTTAGATGCAGAAATTAAGGTAAAGCTTAACCAGAAAGTAAAAGGTGGTGAAAGTGTTATTGCCGAAATGAAATGACCTCAGAAGAATTAAATATTGAGTTTGAAGATGCTGTAGAGCGCATAAACGCGCACACAGAGCCTTTCCCTGCTGACTTTTTACTTCGCTTGTATGCCTACTATAAAAAAGCTACTAATGATTACGGCAGACCAAGCAGCCGAAAACCAATAATTAACGCATTTAAGACCAATGCGCTTTTTCAAGTACAAGATATTAGTCAAGACGAGGCAAAAAGGGAGTACATCAATTTAGTTAACAATTATTTTTTGTATAGAAAGTAAATACGTTAATCTCTTATCAAAGGTAAAGTGGAGCAACGCAGCAATCCTTCTTGTTTTGCTATCTCAGCATATGGTACTTCTTCAACAGTAAAGCCATTTTCTCTTAACCAAGTATTCAATCGTGTAAAATTTCGTTCTGAAATAATAACATCTTCAGAAATTGAAAACACGTTACTATTCATGTTATACATTTCTTCTTTTGTAATTTCAAATATATTTTCTTTTCCGAAGAAATCGACCAGCCATTGGTACTCTCTGTCTTTCAAAAATCCGTTTTTATGTAGTATGGCTTTATCCTTTCCGATAGGCTGAAAACAGCAATCTAGATGTAGTGCATTCTCCATAGCATTTGTTTGAGACTTTCTTAGGTTAAAACTCTTAACTGTTTTTTGAGGAAACTCCTTAGTAATATAGTCTACACCTGCTTTATTTGTGCGAGCCACAATATAATCTGCATAGTCGTCACCTCGGTATGTACCTATAAAGATATGGTCGTTCCATACAATGACATCACCTCCTTCTATATGTGCTTCTACTGGTGGACGCATTACTTTTTGCGGGTCGATTTGATCTATAATGTATTGAATAGCATCTAGCTCTTCTTCTCTATCTGGTAATATATTTGCTTTTACAAAAACATCATCGATTACAAAACCTATATCTCTGGTAAATATTTGATTACAGTCTTTAATAATTTTTGGCCTGTAGACTTTTACATCATATTTTTCAAATACTTTGGCTACGGCTTCCATTTCTTTTACCATGTCTTTTTCTGTAGGGTATGTTCCTGCTTTTATATGCTCTAATGACTTAGGGTCATAAGCATCTTCAATTGAAGGTACAGGACCATTACTCTCGGCTGTTCCTAAAATTACAGCTCTTAATCGAGACGTTTCGTTTGGTATATTAAGTTTCATCTGTAAACGTTTGTTATTTTTATCAAATAGATTTTGCTACTTGTTATCCGTATCTTCTTAGCTTATACAAGTAGCTATTTTATTTGTGTAAGCACAAAAAAAGCTTCATAGTTTTATGAAGCTTTGTTGCTTTTTTATTCAATAATTTATCGTTGATCAATCGCCTTAAAAGCTCTGTAGGTTTCACCTATGTATAATTGTCTCGGACGACCTATTGGCTCTTTGCGCATGCGCATTTCTCTCCATTGCGCAATCCAACCTGGTAAACGACCCAGTGCAAACATAACAGTGAACATTTCTACAGGAATACCCATTGCTCTATAAATAATGCCTGAATAGAAATCTACATTAGGATATAATTTTCTATCCACAAAATACTGGTCTTCTAAGGCTTCTTTCTCTAGTCCTTTAGCAATATCTAAAATAGGGTCTTCTACCCCTAAATCTCCCAATACTTCGTCGGCAGCTTTTTTAATAATTCTTGCTCTAGGATCAAAGTTTTTATAAACACGATGACCAAAGCCCATTAAACGGAACGGATCGTCTTTATCTTTTGCCTTTGCCATGTATTTTTTAGTATCTCCACCATCTTCTTTTATGGCTTCTAACATTTCTAGAACAGCTTGGTTAGCACCTCCGTGTAATGGTCCCCAAAGCGCAGAAATTCCAGATGCTAAAGATACAAATAAACCTGCGTGAGAGGAGCCTGCGATTCTTACTGTTGAAGCAGAACAGTTTTGCTCATGATCTGCATGAAGAATTAAGAGTTTATCCAGCGCATTTACCAAGATAGGATTTTGTGTGTACTCACTATTTGGCTTTTTAAACATCATCTTTAATACATTCTCAACATAGCCCAGATTGTCATCACCATACTCTAATGGTAAACCGTGTTTTTTTCGCATAGTCCATGCCACAAGTATTGGAAACTTAGCCAAAATTCTAACTATGGCGTTATACATTGCCTCCTCAGAATTTACATCTACCGAAGAAGGGTAAAAAGCTGTTAATGCACTTGTCAATGAAGACAACACACCCATAGGATGCGCCGACTTAGGAAAAGCATCTAAAATCTTCTTTATATCGTCATCTACCATTGACTTATCCTTAATATCGGCTTCAAACTTGTCAAGTTGCGCTTGGGTTGGCAGCTCACCAAATATTAAAAGATATGCAACTTCTAAGAAGTCTGCCTTTTCAGCAAGCTCTTCTATGGAGTAACCTCTGTACCTTAGTATTCCTTTTTCTCCGTCAAGGAAGGTGATAGCACTTTCGCAACTTCCTGTATTTTTGTAACCAGGATCTATGGTTATAACACCACCTGTGGCACTTCTTAAGGTTTTTATATCAATGGCAACTTCATTTTCGGTTCCTACTTTTACTGGTAGTTCATATTTTTCTCCATTGATTTCTAGAGTAGCTTTGTCTGACATATTTTTTTTCTTGTTTTTATGAATATTAGGGATTGCTAATTTACGAAATATCAAACGATTTCGGAAGTCAATTTATCATGGATTTAACACCTTAAACCGCAATAAAAAATAAAAGCGGTCATCTAATTGACAACCGCTTTAAAAATTTATTTTTGTAGTCTACTTTACTTCACCTTAAAAGCTTTCTCTTGAGGAAAATAGGCTACATCACCAAGTTCTTCCTCAATACGCAATAACTGGTTGTATTTTGCCATACGGTCACTACGAGACGCAGACCCTGTTTTAATCTGACCTGTATTTAATGCGACTGCTAAATCTGCAATAGTATTATCTTCTGTCTCTCCAGATCTATGCGACATTACAGATGTATAACCTGCATTGTGCGCCATATTTACAGCAGAAATAGTTTCGGTTAGAGTACCTATTTGGTTTACTTTAATTAGGATAGAATTTGCTATTCCGTTTTCAATACCGCGAGATAAACGTTCTACATTTGTTACAAATAAATCATCACCAACTAATTGTACTTTATCTCCAATCTTATCGGTTAAAACTTTCCAACCGTCCCAGTCATTTTCATCCATACCATCTTCGATAGATATTATTGGATATTTAGAAGCTAATTCGGCTAAGTATTCTGCCTGTTCTGCAGATGTTCTTATTTTTCCTGATTCGCCTTCAAACTTTGTATAGTCGTATTTACCATCTACATAAAACTCTGCTGCTGCACAATCTAAAGCAATCTTAACGTCCTCGCCAAAAGTGTATCCTGCTTTTTCTACGGCTAATTTTATAGAATCTAAAGCATCTTCTGTACCGCCTTCTAAGTTAGGCGCAAAACCACCTTCATCACCAACTGCAGTACTTAGGCCTCTGTCATGGAGTACCTTTTTGAGATTATGAAAGATTTCGGTACCCATTTGCATAGCGTGAGTAAAGTTTTTTGCTTTTACAGGCATAATCATAAATTCCTGAAATGCAATGGGTGCGTCGCTATGAGAACCACCGTTAATAATATTCATCATTGGTAATGGTAGCGTATTTGCAGATACACCACCAACATAGCGATATAATGGCATTCCTAATTCATTAGCTGCAGCTTTTGCAACAGCAAGTGATACCCCTAAAATTGCGTTAGCTCCTAAGTTGCCTTTATTTTTTGTTCCATCAATCTCAATCATTAATTGATCTATCATGTTTTGTTCAAAAACAGATATCCCAAGTAACTCTTGTGCAATGGTTGAATTTACATTTTCTACAGCCTTTAACACGCCTTTACCCATATAAGTATCTCCACCGTCTCTTAATTCTACAGCTTCATGTTCACCAGTTGAAGCACCAGAAGGCACTGCCGCTCTTCCCATGATACCATTTTCTGTTACAACATCTACTTCTACAGTTGGATTACCTCTAGAGTCCAAAATTTGTCTTGCGTGTACATTAACTATAATGCTCATTTTGTTATCTTTTTAATTGTTGATAGTTTCAAAATTACGAAAATATAGACCGTAAAACAGAACAAAAATCATATTTACGATTAATATTTACTATAATGTTTTCGGAACTAAAAAAACGCAACAAATCTAAAATTTTGTTGCGTTTTTTATATTAGTGGTTTTTGATATTCTCTATAAACTGATCAAATAAATATACTGAATCGTTGGGTCCAGGACTTGCTTCTGGATGATATTGTACTGAGAAACAATTTTTATCTTTTATTTTAATACCTGCTACTGTATTATCATTAAGGTGTACGTGTGTTATTTCTACATTCTTATTGGCTTCTGTTTCTTCTCTATTAATAGCAAAGCCATGATTTTGAGACGTAATTTCACCTTTACCTGTTAATAAATTTTTTACAGGATGATTTATTCCTCTATGACCATTATGCATTTTATAAGTTGAAATACCATTGGCCAAAGCAATAACCTGATGTCCTAAACATATACCAAATAATGGTTTGTTTCTTGCAATAATTTCTTTTGCTACTGCTTGAGCTTCTACCAATGGTTCTGGGTCACCTGGTCCGTTTGATAAAAAGTATCCATCTGGATTAAACGCTTCTAAATCTTCAAATTTAGAATTGTATGGAAAGATTTTTATATAAGCATCTCTTTTAGCAAGATTTCTCAAGATGTTTTTCTTAATTCCTATATCTAATGCAGCAATTTTGTAAGTGGCATTTTCATCACCAAAATAATACGGTTCTTTTGTTGACACTTTTGAGGCTAACTCTAAACCTTTCATATTTGGCTGTTCTGCTAATTGCTTTTTTAGGCTATTTATATCTTCTACTTCAGTAGAAATGACAGCATTCATAGCTCCATTATCTCTTATATAGCTTACCAAGGCTCTTGTATCTACATCTGCAATAGCTAGTGTATTATACTTTTCAAAAAAGTTTTCTAAAGAATCATCTGCTGCTGGGCGAGAGTATTCAAAACTGAAGTTTTTACAAATTAAACCTGCAATTTTTACATTATCAGATTCCATCTCATCTTCCTTGGTTCCATAGTTGCCAATATGAGCGTTTGTAGTTACCATAAGCTGACCATAGTAAGAAGGATCGGTGAAAATTTCTTGATAACCAGTTGTACCAGTGTTAAAACATACTTCACCGAATGCTGTACCGTCTTTTCCTATGGACTTACCGTAAAATATTGTACCATCCTCTAATAGAATCAGTGCTTTTTTTCTTTGTTTATATTTCATGTGCAGTGTTTATGAGATTTCTGCTTTGGCAGAAAAAGTTTTACAAAATTCCAAAAAAAAAGGATAAACTTAAAAAGTCTATCCTTTATATTTATAAATGATTATTAACATTTATTATTCTTCTTCGTTTGAAGCTTGAGTTTCTACTGGTGGCACAGCAGTCGTACTCTTCTTACCACCTCTTCTGCTTCTACGAGTAGATTTCTTAGCAGGCTTACCAGCATTATAAAGCTCGTTGTAATCTACTAATTCAATCATAGCCATATCAGCGTTGTCACCTAAACGGTTACCTAACTTAATGATACGTGTGTAACCACCAGGACGATCACCTACTTTGGTTGCTACATCTCTAAACAATTCTGCCACTGCCTCTTTTTGTCTAAGTCTAGACATTACTATTCTTCTATTGTGAGTAGTATCTTCTTTAGACTTTGTGATTAATGGCTCTACAAACTGTTTTAAGGCCTTAGCTTTTGCAGTCGTTGTGTTAATACGCTTGTGCTCTATTAATGAGCATGCCATGTTAGCTAACATTGACTTTCTGTGCGCCGATTTTCTACCTAAGTGATTGAATTTTTTTCCGTGTCTCATGACTCTTGTTTTATCATCTTGCTACCAAACTCATTTTTTGAGGAGCAAAATATGATTATTATTGATTTTAGATTTACGATATCAGATTTACGATTTACGATTCAAAGACTCGCCACTCGTAATTCGTCAATCAAAAATTTTTAGTCTTTATCTAATTTGTATTTACTTAAATCCATACCAAAGTTAAGACCCTTAACGTTAACTAGTTCCTCTAGCTCAGTTAATGACTTCTTACCAAAGTTTCTGAATTTCATTAAATCATTTTTATTGAATGATACTAAATCACCTAAAGTATCAACCTCTGCAGCTTTTAAACAGTTTAATGCACGTACAGAGAGATCCATATCTACTAATTTAGTCTTCAATAGTTGTCTCATGTGAAGTGATTCTTCATCATAGGTTTCTGTTTGTGCAATTTCATCCGCTTCTAATGTAATACGCTCATCAGAGAATAACATAAAGTGGTGAATTAGTATTTTAGCTGCTTCTGTTAAAGCATCTTTAGGGTGTATAGATCCGTCTGTAATGATTTCGAAAACTAATTTTTCATAATCCGTCTTTTGCTCAACACGGAAGTTTTCGATACTGTACTTAACATTTTTTATTGGAGTATAGATAGAATCTGTAAAGATTGTTCCCATTGGTGCAGAAGCTTTTTTATTTTCTTCAGCAGGAACATATCCTCTACCTTTTTCAATAGTTAACTCCATATTGATGTTTACTTTTGGGTCTAAGTTACATATTACTAAATCTGTGTTTAAAACTTGAAAACCAGAAATAAACTTCTGAAAATCGCCAGCTGTGATTTGCTCTTGACCTGAAATAGAAATAGTAACGGTTTCGTTATCTACTTCGTCTATTTGACGCTTAAAGTTTACCTGCTTTAAGTTCAAGATCATTTCAGTTACATCTTCTACTACGCCAGAAATTGTAGAAAACTCATGATCTACACCTTCTATTCTAACAGAAGTGATTGCGAAACCTTCTAAAGAAGATAATAATACTCTACGTAAAGCATTACCCACTGTTAATCCGTATCCTGGTTCTAAAGGTCTGAATTCAAACTTACCTTCAAAATCAGTAGAATCAATCATGATTACTTTATCTGGTTTCTGAAAATTTAATATTGCCATTGTGTTCTTCGTTTTAATTGTTATTTAGTTGCGCGGTTTAGAAGTTTGAAGAAGACTAATAAACCCTTTGGCCAAATACCAATATGATTAATTTATTATTTAGAGTAAAGTTCGACGATGAACTGCTCGTTAATTTGTTCAGGGATTTGGATTCTCGCTGGTACAGAAACATAAGTTCCTTCCATTGTATCGTTATTCCATGTAATCCACTCGTAGACACTACTAGAGTTAGCTAATGAATTTTGAATAGATTCTAAAGATTTAGATTTTTCTCTTACACCTACAACATCACCAGCTTTTAGTTGGTAAGATGGAATATTTACCTTTTCACCATTTACTGTAATGTGTCTATGAGATACTAATTGTCTCGCAGCGCTTCTGGTTGGAGCAATTCCCATTCTGAAAACAACGTTATCTAAACGCGATTCGCATAATTGTAATAAAACTTCACCTGTAATTCCTTGAGCTGAAGTTGCTCTTTTGAACATGTTTCTGAACTGACGCTCTAATATACCATACGTATATTTTGCTTTTTGCTTTTCCATTAATTGGATTGCGTATTCAGATTTTTTTCCACGTCTTCTGTTGTTTCCGTGTTGACCTGGAGGGTAATTTCTTTTTTCGAAGGCTTTATCGTCTCCGAATATAGCTTGTCCGAATTTACGGGCTATTTTAGTTTTAGGACCAGTATATCTTGCCATTTTAAATTAATTTTGAGAGTGATTATAAAATTAAGGTCTAAAGCTTATCCTTCTATAACCGTTAATCTCTCGGTGATACTTGTTTTAATTTTTTCAGTTTGCAAATGTACATAAAAAAAGATAATATCAACCGAATAATCGACTGATATTAACCTTACTATGTGTACGTTATTATACGCGACGTCTCTTTGGAGGTCGACAACCGTTATGTGGCATTGGAGTTACATCAATAATTTCTGACACTTCAATACCTGAGTTGTGAATAGATCTGATAGCAGATTCTCTACCGTTACCAGGACCTTTAACGTATACTTTTACTTTCTTTAAACCAGCTTCTTTTGCTACACCTGCAGCATCTTCAGCAGCTAATTGTGCTGCGTAAGGAGTGTTCTTTTTAGAACCTCTGAAACCCATTTTACCAGCAGATGACCAAGAGATTACGTCACCTTTTTTATTTGTTAAAGAAACAATGATGTTGTTAAATGAAGCAGTAATGTGCGCTTCACCTATAGCATCTACTATAACTTTACGTTTTTTTGAACTTGACTTTGCCATATTTTTTAGTTTCTAGTTGTTAGCTTTTAGTTGTTAGAATCCTAAACCTTTCGATTTCGAACAGATTCATCTAACTACCAATTACTAATGACTAATGTCTGTTATTATTTAGTTACCTTTTTCTTGTTAGCAACTGTTTTTCTTCTACCTTTTCTAGTACGAGAGTTGTTCTTAGTACGCTGCCCTCTTAATGGAAGACCAGCTCTATGACGAATACCTCTGTAACATCCAATATCCATTAAACGCTTAATGTTTAATTGTGTTTCAGAACGTAATTCACCTTCTATTTTGTAAGAACCAACTGCTTCACGGATGGCTCCGATTTCATCGTCAGTCCAATCTTGTACTTTAGTGCTCTCGTCAACTTTAGCAGTCTCTAAAATTTCTTTCGCTCTACTTCTACCTATTCCGTAGATATAAGTTAAGGATACTACTCCTCTTTTTTGTTTTGGTATGTCTACACCTGCAATTCTTGCCATATAATTTAGTTTTTAGCTGTTAGCTTTTAGTTGTTAGAATCCTAAACCTTTCGATTTCGAACAGATTCATCTAACTACTAATTACTAATGACTTTTTTATCCTTGTCTTTGCTTGAATCTTGGATTCTTTTTGTTAATAACGTAAAGTCTTCCTTTACGACGTACTAATTTACAATCAGCACTTCTCTTTTTAACTGATGCTCTTACTTTCATCTGTTTCTTTTTATTTGTTTAATACGGTCAGATGGAATCTCACGATTTCATCTTGTTAGTATCTATAGGTTATACGAGCCTTTGTTAAATCATAAGGGCTCATTTCTAATTTTACTTTATCACCTGGTAATAGTTTAATGTAATGCATACGCATCTTACCAGATATATGTGCCGTCACAATGTGACCATTTTCTAGTTCTACACGAAACATTGCATTAGATAATGCTTCTATAATTGTTCCGTCTTGTTCTATTGCTGCTTGCTTTGCCATAATTTGCGTTTAATGTTCAAAACTTCAGTTAGTCAATGCTTGATACGGTTCTTGAACATTTTATTATTTTTTAATTATGAGGTTACAGATTTTCTGTTCTTGCCTGTTTTCATCAACCCGTCGTAATGCTTATTTAATAAATAAGAATTAATCTGCTGCATGGTATCGATAGCAACACCTACCATAATTAAAAGGGAGGTACCTCCAAAAAACAGTGCCCACCCTTGTTGCACACCTACTAATTGATAAACAAACGCAGGGAATATTGCTACCAAGGCGAGGAAGATAGATCCTGGTAATGTAATCTGAGACATTATCTTATCTAAGTACTCCGCTGTTTCTGTACCTGGTCTAATACCAGGAATAAATCCACCACTCCGTTTTAAATCATCAGCCATTTTGTTAGTAGGTACTGTAATTGCAGTATAGAAATATGTAAATATTATAATTAATAATGCAAATACGAGGTTGTACCAAAATCCAAAAATATCTTGAAAATTAGTTTGCATCCACTGACCAACACCACTCTCAGGACCAAACAACTTACCAATATATGCTGGTGCAAACATTATTGCTTGAGCGAATATAATAGGCATAACACCTGAAGCATTTAACTTTAATGGTAAAAACTGACGTGATCCAAATACATTTTTCTCATAGCCACCAGAAGCTGTTCTTCTTGCGTATTGTACAGCAATTTTACGCACTGCCATTACTAAGAATACTGAACCTAAGATAATTAAGAACCAGATAACCAATTCTATTAAAATCATCATAAATCCACCATTTCCACCTTCTAACCTTGAGAACATATTTTGTGCAAATGATTGTGGCATAGTTGCAATAATACCCACCATAATTAATAATGAAATACCGTTACCTATACCTTTATCCGTAATTTTTTCACCTAGCCACATAGCAAAAACGCAACCTGTAACTAGTATCACTACTGATGAAAAATAAAAAACATTTTCTGAAAAACCAGGAATTAACATTTGGTTAATTGACTGAAGACCAGATAGAGACGGAATGGTACCTAAATAGGCAGGTGCCTGAACTAAACAAATTCCGATAGTTAACCATCGTGTTATCTGAGTTATTTTCTTTTGTCCACTAGCGCCTTCTTTTTGAAGTTTTTGCAGATAAGGGATTGCAATACCCATGAGCTGCACAACGATAGATGCAGATATGTATGGCATAATACCTAATGCAAATACCGAAGCTTTTGAAAAACCACCACCAGTAAAGGCATTAATTAACCATAATAAACCACCTTGAGCTGCAGAACTTTGCAACTCTGCTAACTTTGGAAAATCTACACCTGGTAAAACCACTTGGGCACCAAAACGATACACTAACAGTAAGCCTAAGGTAAGAATAATTCTATCCTTAAGCTCGGTGATTTTCCAGACATTTTTTAACGTTTCTACTATCTTCATCTTTTAATATTATAAAGTTACGGCTTCACCACCAGCAGCTTCAATAGCAGCCTTTGCTGTTGCAGTAAATTTATGTGCGGTTACTGTTAATTTAGCTTTTAGCTCACCTCTACCTAAGATTTTAACCAGATCGTTCTTTCCAGCTTTTCCTAATGATACAAGTGTTTCTAAATCTACAGTATCCTTTATTTTCTTTTCATCTACCAATTCTTGTAAAGTATCTAGGTTTACACCTTGATACTCTACTCTATTGATATTAGTAAATCCGAACTTAGGAACACGTCTCTGTAAAGGCATTTGACCACCTTCGAATCCTAACTTCTTAGAGTATCCAGAACGTGACTTCGCACCTTTGTGTCCTCTTGTCGCAGTACCACCTTTACCAGATCCTTGACCACGACCAACACGTTTTCCTTGATTTTTAACTGAACCTTCTGCAGGTTTTAAATTACTTAAATCCATTGTTAAGTGTATATTTTTAAGCTTCTTCTACAGAAACTAAATGTTCAACTTTTTTTACCATACCAAGGATATTTGGTGTGGCATCGTGCTCTACTACTTGTCCAATCTTTCTAAGACCTAAAGCTTCTAATGTTTGCTTTTGTCTTTTAGTACGATTGATTGCACTTTTTACTTTAGTTACTTTAATCTTTGCCATCTTGTCCTAGATTATCCTTTATATACTTTTTCAAGTGAAATTCCACGCTCTCTTGCTACAGCTTTTGCATCTCTTAATTGTAATAAAGCATCAAAAGTAGCTTTTACTACGTTATGAGGATTTGAAGATCCCTGAGATTTTGATAATACATCATGTACACCAACAGCTTCGAGTACTGTTCTTACAGCACCACCAGCAATAACTCCGGTACCAGGTGCAGCTGGAATAATATTTACTCTAGCACCACCATACTTTCCTTTTTGCTCGTGTGGCAAAGTACCTTTTACAATAGGAATTCTTACTAAATTCTTTTTAGCGTCTTCTACAGCTTTTGAAATTGCTGTTGCTACGTCTTTAGATTTTCCTAATCCATGACCTACAACACCAGCTTCGTCACCAACAACTACAATAGCAGAAAAACCAAATGCTCTACCACCTTTTGTTACTTTAGTTACACGCTGTACACCTACTAAACGGTCTTTTAAATCTAATCCGCCTGGTTTTACTAATTCTGCGTTTTTATATTTTTGATACATAATGTCTTAAAATTTAAGTCCTGCTTCTCTAGCACCTTCTGCTAATGATTTTACTCTACCATGATATAAATAACCACCTCTATCAAAAGAAATAGTTTCTACACCAGCTTTCATAGCTTTTTCTGCAACAGCTTTTCCTACTAGAGCAGCAATTTCAGTCTTATTTCCTTTAGACTTTGCTATATCCTTATCTCTAGAAGATGCAGCAGCTATAGTTACACCAGTTACATCATTTACGACCTGAGCATAAATTTCTTTATTACTTCTAAAAACAGCAAGTCTCGGTCTAGTTTCTGTACCAGAAACTACTTTACGGATTCTGTTTTTTATTCTAATTCTTCTTTCGTTCTTTGTCAATGCCATAACTTAATTATTAAGCTGATTTACCTGCTTTTCTTCTAATTTCTTCACCAACAAACTTGATGCCTTTTCCTTTGTAAGGTTCTGGCTTACGGAAGCCACGAATTTTCGCTGCTACCTGACCAACTAACTGTTTGTCGTGAGATGTTAATTTAACAATCGGATTTTTACCTTTTTCGGTAACTGTCTCAACTTTAACTTCAGGAGCGATGTCCATTACAATATTGTGAGAAAATCCAATCGCTAGATCTAATTTATTACCTTGATTTGATGCTCTGTAACCAACACCTACTAATTCTAATTCTTTAGTAAATCCTTTAGAAACACCTTCTATCATATTTGCTATTAACGCTCTATATAGACCGTGTTTTGCTCTGTGATCTTTCTTCTCCGACGGACGGGTTAAAGTGATGGTACCGTCTTCTACAGTAATTTCAACATCAGAGAAAGTTTGAGTCAACTCTCCTAACTTTCCTTTTGCTGTTATTACGTTATCTTTAATTTCTACAGTTACACCTTCAGGAACTGTGATTGGGCTTTTACCTATTCTTGACATAATTTCCTGTTTTTAGTAAACGTAACATAATACTTCGCCACCAACGTTTTCTCTTTGCGCTTGTTTACCTGTCATTACTCCATGAGAGGTCGAAACAATTGCAATACCCAAACCATTTAAGATTCTTGGCATTTCGTTAGCACCAGCATATTTACGTAAACCTGGTTTACTGATTCTTTGAATTTTTTTGATGACTGACTCTTTTGTCTCTTTGTTGTACTTTAAGGCAATCTTAATTGTACCTTGCACCGTAGAGTCGTCAAACTTGTAACTTAAAATATATCCTTGATCGAATAATATTTTAGTTATCTCCTTTTTTAAGTTAGATGCAGGAATCTCTACCACTCTGTGGTTAGCTTTCACAGCATTTCTAACTCGCGTTAAATAATCCGCTATTGGATCTGTGTACATAGTTTAAAATTTAGGAAAATGGTTTTCGAACTTTTCGAACCTAGATTCCGATTATACAATAGTTTATATTGATAATTGTACAGAAGCTAATTCGCTTCCTCAATGTTACCAACTTGCTTTTTTCACACCAGGAATTAACCCTTTGTTAGCCATTTCTCTAAACATTACACGAGAGATACCAAACTGTCTCATATAACCTTTTGGTCTTCCTGTAAGTTTACAACGGTTATGCATACGTATTGGTGATGCATTTTTTGGTAGCTTTTGTAATGCTTCGTAATCGCCAGCTTCTTTTAAAGCTTTTCTTTTCTCAGCATATTTAGCTACTGTCTTTGCACGCTTCACCTCACGAGCTTTCATTGATTCTTTAGCCATACTTAATTCTTTTTAAATGGTAATCCTAGTTCTGTTAATAAAGACTTCGCTTCTTTGTCTGTTTCAGCAGAAGTCACAAATGTAATATCCATTCCTGAGATTTTATTGATTTTATCAATATCTATTTCAGGGAAAATGATTTGCTCTGTAATACCTAGGTTATAGTTTCCACGACCATCAAAACCTGTGGCTTTGATACCGTTAAAGTCTCTTACTCGTGGCAGTGCAGTTGTTACTAATCTATCTAGAAACTCATACATTTGCTCACCACGTAAGGTTACTTTGGCACCTATTGGCATTCCTTTACGTAACTTAAAAGAAGCTACATCTTTCTTAGAAATTGTAGCTACGGCTTTTTGCCCAGATATCTTTGTTAATTCATCAACAGCATGATCAATTAATTTCTTATCTGCAACAGCAGCACCAACACCTCTAGAAAGAATAATCTTTTCAAGTTTAGGTACTTGCATTACATTTTTATATCCAAATTCTTCTGTAAGCGCAGGAATTACCTTATCCTGATACTCTTTTTTTAATCTTGCAACGTAAGCCATAATTAAATTACTTCATTAGATTTTTTAGAAAATCTTACTTTATTGTCACCGTCCATTCTATATCCTACTCTTGTAGTTTCACCCTTGTTGGTTAATAAAGACAAGTTAGAAACATGGATAGACGCTTCTTTCTCTACAATACCACCTTGTGGGTTTTGTGCGCTAGGTTTAGTATGTTTCTTAACCATATTTACGCCTTCCACAATGGCTTTGTTTTTATCTTTAAATACTTTAAGTACTTTACCTTCTGATCCTTTATGATCACCAGCAATTACTTTTACAGTATCTCCTGATTTTATTTTAAGCTTTGTCATTTTATTTATCAATTAAAGCACCTCTGGTGCCAATGATACAATTTTCATGAATTGTTTATCACGAAGTTCTCTTGCTACTGGACCAAATACACGTGTTCCTCTCATCTCACCTTGTGGGTTTAATAATACGCATGCATTATCGTCAAATCTTATGTAAGAGCCATCAGGACGTCTTACTTCTTTAGCTGTACGTACAACAACAGCAGTAGAAACTGCCTTTTTCTTTACACTTCCATTAGGAGTAGCGTCTTTTACAGAAACTACTACCTTATCTCCAACAGAAGCATATCTTCTTTTTGTACCACCTAAAACACGGATTACTAAAACTTCTTTAGCTCCTGTGTTATCTGCTACTTTTAATCTTGATTCTTGTTGTACCATAATTACTTCGCTCTTTCAATTATTTCTACTAATCTCCAACACTTAGATTTACTCATAGGTCTTGTTTCCATGATCTTTACAGTATCTCCTTCGTTGCAGTCGTTTTTCTCATCGTGTGCAACATATTTTTTTGTTTTTAACACGAACTTTCCATACATAGGATGTTTTACCTTTTTTACTTCTGAAACAACAATAGATTTCTCCATTTTGTTACTGGTAACTACTCCTATACGTTCTTTTCTTAAATTTCTTTTTTCCATCTTTCAGCAGAATACAATTATTGTCCGTCTCTTTTAGTTAATTCTGTCGCTAATCTAGCTACAGTTCTTCTTACAGTACGTAACTGTATTGGGTTGTCTAAAGGAGATATTGCGTGAGCCATTTTTAGGTCTGAATAACTCTTTTTAGTCTCACTAAGTTTTTCTTGTAACTCAGCTGTTGAAAGCTGTTTAATTTCTGATTGCTTCATAATTCTTATTTATTATGCTTCGTAATCTCTAGCAATGATAAACTTAGTTTTTACAGGAAGTTTTTGCGCTGCTAAACGTAATGCTTCTTGAGCAGTTTCTAACGGCACTCCACTTATTTCGAATAATACGCGTCCTGGTTTTACGACAGCTGCCCAATATTCCACAGCACCTTTTCCTTTACCCATACGTACTTCAAGAGGCTTTTTAGTAATAGGCTTGTCTGGAAATATTTTAATCCATAACGACCCTTCTCTTTTCATGTAACGCGTAGCGGCAATACGAGCTGCTTCTATTTGGCGCGCAGTTATAAATGACGAGTCTAAAGATTTTATACCAAAAGTACCATTTGATAATAAATGACCTCTTCCGGCATTACCTTTCATACGACCTTTTTGCTGCTTACGAAATTTTGTTCTTTTAGGCTGTAACATTTTGTCTTTTCTTTAAAAAATTACTTTCTGCGACGTTGGTTTTTGTTTCCTCCACGTCCACCTTTTCCTTTTTGCTTAGAAAGACCTACTAATGGAGAAAGCTCTCTTTTTCCATAAACTTCGCCTTTCATAATCCACACCTTCACACCTAATCTACCGTATGTAGTATGTGCTTCAACTAGAGCATAATCTATATCTGCTCTAAATGTAGATAACGGAATACGTCCTTCTTTGTAGTGTTCAGAACGTGCCATTTCCGCACCGTTTAAACGACCACTAATTTGAACTTTGATTCCTTCAGCATTCATACGCATTGCTGCAGCGATAGCCATTTTTATTGCTCTTCTGTAAGAAATACGACTTTCTATCTGACGAGCAATACTTGCTGCTACTAAATGTGCATCTAGTTCAGGTCTTTTAATTTCAAAGATGTTCAATTGAACCTCTTTACCAGTAATTTTTTTAAGCTCTTCTTTTAGCTTGTCTACCTCTTGACCACCTTTACCGATAATGATACCAGGTCTAGCGGTAGTGATAGTAACGGTTACAAGTTTAAGTGTACGCTCAATAATTACTCTACTTACACTAGCTTTAGATAAACGAGCATGGATATACTTACGGATTTTATCATCCTCTGCAAGTTTGTCTCCATAATCATTTCCGCCATACCAGTTAGATTCCCATCCTCTGATAATTCCTAAGCGATTTCCGATTGGATTTGTCTTCTGTCCCATATCTCTATCTTAGCTTTGTGTTTTATTTAATGAATCTACCACTACAGTCACGTGGTTAGATCTTTTTCTAATTCTATGTGCTCTACCTTGAGGAGCAGGACGTAAACGCTTTAGCATTGTACCACCATCTACCCTAATCTCTTTGATAAATAGATTAGCTGCCTCAACATCAGCATCTTCGTTTTTAGCTTGCCAGTTTGCAATTGCAGACATTACCAATTTTTCTAAACGACGAGAGGCTTCCTTAGGGCTAAATCTAAGAATCTGAAGAGCTTTCTCAGCCTTTTCACCTCTAACTAAATCTGCAACTAAACGCATCTTTCTTGGAGATGTAGGACAGTTATTTAGCTTAGCAAAAGCAACTTGCCTTTTCTCAGCCTTAATAGCTTCCGCCATTTGTTTTTTACGACTTCCCATGATTCTTATTTTTTACCTTTATTCTTAGCACCTGCATGACCTCTAAATGATCGTGTTGGTGAAAATTCTCCTAATTTATGACCTACCATATTCTCAGTTACATATACTGGAACAAATTGACGACCATTGTGTACAGCTATAGTCTGACCTACGAAATCTGGAGAAATCATAGACGCTCTTGACCAAGTCTTGATAACCGTCTTCTTGTTTGAAGCTACATTCTCTGCAACTTTCTTTTCTAACTTATAATGAATATAAGGTCCTTTTTTTAATGAACGTGCCATACTATCTTAATTATTTCTTTCTACGTTCTACAATATACTTATTACTCGCTTTCGTCTTAGAACGTGTTCTATAACCTTTAGCAGGAATACCATTCTTAGATCTTGGGTGACCACCAGAGGATTTACCCTCACCACCACCCATTGGGTGATCTACTGGATTCATTACTACTGGTCTTACTCTTGGACGTCTTCCTAACCATCTGCTTCTACCTGCTTTACCTGATACTAATAACTGATGATCTGAATTTGAAACGACACCTATAGTAGCCATGCAAGTAGCTAACACCATCCTAGTTTCACCAGAAGGCAATTTTATAGTTGCGAACTTACCATCTCTTGCCATTAGTTGAGCAAAAGCTCCAGCACTACGCGCCATAACAGCACCTTGACCAGGACGCAACTCTATACAAGAAATAATAGTTCCAAAAGGTATTTCACTTAATGGCATTGCATTCCCAATTTCCGGCGCAATCCCACTTTTACCTGAAACAACATTTTGGCCTACCTGCAAACCGTTTTGAGCAATGATGTATCTTTTTTCACCATCTTGATAGTTTAGCAACGCAATAAATGCTGTTCTGTTTGGATCATATTCAATTGACTTAACTTCTGCTGGAATACCAGTTTTGTTACGTTTAAAATCAATAATACGATACTTCTTCTTATGACCTCCACCCATGTGGCGCATGGTCATTTTTCCTTGACTGTTTCTACCACCAGATCTTTTTTTCGGAGCAAGTAAACTTTTCTCCGGCTTATCAGTAGTGATGGCGTCAAATCCATTTACTACTCTAAAACGCTGAGCTGATGTGATCGGTTTTAATTTTCTAACTGACATTTTTGTCTAATTACATGTTAGCGTATAAATCTATTGTTTCACCTTCCGCCAGTTGTACAATTGCTTTTTTAATAGCATTTGTTTTACCATGCTGAATACCCGTTTTTGTATAACGCGTTCTTCTATCTGGACGGACATTTATCGTTCGAACTTTTTCAACAGAAACACCATAAGCAGTCTCTACTGCTTTTTTGATTTCTACCTTGTTCGCCTTTGTGTTCACTTCAAATGCATAGGCATTTAACAACTCACTCTGAGTAGTTGCTTTTTCTGTGATGATAGGTTTAATTAAGATACTCATCTGTGTTTTATTTAATTAAATTCGATTCAATTCCTTCTAATGCACCCTCTAAAAGAACTACTTTATTAGCATTCATTATCTTGTAAGTGCTTAATTCTGAGCTTGTTACAACTTCAGAGCCTTTCAAATTGCGCGACGACAAATATACATTATTATTTGAGTCACCCAACACAAACAAAGACTTTTTATTATCTATCTCTAATGCCTTTAAGACATTCACAAAACTTTTAGTCTTTGGAGCATCAAAATTAAAGTCTTCTAACACTACGATTGCTTTATCGTTTGCCTTAATACTCAAAGCTGATTTACGTGCTAATCTTTTAAGGTTTTTATTTAATTTAAACCCATAGTTTCTTGGTCTAGGACCAAACATACGACCACCACCTTTAAATACACCAGACTTAATAGAACCAGCACGGGCTGTACCAGTTCCTTTTTGCTTTTTAATCTTACGTGTACTACCAGCAATCTCTGCTCTTTCTTTAGCCTTGTGTGTTCCCTGTCTTTGGTTTGCTAAATATTGTTTAACATCTAAATAGACAGCGTGATTATTAGGCTCTATAGCAAATACGTCCTTAGAAAGCTCAGCTTTTCTACCCGTATCTTTTCCGTTTATATCTAAAACTGCTACCTTCATTACTTCTCAATGATTACATAAGAGTTTTTGTGACCAGGTACACAACCTTTCACAACAAGTAAGTTCTTTTCAGGAACAACTTTGTAAACTCTTAAATTTTCTACTTTAACTGTTTCTCCACCCATTCTTCCGGCCATTCTCATTCCTTTGAATACTCTCGCAGGATATGAAGCAGCACCTATAGAACCTGGAGCTCTTAAACGGTTGTGCTGACCATGAGTTGCTTGACCAACACCGCCAAAACCATGACGCTTTACAACACCTTGAAAACCTTTACCTTTAGAAGTTCCTGAAATATCCACGAATTCTCCTTCAATAAATTGATCTACAGTGACAGCATCACCTAATTTGTACTCCTTGTCAAAACCTTTAAATTCTACGACTTTGCGTTTTACAGAAGTACCCGCTTTTTTAGCATGCCCTTGAGCAGCTTTAGTAGCGCTTTTTTCTGTCGCGTCATCGAAACCTAATTGAAGGGAGTTATAACCATCCACTTCCTCAGTTCTGACTTGGGTAACGATACATGGACCTGCTTCGATTACTGTACATGGAATGTTCTTTCCATTTTCATCGAAAATGCTGGTCATACCGATTTTTTTTCCAATTAACCCAGACATATTTATTATTTATTAATTATTATTCTTTATTTAAAACTCAAGGCTGAAAAATACGTTTCAGCCTTGAATTGTATTTTTTTCCGTTTTTCCCGCGACCGCATCGGTGGGACATTTTTAGATTTCTGCTTTCGCAGAAATATCAATTACACCTTAATCTCTACTTCTACTCCACTTGGCAATTCCAGCTTCATTAAAGCATCAATTGTTTTAGAAGATGAAGAGTAGATATCTAATAATCTCTTGTAAGAGCTTAACTGAAACTGCTCTCTTGACTTCTTATTAACGTGTGGTGAACGTAACACAGTGAAAATTTTCTTGTGTGTTGGTAAAGGAATTGGACCAGTTACTACAGCACCTGTGCTCTTTACAGTTTTTACAATCTTATCAGCAGACTTATCAACTAAATTATGATCGTAAGACTTTAATTTTATTCTAATTTTCTGACTCATTTTCTTTTAGTTTTAAGCTTCTACGCCTTTAGCTGCTTTGATTACTTCTTCTGATATGTTTGATGGTGTCTCCGCGTAGTGAGAGAATTCCATAGTCGATGTTGCTCTACCTGAAGACAACGTTCTTAATGATGTTACATAACCGAACATTTCAGATAATGGTACTTCAGCTTTAATTACTTTAGAGCCTGCTCTGTCACTCATGTTATTAACTTGACCACGACGACGGTTTAAGTCACCTACGATATCACCCATATATTCTTCTGGAGTCAACACCTCAAGTTTCATGATCGGCTCCATAATTACAGCTTTTGCCGCTTTTGCAGCAGCTTTAAAGCCAAGTTTTGCAGCCAACTCAAATGATAATTGATCAGAATCCACATCGTGATACGAACCATCAGTTAAAGTAACCTTCATAGCGTCAACTTCGTAGCCTGCCAATGGGCCATTAACCATTGCCATCTTAAATCCTTTCTCTACAGAAGGGATAAATTCTTTAGGAACGTTACCACCCTTTATTTCAGAAACAAATTCAAGTCCTTGCTTACCTTCTTCAGCTGGCTCAAGCGTAAAGACTATATCAGCAAATTTACCACGTCCACCAGATTGCTTTTTGTAAACTTCTCTGTGCTCTGCACGTCTTGTAATAGCTTCTTTGTACTCTACCTGAGGTTGACCTTGATTAACCTCTACCTTAAACTCACGCTTAAGACGGTCTACAATAATATCTAAGTGAAGCTCACCCATACCAGAAATAATAGTCTGTCCTGAAGCTTCGTCTGTTCTAACTGTAAATGTTGGATCCTCTTCTGCTAATTTAGCTAAAGCCATACCTAACTTATCTACGTCTGCCTTAGTTTTAGGCTCCACTGCAATACCGATTACTGGATCTGGGAAGTCCATAGACTCTAATACAATTGGAGATTTTTCATCCGAAAGTGTATCACCTGTCTTAATGTCTTTAAACCCAACAGCAGCACCAATATCACCAGCTTCAATATACTCAATAGCATTTTGCTTATTAGAGTGCATTTGGTAAATACGAGAAATACGCTCTTTCTTACCTGATCTGTTATTTAAAACATAAGATCCGGCATCTAAGCGTCCTGAATAAGCTCTAAAGAATGCCAAACGACCAACGAAAGGATCTGTTGCAATCTTAAAGGCTAATGCAGAAAATGGTTCTTTTACATCTGGCTTACGAGCTATCTCTTTATCAGAATCTGGATCAGTACCGATGATTGCGTCCTTATCAACTGGTGACGGTAAATAACGACACACAGCGTCTAACAAGAACTGTACACCTTTATTTTTGAATGCAGAACCACAAATCATAGGAATAATAGACATATCCATTACAGCAGCTCTTAATGCAGCATGCACCTCTTCTTCTGTAATAGAATCTTCATCTTCCATATATTTTTCTAACAGATTCTCATCATAAGCAGCAACCTCTTCAATGAGTTTACCTCTTAATTCAGCAGCTTCTGCTTTTAATTCTTCAGGAATGTCGATAACGTCAAAAGTTGCCCCTTGTGTTTCATCGTGCCATACGATAGCACGGTTTTTCACTAAGTCTACTATCCCTTTAAAATCAACTTCGTCACCAATGTTCATTACAATTGGCACCGCATTTGAACCCAACATATCTTTAACCTGTTGACAAACTGCCATAAAGTTAGATCCTTGACGGTCCATTTTATTAACGAAACCAATACGTGGTACTTTGTAATTGTCAGCTAATCTCCAGTTAGTTTCAGATTGTGGCTCAACACCATCAACAGCACTAAATAGAAACACCAAACCATCTAGTACGCGTAATGAGCGGTTTACCTCAACAGTAAAATCTACGTGACCAGGAGTATCAATGATATTAAAGTGGTAGTCTTTAGTTTCTGGTAAAGGCTGTGCGTTTTCCATTGGAAATTTCCATGTACAAGTAGTCGCTGCTGAAGTAATTGTAATACCTCTTTCTTGCTCTTGCTCCATCCAGTCCATAGTCGCCGCACCATCATGTACCTCACCAATTTTGTGAGAGACACCTGTGTAGTAAAGAATACGTTCTGTTGTTGTTGTTTTTCCAGCATCAATATGTGCTGCAATACCTATATTTCTTGTGTATTTTAAATCTCTTTGTGCCATTCTAATTAAAATCTAAAGTGTGAGAATGCTTTATTTGCTTCCGCCATTTTGTGAGTATCAACTCTCTTCTTAACGGCTGCACCTTCTTCTTTAGCAGCTGCTAAAACTTCTGCTGCTAAACGCTGTGCCATAGATTTTTCATTTCTTTTGCGTGCGTAGCCAATTAACCACTTCATCGCTGTAGAAACTTTACGATCTGGACGAATTTGCATTGGAATTTGGAATGTAGCACCACCAACGCGACGACTACGTACTTCTACGTGTGGCATAACGTTAGATAAAGCGTCTTTCCAAATTTCTAAAGCTGTTTTTTCGTCATCATTTTTTTTCTCTTCAACAATATCAATTGCATCGTAGAATACTTTAAAAGCTACAGACTTTTTACCATCCCACATCATCATGTTAACGAAACGCGTCACTAACTGATCATTAAATCTTGGATCTGGTAAAAGCGGTCTTTTCTTTGCTGCTCTTTTTCTCATGTCTTCTTCTTAAAGTTTTAAATTACTTTTTAGGGCGTTTTGCACCATACTTAGATCTACGTTGGGTACGACCAGCAACACCTGCTGTATCTAATGCACCACGAACGATGTGATATCTAACACCTGGTAAATCTTTTACCCTTCCACCTCTAACTAATACTATCGAGTGCTCCTGTAAATTGTGACCTTCACCACCAATGTATGCATTAACCTCGTTTCCGTTTGTTAAACGAACCCTTGCTACCTTACGCATTGCTGAGTTAGGCTTCTTTGGTGTCGTAGTATAAACACGAGTACATACACCACGTCTTTGAGGACACGAATCTAAAGCAGCCGATTTACTCTTCTTAGTTATTTTGGCTCTTCCTTTTCGTACTAATTGTGAAATTGTTGGCATATATTACTAATAAATATTTGTTAACCCTCACTTTTGAGGGCTGCAAAGGTAGAAATATATATTTATAATTCAAATAGTTGAGAATTTATTTTTTAAAGAATTGCCATAATTCATTTTATACCTATATATATTGACCTATTTTTACGTTATCTTTTTGGATATTTCATTTTTACTTAATGTCGAAAATTAAACGTTGTATTTGTATTTTTCTGCTGGCACTATGCCATCAAATTTCTGGCCAGTCGTTAAGCCTAAATGTTCTTGGCGAAAACGAAATAAAAACCAAAGTTTTAGACTCAATTGGCTATGTAAAATTATTTGACAACTACAATGGTATTGAGAGTGAATTAAAAAAGCTCAAAAATAAACTTACCAGATTAGGCTATATAGACACTTCTACAGATAGCATTGTAAGAAAGAATGACTCGCTCTTTAACGTAAGTCTGTTCTTAGGTAAAAAAATAAACGTTATTAGAGTTAATTACAGTAACGATTTTAACCAAAGATTGCTCAGTTTTATTAATCATAAGGCAGGTAAAGGGTATTTTGAGGTTAGCATTACCAAATTAGAAAATACTTTAAACACACTAAATTCTAAGATCGCTGAACAGGGAGACCCTTTTTCTACGCTTCAATTAATAAACATTTCCAAAGAACATTCTGAATTAATTTCGGCTGATCTCAAAATTGTTACCAATCAAAAAAGGCGAATTGACAAGATTATGGTTAAGGGCTATGAAAAATTCCCAGTGTCTTACATAAAAAGATTTTTAAAGCTAAAAACAGGTAAAACTTTTAACCTTAACGAGATTAAAAAGAGGGTAGAATTACTTGAAGATTTACGTTTTGCTAAAAAAATAAGAGAACCAGAAGTTTTATTTACTAAAGACTCTACAACATTATATCTATATGTTGAAAAAGCTAAAACGAATAATTTTGATGGTTTTCTTGGCTTTGGCACTAATGAAAACACTAATAAAATTGAATTTGATGGCTATTTAGATTTACGATTAGTTAATAACCTTAACTATGGCGAAACTATTAACTTGTTTTATAAAAGTGATGAAATAGATCAGCAAACTTTTAGGGCAGAAGCCGACCTACCTTATTTATTAAGATCTCCTGTAGGAATACAAGCTGGATTAAGCATTTTTAGAAAAGATACCACATTTTCCAATGCTAAGCAGTATGCTAAAGTTAATTATCAAATCAATGCACAGCATCGTGTTGCGGTCGGTGTTTCTTTGACTAAATCTACAAATTTACTAAACAATAATACTTCAATATTAAACGACTATACCACTAACTACTACACTCTAGGATATACTTACACAAAACCTCAGTATTACGATATTTTATTCCCTGTTAATTTTTGGTTTGATTTCTCCACTGGTTTTGGCAACAGAGAGAATGATCTTGGTAAACAAAGTCAAACAGTTTTTAACTTAGACACCTATAAGATATTTAACCTCAATCCTAAAAATAGTATCTACACGCGATTAAGTGGTGCCCTATTATCATCTAACGACTACCTTGATAATGAGCTTTTTAGATTTGGAGGTATAAATTCCATAAGAGGTTTTGAAGAAAATAGTTTGGTAGCTAATATTTATGGAGTAATTAACACTGAGTATCGTTACCGATTAAATAAGGGCATTTTTGTACATTCTGTGCTAGATGCTGCTTACTTTGAGAACCAGATTACCGATACTAAAGAAAAATTATTTGGTTTTGGCTTTGGTTTAGGACTTTTAACCAATGCTGGTTTGTTTAGATTAAATTACTCTAGCGGTAAATCAGAAAATCGACAATTTCGATTCTCAGACTCCAAGGTTCACGTCAGCTTAACTGCCACTTTTTGATAAATTGAAATAATCTAATACTTTTGAAGTGCTAGAAAAAGGAAAATCATGTTAAAAAAACTACGCTTTACAATTTTCATTGTTTCAAATCTTATTGTTGCACAAAACACTGTAGGCACTACCTTTATTTCAGATGGTGTTTATGATGGTTATACATTATTTACAGTCTCTAATAATTCTTATTTAATAAATAACTGTGGTGAAGTTATAAATCAATGGATTAGCACTTTTCCACCAGGTAACTCTGTTTATTTATTAGAAAATGGAAATTTGCTAAGAGCCGGAAGAACAAGCTCAACAGACATAACTTTTGGTGGTCAAGGTGGTGTTGTAGAACTTTATGATTGGGACGGCACTTTAATTTGGCAATATTTTTATGATACACCTACCATGAGGCAACATCACGATGTTTACCCAATGCCCAATGGCAATGTACTTATACTAGCCGCTACTGTTATGGATAACAGTGAAGCTATACAAGCTGGCAGAAACCCAATGTTGCTTACTGAAACAGATTTATACAATGAGCAAATCATTGAAGTTACTCCTATTGGCTTTAGTAGCGCTAACATTGTTTGGGAATGGAACATAAAAGACCATCTCATTCAAGATTTTGATGCCACAAAAGATAATTTTGGAGATGTTGGGCTTAGTCCAAATAAACTGGATATTAACTTTTTAAATGGTGGATCTGGTGGCTCAAACTGGCTGCATATAAATTCTATACAATATAATGAAGAACGTGATCAGATTATAATGAGCTCTCGTAATTTGAGTGAAATATGGATTATCGATCATTCTACAACAACTGCCGAAGCAGCATCTGACACAGGAGGAAATTATGGTAGAGGCGGAGATTTATTATATCGATGGGGAAATCCTGAAGCCTACAGACAAGGTACACCTGCAGATCGCACTTTATTTGGTCAGCATACACCGTATTTTATACCTGTAGGGTTTCCAAATGAAAGAAAAATTATTTTATATAACAATGGTATTGATAGAGCTCCGTTTTACTCTCAAGTAGACATAATCTCACCTCCTGAGAACACTTTGGGAGTATACGATTATACACCAAACACAGCCTACCTACCAAGCACTACAGATTACACTTATGATGAATTTACCTCTGGCAATTCAGATTTTTTTAGCCCTATAGTAAGTAGTGCTCAGCAATTACCTAATGGAAACATTCTAATTTGCGAAGGCAATCAAGGTTATGTTTTTGAAATTAATAGTAATGAAGAAAAGGTTTGGGAGTATATTAACCCCGTTAATAGTAATACTGGTAATATTTCTACTCAAGGTGATCCTCCACCAAATGCCAATCTCACCTTTAGGGCTGAAAAGTATCCAACCGACTACCCAGCTTTTAATGGTAGGGATTTAACACCAAGTAACCCAATAGAGTTAAATCCAGATTTAACACCATGTAACAATTTGAGTACTTTAGAATTTGAAATTAATTCTGTTGTTATTTATCCAAATCCTACATCCAATATTATCCAAATTGAATCGATAAACGAAATTGACAAAATTGAGTTATATCATATTTTAGGAAGACGAATTTCTGTAAGTACACAATCTAAGATAGATTTATCGCAACAATCAAGTGGTATTTACATCTTAAAAATTCATTCGGGTAGCAAAAGCATTACAAGGAAAATCGTTAAAAATTAACACAAACTAAATTCAATGAAACCATCCTAAGTAAGGATGGTTTTTTTATACCTTTACAACGATGAAAAATGAAACTACCATATTTGGCATTAGAGCCATAATTGAAGCTATAAAGTCTAATAAAACAATAGACAAAGTTTTTGTTCAAAAAGGATTAAAGGGAGAACTCTTTCAGGAATTAGAAGCTCTGCTTCGTACTGAAGGTATAAATTCATCCTATGTTCCTGTTGAAAAATTAAACCGACTAAGCAAAGGAGGAAATCACCAAGGTGCTGTTGCCAATATCTCTCCTATTGCGTTTCATAACATAGACGACATAGTATTAAATGTTATAGAATCTGGTAAAACTCCTTTATTTCTTCTATTAGACCAACTTAGTGATGTTAGAAATTTTGGTGCCATTGTAAGAACTGCTGAATGTACAGGTGTTTCAGGAATTATCATTCAGAAAAAAGGAGGTGCACCTATTAATGGCGACACCATAAAAACCAGTGCAGGTGCTATTTTTAAAATTCCTATTTGCAAGGTAGATCATATTAAAGACGCTGTTTTTCATATGCAATCTTCTGGTATAAAAGTAATTGCTGCTACTGAAAAAGCGAATAATTTTATTTACGACGTTTCCTTCAAAGAACCTTGTGCCATAATCATGGGATCTGAAGGTAGAGGTATTAACCCTTCGGTTTTAAAAGTGGTAGACGAACAAGCTAAGCTTCCTATTGTAGGTGAAATTGAATCGCTTAATGTTTCAGTGGCTTGTGGCGCTTTTTTGTATGAGGCTCTAAGGCAGCGTAGTTAGTAGTTAGTAGTTAGTGAAACTCACTTTTTTACTGAAAAACTAATCATCCTTCTCCTTAAAAATATAATTTATCTGAGTCGACTGCTCAGTTTCTGCTTCTTGATCAATAGCTTCTTCTGGTAAGGATTCTATGAAGTTTCCATTTTCATCAAAATGCTTCATAAAAGGATCGTCTTCTTCGTTATAATCTGACTGTTGCCATGCGTAACGTTCTGGTTTCGCCACATTATTTTTAAATAAAAGCGCAAATATTAATCCTGTAATTAGACCTCCTAAATGCCCTTCCCAAGACATGCCTTGTTTTATAGGAAACACATACCAAATCATGCTTCCGTACAAGAAAATCACCACTAAAGATAACGCAATTAGCCTATAATGCTTTGCAAAAATACCTTTAAAAAAAATAAAACTAAACAACACGTAGATAAGACCACTTGCTCCAATATGATTTCCAGAACTTCCAATAAGCCAAGTTAAAAATCCCGAAAACAAAACACCAAAACTTATTACTTTCCATGCGGTATTTTTATAGAAATAGAATAATGCAAGTGATAAAATTAATAACGGAAAGGAGTTATTATAAAGATGGTTTAAATCTCCATGCAAAAACGGACTTGTTACAATCCCTAACAAGCCTTCAATTTTTTGTGGCCTTATACCATACGACTTTATACCATAGTTAATGGTTGTTTGATACCAAAACACCAACCATAGAGCAAGCAACATCAAAACCGGGTAGATGATGACACTATTTGAAAATTTGAATTGTTGCTTAGACATTAATCTATTTTCCAGATGATCTTCAAATTTATGACCAAAAATGAATTGCATGAAATATTGTCATAATCATCATCGTTAAGTTCTCATTTTGTAATTTTGATTTATGAATATTCCTTTAGCAGAACGCTTAAGACCAAAGACCCTTAATGACTATTTGAGCCAACACCATTTAGTTGGTAAAAATGGCATGCTGTACCACCAAATTAAGAGTGGTATTATACCTTCGCTGATTCTTTGGGGACCTCCAGGAATTGGAAAAACCACTTTGGCAAATATTATTGCTAATGAATCTGAGCGACCATTTTTTAAACTAAGTGCTATAAATTCTGGTGTTAAGGACATTAGAGATGTTATTGATAAAGCAAAACAAAGCGGAGGGCTTTTTACTGCGAAAAATCCAATTTTATTTATTGATGAGATTCACAGGTTTAGCAAATCACAACAAGATTCATTATTAGAAGCTGTAGAAAAAGGTTGGGTGACCTTGATTGGCGCTACTACAGAAAACCCAAGTTTTGAAGTCATTTCTGCATTACTTTCGCGCTGTCAGGTATATACTCTGAACGCTTTTAGCAAAGACGATTTAGAAGCCTTACTTAAACGTGCAATGTCTGAAGATGAAGTTTTATCTAAATTAAGTATTGAGTTAAAAGAAACAGAAGCACTATTGCGATGTTCTGGTGGAGATGCCAGAAAACTGCTTAATATTTTTGAATTATTAGTTACCTCTTTTAAAAAGGAACCTATTGTAATTACCAATGACCTTGTTACAAAACAAGTACAAAGCAAAGCCGCTCTCTACGACAAAACCGGCGAACAACATTACGATATTATTTCAGCGTTTATAAAGTCCATTAGAGGTAGTGACCCAAATGCTGCTGTTTACTATTTAGCGCGAATGATTGAAGGTGGTGAGGATGTAAAATTTATTGCCAGACGCTTGTTAATTTTAGCAAGTGAGGATATTGGTAATGCCAACCCAACAGCTTTGGTCATTGCCAACAACACCTTTCAGGCTGTTTCTGTCATTGGTAATCCAGAATCTCGTATTATCTTGAGTCAATGTGCTACATATTTAGCAAGCTCACCTAAAAGCAATGCTGCTTACGACGCTATTAATAAAGCGCAGCAGCTCGTTAAAGAAACAGGTGACTTATCCGTACCATTATCCATTAGAAATGCACCAACAAAACTGATGAAAGAACTCGGTTATGGAGATGAATATAAGTATGCTCACAACTATGAGCACAACTTTGTAAACCAAGAATTTTTACCAGACGAAATAAAAAACACAAAACTCTACAATCCAGGAAATAATACTCGCGAAAACGCCCAGCGTCAATTTTTAAAAGCGCGCTGGAAAGAGAAATATGGGTATTGATTTTAGAACTTAATATCTAAAGTTTTTGGTTCTTTTAATTCTCCGTTATTTTCGGAGTAATACCAAAACCCATCTTCTTTATAAACAATTGCATTTTGGTCTTTTACTATGTAAACATTGGTGGCTGTAGTTTTCATTAACTGCATCACCACTTTTGGAGTTGCATCTACCACTTGGTAGCCATACTCTTTTTCTTGCGCATAAAGTGTTTCATCTTTAAGTGCTGTTTCACCATTTTTAGTGGACACCTTTATATCTTCAGTTTGAGTTTCGGTTTTTACTTTGTCAACATTCACAGCAAGCTCTTTCATTTCGTCATCGCCTTTTTCTACTTTTGCTTCTGCTGGTTTATATTTATAATCTAAAAACTCGATAGAAGAAAATGCACTTTTTAGAGCTTCGTTATAAGCTTTTTTAAAATCCTTTTCTCTACTAGATCCTGTTTCGGTTTTATAGACGTCTTTACCTAGGCAATCTTTAAGGGTTATATTTACTCTTGTTGAAAAAAGACCACTTTTTTCCTTTTCTACATCAGCAAACAATGCTTTGCATCTGTCGTCGATAAGCTCCTCCGGAAATTCTTCTTTATCAAACAAAGCTATAAAACCCTTCTGTTTAAACAAATGCCTAGTTAGGGTGTTTAATCTATACTGATCTTTTTCGCTTAAAAAATCGAATTTTAAAGGTATGATAACATATTTGTAATTGTTGATGGTTTTTTGAGCTACTGCAGAAATAGAGACACTCAAAAAAAGGATTGAAACCAATAACGTCTTTTTCATAACTTGCTGTAATTTTTAGAGATAATCTTCTATCGCCTTTAAAGTTGTTACGCTTTTGTAGCCATTAGAATTATTCAAATTTTTATAGTCAAAATAAATCGTTTCCATGCCTATATTGTGTGCACCTTCAATATCGGCCTCTAGGCTATCACCTATCATTACACTTTCGGCAGCATTGGCTTGAGCACTATGTAATGCAAAATTAAAAATTTTTGGGTTTGGCTTTTTTACACCAACCATTTCTGAGTTTGTTATGGTTTTAAAATAATGCTTAATTTTAGCGTTGTACATCTTTCGTTCTTGGGCTTCTTCAAAACCATTGGTAATGATGTGTAATTCGTATTTACCCTTTAAATAATTCAAAATATCTAATGTACCTTCAAACAAATTATTAAATGTTGTTAAATAATCTATGTATGCTACAGATAGATGATTTATCATATCGTCTTCTACCTCAACATTTATAGCATTAAATGCTTCTCTCAACCTACCATAGCGCAATGCGGCCTTAGTAACTTTTTCTTCTCTGTAGAGTTTCCAATATTGTAGGTTTATGGGTTCATAAACTTCTAAAAAAGCTGATAGATTAACATCTAAGCTATTGAGTTTAAAAATCTTTTCGAATGTTAATCCAGAGTTTTTATCAAAATCCCAAAGCGTGTGATCTAAATCAAAAAAAACGTGTTTTATTTTATCCTTCATCAACTGAATCTAATATTAAACTAAACAGCGACCTAAAGCCATCCCAACGGTCTATATTACTAAATGTATAGTTATGAAATACTGGTGTAAAAGTACCATTAACTTTTTTAATTTCCTTTATAAGCTTTTGTAGATGTTCTTTTTTGTCTAACGCTGATTGGTATTTTAGTAAGGCAAAATCTAAACACTGATAAGGGTTAATTTGCAGAGGTGTTTGCACCTCAAAATCTAGGTCATAATACTGAAATGGTGTACATGTGCCTGCTCTAAAACCAAGCGCATCTATATAGCCCATTGTAAAATCCTGATGGATTTCTAACTCAACCAAATTTCTATACGATTGTGGTAGGTTAAGCTTAGAAAACGAATGTCTTACTGCCTTTAAATCTCTATTGACTATAGCTTCCATCTTTAACTTTTCTTTCTTTAAGATAGAAATGTCTTCTAACGCAAAGTAAGACGCTTTAATACCCACATTACAATAATCTGCAACAGATTTAATGAGAGATACAAATTCTTTTTTATTAACACTTATGTTTTTATCATAAGTAGAATAATCTCCTATTAGAAACAATACCATAAACTTGAAATTGCATTGTTTTTGCTTAGTAATCACCCATTTAAAGGTATCGTAAGGGTCGCGTTTAAAGCCCATTAGTACAGAGTAGCGTTGATATAACTGTTTAAATTTAAATCTGCCAATATCTGTTATCGTACCACCAATAGTGCGCAAAAATCCCTTTTTTCGAAAGTAAAAGGCCATAGGTACGTCTATTACAGGTTGTATTTTGTATGTGCGATTTGGAAAATTAAACTCTGGAAAACGCTCTTGCAGTACATCTTTAAGCTTATAAGCCCAAATATCTACAACTGGCTGGTTTAAAAACCGATGTTTATATGCTATACTTTCTTTAGCCATGTACCGTCCAAAATCGTCCTTAACATGCGGTAAGTATTCCTCGTATCTACTTAGTAAATAGAATGAAGCTGCAAAAATATCAAACGGTAAATCGCTACGATCACCAGTAGAAAAAAAGCCTTTGGTACTATCCCATTGCTGCACACTAATATCTATATCCGATATACCATTCTCGAATAATAAATTATGACAACGCACAAATAGTTCGTTACTCAACGGCTGTTTAGTGTAAGACATTTTAAGGCTATCGTGCGCAATAAAATCTTCTATTTTTGAAGTAAATTTTACGTCTAACCCTAAGATACGCTTGCAAATGTGCTTAAAGGTAAACTTTAATCTTGGTGTAATCTTATGTGTGTAAACTAATAGCATGAAGCGCAGCAAATTCCAAAAAAAATAAAAGTAACAAATTCCAAAGCCAATAATCAAAATATTAGCTCTGATTTTAAAATCTTGGAATTTAGTATTTGATTTTTGAATTTAATCTTCACAGAATACTCTCATCTGCAAAACTAAAATAGGTGTTCTCTGTTATAATTAAATGATCTAAAACTTTTATATCTAAACTTTGTGCAGCCGTTTTTAACTTTTGAGTAATATCTTTATCTGCCTGACTAGGTTTTAAAGTACCTGAAGGATGATTATGGCAGAGTATTAATGCTGTTGCGCCCACTTCTAAAGCAGATTTTAGCACTAGTCGTACATCTACTAAAGTGCCTGTGATACCTCCTTTACTTAGCTGATTTTTCTGAATAACTTTATTAGAATTATTAAGATAGAGAATCCAGAATTCTTCATGTGGTAGCTCTCCCAAAATAGGTTGCATAACGTCAAAAACAGAACGGCTCGATGTTATTTTATCTAACTGTACAGCATCTTCTAATCGTCGTCTTCTACCCAATTCCATAGCGGCAGCTATGGTTATGGCTTTAGCCTCTCCAATGCCTTTAAACTCCATTAATTGTTTAATCGACAATTTCCCTAAAGCATTTAGATTATTATCTACGCTGGCTAATATGCGCTTACACAGATCAACGGCACTTTCTTCCCTGCTTCCAGAACCAATTAAGATGGCAACCAGTTCGGCATCCGAAAGTACAGTCTTACCCTTATCCCGTAATTTTTCTCTAGGCTGATCGTCTTGAGACCAGTTTTTTATAGAGAATGAACTTGAATTTTCCGACATGCTCTAAAGATAAAAAATTGTAACTTTAAGCGTCTATTTAAATCAATAATAATGCAATCTATTTTTGAAGAAAACGCTTATAACGACATAAAAAGCCGACTAGAAAACCTTAATGAAAATGCTGAAGCTAATTGGGGAAAAATGAATGTTGGCCAGATGGTTTGGCATTGCCAAGGACCATTAAATGTCATATTGGAAAAAGAGGACTATGGCATGAAGCCCAGTTGGCTTGCAAAGGTGTTTTTTAAAAAATCATTGTATAATGACAAACCTTGGAAAAAAGGATTACCGACAGCTAAATTTCTTAAAACCAAGGACACTAAAGACTTTAATACAGAAAAAGCCAAACTCGAAGCTTTATTAGATGAAACCTATGCACATAAAGACAAAACAGAATGGAATCCGCATCCTGCTTTTGGGTATTTTACGGCACAACAATGGGGACAAATGCAATACAAACATTTAGATCATCATTTAAAGCAGTTTGGTGTATAAATCAGTAGGCAGTAGGCAGTAGGCAGTAGGCAGTAGGCAGTAGGCAGTAGGCAAAAATCGTAATTCTTAAATCAATAATGGTAAATCGTAAATAGTTTGTACCCACCAAAGCACCACCAAGACTCAGATAAAAATCACATTATAGAAGTTATTAAAGCTTACCCTTTGGCAACCATTATTTCGGTTGTGGATAATACACCTTTAATAACCCATCTTCCTTTAATTTATGAAAACGGAAAACTAATTGGGCATATTGATATTTACAATCCACAAACCGAATATTTAAAAGACAACAAGGATATCACAGTGATCTTTTATGGACCACAATGCTATATTTCACCAAGCATATACTCCACTACACAATTACCAACATACAATTACATTAGAGTACATCTTAAAGGAAAAGTTACTGCGATTGAAGATAAAGACTCCTTAAAACAGTCACTAATAGCAATGACTGAGTTTCTAGAAAACCCAAATCCAAAATACACGCTAGAACCAGATAATCCTCGCCTAAATGCAAACCTTAATTATATTAAAATGTTTGAAATAGACATTATGCATTGGGAAGGAAAGTTTAAACTTTCTCAAGACAAAAAAACGAGTGATAAAGTAGCAGCTCGTGAAGAATTGATTAGAGTCAATCAAGAAAGTATAAGACAGTTTTTGGATAAATTGATATGATTTAGTTTTGAACAAAATAAGAATCAAGACGTCTTACGACCCTAGGATTTTCCTGAGAAACAAAAGAAACCGTATCATATATTAAGCCATAACCATCTGCATAATAAATATGGTCCATTCCTGCGGCTTGTTCCCCATTTTCTAAAATAACGAAACGTTGCGTATAACTACTATTAAAAGTACCTGCTTCCACAGTAATCTCATGATCTAAAGCAATAAGTTGTTCATAAACACTTCCCCAATCTGATGAAAACAATGGCCTTGGTGAAAAATCACTATTAGTATATTTTATTGTACCATCATCATATACTAAATAACCCAAAGAGTCTCTCAACAATTCAAAGCGCTCACCGTTTAGATTATACAAAGGAATATCGTCATCATTTCCAGAAGTAAAAATTCTGAATTTATAATAATCTTTAGAATTAATATTTTCTATACCAATAATACTTACAGAGTCCACTATTCCAGTATCAACATATTCCTGAGAACTAAAATTAAACCCATAGTTTTTATAAACCCATTGATTTCCTACAGTAAGGGCATAAAAATTAGAATTATCGTTTGGCGAATTGCCGTCATCGTTCGATGTACAAGAAGAAAATAAAACAACAATAAGACAGGCATAAACTATACGTTTCATAATTTTTTTAGATTGGTTAATAAATTGAAACGTAATTTTAATTTATGGGTAAACGTGTTTAGTTGATTTTAACCAATAACGAAAGATATTTTCATTTATTGCAAGCACGAACAAAACGCTTATAAGATTTCAAAAGAATTATCAACTAGCGTATCTTTGTAATCCAAAAGAAAAAGGAATACATGAAAGATTTTCAAATGCTGAATTACATAAAAAACACTGTAGAAAATATACCTAGCGATTGGTTAAATTTAACAACTCATCGCTTAGACATTTACAACGAAAAATTAGCAAAAACGCAATTTATAGCGCAATTTGAAAATCTTTACATTTCTAGAGATTCCAGTACCGAATCCTTAAGCCAATTGCCAACAGCTTACGATTACATAAGACTTGGCCATCCGCTGTCTTCAGTTTTAGAATGGACTATTGCCAAACTCAATGGCCTCAATTCAGAACATGTGATTAGCTTTTCTTCGGAAAGCATGCCTATTTTGGCCATCTTACGTACTAATCTTTTAGAACAAAGAGCCACACGCATTTTGCATACTGAAGATTTACCAAAACGTTTCAGTACTGACCTTTTAAAATCAGTCTATAACTACAATTTTGAAATTGAACACATCCAAAATCTTGATGCTATTGAAGCCTTTGATGGTTCAACAATTCTAATTTCTAAACATCAAACTGTTGCTGCTAATCTTCAAAATGAAAAGATCGATTTTTATGTCAATCTTTATGAAGGTTTAGGTAGTGTATTATTAATTTCTGGTAAAGCAAAAACGAGTTTTATTTCAGACATTCAACATGTTAGACGTCGTGAGACTATTGCTATGACACCTGCTAATTGTTTGTTGGCTTTAAAAGCCTACACTACTGAAACTTCTTTTTTACCTCAGCAATTAGATACAGCTACTCACAAAGCCAAAGTAAAATCTATCATTAATGCAATTAACGCGACTTCTGGCGAAGCTTTAGTAGCTTCTAGCGGATTGTCTATGCAATATGCCATTATGATGGGATTGATAGACAACGCTCAAAAAGAGCATCCTGGCAAAGCCATAAAATTTGTGGTGCCACCAAACTGTTATGGCGGTACAAACGACCAAGCCAGACGTGTTGCTGCCTGTCTTGACAATGTGGAAATTGTTGACTTGCCAGTTGATGGTGACAATGATATGGTAAACAGCGTAGAAAAGGTGCTAACTCAACTTGCTAAAGAAGATACTATACCATACATCATTGCCGAAATACCAACAAATCCTCGTGTCGAAGTTCCAGATTTAGAACAACTTAATTCGGCTCTTAGCAAAGTGCGCCAAGCTCCAAATGGTACAACTGCCATTGCACCTGTGTTTATTTTAGATCAAACATTTTGTCCCAACGTACAGTTTTTAGGTGATAATGGCATACTCTCAAATGTAAAAACCATTGCTTATGTGAGTGGCTCTAAATTTCCTAGTGGTGGAAAATGTACTGCTGGTTATGCTGTAGCCAATGCAAAAGCCGAATATTTAATTCAACCAATAGCTAAACATTTAGAGCTTTGCGATAACGAAGCTACAGCGTTACAATACCAAATTTTGGCTACTCAAATGCCATCAATGTTAAAGCGTATTGAAGATGCTTATAAAAACACAAGAGCTTTTGTTAATTACATCCACGAGGTATTACCAGATGCTAAAATTAATTTCGTTTCAGAGAAACTGGCTGCTGAAGGCTTCACTCCTTCAGTTTTTTCGTTAGACTTACCGACAAAAGGTAATACAGATGAAGAACGTGAAGCGTACAAGCGTGCTTTAAATCTCAGATTAATTAATTTGATGATTACTGAAATTCCTACAGAAAGCAAATACTGTGTGAGTTATGGCCAACTAAAAGGTTGTTATTGGACCATTCCTGCCACCTCTACGCAAGGTACAACCAAGGAAGGAGACAAAGATTATATTGCCAGAGTTGCGGTTTCACCAGATTTAGATTTGGAAAAGCATAAGGCTGTGTTTTTGGATTTTGTTGAGAGTTTGTAGTTTGACTTTCTCAAAAATTTAGCTGCACTTATATCATTAAAATTGGCAACATATGGAAATAACATTTGCTAGTTAAAGAACTCTACATTACAAATTTATCCTTTAAGAATCATACAACTCGATTTCTCTTTCAAAGTAAACTTTTTCGTTTTCGTCTGGCTTATTTAACACATCACAATAATAAACTTTACGAGCAAAAACTCTAACCTTTAAAGGCGTTGTTGGATTAATTTTTGCACAGACTATGTCACCAGATTTAAATTTATTTTTCATAATAATTTTTAAACTTTATTATTTGCGTATTTTCTAATCGTTCTTAATTGTAGTACAAATCATTTTAAACGGTTGGTTAGCTTCAATTGAACTTTCTGTATTTCCAGGGATAAGTATCGAATCGCCTTTCTGCAAAAAAGAAGAGTTATTATTAATGACAACCTCTGCCTTACCTTCCGCTATATAAATAAACCTCAAAAAAGGTGACTTTTCAAAAGCTTGAACTTTTCCAAAATCAAAAAGTAGGTATTGAATGACGACGGCATCTCTTATTAATATATTTTTAACTACAATATCATTAGATTTATAATCTATGATATCTGATAGGTTAAATGTAATTGCTTCTTCAAAATCTTCATTTTCCATCTCAAAACTATTCTGAATTTCGCCTTAAATTCCGCTTTAAAACTTTAGCAGTCCTTTTTTCTTTTGCTGTTGTTGCTGCAGGCGTTTTGTCATTTTTCTTCTTACCCTTATTTTCTTTTGACATCTTCTTCTAAATTATTTGATTAGGGCATAAGATACCATTACTAGCAGCTAGTTAGTTACATTAACAATAAGATAAGTTGTAGATATCACAGATTATTTGACAAGGCATAAATATCAGTCAATTATGTAAACATAGATTAATAGGCTTTAAACTTGACGGAAATAATAGTCTCAACTTTGTAGAAACTATTAAAAAGTTATTCTATGAATAATTTGCAGATTAATTGCGCCATAACCTTAAAAGAAAAGGGTATTAAACCAAATAAAAAAAGGCAAAACTTAAAACTCTATTAAAACCAATATTTCAAAAAATCAGGTCTGCTTTTAAGGATAAGTCAATACATTTAAACTTGGCTAAAAATGGAAGAAGACAAATAACATTTATACAAAAAATAAAATCTATGAAATGGGAATAAAAAAAGCAGATTTTTAAGTCTGCTTCTTAAAGCCAAATAAATTAATATTTGGTCTTCCCTAATTGATTAATAGCATTACAAATATCATTATCAATGACAATAATTTCGTTATAGAATAAATACCTTTAGTTACAGATATTACAGGTTGAAATAATTAAAAAAAAGAACAGATTATTAATAAACTGCTCTTTAAATAAATTTTAGTATTAATTAGATTAGATTGCTTTTGTAACTGTTGCATAGTTTGATTTTAAAATCCCAACCACTTCGTTACGGTCTTTATCTAACTTGTTTTCTAAACGCTTTATCAAATCTAACTCTTTACCACTCTCAAATTTTACATCTTCTGACGTAAGCTTAGGAAATTTTGCTTTTAATGCTTTGGATTGCTTGTCCCAATCACCACTAAATTTAAATAACTCACTAGACTTTCTCTCGCCTACTTTGTTCTTGGTTTCCATAATATTGTATTTAACCTAATGCTTAATTGCATTATTAATACAAAGATGAGAACTAATGCCTTTCTGCCTATTACACAAGTAGTTTATAAGATTACACATCTTACAGATTCTCTAGATTACTTTTCCTTATTTGACCAATTTTTTTGTAATAAGTAGGTGTGTGACCAGTTACCTTTTTAAATTGGTTAGACAAATGAGCGACACTACTATAATTTAATCTATAAGCAATTTCAGTAAGATTGAGTTCGTTATAAAGAATCAATTCTTTTGCCCTTTCTATTTTGTGCTTAATTATAAAATGCTGAATAGTAATGCCTTTAACTTCAGAAAATAGATTCGATAAATAAGTATAATCATAGTCTAATTTTTCAGCAATGTAATCTGAATAATTAACCTTCGGAATCTCTTCAGAATAATGAATCATTTCTATAATGACATTTTTTATCCTATCTACAAGAATACTTTTGTTATCATCCATTAGTTCTAAACCAGATTTTGCTAGGTTTGATTTTAGTTCCAACAGAAGGTCATCATTAATTTCTTCTTTCGTTTCTACCATACCTAATTCAATATTGGTTTGATGAATCCCAAGTTTTTCTAATTCACTTTCTACCATAAGCTTGCATCTTAAACTTACCATATATTTAATATAGATTTTCATATTGAAATGAATCAATTAAAGGATAGAATTAAAGATAGGTTATAATTTAAGAATAATACCAAAACTGAAAACTCATTTGAGTAAAAACGTTTTCTAACGCTGTACATAATACTTATTTACTTTCTAACACAATTAAAAAAAAAATATTTAAGAACTGATTTGACTAGCTAAAAATCCTAGCGGATTTTAAGTCGCACAAATCATATGCGAACCGATAGCGACACTTCTACAAATACACTAAAACCTAAACCACCAAACCAACTTTCAACAAGATTTTGTCTTTTTCAAAAATTTAAACGACCTTTTACAAAAATTGACTAATCAATACAGATGAAAAAGAAATTTTCAATTCATGGTAGCTATTAAGTAAATGGTGGTGAGGAAAAAGCGTTTGAAATAGAATACAACAACCTTCCTGAAAACGAAGAAAACAACAACAAACTTCTGAAACTACTCAATCATCCATGGCGATTGATAAAAGAAGGGGGAAAACTAGGTGTGAATGGTGTAAGGCGTTTTTTTACCGTGTTATTTCTTTTTGCCATATCTAATACCATTTTGTTTTTTTATGTTATAAAGCAGCTTTTCTCTACGGACTTTGAGATTGGCAAACTTATGTTTGTTTTTCTGGTTTTTATAATTGGACTTGCCGTAACTATTTATGCCTCTTACAGAGCATACTAGTACGTCATTATTGATACTATGAGAGTTATTTATGAAAATCTATCATCGCTTTTTCACAAAATAAGTGAACTCATTATTGATAAAACGGAACAGGTATTTAAAGGTAAAGGCAAGGTGTCTGACAATCAGCTACATAAAACCTTAGACTTTGGTAAAATGGTTAATTCCAAATACAAAAAAACACCTAAGTTTTTGCGAAAAGGCATCATCTTAATTCTAAGTAAAATTCCTTTTGCTGGTATGCTCATAGACCTAAAAGAAGAAATTACAAGCGGTAATAAAGTTGAAGCCAGCTCAAAACTCTACAACAAGATGAATGGTTTTATCTCTAACAACATATTTGGAAACAACAATACCAATTGGGTTTGGTGGTTATTGCCTCTCAATATTTTGATTTTGGCATTTTTAATTAATTCTAAGATTGGGTGAGTCTAATTGCATCATTCCACAAGTCCAGAATTTATGATCCTGCAAAAGCATGAAGCAATTTTAACAACAAGACTAAGAAAAGGATTCCGCATCACATCTAGAACACGGTCTGCGTGCGGGAACAGTGCCGATGAGAAATGAGATCCTGAAACAAGTTCAGGATGACAAATCGTCAAAACAGTTTTGTCACCGCATCAAAATCCAAACCACCATAATTGCCAGAACTCATTAACAACAAGGCTTTGTTATCAAAATTTTGAGAGAATAAAAAGTCTTTAAATTCTGCTGGGTTGGTATAAATAACTAAATCATCGCGCTCAAAAGCATTCGCGATTTGCTCATGAGTAACTTCTTCTAGTTTTTTAATTTCTACAGCATGTGGCGAGTAGAAAACTACGGCAACATCGGCTGCATCTAAAGCACCTTTATATTCTTTTAAAAATTCTGCATTAAGGCTACTGTAGGTGTGCAACTCCAAACAAGCTAATAAAGTTCTGTCGCTGTATTGTGCCTTTACTGCTTTGGTCGTGGCCTCAACTTTACTTGGCGAATGTGCAAAATCCTTGTAAGCGACACTTTTCTGAGTTTCTGCGATTTTTTCTAGGCGTTTGCTTGCTCCTTTAAACGTAGCAATGGCTTCGTAGAAATCATCTTCATCAATACCCATATGTTGGCAAATCCATTTGGCGCCTGCTAAATTGTTTAAATTATGTGAGCCAAAAATCTCTATTGGCATTGGCCCTTCTGGCGTATCCAATAAGGTTTCACCATCTTCAACCGTATATTCTGGTGTTTTGTATGGAATTTTACGTATTTGGTTTTCCGAAGCTTCAACAACACGTTTTACCTCTTCATCTTCCTCATTGTAATTAATGCTTCCTCCCAAAACAATAGAATCTACAAAGGTTTTAAACTGCTCTACATAGTTCTCGTAGGTAGGGAAAACATTGATATGATCCCAAGCGATACCGCTCAATAATGCAATATTTGGTTTATATAAGTGAAATTTTGGGCGTCTATCTACAGGTGAGCTCAGGTATTCATCACCCTCTAAAACTATAAAATCATTGTCTTCGGTGAGTTTTACCATCACATCAAACCCTTCAAGCTGCGCTCCAACCATGTAATCTACATCCCTATCGTGGTAATGCATTACGTGCAAAACCATAGACGTAATCGTTGTTTTTCCGTGGCTTCCACCAATGACGACTCTGGTTTTGTTTTTGGATTGCTCGTACAAAAACTCTGGATAGCTATAGATTTTCAGACCCAATTCTTGAGCTTTTAACAGCTCAGGATTATCGGCTTTGGCATGCATACCCAATACCACGGCATCTAAATCTGTTGTGATTTTTTCTGGAAACCAACCAAAAGTTTCAGGTAAAAGTCCTTTTGCATCTAATCGTGATTTTGAAGGATTGAAAATCTCATCGTCACTTCCAGTAACCTTATATCCTTTATTATGTAGCGCTAACGCCAAATTGTGCATTGCTGCACCACCTATAGCTATAAAATGTACATTCATAAAACAAATATAAATTATAGATGAGAGATATTAGACTAGACATAAGAGAAAATATCTTCTAAAGATCTGGATTTACCGCAAGGCTATTAAACAGTTTTGCTTTAGTACTAAAAAACTTGTATTGTACTTCAATAGCTTTTAGCTGTCCATCAATAAGCTTAGATTCTCGAGAATTTACCAAGAATAGAGAACTTTCACCTAAGAAAAACTTACGTTCTTCTGCTTCTAACATTTTTGAGTAGTCGGTCACCATTTGCGCAACCAACTCATTTTGTGTACTATAAGAATCTAACTCTTGACGAATGGCATTAATTTTATTTTGAAGATTAACTCGGGCGGCATTAATCTCAAATTCCGTGTCTTGCATTTTTAGTTTTGCCAATCTTAAATCTCCGCGCTCCTTGCGTAAAAACAAAGGAAAACTTACATTGAGACCTCCTTTATACTCGGCAGTATTAAAAGAACGCGCAACTTCTGGTACTTCGGTAATAAAGTTATATTCTACATCTACTTTGGGTAAGAGCTTATTGGCTTTAAGTCTGGTGTCTACTTCTAGACTTTGCAATTTATAGTCTAACGAAATTAACTTTGGATGCGTCTCTATAATAACCTCATCTTCCCGTAATTGATTGATGCTAAACGTCGTATCTACAATGGGCTCAGACTCTACATCTGGAATAACGTTTGGTTGTAATTCTACAGGAACGTTATTCTCTAACCATAGAAATGTAGAAAGCTCTAAAGATGCTTTCATCAACTTTACTTTAGATTGTTCTAGACTTAATCTACGCTGGTTAATTGCAATTCTAGCTTCAACCACATCAATATCGGCACGTTCGCCAACTTCTGCACCACGTTCTATACCTCTGTATCTCAATTCTGCATTGGTTAAAAAGTTTTCAAACAACTTTAACTCATTATAAGCTTGCAACCATTTAAAATATGCTAAGGATGCTTCATAAAGAATATTGTTAACAAAAATATCTCTATCTGCCTTGGCTTGCTCTCTAAACAATTTGGCTTGTTTTAAAGATGCCATTCTATCGTTGATTAAAAGACCTTGGGCTACAGATACTTTAACACCTGCGGAGTACAAACCATCTTCTGGCACAAAGCCTTCAGGGTTTAAGAAATTTCCTGAATTTTCTTCGAATGTTGCTTTGAGTTCAATGCCGTACCACGTTGGTATTTTAAACATCCCGTTGAGTCTATCAAAATATTCTATTCCTTTAAACTTTTTGCGATCATAATCTACCTCAAACTTAGGGTCAAAAGCACCACGTGATTTTAATAGTTTTGCCTGACTTTCGTCTATTACAAGTTCTGCTTGCTTTACAATAGGATGAAACTTTTTAACGTAACCTAAATACTCATTAAAGCGTAAAACTTCTTTAATGCTATCTGTTTGGGCAAAGCTTAATGTGCTTATAAAAATAAAAAGTAGTGTGCTTAAATACTTCATTGTTTATTTCTTAGCTTTTGTTGATGCACTACCATCTTGTGGCTGATAGTAATTTGGTGGAAAACCGTTGAGCTGTCTCCATAGCTCAAACCAAATTGGAACATCGTCTAACAGTGCCATTGTAAATGCGCCAGAGCCTGCACGTACATCTTTTGGCCAAGGATGGTCTTCTGGATCTGGTTTTAGCAGCACTCTAAACTTTCCGTTGGCACTAATAAAACGTTCTACCGCAACCACCTCTGCACCATAGGTACCGTAGGATACATTTGGCCAACCGCTAAAAACAATTGCAGGCCAGCCATCAAATTGTACGCGTACTTTTTCACCTTTATGAATTAATGGTAAATCTATTGGCTCTACAAACGTTTCTACAGCTAAATCTACATTATCTGGTATTATACCTACTAATTCTTCGCCTTCCTTAAATGTAACGCCAACACCACCTCGTAATGCTTTATTTATAAAACCGTCATATGGTGCCGTTACATGTAATAAACTGTTACGAATTTTGTAGTTTGAGTATTGATTTTCGAGCTTTTGTACTTCTGCTTCGGTACTAAACTGATTTGATTTTGCGGAGAATTTTTCGCTTTGGGCTTTAGATATCTTATCTGCAAATTCTTGTGTTACTCTGTTAATTTCGAGCCTGGCATTAATGACTTCAGTTTTACTTTCTAAGAGTTTATTTTTTTGCGACACTAATTTGGCTTGGGTCTCTTGCAATTTTAACCGCGCGTCTTCTACATTTTTTAAGGCAGTAAAACCGTCTTGATAGAGGGTATCTGCACGATTGTATTTGGTTTGGGCAATTCTAAGATTAGTTTTGGCCGCCTCGAGGTCTATACTATCTGCTTCTACCTTGTACTTTGCTTGTAAAAGCTTATTTTGAGCTTGTTCTAGCTTTAGTTTTCTTTCGTTTAAAAGCGCAACTATTCGCACATCTTCAGAGCGTGCTTTTTCCTCATAGGACTTGGCAGAAAATGCCTTTGCATCGCGCTGCTGAGCCGTTCGTTCTACTAAGTTAGGATCGAAGTATTCACTTTTTACTTCTGAAATTTGCATTATGGTGTCTCCCTTTTTTACATAGTCTCCCTCATTTACAAACCACTTCTCTATTCTACCTGGAATTTGAGACTGAATGGTTTGAGGTCTTTGACCTGGCGTTAAGGTGGTAACATTACCTCTTCCGGTAATATTTTGCGTCCATGGCAAAAACAGTATAATTAAACCAACAATAGCAAATGCACCAAGAAACCGGTTAAAATACTTATAATAATATTTATCAAAAACACGCTTACTTGAGTTGTAAGTAGATAAATCTACTGTTTTATTTAATGGATTTTTAGATATATTCAACATTGCGATTTGTTTTTAGATAATTTCACCACTGTTTAAAGTAATTATGTCAGTACACTCACTTGCCCAATCTTTATTAAAACTAGCAACAATTAATGCCCAAGGGTTTTCTGGAGCTGTAAGTGCCTTAATGATTCTTTGAGCTTCTGCTGTTTCAAAATGCTCAAGAGGTTCTTCTAAAACAAGGATCTTTGGTTTTTTTAAGATAGCTCTTGCTAAAATTAATTTTTTGGCCACTGTAAAAGACATCTGCTTGCCTTCGGGATATATAATAGTTTCTAATCCTTTCTCTGTTTCTTTAAGATAATCTCTTAAGCCAACGATCTCAATTGCTTTATTTACTTCTTCGTCGGTGATATTTTTATTTGTTAAGGTTAAATTATCTTTAATACTACCCTCAAACGGTGTCTCATCTGCTAGAGATAAGCCAAGACAAGATCTGTAGTTATTAAGATGAATATTCTGAATAGCCTCGTCATTAACAAAAATTCTGCCTTTTGTGGGTTCAATAATTCCCGAAATCATTCGAAGTAATGTGGATTTCCCAGAGCCACTAGGTCCTTGAAGCAAAACTCTACTCGAAGGGTTTATAGTCATTGATATGTTATTTAAAATTGGGACAGATCTGTTGGGTACTTCATAAGTTACCTTATCGAGTTCTATCTTAAGACTTTTAGCCTTATCTACTTCAATTCCTTCTTGTGATTCTAATTTTTTGTCTACTACTTGGCCCATTTTTTCTAGCGATGTTAGCACGTCGTAGAAAGATTCTAATCCGAGTATCAGCTTTTCAACAGAGGCTATTACCAATAAAATGATAATCTCGGCAGCGACAAATTGACCTATATTCATTTCTTGATTCAGTACTAATAGTCCGCCAATAATTAATAAACCAGCCGTAACGATTACCTTAAAACCAATCATTTGTATAAACTGAATCACCAAAATCTTAAAATGGCTTTCTCTTGCTTCTAAATAACCCTCTACCAGTTTGTCATTTTTTTCTAAGGCTAAGGATGTTCTGCCCGAAATTTTAAAGCTTATAATCGCTCTGGCAACTTCTTGTATCCAGTGTGCCACCATGTATTTTTTCTTAGATTCTTTTAAACTGGTTTCCATACCTTTTTGAATGGTAAACTTAAATACGATATAGATAAGTATGATTAAAAGAATACCAAAAGCAATAAAAAACGGATGGTAAAAGGATAATAGTATTAACGCAAACACAATTTGCAATACGGCTGCTGGTACGTCGAGTAATAACTTTGCCAAACTTTTCTGAACCGTTAGTACATCAAAAAAACGATTGGCCAATTCTGGCGGATAAAAGTTACGGAGTTCATTCATTCTAATTTTAGGAAAGCGGTAAGTAAATTCAAAAGATGCTCTCATAAATAGACGTTGCTGAACCGTTTCTATAATTCGCATCTGCATAAGCTGCAAAACACCTACAAAGACAACACCCAATGTTACCAAAACGACAAGAACAATCCAAGATGTACTAACTTGAGCTCCTTGGATTAAATTTATTATGGCTTGAATTCCTAGAGGTAATGTTAAACTAATAAGCCCTGAAAAAACAGCGTAATAAATAACTTGGAGTAGATCCTTTTTTTCAAGTCTTAAAATACCAACAAATCGTTGCCAAGGTGTTAGTAGTGGTTTATTTTGATTCATTTGATGTAGACTTTAATACGTTTAAGGTTAGGTTGAGAAAAAATTCGGTTGGTGTTACATCTTTACCACAGTCTGTAATAGATCTAAAATGTGCCTTTAAAAAATGCTGATGCAAAGCACCTTCTACAATTGTACTTGCTAAACTAGAAGGAAACTCATAATGCGGATTTACTGCATTTATAATTTCACTTAAACGCTTTACCACGCGTTTATAAGCAACAAAATACCCTTCTTTGTTTTCACTATCTACCTCTTTTGTTAAATAAGATTTAGAGTATTCGTTAATAATAATTCTATTTAAAATTACCTCATTGATATGTGTAATTGTAATGTCTTCCTTTATGGTCTGCGTAATGACTTCAATGGCTTTAAATAGTTGTTCCTTTGCATTTGGAACATTATGAGTTGTAAATACCATTTGGTACTCTATCCAAGCCCAATACCATGAGGTTAAGTACAGAAGTAATTTGTGCTTGCTTTCAAAATAGCGGTAAATTGAGCTTTCGTTAGAGCCTATTTTAACACCAAGTTTTTTGAATGTAAAACTATCAAAGCCTATCTCATCGATTAGCAAAATACTGTGCTCTATGATGCGCTTGCCTAAATCCGACGATTCGGGATCTTTGATAAATATCTTGTCTGGTACAGCAATCTTTAAATTTGACAGTAAATTTATCATACTTAAAATATTTGGTTGCAAATATAATAGTAATACTATCGTTTTTGCGAATTTAACAAATATTTAAGCTATTAATAATTTTAATACTTTTTATAACTATTATTTATGTAGTCTGTACTACAACTCTGATATTGCAGCTTTTTCGTCATGAAACACCTCAATTTCTGGCAAGCCCACTATAGCTTTGTTTATCCATTTTAAAGCTTCAGTTTTATCTTTCTTATGCTTGTAGATTTGAGCCAAACGATAATAAGCCCATGCCTTTGGTACACCATCTTTTGCAGAGTGGTTATACAAATAAGCTTTTAAACATTTTTCGCCTTTCTCTAATTGAATATTATAATCTGCGCAAACTTTACCTATTTGGTAGTGCATGGCATTGCGTTGGTGTTTTTTTTGCGCTTCTTCTAGGTTCCCAATAGCTTTATCTGGCTGATTATTAGTCTCATAAAAATTGGTTAATTTTTCATAACATGTAACAGAGCCTCCTACTTCGATAGCCAATTTATAATACTTTTCGGCCAGTTCTGGTTCATCATCATATTCATAAACATAACCTTTTGCTAGATAGCCGTCAACCTTAGATAGATTTTGAAGCTCGTTAGCATATTTTAAGGCTTTAGAGTTGCTTCCGCCAACAATACCAGGAAGAGACACATACAACTCTACCAAAGCCCAACGAGTATCAATATGTTTTTCATCTAACTCTGCAGCCTTTAAAAAAGCTTGCTTAACGTCGCCAATAATACCAAGGGCTTTTAGCTTACTTATGCTAAGAGCCTTCATACCTAAAGCACCACCATACTTATAATGATAATTAGCATTTTTAGGGTAATTATCTTTTAAAATTTTGTATTGCTCCACAGCGTTGTCCCATTTTTTTTGGTAACCATACGCGTCTCCTAATAGCTCAATAGCCTCAGTATCACTAGGATTAGCCTCTAAAAAAGTGGTGAGTTCTTGCTGTGCTTTGTTATAATTCTTTTCTATTAAATATGTTTTTGCTTTCTCTTTAGATGATTGCGCAAAGCAGTAGGCAGACATTAAAAAAATCAATAGAAACTTATTCATACCTTAAGACTATTTTTTACAAAAATACAATATAATAACGAGCGCATTCACTCACAAATTGTTTAACTTAACTCACCCAAATGCCCTTTTGACGCTTTATGACTTTGTTTGGTGCGTCTTTTGAAGGTATTTTACAGAAAATTATAATACTTATGAAAAACTATATACCAATCCTAATGCTCATTTGCTTTGCTTCCTTTTCTCAAGCCCAAGACAACCTTGATGACCTGTGGAAAAAGGTGATACAACTAGAAAATGAAGGCCTAACCAAAAGTGCTGCAGAGCTTGTTGATACGATTTATAAAAACGCAAAATCTTCTAAAAACAAACAACAACAGATAAAAGCACTGTTGCACAAGAGTAAATACATGCTGATTCTTGAAGAAGACGCTCAGCTTAATATTGTTAATATTTTTAAATCTGAAATTGAAGCCACTAAAGATATTCCAGCACAACGCTTATTAGAAAACATGTTGGCAACGATGTATTGGCAGTATTTTCAGCAAAATCGTTATAAGTTTTACAATAGATCTAAAACCGAAGAAAAAGTAAGCGATGACTTTAGAACTTGGGATTTAGAAACCTTGTTCAATGAAATTCATGTGTATTACCAACGTTCTTTAAAAAATGGTCTGCTGCTTCAACAAGAGTCGTTAGAAAACTACAGCGTGCTTTTAAACGAATACAAAAATTCTAAAATCTACAGACCTACGTTGTTTGATTTATTGAGTCATAACGCACTTCAATTTTATAAAACCGATGAAAATAGCATTACCAAACCTGCATATCAATTTAAGATTGACAATCCTTCCTTTTTAGATGATAGCGAGGTTTTTATCAATTTAAAATTAAGCTCAAAAGATTCCACAAACCTAGAGTTAAATACACTTAAAGTTTATCAGAATCTTTTAAAATTTCATCGTAAGGATAAGCAAAGTAAAGCCTTTGTAAATGTAGATATTGAGCGTCTAAATTTTGTTTTACAACATGCCACTTTTGATAAAAAAGAAGATGTATTAATTAAAACTTTAACAACTAATGCTGAAGCTTTAAAAGCCTCACCATTATCTGCACTTTACAATTATGAAACAGCAAACCTTTATCAACAACAAGGTTTTGAATATGATTCAGAGATATTAAACACTGAAGTGAACGAAAAAAACAGATGGAAAAACAAAGAAGCTATTGACCTATGCAACAAAGTGATAGCTGCATTTCCGGAAAGTGATGGTGCCAAAAAATGCGAAATTCTTAAACAGCAAATTCTTCAACCATCTTTAGGACTTCAAGCTGAAGAATTTATTTCTGTAAATACTCCGTCTAGAATTTTAGTGAATTACAAAAACCTTGCTGAGCTAGATTTTAATATTTACAAAGTTGATATTAACCAACTTGAAATTTTCAACAAGAAAAACAATACTGAGCAAAGGCTTGAATTTTTCAGCAAACTAAAACCTATTCATAAGTTTACTAGCAACTTAAAGTCTGAAGACGATTTTCAACAGCATAGCACAGAAATTGTAATTCCAAAATTAGCCAACGGATTTTACCTCATCAAAGCAGACACCAACAAAGACAATGTATTTGCCGTTACACACATTCAGATTACAGATTTTGCACTTTTAGAGCGCATACAAAACGAGGCTATACATTATCAGCTTATTAACAGAAATAATGGTGAGCCGATTTCTGATGCTTCTATAAAAATCTTTTACACAAATAATAGAAACAAGTCTTTTTCTAAAAATTTAAAAACAGATCGTTTTGGAAAATTCAACTTTAAAAAAGACCGTAACTATTACAGACAAGTAGAAATTAAAGTAGACCACAATAACAACGAAGCGTATTTTGGCGATTACTACTTTTCTAGAGCATACAAACCTCGCAAAAATACAGACACGCAATACAACGTCTTTTTATTTACAGACCGTAGCATCTACAGACCTGGACAAACAGCTTATTTTAAAGGTATTGTTACAGCTACCAAAAATGACAAAACCGAAGTGTATGCCAACGAAAAAGCGACTGTAAGATTAAAAAATGTTAATGGTGAAGTTGTAAGCGAACAAGCACTTGAAACTAACGAATTTGGTTCTGTTGCTGGCGAATTTATTTTACCTAACGATGGACTGACAGGAAGCTTTACAATTGAAATGGTTTGTGGTAAAAAAGGCTACACGTACTTCTCTGTCGAAGAATACAAACGTCCAAAATTTAAACCAGAATTTCAGCCTATTACTGAAACGTTTAAAGTTAACGACAGTATTACCGTAAATGGAAAAGCCGTTGCTTTTGCAGGTAGTAATATTACAGATGCTAAGGTGGTGTATCGTGTAAAACGCCAAGTGCAATATCCGAGTTGGTGGTATTGGAGACGACCAGATTATTACAGTTCTGAAGCACAAGAAATCACTTTTGGAGAAGGCACAACAAACGACAAAGGCGAATTTGAAATCACATTTAAAGCCTTACCAGATGAAAGCGTTTCTAAAGACAACCTTCCTGTTTTTAATTATGAAGTTACTGCTGATATTACGGATATTAATGGAGAAACACGTTCTACATCCACGGTTGTAAATGTCGGCTATCATGCTATGACTTTGGAGATTACGAATCCAAACCAGATTGATAAAACTAAAAAAGAGGTTGAAATCTCCCTCAACTCAAAAAATTTGAATGGTCAAGAAGTACCAGCAAAAGGAACCTTAAAAATTTACAAACTCCAAGCTCCTGATTATGTTCTGAGAGCCAGACCTTGGGATGCACCAGATTTTCAGATAATTTCAAAGGAAGAATTTAAACGTATATTTCCTCACGATCCATACAACGACGAGCATTTATCGATCAATTGGGATAAAGGAGAGGAAGTGTTCTCAACAAATTTCGATACTGAAAAACAAAAAACCATCACATTAAAGAAACTAAAAAAATGGAATTCTGGTCAGTACATTATTATTGCAGAAAGCAAGGATAAATTTGGAGCAGACGTAAAAGCAGAAGCCTATACAAACCTATTTAGCGAAAAAGATAAAACCGTTGCAGACCATCAACTTTTTGAAGCCACTCTAGATAAAGACAGCTACAAAGCTGGTGACGTTGCAAAACTCACCATTGGCTCAGCAGCAAAAGACATCACAGTGACTGTAGAAGTTGAAAAAGACAACAACATCATTGTAACACAGTTGGTAAAATTGAACAACTCTAAACAAACAATCAGCATTCCTGTTTTAGAAGACGATTTAGGTGGTTTTGAAGTTCACACAAGTTTTGCGGCTTACAATAGTTATGTTTACCAAAGTTTTAGAGTTAATGTACCATATCCTAAAACCGATTTAGAGATTGAAACCACAACCTTTAGAGACAAGTTACAGCCAGGACAAGATGAAACCTGGAGTTTTAAAATTAAAGGACCAAAAGGAGATAAAGTTTCTGCTGAACTTTTAGCAAGTATGTACGATGCATCTTTAGATGAATTTAGAGGGCACAACTGGAGTTTCAGTCCTATTAAGAGACCATATTATAATGGAAGATTAAACAAAAATGGTGGACGTAGTTTTGGCACTACCAGCTTTAGGTTATTTAATCGTTTTGCTTATCCTAACAGTATAGAATCGCAAAGCTATGACCAGTTAGATTGGTTTGGGTTGTATTTCGGTTATGGAAGTTCTAGAATGAGAAGTTTACTAGCCAGAGCACCAGGTGTGAAGTATGAAAATTATAAAGACACACCAGAAGAATATTTAATTATTACGGAAGATGAAATTGGAAATGTAGAAGTACAAGAAGCTGATATGGGAATCGAATATATGAATGCAAGTGGTAGAGCCAATGATAGTGTACATTTTAAGTCTGAAGGAAAATTTACAACTTCAGACAACCTAGAAGACCCTGAATATTATATTAAAATGGAAAAAGCGAAAATAGTTCCAAAAAAAGAAACTATCCAAATCCGTAAAAACCTCAACGAAACCGCTTTTTTCTTTCCACAACTACAAACTAATGAAGACGGTAATGTAAGTTTTAACTTTAAAGCACCAGAAGCCTTAACCAAATGGAAATTGCAATTATTAGCACACACCAAAACTTTAGAAAGTTCGGTAAAGCAACTAGAGGCTGTAACTCAAAAAGAGTTAATGGTGATACCAAATGCACCACGTTTTTTACGAGAAGGAGATCAAATTACGATCAGTACAAAAATTGCTAATCTTACTGAGAAGGAATTGTCTGGTATAGCTACTTTAGTGTTAACAGATGCAATAACAGGCAGTGATATTTCTTACGATCTTGTGATTAAGTCTTTAGACTACCGGACAACAGAATCAAAATACAAAGCAAATGAAGCCTTTTCTGTTGATGCCAAAGGCAACACTCAGGTTTCTTGGTCGCTAGCAATACCAAAAGGGTTACAAGCTGTACAATACCAAATCATTGCCAAATCAGGAGATTTTAGTGATGGTGAACAAAACGCTTTACCAGTATTATCCAACAGAATGTTGGTAACCGAAACACTACCAATGTGGATACGCTCTAATGAAACGAAGACGTTTACTTTAGATAAGTTGGCAAAACTGGGCACTGAGGCCCTCGAAGTGCAAGAGAATGGACACAAAAATGTGTCTTCGAGTACCCTCAGACACCACAAGCTAACTTTAGAGATGACCTCCAATCCTGCATGGTATGCTGTACAGGCTTTACCATATTTAATGGAATATCCATACGATTGTAACGAGCAGACGTTTTCTAGATATTATGCGAATGCTTTAGCACAGCATATCGTGACCTCTAATCCTAAGATTGAAGCGGTTTTCAATCAATGGGCTTCGAGTACCTCAGCCAACAGTTTATTGTCTAACCTTGAGAAAAATCAAGAGTTAAAATCACTTTTAATTCAAGAAACACCTTGGTTACGCGATGCTCAATCTGAAACTGAGCAGAAAAAGCGTATTGGCTTGTTATTCGACTTAAATAAAATGAATAATGAACTCAATTCAGCATTGCGAAAACTGAAACAAAACCAATTGCCATCTGGTGCTTGGCCTTGGTTTAATGGTGGTTATGCTAATCGTTTTATTACGCAACATATTATTTCTGGGTTTGGTCATCTCAAACACCTTTCTGTCACATCGAGCGAAGTCGAGATGTCTATGATTAAAAACGCCATCCAATACCTAGACACTGAATTCGTAAAAGAGTATAAAGACATCAAAAAGTATAATAAGGATGCAGATTTAAGCAAAGACCATTTATCTTACACGCAACTGCACTATATGTATGTACGTAGTTTTTATCCTGAAGTAAAAGCTTCAAAAGAAGTAGAAACTATAATGGATTACTACAAATCGCAAATGCAGAAATATTGGTTAAAACGTTCGTTATATGCCAAAGGTTTAATGACTTTAACACTTCATAGAATGAATGATGATGCAACAGCAGGAAAGATTTTAAAATCACTAAAAGAAAATAGCATTACCTCAGACGAATTAGGCATGTACTGGAAAGCCAACACCAATTCTTGGTACTGGCACCAAGCACCTATTGAAACGCAAGCACTTTTAATTGAAGCATTTTCTGAAGTTGGTGTGGCTAGCTATGATGTCACGCTGAGCGCAGTCGAAGCGCAAAAAGAAACGACTAATATTGTTGACAACCTAAAAATCTGGTTGCTCAAAAACAAGCAAACCAACAAATGGAAAACCACCAAAGCAACCACAGAAGCTGTTTATGCATTATTGCTTCAAGGTATTTCTTGGTTGGATGCCAGTGAAATGGTTGACGTAAAAGTTGGTAACGAAACTATAAACCCTTCAACATTAGATAATGTAAAAGTTGAAGCTGGCACAGGTTACTACAAAACCTCGTGGACAGGTGAAGAAATTACAGCAGAACAAGCCAATGTTACTATTTCTAAAAAGGGAGATGGTATTGCTTGGGGAGCACTTTACTGGCAGTATTTTGAAGATTTAGATAAAATTACGTCAGCAGAGACACCTTTAAAGTTGAGTAAAAAACTATTCTTAAAATCGAATACTGATAAAGGTGAAGAAATTTCAGAAATTAATAAAGACACTAAACTAAATGTTGGTGATCTAGTTCGCGTTCGTATTGAGTTGCGTTCTGATAGAGACATGGAATTTGTGCATTTAAAAGATATGCGTGCTGCAGGTTTTGAGCCCATCAACGTACTATCGCAATACAAATGGCAGGATGGCTTGGGTTATTACGAAAGCACAAAAGATGCAGCGACAAATTTCTTTATGGATTATTTACCAAAAGGTGTCTATGTGTTTGAATATGATTTACGCGTCAACAATGCTGGAGATATGAGTAATGGCATTAGCACGATTCAATCGATGTATGCACCTGAGTTTAGTAGTCATAGTGAGGGAGTGAGAGTTACTGTTGAATAGGTTTTTTCTCGCTAAGATGCAAAGGCGCAAAGAGACAAATGTCATTGCGAGGACGCAGAACGACGCAATCTTATTATTTGAAGAGATTGCCACGCTTCGCTCGCAATGACATTAAAATTTACTTACTACTAGGAGGCGTCGTTGGTCTAACCTCAATTTTACTTGGCAAAGTTCTTGGATTCATTTTCAATAAATCTACGACCAATTCTCCTATATCTTCAATTTGAATTTTCCAAGCACCAGCTTCACTTGGTTCGTTACCGTTAAAATATGTAGACACCGAACCTGGCATTATCGTGCTGACTTTGATACCGTATTTGCGCAAGTCTAACATTACAGCTTGTGTAAATCCTGTAACACCAAACTTACTAGCGTTATAAGCAGAACCTCCTGCGAAGAAATTGGTTCCTGCTAAACTTGAAATCGTGATGTAATAACCTTTGCTTTCTTTTAGCGCCTCAACACTGGCTTTAATAGAATTAAAAACACCTGTTAAGTTGGTATCTATAACTGCGTTCCACTGGTCTACGGATAAATCTTCAATACTCCCAAAGTGTCCCAAACCTGCATTTGCAACTACTAAATCTAACTGACCAAAAGCATCAAGTGTTGCTTTTACTGCGTTTTCCTGACTTTCTAATTGTCTCACATCTGCTTCAAGTCCGATTACTGCGTTTTCTGAATTGGTTTTAGATGCTAGTTCTTTCGCTACTGCTTCTGTAGATTCCTGATCTCTTCCTGTAATAGCAACTTTGCATCCTTGGTTCAATAACGCTTCTGCAATACCATAACCAATACCTTTAGTTCCACCAGTAATAAGTGCTACTTTACCTTCTAATATGCTCATTATTTGTTTGTTTTTTTGAATTCAATCAAAATTACAAAACCGAATGACCACGATGAAGTTTATAATGTTAGGAAAATGATAAAGTTCAAAACTTACCATAGATTCCGAATCAATTTCGGAATGACAAAACTATTTCTTAGGAGGATACTTCGCAAAAACTTTATCAACCAAAGCATCAAAATAGGCTTGACGTTTTTCAGGTGAGGCATTTTGACGATAGCTACTTTCACTAACAGCTTGCCAAAATAAGCGCTCATTTTGTTTCTTATCTACAAAGTCTATTACAATTTCTCGTGTATTTTGGTTGTTGTTAATTGGGATTCCAACGGAGATACCACCAAAACCGCCTCCGCCTCCACCACCTGCACCAACGCCAACGGTAGAGTTATTTCTATTCATCACATCTTGGCTTTGTATATCGATATAAAAATCTGGATTTTCTGAGCGCGACATACCCATTGATGCCAACTTTGTATCGATTGCACGCATAAGGCGTTTGGTATCTAACTGACTTAAACCCGTTTGCATATCACTGAAATAGTCATACGTCTTATACTTTGTAAAGTCTGTGGATTTCTCGTAATCATAATTCACTACAGTACCACAAGACGAGATTATGAATAATAACAATAGGTATTTTACAACTTTCATTTTTTAATAAAGTTACAAATAAAAAAAATGCTAATGGTTAAGCATTTTCCAAAGTTTATCTTTTAGCGCTGTAAGTCCTTGTTGCGCTACAGATGAAATAAACATATACTCACACTCTAAATCTTTGTCTAAAATGGTAGACATTTCAGATTTTAATTCGTCATCTAACATATCAGATTTTGAAATACAAACAAAACGCTCTTTATCTAACATTTCCGGATTGTAGCGTCTTAACTCATCTACTAATATTTCGTACTGTTCAACAATATCTTTTGCGTCTGCGGGAATTAAAAACAATAAGATCGAGTTACGTTCAATATGTCTTAGAAAATAGTAACCTAGCCCTTTTCCTTCTGCTGCTCCCTCAATAATTCCAGGAATGTCAGCCATAACAAACGACTGAAAATCACGATATTTCACAATACCTAAATTAGGCTTGAGCGTTGTAAACTCGTAATCTGCAATTTTTGGTTTTGCAGACGTTAACACAGACAGCAACGTTGATTTCCCAGCATTAGGAAAACCAACCAAACCAACATCTGCTAATACTTTTAACTCTAAAGTAATATCTCTTTCTTCCAGAGGAATACCAGGCTGTGCATAACGCGGAGTCTGGTTTGTAGAACTCTTAAAATGCCAGTTACCACGACCACCTTTACCACCTTCGGCAACGATTTTTTCTTCGCCATCTTCGGTGATTTCGAATAAGACATTGTTGGTTTCTGTATCACGTATAACTGTACCTAAAGGCACTTCAATAATAGCATCTTCTCCATCGGCTCCTGTACTTCTACCAGAACTACCATGCTCACCATGACCTGCTCTAATGTGTCGCTTAAACTTAAGATGCAAAAGCGTCCATAGGTTTTCATTTCCTCTTATAATCACGTGACCACCACGACCACCATCACCACCATCAGGTCCACCCTTGGCAATATATTTTTCGCGATGTAAATGCGCAGAACCTTTACCTCCATTACCGGAAGCAACATGCATTTTTACGTAGTCTACAAAATTTCCTTCTGTCATCTAAAGTTGAATGGTTTATTTGTTTAAGCGTTTATTTGATATTTTCTCAATGAATTAATCTTATTAGAAATTTTCAAAATATTACTTCTAAGATTATCATATTGAACTTCATCTATAAAGGCTAAACGTTTACAAATTTCAGTTTGACATAGAAGTTCCATTGTAGAACTAAATGCCATAGTAGAAAAATGTGCTTTATCTTTCTTTGTTATTCTTGATGTTCCTTCTGCTAAATTTGAAGAGATAGACACTGCTGATCTTTTCATTTGGCTAATTAATCCAAACTTCTCTTCTTTAGGAAATGAGCTAACTGTTTTGTAAATCAATTCAACCAAATCAATTGAGTCTTGCCAAACAGTTAATTTCTCAAATGAATGTTGATACATGTTGAACTCGTTTCAATTAAACCAATAAACAGTTAAACGAATAAACTTCTATAATTTATCAATCACAGCACTCAAACGCTCTGTGATATCTTCAATGCTACCTACACCATCAACACCGTAATATTTGTCTTGTGCAGAATAGTAATCTTTTAATATCGCTGTTTTATCGTAGTATTCTTTAATACGGTTTCTTATGATACTTTCGTCTGCATCGTCAGCTCTTCCACTAGTTTCACCACGTTTTAGTAAACGCTCCACTAACACCTCATCATCAACTTCTAAGGCTACCATTGCATTAATTTGAGAATCTTTGCTATCCATTAATTCATCTAGTGCTTTGGCTTGTGCATTTGTTCTCGGAAAACCATCAAAAATAAAACCGTTAGCATGGGCATTTTTTTCAACCTCTTTATTCAACATGTCAATTGTTACTTGATCTGGCACTAGCTCACCCTTGTCCATGTAAGACTTTGCCAACATACCTAAGGCAGTTTCGTTTTTAATGTTGTACCTAAATACATCTCCAGTTGAGATATGTACGAGATCGTATTTTTCTTTTAAGAAGTTTGCTTGTGTTCCTTTGCCTGCTCCTGGAGGGCCAAATAGCACGATGTTTGTCATGTGTTGTGTTGTTTTTAATTGGTATACATCTGGTAAATCTCTTCCTAAACCATCGTAATCTAATCCATAACCCACGATGAATTTATTCGGAATTTCTTTACCTATATAATGAAGTTTAAAATCTTTGTTATAAGCTTCAGGCTTGTAAAACAATGTCGCAATAAGAAGCTGCTTAACATTTTCGTTCTTAAAAATGCGATGCACCTCTTCAAGCGTATTACCTGAGTCTATAATATCTTCTAAAATAACAACCGTTCTACCAGTTAAATCTTGAGTTAATCCAATCAGTCTCTGAATGTCTTCGGTAGATTTAACTCCTTCGTAAGAAGCCAATTTTATAAACGTAACTTCACAAGGGTTTGGATATTTTTTTACGAAGTCACTCACAAACATAAACGACCCATTCATAATCCCAACAAACACAGGGATTTCATCTCCTATATCTGCAGCGATTTCATTGACCATTCGCTGTACTACACCATCAATTTCATTTGCATTAACAAAAGGTTTGAAATATAAATCGTGAAGCTTAACAACCATGGTATTATTTTAGAAATGCAAAGATAATGAATTGATTGCCGTTTGCCGATTTTTTGAATTACGAATTTAATAGTATCTGCTATAATTAGCTTATTTTTGCATTGAATTAATGTTGAATCTTTAAAAATTTCCCTTTTACTTGGGAAGTAAACATGAACTACTTTTCTTCAAACTTTAAACTCGGCATTCTTGGTGGTGGACAATTAGGCAAAATGATGTTGTATCATACGCGCAAATACGACATACACACTTGCGTGTTAGACCCTAGCAAAGATGCACCTGCAAGATTAGCTTGTGATGAATTTTCGGTAGGCGATTTATTAGATTACAAAACGGTTGTTAACTTTGGAAAACAAGTTGATATCCTTACTATTGAAATTGAAAACGTAAACGTTGAAGCTCTGGAAACACTTGAAAAGGAAGGTGTAAAAGTTTATCCTTCTGCAAAGACCTTACGCACCATTCAAAATAAAGCAACACAAAAATTATTTTATCGCGATCACGATATCCCAACGGCTGATTTTTCGAGATTTGCACATACATCTCAAATTGATGAGGCAGTAGATAATGGTGGATTAGAGTATCCGTTTGTTTGGAAAAGCGCACGATTTGGATACGATGGTCAAGGTGTAAAAGTTGTAAGACGTTACACAGACTTGGCAGATTTACCAAATGTTGAATGCATTGCAGAAGACTTAATCCCGTTTAAAAACGAACTGGCAGTCATTGTTGCAAGAAATAGCAAAGGCCATTTAAAAACATATCCAGTGGTTGAGATGGAGTTTCATCCTGAAGCCAATCAAGTTGAGTATGTAATTTGTCCGGCAAGAATTCCTGATAATATTGCTAAAAAGGCAGAACTTGTGGCCTTAAAAACTGCAGCCGCTTTTGAACATGTAGGACTTTTGGCTGTAGAAATGTTTCAAACTGAAAATGATGATATTATTGTAAACGAAGTAGCACCGAGACCACACAATTCTGGTCATTACAGCATAGAAGCAAGTTATACAGATCAATTTGAGCAGCACTTAAGATGTATTTTAGGATTACCACTCGGTAACACCGAAAGTAAAGTAGCTGGTGTTATGGTGAATTTGGTTGGCGCAGAAGACCATACAGGAAACGTACTGTACAAAAACATTGAAGACATTATGGCAATGGATGGTGTAACACCACACATTTATGGTAAAAAACAAACACGTCCGTTCCGTAAAATGGGTCATGTAACCATTGTAAATAAAGACATCAATAAGGCTAGAGCAATTGCCGAAAATGTAAAACGAACTATAGAAGTAATAAGCGAATAAAAATGTCACCTCGAGCGTAGTCGGGAGGTCATTCTAAAAAATTTATTTTCTATCTAAGAGGTCTCGACTGCGCTCGACCTCACATAAAATATATTATAAGCATGAGTAAAGTAGGAGTAATAATGGGAAGCAAAAGCGATTTGCCAGTAATGCAAGACGCTATAGATATACTAAAAGGATTTGATATCGAAGTAGAAGTTGATATCGTATCCGCACATCGTACACCTGAAAAATTATTCGATTATAGTAAAAATGCCCATACCAGAGGCATTAAGGTAATTGTTGCTGGTGCTGGTGGCGCTGCACATTTACCTGGCATGGTAGCTTCGCTATCTCCATTACCAGTAATTGGTGTACCTGTAAAAAGTAGTAATTCTATTGATGGATGGGATTCTGTACTTTCTATTTTACAAATGCCAGGTGGAGTTCCTGTGGCGACTGTGGCATTAAATGGAGCTAAAAATGCTGGCATCTTAGCAGCTCAAATTTTAGGCAGTTCTGACCAGTGTATTCTAGACAAGGTAATCGTTTACAAAGAAGGTTTAAAAGCTAAAGTTATCGAGTCTGCAAAAGACCTATAAAAAAGCCTCAACTTTCGTCAAGGCTTTTTTCGCTATTAACCAATCCTTAAGAACAAAAAGTTCTTGTTCGTCAAAGATGGCACAAAGGTAATTAAACTTATTTAACTGATAAAAACGAACATCATAAAATAGCGTTAAAATTCACATTATCAACAATATACGTAAGAAAAATTAGACGATAAGACAATGACTATTCTAAATAAAACTTTTGATACTCAATACAATACAGCACCATTCTTAAAAATAAAAAATGAAGATTTTCTTCCGGCTTTTAAAATAGCTATTGAGAATGCTAAAAATGAGATTGATACGATTGTAAATAGTACTGAATCACCAACTTTTAAAAACACCATTGAGGCTCTAGATTATTCGGGAGAACAACTAGATAGAATCTCTAGTATTTTCTTCAATTTAAATTCAGCTGAAACAAATGATGAGATTCAAAAAATCGCTCAAGAAGTTTCACCTTTATTATCTGAATTTAGTAACGATATTACCTTAAATGAAGATTTATTCAAACGTGTAAAGGCAGTTTATGATTCAAAATCAGAACTAGATTTAACAACAGAACAAGAAACACTTCTGGATAAAAAATATAAAAGCTTCTCTAGAAATGGTGCTAATTTACCTGAAGACAAAAAAGAAAAATTACGTGCTATTGATAAAGAATTAAGTCAGCTAAAACTAAAATTTGGTGAGCACATTTTAGCCGAAACCAACAAATTTGAAATGCTTCTTACCGATGAAAATGATCTTTCGGGATTACCAGAAGGGGCAAAAGAAGCAGCAAAACAACTGGCTGAAAGCAAAGGTAAAGATGGCTGGCTAATCACTTTAGATTATCCTAGTTACATTCCATTTATGACTTATGCCGATAATCGTGAACTTCGTGAAAAACTATCCAAAGCTTTTGGTAGTAAAGGATTTCATAACGACGACTTAGACAACCAAGATATTGTTTTAAAAATTGCTAATCTTCGTTTTGAACGTGCTCAACTTTTAGGTTACAAAACCCATGCTCACTTTGTTTTAGAAGAGCGCATGGCAGAAACACCTGAGAAAGTCAATGCTTTCTTAAACGAGTTACTAGATAAAGCAAAACCAGCGGCAAAAGAAGAGTTTGAAAAACTTGAAGATTTTGCAAAAGAAATTGATAATATAGATCGATTACAAAAATGGGATTCGGCTTACTACTCAGAAAAATTGAAACAAAAATTATTCGATGTGGATGATGAAAAACTAAAGCCATATTTCAAATTAGAAAATGTTATTAATGGTGCTTTTACTGTTGCCAATAAATTATTCGGACTTCAGTTTGAAGAAATTAATACCATAGATAAATATCATGAAGATGTTTTAACCTATAAAGTTAGAGATAGTGAAGGCGAATTGGTTTCTATATTTTATGCCGACTTTTTCCCAAGATCCGGAAAACGTAATGGTGCCTGGATGACCTCTTACAAACCGCAAATGATAAAAAATGGTGTTAACGAGAGACCTCACGTATCTATCGTTTGTAATTTCACCAAACCAACAAAGAGTAAACCTTCGTTATTAACCTTCAATGAAGTTACGACTTTGTTTCACGAATTTGGACACGCACTACATGGTATGCTAGCCAATACCACCTATCCTAGCCTTTCTGGCACAAGCGTGTATTGGGACTTTGTAGAATTACCAAGTCAGGTTTTAGAAAATTGGTGTTACGAAGAAGAATCTCTAAAACTCTTTGCTACGCATTACGAAACCGGAGAAGTGATTCCGATGGAACTCGTTGAAAAGATAAAAGCATCAGCAACTTTCCATGAAGGTATGCAAACCTTACGCCAGCTGAGTTTTGGAATGCTAGATATGAGCTGGCATGGTATAGATCCAACAGCAATTACAAACGTAAAAGCACATGAAGTTGAAGCTTTTGGCGCAACAAAACTATATCCTGATGTCGAGGAAAACTGCATGAGTACAGCTTTTGCTCATATTTTTCAAGGAGGTTATTCTTCTGGCTACTACAGCTACAAATGGGCTGAAGTTTTAGATGCAGATGCGTTTGAATATTTTAAACAAGAAGGCATTTTCAATAAAACGGTTGCCAATAAATTTAAAATCTTTGTATTGTCTCAAGGTGGTACAGAAAACCCAATGACATTATATAAAAAGTTTAGAGGGCAAGAACCTCAACCTGAAGCGTTGTTACGACGTGCTGGGTTGATAAAATAAGCACAAACTTATTTCGTTTTAGTACTTCATGAAGTTTCTAAAACTCATAGGGCACATCTCATTTATAGCACTCTTAACCTTACTAACCCAAGTCGGAGGATTACTATGGTTAATGAGTGTTTTTATTGCTGTAAAACTTCAAAAAAGAAAACGGTATGTTTTCCCGATAGTATATCTTGCCTGTAATCTCCTTTTTGTTCCAAGTGTAGCTCCTTATTTTGGAAGAACAAAACTCCCTGTTATAAAAAGTGCACTTAAGCCTCAAAACCTTATTTATCCGTTATTGTTTAGAAATTACGTAGACAATGAGCTTTATGATGTTTTACAACAATCAACAGCAGTTTTGGCTCACTTAGGTATTAAAACAACTTACTTAGATGCTAATTTCCCTTTTTTAAATGGGTTTCCGCTATTTCCTCATCTTAGTCATAATGACGGAAAGAAAATAGATATCGCATTTATGTATTTAGAAAATAACAACAAAACAGACCAAAAACCTTCGTTTATGGGTTATGGCGCTTTTATAGATGATACAAACCCTACTACTAATCAGTGTAAAAAACAAGGCTATTGGCAATATGACTTAACAAAATACTTATCGCCAGATAAAAATGATGTACTCCAATTAGATGAAGAAAACACTAAAACGCTTATTCAAGGGTTACTTTACAGAGATAAAAACTCAAAAATTTTTATAGAACCTTATTTAAAAAAAGAATTAGGACTAAGCAAATATGACAAAATCAGATTTCATGGATGCCAAGCTGTAAGGCACGACGATCACATTCATTTTGAAATAAAATAGCTAAGCTAATATTTCAACATCTTAACCGTTCGGCTGTAACTACCAGAACTAATTTTTACAAGATAAACACCTGTTTTTCTTAACTGGAGATTGTGAGTGGTTTGAGAAGTAATATTTAAGGTTTTATCAACTACGTTTTTACCAAGCACATCATAAACTGCGATCTCATATTGTGCCGCACTGTTAAAGGTGATTGTTCCATTTCCAACACTTACATCATTAGTTCTATTAAACGCTTCAACTGATAAAAGTGCCGAACCAAAACCATAATCACTACCTTTTAAATCTGCTGATTGACGTGACTGGTCAGAGTTGGTAATTAAAAAATACCAATCAAAAACTTCAGTACCCGATGGAATTGTAGTTGTGTTTAACATAGGCTCTTCTAAATACGTCCTAGTGGCTGGATTAAAAGTCGCCACATAATACCCTAAAACAGCATCGTAAGTTAAAGGAATCAGTGTGGACACATCAGAAAAATCATCATGATAATCCCAAGTCAATGGATCTGCATCGGTTTGTAAACCTGTATATAAATACAAATTAGGGTCACTTAAAGGGTCAAAAACCGAATAGTCTCCTAACTCACCATATTTAAAGGTAATGGTACCAGAATTTATATCGCATGGATTTGGAACAAGCTCTACTTGGGCTTGGCTTATTCCGAACATAAGTAACGTTAGAAATAGTAGTTTTGTTTTCATATTTAAGGCTATTTTAATCTAAGATAATAAATTCTTTACAAAATAAACTTTCAATAATTATTGAAAGTTTAAAATTTATTATATCTTTGTTATATGGAGTATGTAGAAGCAAAAGAAAAATTTATTAGTACTTGGGGAAGTTTAGGTACACTTTGGGGCATCAACAAAGCGATGGCTCAGATACAAGCTTTGCTTTTTATTTCTACAAAGCCATTATCTATGGAAGAGATTATGGAAGAACTTAAAATCTCTCGTGGTAACACTAGTATGAACTTAAGACAACTTATAGATTGGGGAATTGTAATCAAAGTCTTAGTAAGCGGTGAACGCAAAGAGTTTTTTACAACAGAAAAGGATGTACAAGAACTTGCTCGTATTGTTGCCAAAGAACGTAGCCGTAGAGAAATAAAGCCTGTAATTAAAGTTTTAGAGGAGGTCTCCTCTATTAAAGATGATGGTACAGAAAAAACAAAGGAATTAATTAAACAAACCAAAGCTTTAAAAGAACTTACAGACGATTTAGACACCTTAATGAACAAATTAGTAAACCAAAAACAAAACTGGTTAACAAAGTCTGTTTTAAAGTTAATGAAGTAGACTATTTTTTTTAAATCAAACTTTCAATTTTTTTTGAAAGTTTTAAAACAATAGAATTATGAAAAAATTATACAATATTAACAAATGGTTAGTCATAATTACGCTTCTCCTCTACTTAACATTATATCTAGGAATGCTCTTTCAGATGGTTTTAGGTGTTGGTCAGGTGCTCATGAGTTTTTACATGCTTTATAATTACAATAAGCTTGAAAAGCAGATAAAATTTCTTTTCAACATTTATTTAGTATCAGTCGTAACTATAATTTCAGTTATTGCCTTTGGAAAAATTATAAGCACAGGCTTTATAACCATACATCTCGTAATACCAATGCTCATTGCTTTTTTCCATTTATATATCACCTATAAAATTCAAAAATCATGAAAACTCAAGTTCCAAATTGGTTGATCATACTTGCAGGATGTGGTCAGATATTCACAGCTCTTATTTATCCCTACATTAGGCATAAAGTTTTTGATTAGTACAATGATGTTAAACAGTTAAAACCTTTAAATCAAGAAATTGCCAAAACTTATGGAAGATACATTCAAGGACTGAATTTCGCTTTCGGCTTAATAGCTATTCTTTTACCAAATGATTTAAAAAATGGCACAAACCTAGCATTAGCTCTCACAGGATTAATAGGAGCTTATTGGGTTGGAAAAGTGATTACGCAAATCGCTTATTATCCTATGTACCAAATCCCTCAAAAGTTAATTTTTAAGATAGGTAGTTACTTCATGAACTTCTTATTTACTCTTTTTGCAGTTGTCTTCACTTGGCTATTCAGCCACAACCTATTAAACCAATAACACCATGAAAACACAAACCATACCCTACACCAATTACGCAGAACAAAACCGAATAGAAATGGTAGACTTCTATAACGAAGCTACCGAAGATTACGAGTTTTGGAGTAGTGATTATAATATGCATTTTGGGTATTTCATTCCGTTTAAAACAAATCCTTTTAAACGCGATTCCATGCTAAATGAAATGAACAACCAAGTCACTAAAAGACTAAACATAGGCAAAACTAAAAACCGACTTATAGACTTAGGCTGTGGCATGGGAGCTACAATGCGATATGCATTAAAACACTATAAAAATATCATAGCTTACGGAGTAACGTTATCCGATTTTCAGGTTAAAAAAGGAAATGAATTATTAAAAGGTAAAAACGGCATCATACTCAAAGAAAACTATAATAACACCTCATTTCAATCTAACTCTTTTGACGCTGCTGTAGCGATTGAAAGCTTCTGTCATTCTGGTCATAATTATAATTCTCTAAAAGAAATGCATAGACTTTTAAAGTCAGGTGGACGCTTTGTTATGGCGGATGCTTTTCTTAAAAAAGACAGATCTCAACTTTGTAAAGGTGGCAAATTTGCCTACAATAAATTATGTAATCATTGGAGTTTAGAAAAGTTAGAAACACATCACTTCATCAAACAAGGTTTAGAAAATATAGGTTTTACAGACATAAAAATTGAAGATGTGTCGTTTAAAGTTGCTCCATCTGTACTTCATGTGCCTTTTGCCATTGCTGGTTTTATTTTAAAAAAGGTATTTAGATTTAAAAGTCTTAAAAGAGAAAGCCTTCATAATTTAAAAGGCTCCTTCTATGCGCTTCTATCAGGTTTTCACCTTAAAAGTTTTGGGTATTACATAATTAGCGCAACTAAACGCTAGGAAAACACAAACACTTATTTAAGGTCTTAATTTTTTATCCTATTTTTGACTCAGCAATGAGCACAACAAATGGCTAACCATCAATTAAATCCTAATAACTGGATTAATTTGTATTCAGACTACCTTTTTAACTATACTATATCTAGGGTTAACGATAGAGCTATGGCTCAAGATTTGGTATCTGAAACCTTTTTGGCTGGTTTAAAATCTATGAATAATTTTAAAGGGGAAGCAAGTGAGCGCACTTGGCTGATCTCTATTCTTAAACGAAAAATCATAGACTATTACAGAAAAATAAATTCTAACAAAGGAAAAGCTGAAGTGAGGATGACCTACAACAATAATTCAGAATCTGAAGGCGATTGGTTAGAAGAACGTGTAGCCGACCCTTTTGATAAAACCGCAGAAGATACCCTAGAAAACGCAGAATTGGGTAATGCTATTTATGATTGTTTATCTAAATTACCTCAAAAACAAGCTGATGTTTTTAAGATGAAAACAATTTTAGGTTACGACACTGAAACTATTTGTAATGAATTAGATATAACTGCGTCTAACCTCTGGGTAATAATACACAGAGCAAGAACAGCTTTAGCTGATTGCATGGAAGAAAACTGGTTTTAAACAAAATAGTTCTTCCTTTTTGGAAGACAAGATGAGAATGAAAAAAAGTTTTTTATTTATAAGTTGCGAAGAAGCCAAACACATTTGTGACAAAACACAATATGGCGAAGCTACAAGCTGGGAACGCATAAAGTTAGCCTTAAGACTTTCATGGTGTCGCGTTACAAGAGCCTATTCTAATAAAAATAATAAACTGACAGATGCTATAGAACATCTTGAAATTGATTGCTTAAAGAATGATGAACGCCATAAAATAAAACAACAATTCGAAGAAGAATTAACAAAGCATCAATACAACCAGTAGCCATAAAATTGGCAAACTTTCTACCCAAAACGCACTGTAATATTTAGACTGGTTTTTGTGGGCAGACAGCACAAAAAATAGTGTTACAACCACTATAGCACCATTTGAGAGTACATCTACATATCGCATTTCATCTTTAAAATATTCTAAAAAGAAAAACAATAGCAGTAATAAAACACCCATCATCTTAGTATTCTTTACACCAATACGCTGAGGTATTGTAGCTAGTTTTACACTATCATAAGCAAGGTCTCTAATCTCAAAAGGGAGCATCAATACAATTACAAAAGCAAAACGCTGAACACCAGTTATTACAACATCTGCATCTATAAAATCACTATACTCTAAAAACGGTAAAAAGACAGTGGTAAATACCCATACCAATGCAATGACATAGACCTTTAACCCACTTATTTGTCTCAAATTTTTTTGATGATCTCTAAAATATCGCATTGGTAATAAAGGTATTGCGTACAAAAAAGTAATAAGTCCAAAAACCGAAAGGAATACTAAAGAATTAATGCTAAGTTTTAAAGCAAAAAAGCACATACCAAAAAAAGCAAAGAAAGAAAATACCTGAATTGCTTTTAACCAGGCTGCTAAACTTCTATGATGAAACTTTGCGACACCAAAATATTTTACAAAATTATAGCCAGTTACAGTTGCAAAAAACACAAAAGAAAGTAGAACGCAGTCGTACCGTAATTGAAACCTCACAAGTGTTACCCAAGTCATCGCAACCACTGCTAAAGCCACATGAATACTACTGTTAATATAAAAATTTAAAAATTGCTTTAATACCTGCACATCACAAAAATAATGATTGTGTTAATAACCCTTAATTTCGGTTAAAAACTTTAATAATCAATGACCAATAAAATAGCCGATTTCCGTATTTTTGCATATCAAAAAAAAATAGCAGAATAAAGAATGGACACAACCTCTTTTGCACTTAGACACATTGGCCCAAACCAAGATGAACAAAAGGCTATGCTAAACACCATCGGTGCAACTAGTATAGAGCAATTAGTTTCAGAAACTATACCTGCAGGTATTAGATTAAAAAAAGATCTAGATCTAGAACCTGCCATGAGCGAGCAAGAATATTTAAATCACATTAACAAGCTATCTCAGCTTAATAAAGTATTTAAATCTTACATCGGTTTAGGATATCATCCTTCCAATCTACCAGCTGTTATTCAGCGAAATATTTTAGAAAACCCAGGATGGTATACAGCATACACGCCTTATCAAGCAGAGATCGCTCAAGGTAGATTAGAAGCTTTGTTAAATTTTCAAACTATGGTTATTGATTTAACCGGAATGGAAATTGCCAATGCTTCACTCTTAGATGAAAGTACAGCTGCTGCAGAAGCAATGAGCTTGCTATTTGCTGTAAGAGATCGTGCACAGAAAAAAGCCGGAGTTAACAAATTTTTTGTCTCAGATTTAGTGTTGCCTCAAACCATTGCTTTATTAGAAACAAGAGCAACTCCAATTGGTATAGAGTTAGAAATAGGTAATGAAGCTGAATATAATTTATCTGAAGACTATTTTGGTGCACTTTTACAGTATCCTGGTAAAAACGGGCAAATCACAGACATAAAATCTTTTATAGCAAAAGCAAACGCTCAAAATATTAAAGTTGCTGTAGCTGCAGATATATTAAGCTTAGTAAAATTAGAAGCACCAGGCAAATTTGGTGCGGACGTAGTTCTTGGTACAACCCAGCGTTTTGGTATTCCGATGGGTTATGGAGGCCCTCATGCAGCTTATTTTGCAACCAAAGAGGCGTATAAGAGAGATGTTCCAGGCCGTATCATTGGTGTTACTAAAGATGTTAATGGCAACAGAGCCTTGCGCATGGCTTTACAAACCAGAGAACAACACATTAAGAGAGACAAAGCAACTTCTAACATTTGTACAGCTCAGGTATTATTAGCTGTTATGGCAGGAATGTATGCTGTATATCACGGACCAAAAGGTTTAGAATTTATTGCCAATAAAGTTCAGAATACCGCAGTAACTTTGGCCTCTGCTCTAGAAAAACTAGGCTTAGAGCAAGTTAATTCAAATTATTTTGACACGATTCAAATTAAAGCAGATTCTGTTAAAGTAAAATACGAAGCCCTAAAAAAAGAAGTTAATTTCCATTACCCAGATAACAACACTGTTACCATAGCTATAAACGAGACGACAACAATTTCAGACTTAAATGAAATTATTTCAATCTTTGAAGCTGTAACAGAAACAACTACAGAGAAGATAACAACGATTTCCGAATCAGACACAATTCCAGATCATTTAAAGCGTAAATCAGACTTTTTAACCTTCGATATATTTAATGTATACCACTCAGAAACAGAGTTAATGCGTTATATAAAAAGACTAGAGCGTAAAGATTTGGCTTTAAATCATTCTATGATTTCTCTAGGTTCTTGTACAATGAAATTAAATGCCGCTGCAGAAATGTTACCACTTAGTTGGCCAAGTTGGGGCAATATGCACCCGTTTGCACCAAAAGAACAAGCTGCAGGTTACCAATTAATGCTAAATACTTTAGAGAATCAGCTTACCGAAATCACTGGCTTTGCTGCAACATCTTTACAACCAAACTCTGGAGCTCAAGGTGAATTTGCTGGTCTTATGGTAATAAAAGCTTATCACGAATCTCGTGGAGATCACCACAGAAATATTTGCTTAATTCCATCGTCTGCACACGGAACAAACCCTGCAAGTGCTGTTATGGCAGGCATGAAAGTTGTTGTAACAAAAGCTTCTGAAGACGGTAATATTGATGTAGACGATTTGAGAGAAAAAGCTGAATTACATAAGGATAATCTCTCTGCGTTGATGGTAACTTATCCGTCTACACACGGTGTTTACGAATCTGCAATTAAAGAGATTACAAAAATCATCCACGATAATGGCGGACAAGTGTATATGGATGGTGCTAACATGAATGCGCAAGTAGGCTTAACCAATCCTGGCAACATAGGTGCGGATGTGTGTCATCTCAATTTACACAAAACATTTGCTATTCCTCATGGAGGTGGTGGCCCAGGCGTAGGCCCTATTTGCGTTGCAAAACAATTGGTACCTTTTTTACCAGGTAATCCAATAATTAAAACAGGTGGTCATCAGTCTATTTCCGCTATTTCTGCGGCACCTTTTGGCTCTGCGTTAGCATGTATAATTTCTTACGGCTATATTTCCATGCTTGGCGCAAAAGGTCTAAAAGAAGCTACCGAAGTAGCAATTCTTAATGCTAATTATATTAAAGAGCGTTTAGAGGGTTACTACCCAACATTATATACAGGTGAAAACGGTAGAGCTGCACACGAAATGATTATAGACTGTCGCGATTTTAAAGCTAAAGGTATTGAAGTTACTGACATCGCAAAGCGTTTAATGGATTATGGTTTTCACGCACCAACAGTATCATTCCCAGTGGCTGGAACTATGATGATTGAACCCACTGAGAGCGAGAGCAAAGCAGAGATGGATCGTTTTTGCGACGCTATGATTTCTATTAGAAAAGAAATAGACAATGCCTCAAAAGAAGAGCCTAATAACGTGCTAAAAAATGCACCTCACACACTAGAAATGCTAACTTCAGATGAATGGTTATTACCCTACAGTCGCGAAGCTGCGGCTTTTCCATTAGCGTATATTAGAGACAATAAGTTTTGGCCAAGCGTTAGACGTGTAGATGATGCTTATGGTGACAGAAACTTAATTTGTAGCTGCGCACCAATTGAAGATTTTATTGAAGCTTAGTTTTTCATAAACATTAATTAAAAAAGTGCTCGAATCGAGCACTTTTTTTATGGTATTTACAATAGAACTAAGAATAATTGAGAATTTAAAAAAAATATCATTTTTACAAGATCAATTCATTCTCATCTGTAAGAGTTTAACTAGTTTAGTAAATTAATAGCAATTTTTTTTGAGGTATGGGAATCAAAATCACAGGTACAGGTAGTTATATTCCAAATAGCATAGAAAAGAACGAGGATTTTCACCAACATCAATTTTTAAATGCAGATGGCTCTAAGATAGATTATCCTAACGAAGTTATAGTAGAAAAATTCAAAGATATTACAGGAATTGTTGAACGCAGATATGCTGATGATCAATTGGTAGCATCTGATATTGGTTTTCTGGCCGCCCAAAAAGCAATTGATGATGCCAACATAGATCCTGAAACGATAGATTATATTATCTGTGCTCATAATTTTGGAGACGTAAAAGCCAACACCATTCAGAGTGATATTTTACCATGTTTAGCTTCTCGTATTAAACACAGACTTCGCATCAAAAATCCAAAATGTGTCGCTTACGATATTTTATTTGGCTGTCCTGGTTGGATAGAAGGAGTTATACAAGCGCATGCCTTTATTAAAGCAGGTATGGCAAAACGTTGTCTGGTTATAGGTGCAGAAACCTTATCTCGTGTAGTTGATAAACACGACAGAGATTCTATGATATACTCAGATGGTGCTGGTGCCAGTATTGTTGAGGCTACTGCTGAGGTCAGTGGCATTTTAGCGCACGAGTCTGCTTCTTTTACATACGATGAAGCCTATTATTTATTTTTTGGAAATTCTAATAATAAAGACTTATGCCCAGACACGCGCTATATAAAAATGCATGGTCGTAAAATCTATGAATTTGCATTAACCAACGTAGCTAAAGCTATGAAAGATTGCTTAGAAAAAAGTGGCCTACACATTACAGACGTAAAAAAAATTCTTATACATCAAGCCAACGAAAAAATGGACGACGCCATTATTAAGCGTTTCTACAGGCTCTTTAAATCTAAAGCTCCAGAGGGTATTATGCCAATGAGCATTCATAGACTAGGAAATAGTTCTGTGGCCACTGTTCCTACCCTTTTCGATTTAATACGAAACAATAAACTCGAAGATCACCAAATCAACACAGGAGATGTTATTATATTTGCAAGTGTTGGCGCAGGTATGCATATCAATGCCATTGTTTATAGATACTAACAAAATATTACCGCTACTGCGGAAATGTAATGTACGAAAAAACATATCCCAATAAGCGGTTTAAACGCACACTTCAGTTTCTACAAAAACACATTTCTACCTCTGAGACTATTTTAGATTTAGGTGTTAAGAATCCATTTTCAGAAGTTATGCTTACTGAAGGTTACACTGTTGAAAACACCAAAGGAGAAGACCTTGACGAAGACCGTTCTAAAATAGAAAATTCTTCTGCAGATGTTGTTACTGCATTCGAAATTTTTGAACACTTACTCTCTCCTTACGAAGTTTTGAAATCTATTAAGACCGAAAAACTTGTTATTAGTGTTCCTCTGAGATTATGGTTTGCTTCAGCGTATAGAAGTAAAACTGATAAAAGGGACAGACATTACCATGAGTTTGAAGATTGGCAACTCGACTGGCTATTAGAAAAAACAGGCTGGAAAATTATAGACCGACAACAATGGACCAATCCTGTAAAAAAAATCGGTATTAGACCGCTTTTAAGACACTTTACAAATCGATATTATATTGTTTATGCTATAAAAAATTCCAAATAGCAAATCCTAAATTATAATTCCTTTTATCTAGTTTTGGAATTTAGAATTTATAATTTGAACATTTACATCATCATACCAGCTCATAACGAAGATAACTTTATTGGTAAAACACTAGAGTCACTAGCCAACCAAACACTTTTGCCAAAAAAGTTGGTTGTGGTTAATGATAATTCTACTGACGCAACAGAAGCCATAGTTAATGGCTTTTCAAAAACACATCCTTGGATTTCTCAGATAATTTCAAAATCATCAGATCAGCATTTACCTGGTTCTAAAATTATAAATGCGTTTTATAAAGGTTTCGAAACTCTAGACGATAACTATGATGTGATTTGTAAATTTGATGCAGACCTTATTTTTCCGGATAATTATTTAGAAACGCTGGCTAAGCATTTTAGTAAAAATCCTAAACTTGGTATGGCTTCTGGTTTTTGTTACATCGAAAAAAACAACCAATGGATTCTTGAAAACCTCACCAATAAGGATCATATTAGAGGTGCTTTAAAAGCGTATCGTAAAACCTGTTTTTATGAAATTGGGCAACTAAAACCTTCTATGGGTTGGGATACGGTAGATGAGTTGTTGGCAAAGTTTCATGGTTGGGAGGTTTTAACAGACAAATCACTTCATGTAAAACACATGAAACCTACAGGACAATCTTACAACAAGGCTTCTAAATACCTACAAGGCGAAGCGATGTATAGAATGCGCTATGGTTTTTGGATTACTTTAATTTCTGCCATAAAATTAGCGTCAAAGAAAGGCAGCTTTAGATTATTCAAAGATTATATGGCTGGATATTTTAAAGCTAAATCCTCAAAAACTGAATTTCTGGTTTCTAAAGATGAAGGTAAATTTATTAGAGACTTGCGTTGGGAGGGGATAAAGTCTAAAATCAAACCATAGCTAAATTTTTAATGCGGTCTTCGCCTATCTCATACTAAATCTCATTAAAAAATATTTATTAAAAACTCCAATTTTTATAACTGCTTGATGCTTCAATTTTGTTTTCAATAGCGTCATCTAATTCTGGAAAGAAATCTATTCCTGTTAATCGTTCAACCTCATCTACAGATACCACAAAGGTATATAATGGCAAATCTGAGTCATTATGATTCATCAAAAAAGCCAATACTTTTGGTTTTCCGTTGGTATTATCTAATACAATTTTATAAAACTGATTGGGCACAGCAACCTTCTCTTCGCCTATTGTTTTTAGACCGTCTTCTAAAATCCCTCCTGTAACCACAAAAACACCATCGTATTTTTTAGCCCAATACCTTACTTTCTGTTCTAATCTGTTCCATACACCAGCATTAAATTGATGTTCTTGCGGACTAATATTACTGGTTAAAAAAGTCTCATCGTGTGCTGCTTTACTATACCTACGATCTCCTGCAGGACAAAGATGCCCTCTATCGTAACCCGATTGCTTATAATTTCTCCAATGTGCTGCTCCGCTTTTTACAGCTTCGTCAATTTCAAAATATGGTCTTTTGTGATTTGTAGAACTCAAATGTGAGGACTTAAGTTCATATGCTACCCACTCTGCCTGTTCGTATGGCTCACTATATGATAATGAATAGTTTTGATGATGCACAATTTGACCTGTAGTACTAGTGGGTAAAAAGTATTCGTTGGTTTCTGTTTTTGGTTGTTGACCTTCTTCTACAATAGTTGATTTTTCTTCAGAATTAAGGTAATGCTCAAAAACATAAATAGCTATCAAAATTATGATAGCTATTATGGAATATAGTTGTTTTTTGTTCAAAATAAAGCTTAATCTATTACAAAACCTAAAGGCTGACCTGTAGCTCCATTAGGAAAACTAATCCCTAAAAGTGCCGAAATTGTTGGTGCAATGTCAGGAATTACGGTTTTTTTATACGTTTGCCCATGCTTAATACCTTTTCCAAAAAACAGTAAGGGCACGTGTGTATCATAATTAAGTCCGCTACCGTGTGTAGAGCCTGTTTTGCTATATGCTATGTGTGCAATATCATCTACAACAATAACATCGCCAGAACGTTTTTGGTTAAATCCATTTTGTAACAATGCTTCAATACCAGTGGTAAAGTTGGTACTGTTCATAGCTGTTGCTGTATATACTTTAGCAATATTAGGATAGCTAATTTGCTCATCCACAAGAGCTTGTTCTACGTCGTGTATGTTTAGCCCTAATTCTTTTAATTTTTGTTTATTAAAAAATAATTGGTTGTTGCTTACATTTTCAACAATATCAGCTGTTCCGTATTTTTCAACCAAAAACTTCTGAAAACGTTCTTTTCTATCGTTATAATCTAAATAACCCGCAGGAATTTTTACGGATTGCAAATACGCAGGCACATCTACTGCGCCATGATCTGCTGTAAGAAAAACAGTGTATTCGTCTTCGCCTACATGTTCATCTAAATAATTAAAAAGACGTTCTAAATCTCTATCTAGTCTTATGTATGTATCTTCTACTTCTTTTGAATTTACACCAAAATTATGTCCTACGTAATCCGTGCTTGAGAAACTTACGGCTAAAACATCTGTATCATCATCTTGCCCCAAAGCTTCACCCTTTAAAGCTGCAATTGCAAAATCTACTGTGAGACTATTACCGTAAGCGGTAGCTTTTAAAATATCGAAACCACCATTTTCAGATTTTAAGGCTGCCAAGTCATAAGGAAATGTTGCGTTTTCTTTTCCTTTAAAACCTCCTTCAAAATTGTTAAGATCTGGTCCGCTTTCTTGGTACGTTTCAATTGGTAGGTGAGTGTCCCAAACTTTAATATAGGACTCCACAGTATCTGAATCATTAAAGTCTTTTACCCATTTTGGTAAATCGTTTCTGTAGAAGGTACTGGTTATCCATACTCCTTCGTCTTTACCATAAAACCAGTATGCTGCATTTGCTGTATGACCAGCAGGCAAAATAGCACCTCTATCTTTTATAGCTATTCCTATTGTTTTTCCGCGCATTTGAGTAAACAATCTATTCTCGTCTGCCACACTCGTGGTAAGCATTCTGTGTGGAGACATTTTGCCTGCCCTACTTTCCGTACCTACAGATTCTACATTATCATCTTGAGCACAATAGACAGATTTTTGTACGACTTTATCATACCAATTATTAGATATAATACCATGATATTTTGGTACTGTGCCTGTGTAAACAGAGGCATGTCCTGGACCAGTGTATGTTGGTATATAATTAAAATGGTTGTTCTTGCAATTAAAGCCTTCGTTTATCATTCTTTTAAAACCACCTTTACCAAATTTTGCTTCAAACCGTGTGAGATAATCATATCGCATCTGATCTACAACAATACCAACTACGAGTTTTGGTCTTGAAATGAAGCTGTTTTCGGTATTTTGAGATACACTATTAGAGGATTCTTGTTGAGCTCCACAAGAATAAATCAGTAATATTAACAAGAAGGGGATGAGAACTTTTTTCATTATAATTTAGGCTTATTCTAGCTGTCAAAAATACAGTTTTCTTGGTATCTTAAATTTAAATTAACATTAATAAACTCATCTTTTTTTATACTTTAGCAATAAGAAAATCTTGCATGAAGTACCTGCATAACATTGGCACTTATTTTATAATGATTAAGGATATGTTTCGCAGACCTACAAAATGGTCTGTCTTAAAAACACTAATTCTTAAAGATATTGATGATCTTATTATAGGATCCCTAGGTATTGTGGCATTTATTGGTTTTTTTGTTGGTGGAGTTGTTGCTATACAAACCTCGCTTAATATCACCAATCCCTTTATCCCTAAATATCTAGTGGGTTTTGCTACGCGCCAATCTATAATTTTAGAATTTGCACCAACTTTTATATCTATAATTATGGCAGGTAAAGTTGGTTCTTTTATCACTTCTAGCATAGGTACAATGCGTGTTACGGAACAAATAGATGCCTTGGAAGTTATGGGAATTAACGCTATTAACTACTTGGTTTTTCCTAAATTAATTGCGTTAACACTGTATCCCTTTGTAATTTCAATTGCTATGTTTCTAGGAATCCTTGGTGGTTTAGCTGCCTGTGTTTATGGTGGCTATGGCACTTTAGAAGATTATATTGAAGGTGTGCAGAATGATTTTATACCTTTTCATATGGCTTATGCATTTATTAAAACTATGGTATTTGCCTTTATACTTGCTACGATACCATCTTACTACGGATATTTTATGAAAGGTGGTGCTTTAGAAGTTGGAAAAGCGAGTACAACCGCTTTTGTGTGGACGAGTGTGGTAATCATTCTACTCAACTTTTTATTAACCAGTTTATTATTAGGCTAATGATAGAAGTTAAAGACTTACATAAATCGTTTGGCGATGCTCATATTTTAAAGGGTATCTCTACGACTTTTGACAAAGGCAAAACTAACCTTATTATTGGTCAGAGTGGGTCTGGTAAAACGGTATTTTTAAAGTGTTTACTTGGTCTTTTTGAATATGAGCAAGGAAGTATTTCTTACGATGGTAAGATTTTTAGTAATTTAAGTAGAGACGAACGAACCGAGTTACGTTCTGAAATAGGAATGGTGTTTCAAGGCAGTGCACTTTTTGATTCTATGACCATTGCAGAGAATGTTATGTTTCCCTTACGAATGTTTACCAAGCAAAGCAAAAGTGAAATGGAAGACAGAGTAGACTTTGTTTTAAAACGTGTAAATCTTGAGAGCGCGCATCACAAAATGCCTAGCGAAGCTTCTGGTGGTATGCAAAAGCGTGTTGCTATTGCCAGAGCCATTGTAAACAATCCAAAATATTTATTCTGTGACGAACCCAACTCTGGTTTAGACCCTAAAACTGCTATCGTTATTGATAACCTCATTCAAGAGATTACTGATGAATATCAAATAACTACAGTTATTAATTCTCACGATATGAACTCTGTTATGGAGATTGGTGAAAAAATTGTTTTTCTTAAAGATGGCTATAAGGAATGGGAAGGCTCTAAAGACACCATATTTAGAACAGACAACAAAGCCGTTACCGATTTTGTGTACTCATCTGAGCTATTTAAAAAAGTACGCAAAATGTATTTAGAAGAACACTCTTAATTTCTAATTACGTTTTATTGTAACCTTATTTGTATTGAGATGTTGCTTTAGCCACACTAACAGTTCGCTCTCTTTAACCAAAGCCAAGCTATCATTTACAGATTCTTTCCACTTTATGTTAGCAATGGTGAGTGTGTCTACTTTAATAAAGTCTCTAGACTCTAACATTTTTGCATACCCAAAGTATTCTAAGTCCGAAAACCTAATCTTTGCATCTTTGGCTAAACTAGAAAACGCCACACTACCAGACGCTGTATTTTTGGCCTCAATTTGCTTATTAAGGCCAGAGACGGTTTCTTGAAGTTCTGTAATTTGTTTTTGTAAGCCCGAAATGATAAAATCCTTTTTATCTAACTCATCAATTGCTCTGTCGTAAGCATCAGATAGTTTATCAAAACTTCTGTTTTTGTTTCCGAAGATTTCTAATTTAAAATTGCTAATATTTTCATATTGTTTAAGCTCGTTTTTGAGATCTGTCTCGGTAGCTTCAGAAATTTCATCATTAAAGTAAAGCGTAATTTTTTGTTCATCGTAATTTGGAATTCCCTTCTGAAACCACAAATCGTTATTAGAGTCAATTTCATTTAAAATAAACTTACGGTAGTCGTGATCAAGACCACTTTGCTTTAGTACTCTTAAAAACGTGATTGTTGGATATACCATTACAACAATAGCCACTAAAGCTGCAAATCTTGCAATACGCTTTCTTTTTGAAGAATTAGCATATTTTAGCATTGGGAAGCGCAATAATTTTAGCACTATAAATGTGGCTAAAGCAATAAATATGGTATTAATGGTAAATAAGTTCATGGCACCTAAAAAATAGGTCCAATTAGCCTTTGCTAAACCATAGCCTGCGGTACAAAGCGGTGGCATTAATGCTGTAGCAATTGCAACGCCAAAGATCACTGAGGCTATAGTGCCTCTCTTTGTCCTGGCAATAATTAGAGCTAAACCACCAAAAAAGGCAATGAGGACATCTCTAATATCTGGTTGTACGCGTCCCAATAATTCGCTAGTGTCCTCGCTAAGAGGAAAAAGTTTAAAAAACAACCAAGCAGTCAGTAAGCTTAGTACAATCATGGTTGCTAAGTTAATTAGGGATCTTTTGAGCGTATCAATGTCGTTAATAGCTATTGACATACCCACACCAAGAATTGGGCCCATTAAAGGAGAAATTAGCATGGCACCAATGACTACTGCAGTTGAGTCAGCATTTAAACCTACAGACGCTACCATAATTGAGCAAACTAAAATCCATGCTGTTGCACCTTTAAAAGATATATCTGCCTTGATAGCATCTATTGTTGCATCTCTATCTGTATCGTCTCTAAAATCTAATAACTCACTGAGAAATGTTTTAATACTCGCAAATAAGCCTTGAGCATCTTTTCTTACCGCTTCTTTTTTCTCTTCAACGGCGGCTTCTTTATTCATTTCGTTTGTTACTCTTGAGTTTTCTTCCTCAGAAAAATTGAATTTATTTTCGTTACTCATATGTTAACCATATTCTTCTCCAAAGTTTGCTTTTACATTTTGGAGTACTTTTTTAATATCTTGTTCTTTTGCCTTAGGAAAGATAAGCAAAACTTCGTCTTTATCGACAACGATATAGTTTTTTAATCCATCGACAACGACTATTTTATCTTTTTTGGATCTGATCATATTGCCAGAAGCATCATCGGCTAAAATTCTAGCATTTACCACTGCGTTAGCATCAGAATCTTTTTCTAATTTATCATATAAACTTCCCCAAGTACCAAGATCGTTCCAATCGAAAGTTGCGGGAATCACATAGACATTGTTACTTTTCTCCATAAGCGCGTAATCTACAGATATGTTTTCTGCTTTTGGGTAGTTATCTTTTATAAAGTCGTCTTCAGACTCTGTGTTATAGACACTATACCCACTTTTAAAAAGTTGATATAATTCTGGTTGATTGCTTTGAAACGCAGCGACTACAGATTTTACACTCCACATAAAAATTCCTGCATTCCAAAGAAAATTACCTTGTGCTAAAAAAGATTTAGCGGTTTGGTAATCTGGCTTTTCTCTAAATTGATTTACAGGTTTTATTTCTTCTTCGCTATGACCTCGCTCAGTGACCGTATCAAATTCAATATAACCATAACCTGTATTTGGGAAAGTTGGTGTAATACCTAAAGTCATTAAGGCATCATTAGATTCGCAATAATCAAAGGCTGTTTTCACATTGTTAGAAAAGGCATCTTCATCCTCAATCCAGTGGTCACTTGGAGCCACAATCATTACTGCATTTTCGTTTTCCTTTTGTATTTTTAAAGACGCATATAATATGCATGGCGCCGTGTTACGCATTGCTGGCTCTAATACAACCTGACGCTTTGTAACACTTGGTAATTGCTCAAAAACCAGATCATTGTAACGCTCATTGGTAAGAATAAAAATATTTTCTTCGGGAATAAGTTTTGCTAGGCGATTAAAGGTTTTTTGGATTAAAGTATCTCCTGTTCCTAACATATCATGAAATTGTTTAGGAAAGTTCTGTGTACTTACTGGCCAAAATCGTGAGCCTACTCCACCTGCCATTAAAATGGCGTAATAATTTTTGTTTTTCATCAGTCTAAAATTTCTACCTCAGCATTTGGGTTAAACAAATATAATTTACCTGTTTTAACCTCAACACATTCTATTCGTTTTCTTCTTGTATTTCCTTTTTTAAACACTCTACCGTTATAGAGCCTAAAGGTTTTGCCCAAAGGTACTTCAAAAACGTAGGTTTTATCTTCACCTTCGTCGAATTGCTTTAAGGCTAAGGCGAGTTGCGTATCTGTATCGCTTGATGCTTTAGGGTTTTTAAAGTGCTTGGCAAGTAATGGTAGTAATTCTAACGGAAAGACTTCTGGCCTTAAAAATGGTAACATTAAGTGTTGAAACGTTAGTTTCCACTCTTTGCCGTGTGGTTTTATAAATCGTCCAAATTTAGTGAATGCTTCGAAGTGAGCAATTTCATGAACGAGTGTAATTAAAAACCGATACGCATTTAAATTTGCATTTACGGTAATCTGGTGCTTACCGTTAGGCAATTGTCTGTAATCACCATGTTTGGTCTTACGTTCTTGCTTTACTTTAACCACTAAATTGTCCTTTGCCAGTAAGGCTTTAACCTGAGCTTGTGCTTGATCTGGAATAAACTCTAAAAGTTGATTTTGCATTAAAACAAAAGTAGTGGATTTGAGTTATTAATCCTTAACTATAATCATTTTAGAAGTGCTATTCACTTTGAGGAGGTATACACCTGAAGTGTCCGCCTTAAATTTTATTGTAGTTATAGCATTTGAGGTATCATAAGCCTTAATTAAACCTTGTATTTTCCTTCCAGCTATATCATAAATTTCTATAGTTTCTGTACCATCAGTATTGGCAATAAAAACTTCACCATCAGTTACAGGGTTTGGATAAATATTAAATGAAACCTCATGCTCACCAAAACCAAGAGACCCATTAAAGTAAGGAACTGCAAAATCAAACGTGTCTTCCGCCACTTCTTGACCAATAAATCGACCAGGTATGTCATCAGCTGGAGGATGAATTCCTCCCCAAATTCTACTTAAACTTGTTTGATCTGATGCATCTCTATATGTTGCCCATTGCAGCACAACATCAACTGAAGGCCCTTCTTCAAACTCTAAAAACTCGTTAGCTTTCGCAACAAATTCTCCTAAACCACCAGGAAAGAATTCACTACCTGTTATCATAGTCATTAACTCTGATGCTGTTCTAGAAAATGTAGAATGACCAGACACATAGCCAGCAAATGGCGGTGTTACAAAAGTTGGTCTTTGGTATGGGTACCAATCCTCAGCTAAAATCCAGCCAACTCCTGCCTGGTCAGTTTCTGTATCACCTATAAAGTCGTGACCTTTCCATGTGTATAGTTTTATCTTTCCAACATGTTGATTGGCAAAACCTGCCAACGGATCACCAGCTTCAACCACTTCTATATAACCATCTATCAATTCTATTCCACCAACATGATAGTTATCTAATGTGTTATCTGTACTTTGCCCACGTTCTGCCATAGATCGTATAGCTGAAATTGGTCTTATATAATCATACCAACCTTTAACACTCCACGCAGAAATAGCTGCATCATGCATACCACCTCCTAAAATAAAATAAGCTTTAACATCCCATTCTAATGGATCCAAAATATCTCCTTGACCTTCAAATCGTCTTTCAAACAAAGGATGGTCGTTTACATAATTTAATATAGAGAACCAGTGTCCTGGCGGAGTCTCAGAGTCTGGGCCATCTGCCCAAAACTCAGCTAAAACTCTTGAATAATCTCCTCTAGGTACCATATTTACTTCATATGGATTACCTGTTACAGGATTAATTGCATGCCCATTACTGTTTGTACCGCCATTAAAAAAGTCATAAAAAGCAGGATAGTCTGCATAATTTGTTGGAAAGGTACTTATGTCAACATTACCTATAGAATTCGGAGAAATATCCCACATAACTCCATCTGTTTGGTCTAAATGTGACTGCCATACAGACACCATAGAAAATCCCCATTTATAAGCATCGCTTGCAGCATTCTCTTCGGTTAAACTAAGGTATGGAGGATCAGAAGGATCATGAAATACATGATAATTATTTCCGTCGCGTTGGTAAGTAACTTTGTCTTCTTCTTTGAGAGAAAAACTATAAACATTTCCCCACTCAGGACTTAGAAATGGTGGTACATTACTATCTATAATATTTCCTCCTTGATCGATGAATGAATCTAAACCAAGAGGTTGCCAACGATTAGGATCTTGAATTGGTGGATTATTATTATCATCTAATGCATAAGCCTGATTTGCTGGCTCATAATAGGCGTTGTCATAACCTGTTGCTTCTCTCGATCCATCTTGTAGTCCATAATCTATAATAGACTGAGCAATGAAATTACCTAGAGCCGCAGCATCACCATCCTCGTACAGTAAAGAGGTATTATTAACATCGTAACCTAATTTTTCCATCAGTAAATCAAATCTTGCTTGAGTTTCTTCTAATCCTGGAGAATTTTGAAATCGATGCGTCAACAAACGGTACATAGCATAGCTAATCGTCTTATTTACAGAAGTGTTTAAATCTTCATTTGTTGAGAATTCTTCTAATACTGTAGTAAAGTCGTTGACTGTATTTCCAATTAAATAAGGTGTTGCTGTATCATCATATATTGCCCAAGTATCGTACATTGCAACACTGGTGTGAAACAAGTTTCTTGCGTGTACTGTCGGTCTTGCAAAATCGTCTCTAATAGCTTCAAGTAAAGCTTCATTCCATAGTCTTGCAATCGAAATGTTTTCTGGAAGATTATCTACACCTAACTCAATGTCTATTGACACCTCTTGACTAGAACATTGGTCATCCGTTTCAGTAATAGCTACTCTTCCTGATTCTTCTAAATGCCATCTTACGGTAATTGAATTTGAGCCTTGCCCACTTACTAATTCACCACCTGAGACTAACCAATTTGCTGTTGAACCTGCGGCAATATTATAGGTGTAAATCTCTGTTCTTAAAAAAGAGGAACTCGTACTTCCTACAATATTTTGAGAAGGTAGATACACACAAGAGTCATCGTATAACGTAGCATCTGGATTATAATTACAGGATGTTGGGTCTGTACAACCATAAATTTTTTGGCTTGGTTCTATATTTAGAATTTCTAGACCAGTTCCTTCGGTTAACTTTATTGTAGTGTTTGAAGATATGTTTGAATAATTCTCAACTAATCCTGAAGGCCATTTTACTTCTAAAGTTAGAACTTCCGTTGCGTCATCTAACCCAAAATGTACTGCTTGAAGACTTTGACCTAAAAAACCAACTCCTGTGTAGTAACGTTTTTGTGTTCCGTTGGTTGTTGTTATTGTTAAAGTTGTGCCTATTGCGTTTCTATTAGATGTGGTACCTTGTAAATGAACTTTAAACCAATTTGAAGTTGTCTCGGTGTCATCAAAATTAAGAAGTTTGTTTTCATAAAAAATTGCAGAACCATTACCATTGGTAATTAACACATCTATATCACCATCATTATCATAATCAAAATCTAGAATCTCTACACTTTCTGTATTATCATTTACACCTAATTCTACAGAAACATCTTCAAAAATCGGCTGTCCTTGACTATGAAGATTTCTGTAATATACATTTTGTTCTGGCCCTCTGGCTTCAAAATCGTAACCGTTAACAATAAATAAATCTTCATCACCATCTAAATCAAAGTCTGAAAATCGTGCTCCCCAAGCCCAGCCTGTTCCTGAAATTCCATAAGAGGCAGAAGTATTAGTAAAATTGTTTGATCCATTATTTTGCAAAAGAACATTTTCGTCAATTCCAGTATGAAAAAAATCAAAATCACCATCATTATCAAAATCTCCTACAGCTAGACCCATATCATCTATCATATTATCTAATCCATAGGTTGCTGCCTCTTCTGTAAACGAAATGCCATTCTGATTGATGTATAAATAATTTGGATCTTCTAAATCGTTTGTAACTATTAGATCCATCCAGCCATCGTTATTTACATCAAAAGGAAATGGTGTATAGCTGTAATTTGATTCAACTTCTGTAAGTCCTAATTCTGCCGTTACATCTGTAAAAGTACTATTGCCATTATTTCTGTACATTGAATTAGAATCGCACCCACTCCAATCAGTGATGTAGATATCTAATAAACCGTCATTATTATAATCTAACCAAGTAGCACTAATGTTTAAACAATCGTTAGTTGTACTAAATCCAGAGATTTCAGTTACGTTTGCAAATGTTCCATTGCCGAGATTTCTCCATAATTGAACTTTTAAGGAATATGTTAGAAATAAATCTGGAAAACCATCATTATTATAGTCTCCCCAAGATGCGCTAAACTTATAGCCTTGTTGCGCTAGAGTTAGCTGAACATCTTCTTCTGCTGTTAGCAATTCAACCAGACCAGATGCTTCGGTAACATCTGTAAAAGAACCATCATTATTATTTTGGTACAGACGACTGTAACTAGTAATGTCATCAGGATTTTCAACAGCGTTAGCTACGACAAAAATGTCTAGATCGTTATCACCATCATAATCTGCTACAGCCACTCCATTGTTATGAGCTAAGTTTTGTAAACCAACAACGGTTTCAACGCGCTCAAAGTTTTGAGCTCCCATGTAGCTATTAATAAGAAGAACAAGAAAAAGGGGCTTATAGTTGTGTAAATTTATAACCATAAGTTTTTTCTAAATATAGAAAATACGTTATAATTTTAACAATTCTTTTAGATTTTTCATGTCTAAAAAGGTTTTTGTCGCTTTTTTATGCAATTCACCACTATAGTCGTGGGCCGTAAATCCAAAAACATCAAAACCTCCGCTTATCGCTGCTTCAATTCCTATTAAACTATCTTCTATAACTAAGCATTCCTTATTTCTAAACCCCATAGTTTACGCGGCCCATAAGAATACAGATGGGTCTGGCTTCCACTTTTTAATAGTATAACAACTAAATATCGTTTTATCCTGAAAAAAAGATGATAGACCTGTAAGTTCTAAATTGAGTTTTATTTTTTTTACCGGACCACTAGAAGCTACACAAAACGGAATTTTTAAATCTTGAAGAATATCTTTTACACCATCAATAGGCTTAATCTCTTTTTGAAATCTCTGGTAAGATTCTTTTCGGTATTGCTCTTCAAAATCAATTGGTAGTTTTTGCGTAATTAGTTTTGAAATTTTATTTGCACACTCATTGAAACTATTACCTTTAAAATGCCGATATGCATAATCTAAATCTATATTTGCTCCAAGCGCATTTACCAAATCCACCATAACTTGATTGCTTATAGGCTCACTATCTACTAAAACACCATCACAATCAAAAATAATGCATTTGTATTTAGACATACTAAGGTGTAGAATTAGAAACTTGCAGTACTTTGCCGTTATAGTATTTATTTCCGCTAAGCGAAAAGTTAAAAATATATTCTGCCATTTCCATAGCAGTTGTTGGTGCCTGATAATCTGGAAAAGCTTCTTTTAACATCTCTGTTTGTACAGCACCCAGAGCTAAAACATTAAATTGCGGTCCTGTTTCTTTATATTCTTCAGCGAGCAACTCTGTTAATGTGATTACCGCTCCTTTGCTGGAACTGTAAGCGGAAAGTCCAGGGAACTTCATACTCCCTTGTATGCCTCCCATGCTACTGATAGTGACTACATGTCCATCTTGTTTCATAAAAGGAAGGACTATTCTGGTCATTTCTGATACTCCAAAAACATTTGTTCTATATACGTTTTCAAAATCTTGAAATGTGGTTTCTGCAAAAGGCTTATTTAGCAACATACCAGCATTATTAATAAGAATATCTACATGTTTCCACTCATTGCCAATAAAATCTTCGACTTTATTGTAATCTTCATCTCTGCACAAATCAAAAGCAAAAGAGGTTATATTTTCAAAATGCAAGTTATTAACCGGTTGGGCGTTTCTTGATAGTGCCAATACATTGTGTCCTTGGCTGGCAAAAAGATGTACTAACTCAAAACCTATACCTCTACTCGTTCCTGTTATAATAATATTCTTACTCTTCATTTAATACGACTTCTTTTGTGGAGGAATTCATCATACCTTTTAAAGCAGGTATCATTTTATTAATAAAGTTTGCCATGTGATCATAGTCCATTTTATCAGCTTCGTCATCTACATGATGATAATACTCAAAATTTGTAAAATCGAATGTAGAAATGGCATGTGCAGGAACATTTAATTCTTTAAAAAACGGAAAATTATCCGATCTGTAAAACAATTGAAATTCTTTAGCCTTTGGAAAAAAACCAACGATCTCTTCACCTGCATACTTATTTAGTGTTGGTGCTAAATTAGAACGGTTATAGCCACTCATATAAGCTAATGACTTATCCTCTGCCCTTGGCACACCAATCATTTCAAAGTTTAGCATGGTATAGACATTTAAACCAGCTTCTTTAAGTCTAGCTGCTAAGTGCGCTGAACCCTTTAGACCCATTTCTTCAGCGTCATATAGCGTAATAAGTATACTGCGTTTATTACTTTTAGATTTTGAAAAATATCTACCAAACTCCATAGCTGCTATGGTACCAGAGGCATCGTCATTGGCGCCATTGGCAATACTGTCTCCTTCTACTGTTTTTCCTTTTCCTATATGATCGTAGTGACCACCAAGAATTATGAATTCATTTTTGAGTGTATCATCTGTTCCTTCAATCATTCCAACTACATTATAACCATCAATTTCACCTATTTTGAAACTATCTCTATAGGTTTCAAAATAGGGCTTTATGCCATTCTTTTTAAAGTAGTTTTCAATATAGACAGCAGCTTTTTCTATACCTTCACTTCCTGTTGCTCTACCTCCTAGCTCATCTGAAGCCATATAATCCATACTCATTTTAACATCTTGGGCTGTAATGGTAATTTTTTCTGAAATATTCTCTTTGCCTCTAGAGCCATTTTGTTTTGTACCGCAAGCCATTAAAAGCAACAGGCTAAGTGCAGACCATATATATTTCATATTAATTTTTGATTAGAGTTTAAAGATAAAAAAACCTGATTTGAAACATGCCAAATCAGGTCTTAAAATTATAATGAGCTTCTGAAACAACGCTACAACTTTGTACATTGCACTCCGCACAATGTGATATTTCAGAAAAAAAAGCAGACTTATTATACTAACATCGTCACCGGATTTTCAATATATCCTTTTAGTGTTTGAAGGAATTGCGCACCGGTTGCACCATCTACGGTTCTATGATCGCATGCCATAGTTAACTTCATAGTATTGCCAGGAACAACCTGCCCGTTTTTAACAACTGGTTTTGATACAATTGCACCAACAGATAAAATTGCCGAATTAGGTTGATTGATAATCGATGTAAAACTTTCAATACCAAACATACCTAAGTTAGAAATAGTAAATGTACTACCTTCCATCTCGTCTAAGGTTAGCTTCTTGTTCCTCGCTTTACCTGCGTATTCTTTTACAGCAGCGCCAATCTGAGTTAAGCTTTGCTCGTTTGCAAACTTTACAACAGGAACCACCAAGCCATCTGGTACAGCAACAGCCACACCAATATGCACATGGTTATTTAACCTCATCTTATCATCAAACCATTGAGAATTAACTTGTGGATGTTGCTTTAATGCCAATGCACAGGCTTTAACTATCATATCATTGTATGATATTTTTGTATCGGGTAAAGAATTGTACTGAGCTCTAAATGCAATAGCATTTTCCATATCAAACTCCACATTTAAATAATAGTGTGGTGCAGTAAATTTGGATTTGGCTAAATTCTTAGCAATCGCTTTACGCATACTGGAGTTTGGTACTTCATCAAAATCTTCTGTACCAGTCGGGACAAATTTACCAACGGATGCCGATGTTTGTGATGGTGTAAAGTTTTCTATATCGCGTTTTACAATTCTACCGTTTTCGCCTGAGCCTTTTACCTGAGACAGGTTAATGCCTTTTTCTTCAGCCATTTTTTTGGCCAAAGGTGAGGCAAAAATTCTTCCATCTGATGAAGAAGTAGTTGTTGTTGATGCACTCGTAGGTGTTGACCTCACTTCTTCTTTCTTAGACTCTTCTTTCTTGTCTTCTTTTGGAGCTGCTTTACTTTCTGTCTTCGGCTCTGATTTAGATTCTGAACCACCAGCTTTAAAGTTTTTTGCAATACCAGATACATCAGTTCCTGAAGGACCAATAATAGCTAGTAATGCATCTACTTTTGCAGATTCACCTTCTTCTAAGCCAATATGCAGTAAAGTACCTGACTGAAAAGATTCAAACTCCATCGTAGCTTTATCTGTTTCAATTTCAGCAAGGATATCACCTTCTTCTACCTCATCACCAACTTTCTTTAACCATGTAGCCACGGTTCCTTCTTCCATTGTATCACTTAAACGAGGCATAGTTACAACAGTAACTCCTTCTGGTAATTTGTCTGAATTTTCAGCTTCTGTTGTATCTTCTTTTTTATCTTCAGACTTGGTTTCTTCTTCTGACTTGGTTTCTTCTTCTGATGAAATGCTTCCATTTAATAATTCTGAAATGTCCTCTCCTTCTTCACCAATAATCGCTAAAAGCGCATCTACTTTGGCTGTTTCGCCTTCTTGAATTCCAATATGAAGCAACGTACCTTCGTTAAAAGACTCAAACTCCATTGTAGCCTTGTCGGTTTCAATCTCAGCTAAAATATCTCCTTCTTCAACCTTGTCACCAACTTTCTTTAACCAAGTGGCAACAGTTCCTTCTTCCATTGTATCGCTTAAACGCGGCATATTTATAACTTCTGCCATAGCTTATAATTTGTGTTGTATAAATGGGTAATCTTCTTGCTCATATACAGAATCGTACATCACACTCTTTTCTGGGTAAGGAGATTCTTCTGCAAACTTCTCACATTCAGAAACATGTTTTTTAACACGTTTATCAATAGCTTTAATCTCGTCTTCAGTTGCGTAATTATTTTCTAAAATAACCTCTTTTACCTGAGTTATTGGATCTATTTTTTTGTATTCTTCAACTTCATCCTTTGTTCTATAGTGCTGAGCGTCTGACATTGAATGTCCTCTGTACCTATAAGTTTTAACCTCTAAAAACGAAGGCCCACCTCCTTTTCTTGCGCGCTGTATAGCTTCGTCAAATGCTTCGGCTACTTTCACAGGATTCATACCATCCACTGGTCCTGACGGCATTTCGTACCCTAAACCTAGTTTCCAGATATCTGTATGGTTTGCAGAACGTTCTACTGAGGTTCCCATAGCGTAACCATTATTCTCGCAAACAAATACTACTGGCAAATTCCAAAGCATTGCAAGATTAAACGTTTCGTGCAACGAGCCTTGTCTTGCAGCACCATCACCAAAACAACATAAAGTTACAGCATCGCTACCATGATATTTATCACCAAATGCTATACCAGCTCCAAGTGGAATTTGACCTCCTACAATACCATGACCACCATAAAATCTGTGTTCTTTAGAGAATATGTGCATAGAACCGCCTAATCCTTGAGAGGTTCCTGTTGCTTTACCGTATAACTCTGCCATAACACGTTTAGGATCTACACCCATACCAATAGGCTGTACGTGGTTACGGTAAGCTGTAATCATTTTATCCTTGGTTAGGTCCATGGCATGCAAAGCTCCTGCTAAAACAGCTTCTTGACCATTATATAAGTGGAGAAATCCTCTTACTTTTTGTTGAATATATACTGCGGCAAGTTTATCCTCAAACTTTCGCCAAAACAACATATCCTCGTACCACTTAAGGTAAACTTCTTTGGTGATTTTTTGCATTTTTTGATTCGTTCTATTTATCCGAATAACAAAAATAACACATTAGTTAGTAACCAAAAAGCTCAAAATTGTAAAATTTGTAACGAAAACGTTATAGAAAACTTCTATCGAAACTAAGTGGTAATAAATTTGCTAAAGAGTTTGATTTTACAACTTTGCCCATGGCTCCCATGAAGTAAATCTCAATGGGCTGATCTTGCTTTATTTCGTATTCTGAAATGGATTGCCTGCAGGCACCACAGGGCGGAATTGGTGTATCTGTTACTTGATTTTGAGATGATGCTGTTATTGCTATTTTTAAAACCTTAGCATTAGGATATTTTGCACCTGCATAAAAAATGGCAGTACGCTCTGCGCACAAACCAGAAGGGTATGATGCATTTTCTTGGTTACTTCCACTAACAACTTGGTTGTTATCTAAGAGAATTGCAGCTCCTACTTTAAATTTTGAGTAGGGTGCATATGCTTTTTTTCTAGCATTTATGGCAGACTTCATTAATTGTTGTATATCATCAGGAAGCTCACTTAAGGTTTCGTAAACTTTAAACGTGGATTCAATTTTAACTTCCTTCATACTCGAACCTTTTTTAGACAAAAAAACTATTGCTTTTAGACAATAGTTTTTTGAAACTTTTTTATTTATGTCGTTTTAATATTCATTATACTCTCCATCACCAAAATTAAATGTCAGTGAAAATCGCAATGTATTTTCTAATGGACTTTGCACTCTTGATGCTGAAAACAAATATGATAAATCCAAATTAATGGTTGTGTATTTAAAACCAGCTCCAATAGCAAAAAACTTACGTGCTCCCTTATCTTCTGCTTCGTTAAAGTAACCTGCTCTAAAGGCAAAGTTTTCTTGGTAGGTGTATTCTGCACCTAAAGCCCATGTAAACTCTCTAAGCTCCTCACTAAAACCTCCTGGCGCATCTCCGAAAGATTGAAAAATTCCGTTTAAAAAACTGACATCATTATCTTGCCCTTGCGTTATTATTGTTGGTTCGCTTTCGTCAATATTTGGAGTACTAGGATCGTCATCTGTTTGCTCTCCGTCACCATTGGTATCTACAAAACCAAATTTTGGTGGTGTTGGAACTAATAATTTAGACACCTCAGCCGTTATACCTAATTTACTGTATTCGTCAAAAATAAAATCAAAACCTGCGCCTAATCTTAAGTTTGTAGGTTGAAAATTTTCTCTGCCACCATCATCGTACTTAAACTTTGGTCCTAAATTTTGAATCGCAAAACCAGCTCTCCAACGACCGTTAAAATCATTATAGGCTTCTTCTTCACTTTGATAATATCCTGTAATGTCTGCCCCAAATGTACTTGCTGCATCGGCATTTGGATCTACCTGATCTATTCTTAAATCTGACCTCATATAACGCACAGCTACAGCCATAGAAAATTGGTCGGCTAGTCTAAGTGTGTATGCTACATCTGCTGTGAGTTCGTTTGGTTTTACATTAACGCCAGGGTCATTTTCGCCTTGGGTTAACAGAATTTCACCCAAGCTAAAATATTTGAAACTTGCTGAAACTGCGCTAAACTCATTTAGTCTGTTAAAATAGGTGACGTAGCTTATTGAGATATCATTTACCAATCTACTTAAATAAGGCGTATAGCTTAGACTTACTCCTGATTTTGCTTCTGAAAATACATATTTTGCAGGATTCCACTGTTGAGAAAATCCGTCTACGGAAGTTGCAACACCCATATCTCCCATTGATGCAGACCTTGCATCTGGGGCTATAAGCATAAATGGAACTCCAGTTGTAATTACAGAAGACTGGTCTGGAAATGTTATAGTTTCTTGCGCTAAAACAAGGTTTATTGTTAATAAAGTGATAAGGTTTATTGCAAATTTCTTCATGTTAATAATTGGGTTATTAGTGCTAATTACCTAGCGCTAATTCATTAGCAAATATAATTTATTATTAGAGTATAACAAGTTTTTGAATTTTTTCAACTTGTTTATTTAAACGGTTAGATCTTACTTTTAGTTTATAGATATAAACTCCTTTTCCTATTTTATCTCCAAAATCATCTCTTCCGTCCCAAACTATGTCCTTAGATAAGGAACTAACAGATTTACTACCTCCTGAGGTTTGTCCGTTTAACGTTCTTACCAACTTACCTGATACGGTAAAAATTTGAACAGAGACATCTAGTGGCTCTACACTATTATGATTAAACCAAAACTCTGTGTAGTTAACAAATGGATTAGGATAGTTTAGTACGTTATTGATAACTAATTCTTCATCTTTATCAAAAACCACGAATTGAATTTCTGCAGTTGAAGAATTATTATAGGTATCCCAAGCTTTTAAGGTAAGTGTGTGCGGCCCAGGTTCTAAATCTCTAAAAGGAAAAGATACCGTGCCATTTGTATAATCATCTACATTGGCTTGATAGTAATCGTTTAGTACTATGGGATTGGTTTCATCACCATCGATAATAGCTGTAATATCATGTCCTATACCACTTGCTGTGTTTATTCCATTATCGTCTTGTAGTTTCGCTAAAAGACTAGGTGATTCGTTAGTAATGCCACCTGAAACAAAATTTTCATCATTCATAAAAAGATTGATTACGGGACCAATATTGTCCTCTGGTGCATCTTCATTAATACCTCCTACTTTAATATCAAAATTAGCACCAGCCTGATTTGATAAAGGGTTGCTCGTTTGGGCGTAAAAACTTACTTTTCCGTTGCCTATAGGTATACCAATATCTCTTGGCACTATAAAGTCGAACTCAAATTGTCCGTTTTCAATCGTAGCTTGTCCTTTAAAAATAATTTCTCCAAGGGTGCTAAAGTTTAAAATTATTGTGCCATTACCATCTGTAGTGCCATCATTAGCTAATGTTTGTCTTTGAATTCTCTTATCAAAAACAGTTGCAGTTAATGTACCATTATAGTTAGATAATAAATTACCATTAACATCCGTAACCTCACCGGACAACTTGGTATAACTTAAAGCCTTAAGTGTATCTATTGGTTGTGTAATTTCTACATCATTAACTCTTGTTAATCTAATATCGGGTTGCGGAAAGGCCAATCTCATAGCAGGATCTCCAATAAGAAAAACTAGTCTTTTTTGCGTGATTCCTGCAATTCCATTGTCTGTTTTTGTCAATCTTAAAACTTCACCTAGAGGGAGATAGTCATTAGAGCCATAGGCAAACAAATAATCATCTAATACCTCATTAAAACTCTCTCCCACCGTTACAAAGATTTGCCTGGTTGTTGTCATTAATGCAATAGCACCTCCTGTTTTATTCCAGTAGGTAAATTCACCAGCTGTAGGTCTACCTGGATCATCAAACTTAGTATACTCACAGGTTACTGTAATAAATAGGTTGTACTTACAAATGTTATTGATTTCTTGAGCATCAAACTTATCGAATATACGCTCTTTCGCTAGCCCATCTTCACCACCATGACCAAAATAATTTACAACCAAAGCACCAACTTCAATAGCATCTTTAAATGCTTCGTTTACTTGAGGGTATCTGTTACCCGCAGAGGAAGACTCTTGCTCAAAAGCATCGGAATGTATCTTTACAACATTAAAAAAAGGTTTATCTGTTTCTATATTGGTACCCAAGTCGTCTGTAGTAACTTGTAAGGTGTTCTCCCAGGCTACATCAACATCATCAGATACCAATAAGACGTTGTTTCGCCAATTTCCGAAGGCCTCGGGTTGATAATACGCTTCAATTTTATCTACCAGTTCTTTTGCGCGCTGAATATCCTCGGCCAATATTCTACCAACAGCAATATCCATTCTGTCAGCACTTCCCATACCTCCTTCACTATCATCTAGCATGGCATAAAAATCATCTGAAACAAAAGAATTGGTAAGACTAAAGCTTGCGGTAGAATACCATGAAGGCACCAAATTAGTATTATTATTTATCCTGTTTTTGTAATCATAAGAACCTTCGCCAAACAAGCATACGTATTTTAACCTGTTGTTAGGAATGCTTGCATTATCGTAGACGTATTTTATAAAATTTCTTATTGCAGCGATATCTTGACTACCAGTACTAAACTCATTATAAATAGTTTGAAGCTCTACAACTTTAACGTTAAGGTTGTACTGGTTTCTGTTAATTTGAGCTAAACGCTCTGCCTGAGAAACTAACTCTGCAGGTGTTACTATTAAGTAATCTATATCCTCAAAAGCACCTTGGCTGTTGAGAAATATTGTCCCTTTTAGGTTTTGGTTTGCCAAGGTAGATCTTGAGTCCTTTTTGGGTTGCATAACGTTAGAAATAGAAAACGCTAAATATGTACGTTCCTCACCAGAGACCGTTTTGAAACTTAAGTTGCTTAATCCTTCAGTATTTAAAACATTAGAAACATTAAATCTATCAGTAATATCCCAAACTTCTTGAACTCCTGAGGCATTAGAAAGATTATACTCGGCAATGCCAGGTGTTGTTATAACCTCTCTATTTTTAAAGATTAATTGCTCACCAACGTAGGCTAAGTTTCTGGTAGCTTCAATATTTATGTAATCTAAATATGCGTTTGCTGATGGGTTACCATTATTGTTATAATCTAACGTTACTGTAATTTCATCTGTGGTGATATTAAGATCATCACCATATGCATTTGCAGTACCTAAAACTGAGCCAGGACTAATAGTTCCTAGACCAAGGCTAGAAACAAAATTACCATTTATGGTAATGCCCATAGTTGTACCATCAGTTTCTGAAACCGACCCTACTGCTATGTCAAATCTAACCGTCTCACTAGTTACTAAATTTGGAAACTGAAAGTTATAAACACGTTGGTTTTCAATCGCAAAATCATCCCCAAACCATCGCCTGCCCAATTTAGCTAAATTAAAGGCATCTACTTCATAAAACTGATAATCTTGAAACGTATTAATTTGAATATCTGCAGCTGCTCCTATACTTGGCATTTGTTGAATTCTTTTACCGTTTCCAGAACTTACATTTACGTAATAATAAGTCTTATCTGAGTAAAGGTTTAGATTGGTCTGACTTTCTTCACTATAGGTTTTTGGCCCTTCGCCGTAGAACAAGATGTAATCACCATTATCAAAACTACCATCCTCTTCACCAACAAATTTTATGGCGTTCTCCACTACGTCAAACGGATAATTAGCGGAATTAAGTAATGGGAGCATTCTACCACCATTGCCATAAATTTTGATGGTTCTCGGGTCTACAGCATTCGTATTAATACCTAAACTGGTTAAAAACCCTTTTGTTAACTGAAAAACACCAGACTCTTCTATATAAAATTTATACCATTCACCAGAACTTAATACTGAATTTGTAATTTCAGATTTTGCTACAGATTTTGGCCTGTTGGTTCTAGCATTATAATTTACAGTAAAGGATTTAACCTTCTTGTAGATACCTTTATCATTTATTATAGGACTTATCTCAAAATAATAACTGAGTTTGTTTCTAGCATTAGTATTACGAAAGTTATACTTAACCGACTTAGGAATTAGGTTAGTCTTCAAGTTTTTTAGCGCAGCTTGACTTATCGTTTCGTAAGAAATGTTAGAAATAGTTACTGAATTTTCGTCGACATAGCCACTTGCAGCATCCCATTGAGTAAAAAATAATAATCCATTTTTGTCATCATAACTAAAATACTTTTCGTTAAAACTAGGAACCGTAATCTTTCCGTATGACGTTTCTAGCACTTTATCACCATTCCAATCAATAGTAAATTGCTTTTGTTGTGCAAAAGTGAAGAAGAAGAATAGTGTAGAAATAAGAACAAAGCAATTTTTCATCTAACTTGTTATAATTTAAAAGCCCACCATTAACAAAAATAAATATCACTAACCTGACATTGTATTAGGCACAGTAAAATAACGGCTATATTACAGGCTTATTATGATCCTTCAATTTTTATTTCAAAAATACAACAATAATTTATTTTAGCGGACGTTATTAAAGAGCAAAATAACACGTTAAACCGACCAAAAATCCGTTATTGTGTTCAAAAAAAAGGATGAAATGCATATTTTTTTGAATTTTCGAGTTAAAAAAAGTTGTTGGTTTACCTTTAATTGTTATATTGCGGAACTAAAATTTAACGAGCTTACTTAAACATATGGATATGAAAAATGTCTCAAACCTAAAATTTTTAATTGTACTGACGCTTTGCGCGAGTATTTTTAGTTGCAAGCGCAACTCTAATTCAGGCAACGTAGATAGTGCAACTGGATGGAAAATCAATGACAAAAATGGTGGTTTTCAATACAACACTAGCTTTAAGGAACAAGAAACACCTCCTGGGACTGCATTTGTAGAAGGTGGAACCTTTACAATGGGTAAAGTACAGGATGACCCAATGCATGATTGGAACAACACACCAAATCAGCAACACATACAGTCGTTCTATATGGATGAGACAGAGGTTACAAACCTAAATTACCTATTTTATTTAGATTATCTTAAGAGAGTATATCCACCAGATGACCCAAATTATGCTTTAATCTACAAGGGTGCACTTCCTGATACCTTAGTATGGAGAAATCGTTTAGGATACAACGAAATGATGACAGAAAATTATTTGCGCCATCCTGGTTATGCTAACTATCCTGTTGTTGGCGTTAGTTGGATACAAGCTGTAGAATATGCGAATTGGAGATCTAACCGTGTCGCAGAAATGTCATTGCAAGAGGCAGGTTACATTAAAAGAGATGCTCAGTATACAGATCTAAGCGCAGAAAGCACTTTTGATGTAGACACTTACATCAATGCGCCAACCGAAACATATGGAGGGAGTGAAGATGTATTACAAGGTGGTAGAAGGAGACAACAAACAGATGCTGATGGAAATCCTATCAATGTCTATGCAAATAGAGAGTCTGGGTTAATTCCTGTAAAATACAGACTTCCAACTGAAGCAGAGTGGGAATATGCAGCTTTAGGAATGAGTGAGTTAAGAAGCTATAACGTTTACAGAGGACGTAAAAAATATCCTTGGGATGGACAATACACAAGATCTGGCAAGCGCGTAAACCGTGGAGACCAATTAGCAAACTTTAAGCAAGGCAAAGGTGATTACGGTGGAATTGCAGGATGGTCTGATGATGGTGCTGACATTACTGCCGAAGTAAAATCTTACCAACCGAACGACTACGGTCTTTATGATATGGCAGGTAATGTTGCTGAGTGGGTTGCTGATGTTTATCGTCCTATTGTTGATGACGAGTTTAATGACTTTAACTATTACAGAGGTAATGTTTATACTAAAAATGCTTTAAACGAAGACGGTACAGTAAAAATTGTTACTGTAGATGAGATAGTTTACGACACGCTAAGTAACGGTAAAATTATAGCTCGTAACCTTCCTGGCGAAATTGCAAAAGTTCCTGTTGATAATGAAGATACTTATCTTAGAACTCAGTTCGATAAAAGTGATAACAGAAACTTTAGAGACGGTGATAAACGCTCTTCCCGTTATTACAGAGAAAGTTTTGATGAAGGTGACAATAGAGTAGATGCAACAGGAAAGATGTACAACTCACCTAAGCATACTGTATCTGTAGACTCTGCTGGTGGTAAACTGATAAGAGAATATGACAAGTCTAACAATAGAACCTCTTTAATAAATGACGAAGTTAGAGTTTACAAGGGTGGTTCTTGGAGAGATAGAGCATACTGGATAGATCCTGCTCAACGTCGTTACTTCCCTCAAGACATGGCCACAGACTATATAGGATTTAGATGTGCAGTTTCTAGAGTAGGTTCAAAATCAGTAAAATCACAAAAGAAACGTAACTAAAATAATTTAGTAAATAATATTGAAAAAGTCCTGATATAATAATCAGGACTTTTTTTATTTTTAGCTTATGGAAATAGCGTCTATTTATAAAAAATTCGAAGCCTGTGCTTCTGTCTCTACGGATACAAGAACAATCAGTAAAAATGATATGTATTTTGCATTAAAAGGCGATAATTTTAATGGTAATAAATTTGTAAAGCAAGCGTTTGAAAACGGAGCAAAATATTGTGTCATTGATGATAAAAACGCAGTAATAGATGATCGTTGTTTGTTAGTGAATGATGTGTTGATTACACTTCAGAACTTAGCTACTTTCCATCGCAAAGTAATTAAGGTCCCTATAATATCTTTAACAGGCAGTAATGGTAAAACCACTACAAAAGAACTTATTAAAGCTGTACTTTCAACAACATACAAGGTAAATGCAACCAAAGGAAATCTTAACAACCATATTGGCGTACCGCTTACATTATTATCCTTTACCAAAGATTTAGATTTTGGTATTGTTGAAATGGGTGCCAATCATCAAAAAGAAATAGAATTTCTTTGCAGTATTGCCGAGCCCGATTTTGGATTAATCACAAATTTTGGAAAAGCCCATCTAGAAGGTTTTGGTGGTGTGGAAGGTGTAATAAAAGGCAAGTCTGAATTGTATGATTTTATAAAAACAAATAAAAAAATCGCATTCATAAACGCAGACGATCCCAAACAACTAAAACAAATTGGCAATTATAATAACATTGTGAGTTTCGGCAAAGATCGAAAAAACGACTGTACTGTTGAGTTTAAAAGTGCAAACCCATTTGTAATCTTAAACTACAAACATATTGAAATTGAAAGTCAACTGATAGGAGATTATAATTATAGTAACATTGCAGTAGCAGTTGCCATTGGCCAACACTTTAAAGTAGAACCAGATGCCATAAAAAAAGCCATTGAAGGGTACCAATCTAATAATAATCGCTCTGAAATTATTGAAAGAGGCTCTACAAAAATTATTTTAGACGCTTATAATGCCAACCCTACCAGTATGTTAGCAGCACTTAAAAATCTAAAGCAGCTCAACGCAGAACTCAAGTATCTCTTTCTTGGTGACATGTTTGAACTTGGCAATGAAGCTGCAATGGAACATCAGGCAATAACCAATTTTGCGGAATATAATTTTGATAAAAATATTATTCTAGTAGGTGAGAATTTTCACAAAACTACCACCAAACCAACGACTAAAAAATATAAAACGTTTGAAGATTTAAAGCCTTATTTAAAAAATCTAGATATAAAAAATGCTACGATTTTAATTAAAGGATCTAGAGGGATGGCTTTAGAACGAATTTTAGAATTTCTATTAAAATAAAAATCCAAACTTGTGTTTGGATTTAATTTTTAAAGTGGGTCATACTGGATTCGAACCAGTGACTTCTACCCTGTCAAGGTAACACTCTGAACCAACTGAGTTAATGACCCTTTATAAAACAAAAAAGTTCACATAATTGTGAACTCTTGTGGGCGCGAAGGGATTCGAACCCCTGACCCCTTGGGTGTAAACCAAGTGCTCTGAACCAACTGAGCTACGCGCCCTAATTATTAGGACTGCAAATATAGACTAGTTTTTAAAATCTCAAAAGATTTTTTTAAAAAAATTAAATTATTTCTGCCACCACAAAAGTACTTCCGCCAGCATAAATTAAATCATCTTTATCTGCCGACAATTTAGCACAGCTAAATGCTTCTTTTACACTTGCGTATGCATTACCTAGAAGATTGTTTGAATTAAAAACTGTTTTTAAAACTTTAGCATCTAGTCCACGCTGCACATTGGGTTTGCAGAAATAGTAAGTGGCTGTTTTTGGTAATAATGGCAGTATGGCTTCTAAGTCTTTATCGCTTACAACACCAAAAACAATATGTAAATTATTATACTTTTCCGATTGTAATTGCCTCATGGTATAACTTAAGCCTTCGCTATTGTGTGCTGTATCACAAATAACTTTTGGGTTCTCTTGTAATACTTGCCATCGTCCTTGTAAACCTGAATTTTTAACAACGTTTAATAATCCATTTTTTAAGTTTTGATTTGAAATATTATACCCAAAATGTGTTAGGACCTTAACTGACTGAATGACGGTTTTTATATTATGCTTTTGGTACGACCCTTTTAAGTCACTTTCAAAAACATCTTTGACTATTTGATCTGCAAAGCATATTTCAGAATTTGTAGACTTAGCTTTTGCTTCAAAAACTGCTCGTGTTTTAGGCTGTGTTTCACCAATTACAACCGGAATATTTTGCTTAATAATTCCTGCTTTTTCACCTGCAATTTTTTGGAGTGTATCACCTAAAAACTGCATATGGTCAAAACCAATATTGGTAATTATAGAAAGGACTGGAGTAATTATGTTGGTAGAGTCTAAACGACCACCTAAACCAACTTCTATGACAGCAATATCAACTTTTTGCCTTGCAAAATAATCGAAAGCCATACCAACGGTCATTTCAAAAAAAGATAAGTTATTAGATTCTAAAAAAGCTTTGTTCCGCTTTATGAAACCAATGACAAATTGTTTTGAAACAACCTTTCCGTTAATCCTAATGCGTTCTCTAAAATCTTTTAAATGCGGTGATGTATAAAGTCCAACTTTGTAACCTGCTTCTTGGAGTATGGATGCCAGCATATGGCTAGTTGAGCCTTTACCATTGGTACCACCAACATGAATAGACTTAAATTTTTTTTCGGGATGATTAAGTTGTGCTGAAAGTTTTAGTGTATTAGATAAATCTTTTTTAAAAGCAGATTTACCCTTGTTTTGATACATTGGCAGTTGTTGAAACATCCAATTGACTGTATCTTGATAATTCATAGGAGTTATTGACCTAAATCAAAATTAATACTTACAAAACCTATTTGTGTCTCAGGAGCATTAGAGTCCGCTGGCCATTTGTGAGATAATGCAATTTTTTTTGCTGGCTCTAATAGGCAAGGTGCTGTATTAGTTGTACCTCGTTCACCTGGAGTAGCTTTAACAACTTTTCCTTGTCTGTTAACTTCAATTCTTACGACGACTAGACCATATTCGTTACAATCTTGTTTAAAGATTTGACGAGAAGGTTTTCCTCTACCTCCTAGTCCATAACCAACACCTCCTTTTCCTGGTCCAGAACCACCAAAATAACTTGGCGCATATGGGTCACCATCCAGCTGTCCTTTGTTTGCTCCTTTGTTATCTGGTCCCTCACCTCCATCATCATTACCTTTTGAATTTTTCACACCTCCAATAAGATTATCAAGATTTTTTACTTTCTCCGCTTCTTCACGTTTTTTGCGTTCTTCAGCTTCACGCTTTTCACGTGCAATACGATCTGCTTCAGCTTTTGCTTTTGCCTCTGCTTCCTTTTGCTTTTTAATAGCGATGGCTTCTGCGTCTTCCTGAGTCATTACATCCTCAGTTTTTTGAGGAGCTTCAGTAGGTTCAGATACTGATGGCTCTGGCTGAGATTCTTCAACTACTTTTTCTTCTACTGCTTCTCTTGGTTGTGCCAAAGGTTTGTTTCCACTCCCAAAATCTGTAGTTCCAAAATTTACTGCAACGCCATATTCTTCTGGTGGATCTAAATATTGAGGACCAACAAAAAACAATAACAAAAATAACAAGAGTGCAATAAGCACTGTTATTCTTGCAGCATTACGTTGATGTATGGTCTCTAAATATTTCACTTCAAATCAAACACTTTAAAAGCTTAATTTCAAAAACGATGCCGTTTTAATTTGGTTGCACTGCCAAAATCACTTTAAATTTATTTCTATTGGCTATGTCCATAACCTTAACAACATTCTCAACAGGAACAGACTTCTCGGCACGCAACACAATTGTTGGTTGCTCTTGTGTTGAAAGCGCTTTTACCAATTCATTTTCTAAAACACTTTCCCCAACACGCTTCTGATCTATGTAATAGGTTAAATCCTTCTTAATACTTACGGCTGTAGATTTTTTATTTTCGGTTTTACCGCTGGCTTTTGGTAAAATAATATCTATTGCATTAGTAGTTACCAAAGTTGAAGCAATCATAAAAAAGATCAATAACAAGAATACAATATCGGTCATTGATGCCATATTGAATTCTGGTGTTACTTTATTTCGTCCTCTAATATTCATAAATTAGATAGGTTCGTTTAAGTGATCTAAAAACTCTACAGAGTTGGCTTCCATCTGATAAACAACCTTATTTGTTTTTACAACTATGTGATTATAGGCAACATAAGCTATAATACCCACTATAAGGCCACCAACAGTAGTTGTCATTGCAGTATAAAGTCCGCTAGCTAAAACATCCATTTGTATTGTTCCGCCTGCATTAGCTAGTTCAAAAATAGAAAGTATCATACCAACTACAGTTCCCAAGAAACCGATCATTGGTGCTACACCTGAGATCGTTGCAAGTACACTTACATTCTTTTCTAAGCTATAAATCTCTAATCGTCCAGCGTTTTCAATTGCGGTATTAATATCTTCTAGTGGCTTACCAATACGAGTAATGCCTTTAGCAATTAATCGAGAAACTGGTGAGTTTTGTTGTGCACATAACATCTGGGCAGAATCTATTTTTCCATTACTAACATGATCTTTAATCTGATTCATAAAATTAGAATCTACTTTAGAAGCTGCTTTGATGGCAAAAATTCTTTCAAAATAAATATAGGTTGCTACAATAAGAAGTAGGAATAGGATAAGAATTATTACCATTCCTGAAGTTCCACCACTAGTGATTAACTCAATAATGGAAAGTGTTTTTTCTACTTGCTCCCCTTCTGCTAATACTTCTGCACCATCTTGAATATTACTTAGTAATATCATATAATAAGTTTTAAGTTTAAAAGTTACTGTAAGTTATAACGCTGAGTTTTTAACTTAAGTATGTTAGAATATAGCTCTGGTAGCCATAAATGCAGCTGCACCTGCTAAAAACCCAACAAGAGCTAACCATGAGATTTTCTTTAAGTACCAGAAAAAATCAATTTTTTCCATTCCCATTGCTACGACACCTGCGGCAGAACCAATGATTAACATGCTTCCGCCTGTTCCGGCAGAATAGGCTATAAAGTGCCATAGTTCGTTATCCATAGGTTCAGAAAACATTCCTAAACTTGCGGCTACTAGTGGTACATTGTCTATTACCGCAGAACCGACACCTAGTAATAACACGACTAAATCTGAAACGCCTTCTCCGTGTAACTCAGTACCCATCATTGGCATGGATGTTTGTAGTGAATCTGCAAAGCCAAATAAAATTCCTAAAGATTCTAGTGCGGCTACAGCCATTAAAATTCCTAGAAAGAATAATATGCTAGGTAATTCTATTTTAGATAATGAGTAGTGCACTGGGCTATGGCTTGCGTGTTCTTCATGCTCACTGTGCCCTGCCGATGCAGCAGAAATAGCAAACTTAGAATTGCTATACACTTCTGCAAAAATTGCAACTACACCAAGCGATAGCATCATGCCTACATATGGAGGCAGATGCGTAATGACCTTAAAAATTGGAACAAAAATTATGGCTCCCAATCCTAAAAACAGCATGGTAGAACTAAACTTACTTTTCGGCTTTTCATCAGCTTCTTGCAATTCTACTGTTCCTTTAAATGCAGGAAGTAAGGACGCGATAAAGGTAGGTACTGCCATACAAATTACTGATGGAATAAATAAATACGAGAATAGTTTTCCTGTAGATACTTTGTCCCCAATCCAAAGCATAGTAGTTGTAACGTCACCAATTGGCGACCATGCACCACCAGCGTTAGCGGCAATTATTATTAAACCTGCAAACCAAATTCTTACATCTCTGTCTTTTACTATTTTTTGTAAGATGGAAATTAAAACGATCGTAGCTGTAAGGTTATCGATTATTGCTGATAAGATAAAAGCCAAGATAGAAAACATCCAAAGTAATTTTTTTCTACTATTAAAATTAACAGCTGCTTTTATTGTAGAGAAGCCATCAAAATAATCTATAATCTCTACAATAGTCATGGCTCCTAAAAGAAACACTAAAATTTCGGCTGTTTTACCTAAGTGATGCAGCAGTGTCTCTTCCATAAGATGCATTTTCTCATCGTGGTTTAGCAGTCCAAAGTTCTCCATGAGGTTATGCTTGGCAGAATCAAACCATTGTGAGAAATCATCTATACCCAATGATATTAACGCCCAACTTATAGCCATCATTACTAATGCAGGAATAAGTTTATCTATTTTAATATTATGTTCGAGAGTAATGGCTAAATAGCCAAATACAAAAACTAGGATTATTACGGTTTCCATAAATTAAGGGATCTATTTTTTAAATTAATTGTCTAAGTGCAATCTCAAATGCAGTTTCGCTTATTCCTGTATTTGAAGGATTGTTGTTTTTAACTTCTTGTAGTGCTTTTTTTATAACTTTTGAAGTATCACTAAAAATGGCTTCATCTGTCATTAGCACTTTTCGTTCCATGAAATATGCAAATACTCGTGCCATCCCACAGTTAGAAATAAAGTCTGGTATTAAACTTACCTTTTGATCAGTATGCTCCATAATCGGTCCAAAGAAAATTTCTTTATCTGCAAAAGGTACGTTTGCCCCACATGTAATGACTTCTAGACCTGTATCTATCATTTGGTCAATCTGCTCTTTTGTAACTAATCTAGATGCTGCACATGGTGCGAATATTTCGGTCTTTAGAGACCATATTTTTTTGTTGATTTCATTAAACGGAATGAGATTTTTAGCCACAAGTGTATTTCCGTTTTTATTGAGATATAAGTCTGTAATCTCTTTAAAGGTGAACCCTTCTTCATTGATTAAACCGCCTACGATATCGATAATGCCAACGATCTTTGCTCCCATTTGAGCAAAATAAAATGCTGCTGCAGCACCAACGTTTCCAAAACCTTGTACAACGACACGTTTCCCTTTTATTGAGCCCTCGTATAAATCGTAAAAGTGTTTTGCTGCCACAGCCACCCCAAAACCTGTTATCATATCTGCGACCGTATACTTTCTAGATACATTTGGGGAATATTCAGGGTTTTCAATAACCTTGATGACTCCTTGCCTTAACTGGCCTATTCTATTAATTTTATCAGCTTGGGTGGGTTTAAAATGCCCTTCAAAAACTCCTTCTTGCGGATGCCAAACACCACTTTCTTCGGTAATTGGAATCACTTCGTGTATTTCATCAACATTGAGATCTCCTCCTGTTCCGTAATAGCTTTTAAGTAATGGCGAAACCGCAGCATACCAGCGCTCTAAAACTCCTTTTTTTCTTGGATCGTGTGGATCAAAGTTAATTCCTGATTTTGCGCCGCCTATAGCTGGACCAGATACCGTAAATTTTACTTCCATTGTTTTTGCCAACGAAAGTACTTCATTCATATCTAAGCCTTTGCGCATTCTTGTTCCGCCACCAGCGGCACCTCCTCTTAGAGAATTTATAACTGTCCATCCTTCGGCATCTGTCTCTGGATCATTCCAGTGAAATACTATTTCTGGGGATTTGTTTTCGTATTTGTGAAGTAATGTCTTTATCAACTTATATATATTAGTTAGTGGTAACAAATATAAAAAACTCAGATACCTAAAAAGTGAATTAATTATTAATTTTAAGTATTGGGATATAAAATTTTACCCGAGGAATGATCTCTAGTTGCCCCAGTTACGCTTTTAAGACAATTAATTTCAATTCTATCTCTAAGAATGCCCAATAAACCGAATACTAAAGCCTCCTTAAATTCTATTATTTGGTTATCAGAAATTATGATCTTGGACTGGGTTTTTAATTTAAGTTGTTCTATTAAAAAATCATTGTAAGCTCCACCTCCAGTAATTAATGTTTTCGACTCTTTCCCTTTTAAAATTAAGGCTATCTGTGCCACAATATGTTCTGTAAAAGTTCTTAATATATCTCTGGTTTTAAGTTCAAATCTATCTATAGTTGGAAAGATGTGTGCTTTAACCCATTCTAAACCCAGTGATTTTGGTGCGGATTGTTTATAAAACTCAAGTTGGTTTAATTGGTGTAATAAACCTTGGTGTACATTACCTGTTGAGGCTGTCTTTCCTCTGTCATCATACTCTAAATTAATTGTAGAAGCATAATGATTAATTACGATATTAATTGGACAAATATCGAAGGCTATACGCCTATTACTTTTTTCAAACGAAACATTTGCAAACCCACCTAAATTTAAACAGTAATCATAATCATAAAAAAGCATTTTATCGCCTATTGGTACTAATGGTGCCCCTTGTCCACCATACTCAACATCTTGCACTCTATAATCGCAAATTACTTTTCTATTAAGGATATCTGCCAAAATCTGTTGATTACCTATTTGATAGGTTAGCCCTTTATCTGGTTGATGCAATGCAGTGTGTCCATGGGAAGATATAAAGTCTATTTCACTGAGATTGTGCTTGGTTATAAAACTTTTTATCGCGTTAGCCAAATATTCAGAATAGGCAAAATCTAATTCCTTTAATTCTTCGAGAGAATTGTCTACGAGAGCGCTTAGGATAGTTTTCCATTCGGTTGAATATTTTAGTGTTTCCGCATGATAAATTTTGAAGCTCCAATCCTCATGAAAATTATAACTTGCATACATAAGATCTATACCATCCAAAGACGTTCCAGACATTACCGCAACAACTTTATATTCAGTTTTTATCATATTAGTAAAAATAATATTACTTATTGAAAATACAGCAAGAAAGCGTTATCTTTGCATGAATTTTTTAACAAATCAATAATTAATTTACTATATGGATTTTAGCTTAACTGAAGAACATTTAATGATTCGTGATGCGGCCAGAGATTTTGCTCAAACAGAATTACTTCCTGGTGTTATTGAACGTGATAATACACAAACTTTTCCGGACGAATTAGTTCGTAAAATGGGCGAATTAGGGTTTATGGGCATTATGGTAGACCCAAAGTATGGTGGTAGCGGTATGGATACAATTTCGTACGTGCTTATTATGGAGGAGCTTTCTAAAATTGATGCGTCTGCTTCTGTAATGGTTTCTGTAAATAATTCGTTGGTTTGTTATGGTCTTGAGGCTTATGGTACTGAAGAACAAAAACAAAAGTATTTAACAAAATTAGCTACTGGTGAGCAGATTGGTGCATTTTGCTTAAGTGAACCTGAGGCTGGTAGTGATGCAACATCACAAACAACAACTGCAATTGATAAAGGTGACCATTATGTAATTAATGGAACAAAAAATTGGATTACTAATGGAGGTAGATCTGATGTTTATTTAGTAATTGCACAAACAGACAGAGAAAAAGGACACAGAGGAATCAATGCTTTTATAGTTGAAAAAGGTATGGAAGGTTTTGATATTGGTCCTAAAGAAGATAAATTAGGCATTAGAGGAAGTGATACACACACACTTCAATTTAACGATGTTAAAGTACCAAAAGAAAACAGAATTGGTGAAGACGGATTTGGTTTTAAATTCGCAATGAAAACACTTTCAGGTGGACGTATTGGTATTGCTGCACAAGCTTTAGGTATTGCTTCTGGTGCTTACGAGCTTGCTTTAAAATATAGTAAAGAGCGTAAAGCTTTTGGTACTGAAATTTGCAACCATCAAGCAGTTGCTTTTAAACTTGCTGATATGTACACCGAAATTGAAGCTGCTCGTATGTTAGTAATGAAAGCGGCTTGGGACAAAGACCAAGGTAATAATTATGACATGGCAAGTGCTATGGCAAAATTATACGCTAGTAAAGTTGCAATGGAACAAACGGTAGAAGCTGTACAAATACACGGTGGAAATGGTTTTGTAAAAGAATACCACGTAGAGCGTTTAATGCGTGATGCAAAAATCACTCAAATTTATGAAGGCACTTCTGAAATCCAAAAAATTGTAATTTCTAGAGGTGTTATTAAAGGATAATATCTCAATTATATAAAATTGAAAAGGCTTCGCATATAATGTTGAAGCCTTTTTTATGAATTTAACTCCTCTAAAACTAACCTGATTTCGCCATAACTATATTTATCATCTAGTTGATGTTTTAAATCTGAAAGCGTATCAAATGAATGTTTTGGTATCAATTTTTTTAATTCTTGATAATGCGCTTTTGGCATTAAATCATAAATTTTAATTTCACCCGATTTAATAAATTTAGCTAAATGACCAAAAATTGTGTTTTCATTTAATTCTCTAAGGTGAGCAATTTCTTCTATTGTTTTTCCTTCCTTAAAAAGTGCTAGAGATTCTTTTTGTGTGTCACCTTTTTTTCGTTTTGGCTTTTTTTCTTCTACCAATTGAAATTGACTAACATCTGAAGTGTCAATACCATTATCTTCACAGTAATCTTTGATTACCGATAGAATATCGTTTCCATACTTTTCAACCCGCAGTTTACCAAAACCATTTACTTGTAACAGTTCCTTTTTGGTCGTTGGTAAGGTCTTACACATTTCGTAAAGTGATTTTTGGGTGAATATTTGATAGTGAATTAAATCATGTTCTTGCGCTAGTGTGTTTCTTAAGGTTCTTAACAGTTCAAATAACTCGATATTTGTTGTAACATCAATCACCGTTTTTCTAAGCTTTTTAGGTTGGTCTTTAGTTAAAAAAACCGATTTTGCTCTTAATCCTAAAAACTTATTGACTTCAAAACCATCTTTCAATTCAGAGAAATAGAGTTTTTTAGTTGCTATAAGTTCTTCAATCGTATCTAATTGTTTGCTAATATCTTTATCTAAAGCTTTGTTATCTGTGCTAAAACTAAAGTTTTGATATTCATCTATAATCTTGCTTTTAGTCTCATCAGAAAAATAATTGATAGCTTTTTTAAAACGTTCTTGTATCACTTGATCGTTTTCTGGCAACTTATCTTGAGCTAATTCTTTTAATTGATTTTTGAATGTATTAGCTACTTTCAGTAAGTTTGTAGCACGATTCTTTATACTAGTTAAAGGTTGCTCTAAGTGACCTTCGATACTTCCTCTGTTTTTATAATAGATATCTAAAATTCTATTAACGGGATATATAAATTGAAAAAAATCAAAAACTTCAGAAATTAATTGAAGCTGAAATATAGATTTTGATTGTTTTAATTCTGTTTCATCTGGTTGGTTTTCTTCAGCTTGTTTAGTAAAATTAAGAACATTAGTATCATTTATAATATGTCTAGAATCAATCTTACTCTTTAAGACTAAACCTTCTAAAGATTTACATCTACTCAGGGCTACGTAAGTTTGGCCATGGGCAAAGGCACCATCTGCATCAATTACAGCTTTTTCAAAGGTTAAGCCTTGACTTTTATGAATTGTGATAGCCCAAGCTAAACGTAAAGGCATCTGAGTATAGCTACCAATCTTTTCTTCAGTTATAGCGTCTGTTTCCTTATCAACTTTGTAGGTAATGTTTTCCCAAGTTTCAGGTTTTGTAATAATTGTAAAATCATCATCAGGACATTTAACAACAACTTCGTCTCTGTCTAAATGAATAACTTTTCCAATTTTACCATTGAAATAACGTTTTTCTGGTGAGCTATCGTTTTTAATAAACATGACTTGTGCACCTACATTCAATACTAATTTATCTTCATTAGGAAAAGAATGTTCAGGATATTTACCTTCTACTTTAGCTGAATAACTTACGTTTTTTGTTGAAAGTTTATCTAATTCTGAATTATTAATTTGATCAGCTTTACTATTATGAGTCGTTAAAAATATATAGCCTTCATTTTCTGAAGGTGAAAAATTTGAATCAAAACGTTTATTAAGTTCTTCTATTGAATTTTGAGATAGTCTATTAGATCTTATTTCGTTTAAAATCTCAATAAATTTGGGATTGTCTTGCCTATAAATATGTTTTAACTCAATAGTTATTGGGTTACAATATTGATAAGCATGACTACTGAAAAAATAAGGATTGTTGTAAAATGGTTTTAGCAATTCCCATTCATTATCTCTTACAACTGGTGATAATTGTTGTAAATCACCAATCATAAGAACTTGGACACCACCAAAAACTTGATTTCTATCTTTATATCGTCTCAGAATTTTATCAATAGCATCTAATAAATCAGCTCTAACCATACTAATCTCATCAATAACTAATAAGTCTAAAGATTTAATAATATTGATCTTAGTTTTACTGAACTTATTTTTAAATCCATTTTTACTTGAACGCATATTATCAGGTAATACTGGTCCAAAAGGCAATTGAAAAAATGAATGAATAGTTACACCTTTAGCATTAATTGCAGCTACACCTGTAGGAGCAACAATAACCATTCTTTTAGGTGATTTTAATTTTAACTTATGAAGAAAAGTTGTCTTTCCTGTACCAGCTTTACCTGTTAAAAAAATATTTCGACTGCTTTTATTTACGAAATCCCAAGCTAACTGTAACTCTTTATTGTTATTCATTAATAGTAAAATTAAGAATATAAATCAAAAAAGGGTATTAGCTATTTAAAATAGCTAAAAAACAAAAAACCCTTACTAAGTAATAGCAAGGGTTTTCAAAAAAGGCGGCGACCTACTCTTCCACGGATGTAGTACCATCGGCGCAAACGGGCTTAACTTCTCTGTTCGGAATGGTAAGAGGTGAGCCCCGTCGCTATAACCACCTTAAATCTTGGTTGTCATAAACATATACAACACTAATATTGTTGACATATTGAAAAAATCACATGATTGTTGTACCTATAAAAAGAGCGGCGTACAATAAGCCTATGGGTTATTAGTACTACTCGGCTATGACATTGCTGCCTTTACACCTGTAGCCTATCGACGTGGTCATCTTCCACGACCCTTTAAAGAAATCTCATCTTGTGGTGGGTTTCGCGCTTATATGCTTTCAGCGCTTATCCCTTCCGAACGTAGCTACCCTGCAATGCCCCTGGCGGAACAACAGGTACACT